>JAGGXR010000113.1 GCA_021162935.1 Deltaproteobacteria bacterium
GCGACTCGACGGGAACGCCCTTTCGAACCGCGACCTGGGCTGCGCCCTCCCCAATGCCGTCTGGCGATGGGAGTGGACGAGAGGCAGCGCGAGGCGATGGGAGTGGACTGGTGAAGGTGAGAGCGATTGCGGTGGGACAAAAATAGCATCGATGGTCAGAAAAAAAAGTGATAAACTCATTGTCATGGAACATCTATGGCACAAGGCCTCTGGTCAATGGTTGGTGGTCGTTGCGTTGGGGGCGCTCGGAGTGGTCGGTTTGTGGTGGTGGCACGAATCGGGAACCGGAACGCATCGCACGGTGCGGCTTGCTGCATCGCGTTCGTTGGTACGCAGTCCTTTGGCCGGTCGGGGTTTCGGTTTTTGGGCCCTGGGCGGTCGACATGGCCCGATGGCGTCCAGCAGCGGGACCGGAGCGGTTTCCGGCCGGGTGTGGGAGCTTTCCTGGGGCAGCGGCGTGGGCCGGGTGGGCCGCTTGATGCCGAAGATGGGCGCTCCAGAAGGCCCCATGAGTTTCGACGTGGATGCCGCAGGCCGCCTCTACCTGTTGGACCAGGTGAACGATCGGATCGAGGTGTTCGGCTCCGACGGCGTCCTGCAAAAGGTGATCGGCATTCCTGATGGCGCTGTGCAGGATTTGGCACTTCTTTCCGGGAAACCCGGTCGGCTGGCCCTGTTGGATCGATTGGTTTCGCGGCGGGTGTTCGTGGTGGATGGAACGGGCCGAGTCGTTGGGAAGACGGACCTGCAAGGACCAGGGATTCCTGAGCCAGGTGGCGTGACCGCCCTGTTCGCCCGAGACGATGGTTTGTGGGTCGAGGTGGAGCATCGTCGTCTCGTTTGCGTGGCGGATCGATCCGGATGGCCCGATCGAAAACGGCCGGAGGTGCTCGGGCGGCCCGACGGGGCACGGGTGCTACGAGCGAAACGGATGCGCCCCGATACCGTGTGGATTTTGGAGGGCACCTGGGGGCCCTTTGCGCCGGCTCGGCTCGTGAGCCGGGTCCGGTTCGACCGACCCGTTCGGCAGGTCATCGACCTCGAAGGGTTGGCCGACGGCCGGATTCTGGTCGCTGTTCGGCTGAAGCCGAACGGAGACGTCTGCATGGACGAACTCGTCCTCGTTGGTCCCGATGGAGTGGAGATGGAGCGGCAGCGCGTGTTGAGCGATGTTCGGCCCGAGGAGACGTATCGTCAGGTTCGGGTGGGCCGCGACGGGAACATCTATCACATGTCCTTATTCGATGATGGCGTGACGATTCGGACGGTGCTGCCATGAATAGGAATCGCATGTGGCACGTATCGAGGAGTCGATGGATGGGGTGGTTTCGGTTTTCGCGGTCGGGCTTGTCGGGCCTGAAGCCTGCTCTGACTGGCCTGGCTGTGTTGGTGTTGCTGGTGGGAACGGATGTGCGCGGCGATCCACCTTCCGAGACGCGGCAGGACATTTTAGACCGAGCCGGACCGGCCGTTGGATATTCGTATTGGTGGGGACATGGCTGCTGGCGTACGGACGGGAGCCAACATGGCACCTGTTCGGGTAGTTGTCCGAACTGCACGCATACCGGGTCCTATGGTGCCGATTGCTCCGGCTTCGTGGCCAAGGTCTGGCAGGTGCCAAGCGCGAGTCCGGTCACCGAGAACGCGCATCCATATAGCACCAAGGTGTTCCACGACGGGAGCAACCACTGGATTCATATCGAGTGGTCGCAATTGCTGCCGGCGGATGCACTGGTCTACCGGAATTCGAATGACACGGCGGGCCACATCATTTTGGCTGACCAGGGAGATCCCTGGAACGGCCTGTGGACATATGAATCCAGGGGATGCAGCACCGGGATCGTTCATAATCTGCGTAACTCGGTGAGTTCGACGTATCTGGCGATTCGTCGGGACAATCTGGTCGAGGCGCCAGACCTCGATGCGGAACTGGTGGATTTTCGTTCGGATGCGGATCCGAATCCGAGCGCTGATGTGGACTATGATGTCTGTGTGGGGCAGTCATTCCATTTCTGGATCGAGTTCAAGAATACGGGACGGACGATTTGGACCGACGACGGAGGTTCGGATATCGGCCACGCCGTGGAACTCGGAACGCCCGATGGAAGTAGGGATGCTCTGACTGGGCTGGATTGGATCGGGCTCGACCAGACAGCGAATCAGGAGGTGCGGTCGCAGAGCAGCAGTCCGTCGGGCACGGACTGCAACGATTCGGCTGGCTGCATCAGAGTGTTGTTCACCCAGGTCGGGATTCCGGCCACGGCGCCCGACAGCCCCGGGCAATACGTGACTTCGTGGAAACTCGGTGATCATCGTTCCACGAGGTTCGGCCCAGAGGTTACCTTGACGTTCAATGTCGTGGGGCCCGATTGTTCCGGGCGCAACTGCGGTCCGGACCCCATCTGTGGGATGAGCTGTGGCACCTGTGGGGATTCGGAGCATTGCAACAATGGCCAATGCGAGGCCGGGCCATGTGTACCTGACTGCGACGGACGCCAGTGTGGTCCGGATCCGAAGTGCGGGACGACATGCGGGATCTGCGACTCAGGCTTGGAATGCACGCTCCTGGGGTCCTGTGTGACGCCTGGATGTGAGCCGAATTGTTCGAATCGTCACTGTGGACCGGATCCCGTTTGCGGTGCTCTGTGCGGTTTCTGCAGTGAAGATCAGACATGCAGCGATGACGGCCAGTGCAGAACAGGGACCTGTGAGCCCACGTGCGCGGGGCGCCAGTGCGGGCCGGATCCTCGATGCGGTCACAGTTGTGGCACCTGTCCGGATCAGCAAGAGTGTGACGCCACGGGGAGTTGCGTCCCCATCGCCGAGGATCACGGCAAACTGGCTGGGATGGTTCGGGTCCTGCCCGACGGCCTGACCCTGGACGATGTGAAGGATGCCACTCCGGTGGCCGGGGCAATCGTTACCGTGGACGGACATCGGGTGATCACCTCGGACGATGGCCATTATGAGATTGGTTTGACACCCGGCAACTACCACGTGTCGGCCGAGGCATTTGGATACGCGGCAGCCAGCAGGCGCTGTGACGTGCTGGCCGGCAAGACGAGCAATTGTGACATCGGCATGCACCATGCCGGCCCCGATCGTGGCCGCTTCATCGGGGGATGCAGTTGCAGGGCTGCCGGACAGGACCGATGGCCTTGGTCGCTCATCCCCTTTGTCTTGGTCTTCTTTCTGTGGGTTCGTCGGCGTCGGTGACCAACGGTGCTCCGTCTGGTCGTATCGCTTTTTTGCGTGCCGATTCCCGTCAGGCCTTCTTTTCGGTCGTGAGACGCCGGATCACGAATCGTCCCAGGACGTAGAGCATCCAAGCCGCCAGGACTCCGATACAGTCTGCCAGGAAATCCTTCGGGTCTCCGCTTCTACCTGGAATCCAATAGTGCTGGTAGAGTTCCGTGATCATGCCCAAGGATACGCCTGCGAGCACCACAGTGATGGACCATATCGCCTTTGCAGGCATAGCAGCGAGCCACAGGAAACCAAATCCGGCAAAGAGAGTGAAGTGGATGGCTTTGTCCCAAATGTGCAGGGCGGTTTTGGGAACCATATCTGGCGGCAACGCCGTGCCCACGACCACCATGGCCGTCCAGGCGACGGCCAGGACAAGCATCAGGAGCCGCAGAGCAGACCATTGTCCCTTGCGATTTCGTGTTTGGTCTTCATCCATCGGGTCAGGGGCAGTGCCGGCCGATCGATGATGGCCTGATGGCGGGCCGGAGTCCTCCGCCGCAACGGTCGTTGATTGGCGGCCCTGCTGGCCGGCCAGGCTGGATGCCATGGCGTCGTTCATGGTTGGTCTTCAGTCCTGTCCTTCCGGCCGTCGGGTTTCGAAGTGGCATATTCGGATTTTTGGTCTTTTTCGTGCGCCACGACGTCCTCTGGGGGCACAATCGGCAGGGTCGTGATCACGCGCAGGCCGGGATTCGTCCGTTCCGCGTGGATGGTGCCGCCCAACGTGTGCGCAATCAGGGCGGCAGCGGTCAGTCCCAGGCCCGGCCCTTCGACATCATAGTCGGGCCTGGAGAGTTTGACGAAGGGATTGAAGATCGTGTCGAGTTCATTGTCCTGCACGCCCGGCCCCTGGTCTTCCACCACGAGTTGAAACCAGCCGTCTTCTGGCTGGGTCGCCTTGAGTTGGACCGTGCCTCCCGAAGGCGTGAAGCCGATGGCGTTGCGCACGAGATGTCCCGTCAGAGAGCAGACGAGTCTGGGGTCTGTGACGATTCGGAAGGTTTTTGTGGGCGGTTCGATGTGGAGGCTGATGCCCATTTGCCTGGCATCGTCTTCGAAGAGCGCTGCGGTCCGGCCGAGCAGATCCACCGGGTCCTCTTCGCTCCAGGTGGTCCCTACGGCTCCGCGTTCCAGCCGAACGACCTCCAGGACGGCTTCGTAGAATCGGAGCAGACGGGCGGAGACACTGTTGAGGGACTCGACACTTCTGGTCTGGAGTGATGTGAGGTTTCCCCTGCCCGTGGTCGCCAGGAGTTGGATGTGGCCGGTCAAGGGGGTCAATGGCCCGGCGAGTTCATGGGCGAGCATTCTAAGGAATTGCCTCAGCCACAGGACCGTTCGTTCAGGATTTTCATCGGGAATAGGCCCGATGGGCAGGGTAGGGCCGGAATCCATTGGTGTCACCTCACAAGATTGACATATTTCGATCCTGGACGATTGCGTCAGCTCGTGCTTTTGCTTGCATCCATCAAAAATACTTGAGACGTGCCGTTTTGGCAACAAGAACAGTAGACTTTGCTGGCACTTGACAAGTCAGTACCGAGAGAAAATAGTCCCAAGACTATGAGACACAGACAGAATCTGCGGTGGCGGTCTTTGCTGACGGCCGTGCTGTGCCTGATCGGCTTGCTGCACGAGTCGCGTGCCTTTGCCCAGGCCATTCCCATCAATGCTCCGGACGAGCATTGGATCGACCTAGACGCCTACTTCGGGGTCGGGCGATTGGTGGGCCCAGGCACACCGGGATGGAAGGCCCGATGGAGCGAGGCATGGTCCATGATGGGCCGGGTCCGGGCAGGTTATTCCGTGGTCAAACCCTACTGGATCTTGACGATGGGAGCGACGTACGGGGTCAAGGGACGCGCCTTGGCGGACCAATCGATTGGTTTCCAGGTCGAACTTGTTCACCTGACGTCCGGGTTGTCCTTGTACGGTGGCCCCGAATTTGTGCTGGACGGACGAGCCGGTTTCCTGATGGGCGTTGGTCTGAGCATTGTCGGGGTGGAATTGGAGTTCCTGCCGGCCCGGTCAGGGCCGCTTACCACGTCGCAGTTGACCACGGGCCTCTTCGTGGTCTTGCGGATCCCCCTTTCGCTCGCAACCTATTCCATCCTGGAGATGGTTCGTTTTCGTCGTCGTATCCAGGCTGCCATCCGGCGAGCCCGCCGTATGCGTCGCTAGTCGAATACGTCGCTAGTCGAATACGCTCACCGTTTTCGTTGTGTCGCCTTGGGGATCTCCAGGTAGACGCAGACATCGGTCTGCGGCGCCACGAAGTCCATCCGAGACAACGAGGTCGCCTTCGTGGCGAGGCAGCGAGCCGCTTCGCAGGATGTCTGGGCCGACACGTTGATGGGTTTTGCAGCCTTGCCCCGTTCAAACGCGACGATCACTGGAGCCGAGCATTGCCAGCGGTTTTCAGCGCGACATTGCTTGGCCCATTCGGTGACGAGGGTGGGAAGACGGGACATGAGCCGGTCTTCCTGGCCCGTGGGCCTCGTGCTGATGCCCGCCCGCACGTATGGCGCCCCAGGGGTTTTTACAGTCCACGCCACCACGGCCCTCGGGCAGCGGGCAGCCTGGGCTGCCTTCTTGTGCTGTTCGTGACGGCGGCTGCAGCCCTGGATTGCCATGGAGAATATGAGGGCGCCGATGATGAGCCCGGGCCACCTCGTCGCAGGGTCTGTCTGCGCCCAGGAAGCGCAGACAGAGGACGACGGTAAAAAAATCGTCTCGGTGTGATTGTGTTGGGTGTCGTTCATAGCGGTAAGAAAAAATGGGAGGAGACCAGGGCAGGTCTTATGGGTTGCCCGCCTTGCTGCACTGCAGGGTGCCGCCGGCGTCGGTGCAGGCATACACGCCGCGGAGGGCCCCGAACAGGAACATGTCGTTGCGAGCCACATACAGCTTGCCATTGTGCGAGGCCATGCCGGCATAGGAGCATGCGGTCATGGCGAACATCGCCAGGGCGGCGAGCAGGAGCACTGCCTTTTTGATGACGTCCTTCATTGTTTCCTACCTCCTGATACGTTGATGCGTCTTTTCATGAAACTCCATACCATATGAAGCCCCGGCCAAGGCGCATGTGAGCTGAAACGTGATTACACAGATTGAAACGGCCGTTGTCAAGGGCCAAAAAATTGGATGTGTCCGGCCAGGGAAAGGCGTCGTGGCTTAGGGAAAAAGGGAGCCATTGGTGGTTCAGGGAAGCTGTGCGATTGGCCGAGCCGTCCTGGTTTCAGGGCAAGAAGATGCGGTTGTTCGGAGGCGGTGAACCAGAATACGAGGCGAGCCAAAGAATTCCATGATTTCGAACCGTTCAGCCTCGTGGGCGCCTGGGGAGTGCCGAGCGGGTGGGTCATGGTTCGTTTCCTTCAGCTATTTTGGAGGTCGTCTCGATGGGCTTTCTGGCCGTTTCGTCCTGTTGGGACGGATCGAACGCAGGGCTGGCAAAGAGTTCCGGACAGAGGCGCCTGGCTGCTTCGGTCGCATAGTGGCTCGATTCAGAAGAGAGGATGGTGACCTGTCCCTGACCGGTCTCGTCACCCAGGCTGCCCTGAGTTGGGTGGACGCGTAGGGCCTGGGCCGCCACTTGGGGGCCTGGATCGATGATGGTGACGTTCGGCGGCAGAAGCCGTTCGAACAGAGGCGTCAGGAACGGATAATGGGTGCAGCCGAGCACCAAGGTGTCGACACGCGCTTCGATGAGGGGCCTTAGTTTGTCGCGAACGATGCGCTCCACATCGGGGCCGGACAGGCGACCGGCCTCGACCAGGTCTACGAATTCCTGGGCCGGTTCGCTGATGACTTCGATGCCGGAAGCGAATCGTTCCAGCAGGCTGGCGAACCGATCGGCCTGGAGGGTGACCCCAGTGGCCAGCACTCCGACCCGTCCGTTTTTCGTCGCCGCTGCTGCCGGCTTGATGGCGGGCTCCATGCCGACTACCGGAATGTCCACCTGGGTTCGAAGCCAGTCGAGGGCCGCCGCCGAGGCCGTGTTACAGGCCAGGACCATCACGGAAACGCCCTGTTCGATCAGTTCGGTCGTGATGTCGTGGACCCGTTTGCGAATGAAGTCCACCGACTTGTTTCCATAGGGGCAATGGGCGGTGTCCGCGTAGTAGATCAGATTCTGATGCTGGGCCTGCCGATGGATTTCGGCCAGGACATTGAGGCCTCCCAGGCCCGAGTCCATCACGCCGATTGCCCGGTCCGTTTGGGCCTGAGGTTGTCGCTGCATCAAATGCCTACCAGGAGCCGTGGGAACCGTGGGAGCCGTGAGACCCATGCGAGCCGTGGGATCCATGCGAGCCATGGGATCCATGTGACCCGTGCGATCCATGCGACCCGTGCGATCCATGTGAGCCATGTGAGCCGTGGGAGCAGTGCTGCGCGGACAGGGGTTCGGTGCCTGGCGATCCCGAGGGTGGAGCGTCTGAGGATGGAGTGTCAGCGTTCGGGCCGTCTGGCGTCGCGCCGTCAGTTTCGGGCGGACGACGAGACGGGGCGCCGGGGCGAGGGGCTCGTCCTGCCTGCGCCAGGGTGCTCGTTCCCAGGGTCAGCAGCAGCAGGGACGAGGATGAGAGGAAGTCTCGCCTCGTGACCCTTGCTTCCTTGCTGTTCAGGAAGGATGCCGGCGTTTTTGGCAATTTGGGAGGTAGCTTTTTCATGACCGTGCATTCCACATCTGCCGCTTCGGTTGCCAATCAAGCCGTCAACAGATAAATTCAATGGTACGTGGTGGCCCGGTAGATGTCAAACGACAGTTGAAACGAAACGGAAAATGCCCTATATGCAGGTCACGTAGATCAGGCTATGTCGTCTTGCGCAACAATGGGTTCGTGGCACCGAGTCGCTCGGTTGCGCGTGGCGAACGTTGTGTTCGAGGTGTTTGGTTGGTGACACGTGACGCGAGACAGATGGGGCAGACAGCGATGGCATCGGGCAGGACCGAACCCGCGGCGGACGCCTTTCGACCGGAAGAAGCGGTCGGCGCCGTGTTTTTTTTGGTTCTCGTGGCCTTGAGTGTGGCCCACGATGCCCCTCTGTTCGAGCCGATTCGTCGGTCTCGTCTCACCTACTTCACTGCTATTTTTCTGACGCTCTTTCTCGTGAGCCTGGCGGTTTGGCATCTTTGGATTCGGCTGCATCGGCACCGTCCGAACGCTTCGATGGGTGGAATGGATCGGTTTCGCACCATGGCCGTCTTGCGGGATTGGATGCCCGCCGTCCTCTGCCTGGGCATCTATGAGAGCCTCAAGCATCTGCACCTCAACGAGGTGGTCCTGTGGCTGGGTATCACCCCAAAGGACCACTGGATGATCGCCGTGGACGAGCACCTGTTCGGCGGCCATGCGAGCGTGGGGCTCCAGGCGGTCATCTCTCCAGCGATGACCTGGTACATGAAGCAGGTCTACTATATCGGGTATTACGTGTATCCGGTCATCGTGGGTCTGTTTCTGTACATCGCTCGCCCAAGATTTGCGTTTCGGGAGCTGGTCATCGCCTTCCTGTCCACCGCCTTTATCGGGTACCTATTTTATATCTTGATTCCTGTTGCCGGACCACGGTTCAGCGAGGTGGCTCATCTCTACACCGTTCCCTTGACGGCCCACGGCACGCTGGAAGTCATGCAGATGGATACCCTTCGGTATCAGTATGATTGTTTTCCCAGTCTCCACACGGCTGTCCCGTTGACCGTCTTGTTCATTGCTTTTCGCCACAGTAAGCTGTTGGGCGGCCTGCTGACGCCTTTCGTGTTGAGCACGGTCCTGTCTACCTTGTATCTGAGGATGCACTACGTTGCGGACGTGATGGCGGGCGTGGCCTTGGTGCCTGTGAGTGTCGCCATCGGGGTGCACGGTGACGCTTGGTGGGCAAAGTTCAACAAAGTCCTGTCGAAGGCTCGCGTAGCCCGGTCGACGGAGTTGCGCAAATCCACGATGATCCACGCCAGCGTCGCCACCGTGGCCGTGATTTGGCTCTTTTTCCTGGTTCGATGACCAGATCGGTCACACCAAACCTGTTGTTCCGTTCGTATCGTCCGAGACTGCGTTCGTTGGGACGGTTGCTCTTTGGGGTTGCTCGTCTGCACGCTGTGGCCGTTCGGGCGACTTTGGCCGTGCTGCCTTGGTCCGCGATCTTTGTTGCAATGGCCGTGGTGGGGGCCTGTCGGCCCAGACAGACGAACAAACGAAAAGATTCCTGCCGCGTCATGGTGCAGCGCCAGCTTGCCTGCCTCAAACTCGACAAGGCGGGCAGCGGCTTTTTCGGTCGGGAACGGGTCGAAGAGGCGCTTATGGATCGCAAGCAGGCGATCCGGCTCTGCCACGAGGCTCTGGCGGCCACGCCTTCGCTGGCACGCCGTTTGACGCGATGTCTGCGGTTTCGAGATTGTGAGCGTCTGGGAGCATGCTACGAGGACCTGTTCGTGATGACGCGTGTCTACCGCGTGCTGGGCAACGCTGGTCGTGACGCCCTGACCTCCCCGCGCGTCTTGGACCGGCTGTCGGCCCTCTGCGGCGATCATTACGTGACAGGCCGCCTGGCGCGAATGGCGGATCCGGACGCGCGAGCGCTTTCGAAGCGTCTTGGATCCGTTTGTCGGGAGGTGGCCCAGACCAAGGTGGACCGTGTGTCCCGTCATTTGGATCGCCTCGTGCGTGATCGACTTGGCCACAAGGTCGTTTCCAGGGTGGGTGGCGGACTGACCCTGCGTGGGATCTGTGGCGATGTGCAACACAAGCCGACAGAGAAGCATCTGCCCGGTGCCGATTCGGCCACGCCGTCGGACCACCGGACGTCGCCTGTTGTCGAGCCGGCCCAGTCTGCGGCCCTGCGTGCCATCTGCCGGGAGCCCTGGCGGCTTCGGTCCCTGCTGAATCGATCCCGAAAGCTGGGCGACATCCTGGACCGAGCCTCGCAGTCACCCGCTGGCCTGGAGCGTGCGTTCAAGGTCTGTCGAGCGGCAGGGGCGATTGCCGGCCCCTTGCGCCACGTCGGCCTGCCATCCGTGGAACTGGCGGCCTTCACGCTGCTGCGTCGATGTCGGGTCGATCTGCCCGCCACCTGGGTCTTCGTCCGGCTGGGCCCATTGGATGTCGCAGAAGGTGCGACCGATCAGGGGACGTATCAGGGAACGCCGCGACGATCACACGGCCGGGTGGGGCGCTGGACCTGCCTGCGGGCGCGCACCATCCTGGCGCGAATGAAGCGTGGCCACGCCGTCGATCCGCTGACCCATCTCGCAACGGCTCTTGTCCAGGCGCGTTGTGCACGTTGGAGCGGGGCTCGATCGGGCCGTTCCCGTCGCACGAGACAACGTCCTGCCGTTGGTCGTCGATAGGTGCTCGTGTCTGACACCTTCCATCCGTGTCCGAGCAATGAGAAAGATTGGCGATAGTCTTGTGTTTGACCTTTCCGTTTCTCCGGGGCAAGATTCGCTGGAATCATGACCGGTTCTGCCGGGGCGTCCTCTCCGTGGAGGAAGCGGTCGTCCGGGGCCGCCTGTACGAGCTCCCTTTCGCCGTGTCCTGGCTCCAGTGTGGGCCGCTGGAGCCGTTTTTTCAGCTTGGCTTTATGTGGTCGGGAATCGCTGCACAGGGGGGTTCAGAGAGCTATCTGACGGCATCTGGCGCTCAGATCGTGAGTCACCTGCAGTCCTGAAAATTTCCCGGACGGAAATCCCGCCTGACATTTCTCCCCTTTATCGTATGATATATTATCTGTTGGGGCGCGTGATATGAACACTGTAAACATCACCACATCCTCACCCCCGGCCGCTACGTCGGCGCGCCACCTGCTGAAGATGACGGCGAGCCGTTCGAAGAGAAGATGACGCGCCTGACCGCCGCCCTGCGCGAGCAGACGAAGCAGTCAGCCAGGCTCGACCGGATCATGTGGGCCAATCTGGAGGACATCGGCTATGGCGAGTGACACAACGTTATTTAGTTCCCATCCCAGAAGACCTCGATCCCTCCCGGTTGGACCAGGTGGATGCGCACCTCGTGGCCGGATCGTTCGCCGTGGACGCAGGGGTGTTTTTGACCCACGCCGTGGGGGCCGGCCTGGAAGAGACCCGGCTCGTGGTGGAGGATGCGGGCTACTTCTCGGACGGAAGGGGGCTCGTGTCCGGAGACTTGGTGGGCATCCAGGGGGGGTCCGGTGCGGTTGCCGTACTGTCAGGACTTTCGGCTGAGTGTTGGGCGGCAAGGCCCGGGTGAGCAGGAAGACGTGGGCGCTGTGATAGCGGCGGGGGAGTTGGTGCGGGCGAAGCGATCCGGCAGTTCGTCGAAGTGGCCGGGACGTTGTGTTGAGTATTTTGTGATCGACACGCCGCGCCCGAGATGATCTATTGGGGCTATGGACGACCAGCATGCCAACGATGTGGGAGCGCGGGACTACCGCCGCCCAGAATGTGATTGGGAAGACTACGAGCCCGAGGACGCGGAGGTCCGCAGGGTGTGGGTACGGCTGTCAGCGGAGACACGGCGGTCGCGGTTCGATGATGCGCTGCGGCGACTTGCCGCCCTTCGAGAGGTGATGGGGCGGCCCGAGGACGAGTCGGAGCGAAGGGCGATCGAGCGGGTGGTGACGTGGGCTCATCGGTCCAGCTTCCGGCGCTGGCAGACGCGCTACCGCACGCATGGGTTCGACGGGCTGATCAGCCGGCGGATTGGTCCGCCGACCCCGATGCCCCCGCAGGTGCGGACCGCGATCTGCACGCTGCGGCAGGTGGACCCGGACATCAACGCCGAGGACATCGTGGTGCATGTACGGAAGTTCCACGGCTTCGAGACCAGCACGACGAAGGTCAAGCGCGTGCTCAAGGAGGCCGGGCTTTCTGGGCGTCCTGGGCCTCGTCGAGGTCGCGCTGGTGTTGGCGAGCGGCGGCTGGAGCTGGGCGGGATGAAGCTGGTGGAGGCAGCGGCAGAGGCGACCGGCTATGTCAAGGAGCTGACCGTGGCGATCCAAGAGCACGTGGTGGGGTTGGAGCGTCCCGATCCATCGAGGCCGCCGGACAGGGATGATCGGGACGAGTATGGACGATTCCTGCCGTCGTACAACGAGCGGTTGCGCAAAGGTCCCGGCGACGAGATGGGCCCGGGCTTCGCCAGTGTGTCGCTCAAGCGGGAGGGGATGAACCCGGAGCGGCTGCAGGTCAGCCAGATGCGGCCGGAGATCATCGAGCGCAGGGTGTACGGATTGCTGGTCAGCCCTCTTTTGGGCAGCGGTCGATGGGACGGAATCCGGGTGCCCCGTGGTGAGCTGCTGGGTGAGCTTTGCGGGTTTGCGTACATGCCCGCCACCCTGGACAAGTTCACCCGAGAATTGAAGTACGCAGGTGTGGCCAGCAGGCTGTGGGAGGTCCACGGCGGGCTCTGGCTGGCGCAGACGCGGGCGTGGGGTGATGAGCGTCGAGCAGTGGTGGCATATGTGGACGGCACGACGAAGCCAATTTGGACGCGGCTGTTCAGCCAGTCGACCAAGGTCAGTTGCGTTGGCCGCACGATGCCTGGTCTGGAGCAGGTCGCGTTCCACTCGGGCTACGGGGTTCCGTTGTGGATGGTGACGCACAGTGGGCGGGCTGCGCTGGTCAAGGTGGTGCCCAAGATGCTGAATCGGCTGGAGGAGATGTGGGGCTCGTCTTCTGTAGGCCGAATCGTGGTGATCGATGCTGAGGGCAACTCCGTGCCGTTCCTCAAGGGTCTGGAGGATGGTAAGCCTGGCCGAGCCTGGGTGACTCGACTTCGGCCGAGCTGGATGAAGGGGAAGCACATCTTCAACCGGACCAACTACCGGGCGTACCGGGATGGCGACCGAGTGCGAGTGGGTGTGGCGGACTTCAACGACCCAGATGTCAAGGGCGGCACGTTCCGCATGCGGGTGGTCGAGGTCGAACGGCGTACAAAGGGGAAGGTGACCTACCTGGGGGCGAGCACGAAGCTCGATGAGCGGGAGTGGAAGGCTGGAGACCTCGCGGACCTGTACTTCGACCGCTGGCCTGCACAGGAGCTCAACTTTCGAGCGATCAACCAGGCGGTGGGTCTCAAGCAGGTGCATGGGTACGGCAAGCAGCTTGTGGACAACGTGAGCGTGGTGACCGAGCTGGACGAGCTGGCCGGCAAGATCCGAGGGGCCGAGCAGCGGCTGGAACGCCAGCAGACAGATGTCGAGGAGTGTGCCCGTCGGCTCCGTGAGGAGGAGAAGCTGCTGGCGCGCCGGCAACGCCGTCAGGCCACAGTCCACCGTCACGTGGAGCCTCGACTGGTGCCGGGCCGTTCGGTCACCAAGAAGACCCAGGAGCTGGTCGAGGAGCAGCGGGATCTGGCCATCGAGGTCGCCGAGCGCACCGAGGAGGTCGCGAAGCGGACAAAGCGACTCGACAAAGCCAACGGCAGGCTCGAGCGAACAGAAGAGAAGCTCGCGACCTATCGAGGGCGGCAACAGGTGCTGGAGAGTCGGCGGAACGTCTTCGCCCACGACGTGGAGTTGGACTCGCTCTTCTCTCTGCTCAAGGTGGGGTTGGTGCTGCTGGTGACCTACGTGCTCAAGGAGCTGTTGAACGATGCCCGAATGGACGTGTCCACGTTCCTCGATCGGGTGGCGACGCTGCCCGCTCGCCTGCGCACGACACCCGAGCTGGAGATCCTGACGTTCCAGTACAACCGGCGGGACCCAGAGGTCATGGGGCTGCTGGCAAGTTGCCGATTCCATCAACGCCCGCGGACTGCAAATGCGCAGCGGCCGCCGGCTCCGGGTAGCTGTGGACCGGGCTCCCAAGCCGCGCCGTCCACCGCCACCCAACTCGCGGACCGGTTTAGGCGATCCGTTCCGCAGATAGCAGCCGAAAGTCCTGTCAGAAGCATCCCGCCGAGAGCGTCCAAGACGTAGCGGTTGTGGGAGGAGTGGGAGGGAAACGAGGGATGGGCGCCGGCGGCGGGCACCTGCGTGGCGACGATCCACAGGCACCGGAGGTGAGTGACATGCGAGGAGACGATCACAGCGAAACAGGAATGGGCCACGGGGCAGGAAGGGATCCTGCGTGGCGGCGCGAGATGCGACGGTGCACCAAGTGTCGCCAGATGGATCCCCCCTTGATCCACTACGATCCAGAAGGCGGTTGGGCGCACCCCTTGTTCCACGAAGAGGGGAACACGGATGCTGAGGTCCTCTTCATCGTGGAGGCGCCGAACTACGCCGACACCTATGACCCGACCAAGCAGCGGCTCACCGTCCGACCAGACACCGACCCGTCGGGCAGGTTCTTCGACCACATCCTCCGGCACGTTCTGGGACTCAAACCCGAGGACGTCTACGTCACGAACGCCGTCTTGTGCCTCCCAAGAAAGAGGAAAGGAAGGTACTACGTCTTGCCCGCCCTGGTCCAGGCGTGCTCCGAGAACCTGAGGCGGATTCTCGTCGAGGTGGACCCCAAGGTGGTGGTCACTCAGGGGAGAAAGGCCCTGCACGCTATCAAGAATATCGAGCGGCACCGCCTGGAGTTCAAGGAGGCCGTTGCCAAGCCCCATGAATGGTTCGGCAGGATCCTGTTCCCGGTCTACCACACGAGCGCTCTGGCCCGGGTCACCAGGTCCGCCCGGCAGCAGGAGGAGGACTATGCGAAGCTCCGTGAGTTGCTCCAAGAGCTTGGGTGCTTCGTTCGGCCCCTGCCTGCGACGTGAGCACCGGCCTGTCGGGCGGATGTATCAGCTTGTATATCCTTGTCGTGTTGTTGTGGCGCGCCATGTGTAGCCGTGACAGTCTTGCCGCAAGTCGGTAGACTCAAAAATCAGGATATGCGGGTGGCCCGGGCAGACTGGATGGTGAGGGGCGTCTGAGTGACGGTGTCGGTGGCCAGATGGTCGCGAGATCGCACTGTGCGGTGGACCCCATTGTTTGGACCAAAAACGGGCGAATTTAAGGTGGAGCCTGCCCAAAGAAATGGATAGTTCCCATCCCAGAAGTGGGGTTTTGTGCGACGTGAGCGGCACGGGCCGGCGCTGGCGATTGGCGATGGCAGCGCCGCGATCCGTCCTTGAACGAAGGAATCATGCGATCCGGGCAGGAGACGGGATTTTCGCGCGTTCCCCAGCCCTCGTCCCGGTGGTTCCGGGGAGAGCCCA
>JAGGXR010000002.1 GCA_021162935.1 Deltaproteobacteria bacterium
CGTCTGCGGTGCCGCAGGATCCGTCCGTCTCGAAGTCTGGGTTGGGAAAACTCGGCACGAAGATGGTGCTGTCGTCCAGGGACGAGTAGTGGAATCGGTATAGCCAGGATCCATGATGTTCGACTCAGCGTTACCGTGGATGAATCAGGACAGTGCTGTGTTGCATCGCATCGTCCTTTTGAACGCGTCTTCTGTGAAGCCCAACCTCAATTGCGACAAGAATCATCACCGCTTGCGGCTCATCCGCATGAAAGGCGGATCCATGAAATAGGGCTCGATGCGACGGTGGCCGCTTCGTTTGTACAAGGTGACCAACGGAACGCCGTCGAAGGTAAACACCTTGACCGGCTTGAACGTGCCGTACTCCTGCCAGATCAGAAACTCCCACATGACCTGATGCTTCTCGTAGAGAAACAGGGCCATGTTCGATGAAGATACGCCGCCGTATTCGCCTCCACTCGCGTAGATGTCGGGCCGCAACAGCCCATCGCGTACGTATAGGTTACGCGCCAGGTAACTCATGTCGTGCAGATAGAGGCGCGTGTGGGGCGGCGCGTGCTTATTGAGGTACCCGAGCAGCCCCCTGGTGGCATAGCCCCAGTATTGTCGCTTCATCCCCATGGTCGCTGCGCCCTGCACTCCGCCAGCAAGGGGGGTGTAGTACGAGGGTGCCAAGTCGGCCGCATGGATCGTTTCGGCCCCGCTGGGCATAAGCACCGCGACCAGGGCTCCTGCGGCCAGGGTCACACGGGCCCGCTTGCCGAACCGGAACTCGCGGCCCACCGAACGCACGAGTTCGGCCAGAGTCCAGCCTGCCAGCAGAGCGACAAAGGGCATGGCCGGCATCCAGGTCCTGGTGCCACCGAAAATGGGAGTCGTGGACAAGGAGATGAGCACAATGGGGAACAGGGCCAATTCGACCACGAGAAAAATGCCCGCCCGATCGCGTCCGACCAGGGGCCGCCAGAAACCGGGCTCAGACGAGGCCTGACGAGCGGGTGCGCCGTGCGCAGCGCGCCCGTCCAGCGCCGACCCGCCCTCGCCGCCATCAACGAACCGACTGTCCCGGCCGACCTCGGTGACCTCACCTGCGTCGATGACCTCATCTGCGTCGATGACCTCATCTGCGTCGATGGGCCACAGGGCGCCGCAGCCCAAACCACGACTGACCGCCAAAGCAAGGCCGCCCAGAGCAAGGAGACAGGTGACGGCGGGCACGGTGAACAGAGTCATGACAAACGGGAAGCTGACCGGAAACGGCGGCAGGTTGTAGTTCCTGCCAAAATACTCGGTGTTGTAGTAGACGTGATTGAGGTGATACGCCAGGTACCCGAAAAACCGGTGCCATGGATGATGCCATAGGTACGGCCAGATCGCGAACAGGAGCAGGCCTCCGATCACGATCTGGAACCAGAAAATGGCGGGCAGCACGAGACCAACGCTGTGCAACGGACGACGCAACAGGTCCTTGCGCAAAGCGAGCAGACCAACCAAAGCAGCGCCAGCCAGGGCCAAAAGGACGACGTGTTTCGCGGTCGCCGCAAAGTAGGCGGACACGAGCAGCACCGGAAGCAGGACGCCCAGTCCTACAAGGGCAGACCATCTGCCGCGAAACTCACGACGTGAGGCCCATGCATAATGAAAGGCAAACAAGATGGGCAAAAACAAGGCGTTCAGCTTGGTGGCAATGGCCAGTCCGAACAAAAGCGCTGCGGGCAGGATCCACGAGGCTCGATCCAAGGCTTTGTAGTACCCGTAGACTGCCGCCACGATCATGGCGGTCACGGGCGCATCCAGGCCGGCAATCCGTGCATGGAAGAACACCCGTGGCATCAGCAAGAACAGAAGCGCACCTGCCACAGCGGCCAACCGACCAAAGATGGCCGCACCCAACAAATAAAGAAACGCCACGGCGAACGCGGTCAAAACAGCCGTCGGAAAACGAAAGGCCTCGATCTCCGACATGAGACCCAGTGTATGGTGTTTCTTCTTGTAGTTCTTGATGTGGTGGCCCACCTGATGCAGGCCGCGCTGGCTCGGGCACTTGCACGTATGGAACAGGCGCCAACTCAGGCCAGACAGTTCCTTGACCAGGGGCGGGTGTTCGTGATTGAACCCGAAATGGCTGTCGATCCAACGGGGATCGTGCATGCGCGACCACTTGAAATGGGCGCCTTCGGCCCAATCCCAGTAGGTCTCGCCCGCAACCATGTAAAGGGCTTCGTCGCGACCAACGCCCGCCCGATTGAGTCCGGGGACCAACACGACGAAGGCCCCGATCCCAAGAGCGAGAGCTGTCAATCCGTCGAGGTGTGTCTGCACGAAATGCCCCGAACGTTCCCAGAACCGGCGAGGAAAGCGACTGTCCGGAAGACGATCTGGCCGACTGGAGGCGCCGCTGTCGGGGCCACTTGCCCTGTGACTCTCAATGGTCATGGGGCACACCCCGAATATGCAAAAGCAGATGATCCCTGCCGTCCACCTCGTCGATCCATCCATAGTTGGCGTCGACCTTGGAGTCCAACTCGGCCACGTACGGTTTGATATCCAACAGGGGCGTGCCGTCGAGCACATCGAGCCCCGTCGTGGTCACCACGTTGCCGACTATGCCCAACAGACGCACCACCGACAGCCCGAGGCGATTGGGGCGATTGGGAGAGCGCGAGGAAAACAGCCCCACGGTCCTGCCCCCCGCCCAGGGAGGAGTGGCCCGCATGTGAGGCGAACCCGATACGCGATTCAAATGGTAGAGCACGTAAATGTAGGTGAACCCATCCAGGTCGGCCAGACCCTCTTGGTACGTCTCGTCCACAACGAGGCGAAAGCGGCCGGGCGCCGCATCGCCCTCCTGCGGCTGGTATGGCGCCATGTCCTGGTAGGGCGTGCGGATGACGCCGATGGGATGAAACACCACCTGGCGACTTTGTAAATCCTCGCCACCTCGATCCAGCGACTTGTTCCGTCCGCTCGGCGATTCATGCTGTCCGCTCGGCGATTCGCCGGGGCCCTGCTGGTTCGACATCAGGCATCCTCCGCACGTTCATCGTGGCAGCCACGGCATGCTGAGGGTCGGTTGCCGATCGGTTGCCGGTCCGCCACTGGACACACCTCAGTCATTTCCTTGTGGCGCACGATCGCAAAATGTGTCAAACGTGGTATCCAACAAACCTGGTCAAAAAACAACTCGTTTGAGCAGGAGTACAGTGATCATGAGCAAACTCTATCCAGATTCTCACGTTGAAATCCACGGCTTCATGGCCAACCACTACGACATCCTCTTGGACGCCATCAGCCTAGGCCTGTACAGACCCTTCATCAGGGACGCCATCGACCAAATCCGAATCGTCCCTGGCGACCGAATCCTCGTCCTGGGCGCGGGAACCGGCCGAAACGCATGTCTGATGATGGAACATCTGGGCAAGACCGGTTTCATCCAGGCCTTCGACGTGGGCGACGAAATGATCCGGCAATTCAAACACAACTGCGCCCAGTACGACAACGTGGCCATTGCCAAACAGCGCATCGATGAAGAGTTCGAAATCGACCAAACCTTCGACAAGGTGTTCATCTCGTTCGTCCTGCATGGCCTGCCCCATGCCTCGCGGCTCAAGGTCCTCGAAAACGCAGCCAAGGCCCTCAAACCAGGCGGGACCTTCCATCTGCTGGACTGGGATCCGACCATCAAGGAACGCAACTATTTCATGCGACGAGGTTTTTCGATCGTCGAATGCCCCTATGCCACCGAGTTCCTGGTTCACGACTGGGATCAACTCTTCAAAGACGCAGGCTTCGCCTTTGAACGCCAAAAACAGTACTTCCTCAAATTGGTCCGTATCCTGACCGTGCGCAAGATCTCCTAGCCCGGCGCAGCCGGAACCATACAGGAGCCAGCTACGCAGGGAGCTTTGATACCATCTTGCGCAGGATTGGATTGGTAAGGTACTAAGCCCGGCGTAGCAATGCACGCCTGACGGTCGGAGCGCTCCGAACCGATCGCAAACATGCAAAAAAAGAGTGAGATTTCTTAGAATTCTTTATAGATGCGCGCCAAAGGCTTGCCCGGAGCGTCGATCTGGATATCCAAAAAGTAACCATAGGGCGTCTGGATAACCGCGTACTCGGCCGCGATTAGGCGCTGCTGAGCCCGGTCGAGCAGGGCGCGGGCACCGGCCGGATCAGCCTTGTCCTCGCCGAGGTGGGCGAAGGAATGGAGGATCACGTTCTTCGTGTCCCACTTCCTGGCCAGCCACTTTGAATTCTTGACCAGCTTGGTCTCGGCGCTCGACCCTTCCTCTAGATCGGCTGGCTCCACGTGCACGAACGCCACCACCTGCTTTTCGTACGAAGCAGCATCCGCGTCCGGACTGTCATCGAGAGTCTTCATCGAAGGAACCCAGGCAAATCGATCGCAATACCAAAACAGCACCCTCATCGTACTACCTCCTCACCATCACCCATCATTTCTGGAAGGAACGGTCCCAATCGACTCCGGACCCTGCTGCCCAAGAAAACGGGCAGGAACCGAAAACCAAACATTGCGTCCGTTCGATCGTTTGCATGGTACATGGAACCATTCGAGGCTGAAATGTCTTTTTTGCGGATGGTCGTAGATTCGTTTCCATCCTTTCCCTGACAATGCATCGAACAGAAGCCAGAACTGACTGGTCAGTATTCGATGTGAGGTCATGAGTTGAAGCAACGAGACAAAAAACAAGAAATAATGAATGCAGTGGAGCATCTGTTTCGCAATCGACGCTTCCACGAGGTGACCCTCGATGAGGTGGCCAAAGAGGCTCAGGTCGGCAAGGGAACCATCTACCGCTTTTTCTCCGACAACGACGTACATGAAGCAATCGAAACGCCCATCCCGTGCATCATCGACGAAATAGAAAATGGACATCCCGTGCGACTCCCCTGCCTCGGACTGTTTGTGATATTATGGCAGCGTTGTGCTTCGGTCCGACGTTGGGCGAACGACGAGGTCGTGGAATGAGACACTGGGACAACGAGGGACACCATGGACACACAACACGATGACAGGTCATGTGGGCATCCGTCGAAACAAAAAGAGGATGGGGACGTCTTGGGGCTCCCTGCACGCCCCGGGCAACGTCGGTCTGCCTCGATTCACTGGGCGTCGGCGCTCGTTGCCGTTGCGGCAGCGCTCGCACTGTGGAGTTGCCAACAGACCACAGACCAAGACATGGCAAGGATCCAGTCGGTAAGCCGGGCGTACGGCGAACCCGTCAACACCTTTCCAAGCTGGTCGGAACGGATGGGGCACGTCATGGTCAATCGGGCCCGGGCCGACCCAGTGACGGACCTGGCGAACTGCAGCAACTGCGCGGATGCCCATTGTTTCACCCATCCCCTGCCGCCCATGCAGTGGGATGAGCGGCTCAGCCACTCGTCTCGCTTTCATGCAGCGAACCTAACCAAGTCAAACTGCGGCATGATGCATCCGTCTCCCTGCCAGCTTGTTTCGACCATTGGAAACGACTACCCGAACCAGTGCGACGGTTCGCCTTCGTGCGCCTGCCAGGGCGGTACGGCATCGTGCAGCGGAGGCACAGACGTGGGCTCCAGGCTCGCGCTGTTCGGCGTCAATGGATTCGGCTGGGGAGAGAACATCGCCCCCAACGGAGACCCAATTTCCATTTTCTACATGTGGCTCCATGAAAGCACGTCGGATTCGACCTGCCAGTGGTCCATGTCGAACGGACACCGATGGAACATCCTGGGAGACTTCCAACGAATCGGTGTGGGAGCCTTCGGAGGCTACACGGTCCAGGACTTCGCATCGGGAAATCTCACGGAAAAGATTCCGGCCGGGGCGCATTATCCGCAAACGGGGACGAGCATCGATTTTCGAGCCAACTGGTACGACACGGCAGCGCCAAACTCTGCAATGGTCAATCTTGGCGGTGCCTGCCACGCCATGACGGTGGAACGGGGCTCGGGCGGCAACGCCACGTACATCTACTCGGCAACGGTGAGTCAGAGTTGCCAAAACTACTATTTCGTGTTCCATGACTCGGCTGATCACGTCGTGACCTACCCGACCACGGGCAGCTTCGGCGTAAACTGCAGCCAGGACTGGTCGTCTGCGCGCCCAGCCATGGGCAACGGTTGCCAGTGCCAGCCCAACTGCTCGGGCAGGCAATGCGGCGACGACGGATGCGGCGGAAGTTGCGGCACCTGTGCGTCCCTGCATACCTGCAACAGCAGCGGGCAATGCGTCTGCAACCAGGGGTTGACCGACTGCGGCGGCCAATGCGTGGACCTGAACACGGACCACGCCAACTGTGGCGGCTGCGGATCACCCTGCCAGGCCAACGAGACCTGCCAGTCGGGACATTGCAACGCGACCCAAATCGATGCCGGTACGTCTGTGGATTCGGGCACGACCGCAGACTCGGGTATCACCATCGATTCCGGCCCCAGGCCCGACGGAGCCGTGGTCGACGACGGTTCGAACTCCGGGGACGGCACGATGGCCGCCGATGGCTCCACGAGTCACGATGGCGGCACGAGTCACGATGGCGACACGAGTCACGATGGCGGCACGAGTCACGATGGCGGCACGAACCAAAAATCGAGCATCGAAGGTGGTTGCAACTGCCGCGCTTCTGGCACCGGATCCGGACCCGGGTTCTGGCTCCTCCTCTTCGCTTTCGGTCTCGCCCTCGGACGACGCCGTCGAACTTGACGTGGCGCGGGCACCGTGAAAAAGTCTCATTCGATGCTGCGACCGTGAAACAGATTCGGACCTACAGCGTCCATATTGCTGTGGCGGATCGTCATGAAACAAACGACCGCCTTGGTTATGAATGCTCGCAAAATCGAGGAAAAATCGTCATGGAGCACCGAAGTGTTCGTTCGACCATGATGACTGTGTTGGCCATGCTGGTCATGGCCCTTTGGTTGGGACCCTTCGATTGGACAGCAGGTCCATCCATCGAAGGACCGATCGCTCGAGCTGCAGGCAGCCGTATGCCGACAGGCGCCCATGCTAAAACCGGGGCTCCCAACGTCTCGAAGGATGTCGTGATCTCCGGGCGCATCGTGGACGCCAAAACGCACAAACCAGTGACCACGGCAACGATCTACTATGGTTCTTGCGGCACGAGACGCACCACCACCGACCGACGAGGCAACTACCGGATCGCTGTCCCTAGGGGCGATGTCTACCTGGGCGTGTTCGCTCCGGGCTACAAACGGCACTCGGTGCGCATGAAGACAAAACGCGACCAACACGGCCGCCAGTATCAGATGACCCACAAGTATCGCGTTACCGTTGGACTCGTTCCGGATGGGCACAAGGTTCGACGCGTCCATCTCAGAGGCACGTTGACGAACATCGTTCGGATGAGGGGCACCAGAAGCGAATACGCGTATATCGTGCTCAAGCATGGCAACCGCAAGACGGTGCTGTTCGACGTCACCGGCTGCTCGGCCACGCACGTTTTGACGAAAAATATTGGCAGGCTCGTGCAGATCGACGGTCTGGTGACCCATGGATTCGTCGGCTGGATGCATCGGTCGACGCCCGGTGTGCTCGTGACCAGCATCCATCGTGCAAAGCCGACTCGACGGCACAAATAGACTCGGAGCCGTTCCTGCTACCGGTGCTCGCGACCCACTGTCAAAGTTGGTGGCGATTTTCGTCATGGAAGCATTGAAGCGGTCTCCTAGCCGCTGAACGGATAACCGGCCAGGGCCGACAAACGCACGAAGCAAAAAGGCATGAGATGAAGGCATGAAGGGATCCACCGGACCAGGACTGTTCGCCCACAGAAGGGGTCGTGCCTCGGGCCAGCCCCTCGCCGAACGCATGCGACCTCGCACCATGAACGATTTCGTGGGCCAGGATCACCTGGTGGGTACGGGCAAGCTCCTGCGTCGCGCCATCGAACAGGATCGTCTTCCTTCCATCATTTTGTGGGGCCCACCCGGCACGGGCAAGACGACTCTGGCCCGAATCATCGCCCGGACATCGGGCGCCAGTTTCGTGGCCCTGTCCGCAGTGCTGGGTGGAGTCAAAGATATCCGCGAGGCGGTCCAACAGGCTCAGGAACGACTTGGCATGGAGGGACGCCGAACCATCCTGTTCGTGGACGAAATCCACCGATTCAACAAGGCCCAGCAGGATGCCCTTCTCCCCCACGTCGAGGCGGGAACGGTCGTGTTCATCGGTGCCACCACGGAAAATCCGAGCTTCGAGGTGATCTCGGCCTTGCTGAGCCGATGTAAAGTCTTGAAACTCGAAGCCCTGACCAAAAACCACATTGAAACCATCATCCACCGGGCGCTCATCAACAAAAACCAAGGCCTGGGTTCGGTGGACCTGACCATCGACGACGAGGTGGTGGCCCTGATGGCGCGCGCAGCCCAAGGAGATGCGAGACGCGCACTCAATACCCTGGAAGTCGCGGCAGACATTGCTCTGGAGGGACCCGACGGTGGTCGCGTCATCACGGCCGCCGTGGTCTCCGAGGCCATGCAGAGCAACACGCTCCTCTACGACCGATCCGGCGAAGAACATTACAACGTGGTGTCGGCGTTCATCAAAAGCCTCCGAGGTTCCGACCCGAATGCCGCCGTGTACTGGATGGTCCGCATGCTCGAAGCGGGCGAAGACCCACTGTTCATCCTACGAAGAATGGTCATCTTCGCATCTGAAGACGTGGGCAACGCAGACCCTGCGGCGCTCCAGACTGCCATGGCTGCCACGGATGCGTTCCGATTCATGGGCATGCCAGAAGGAGCGCTCCCCATGACTCAGGCCGCCATCTACCTGGCCACGGCGCCCAAGTCGAACACGTCGCTGACCGCGTACGCAGCGGCCCGAAAGGACGTGCTCGGACTCGGGGCCCTGCCGGTCCCGGCCCACCTGCGCAACGCACCGACGAAGCTGATGAAGGAGATGGGGTACGGCAAGGGCTACAAGTACCCACACCATTTCGATGGCCATTACGTTGCAGAGGACTACCTGCCGGACCAACTCCGGCAACGAACATACTATCAACCATCCAAGGCCGGTTACGAACAAGTGATTGCATCACGATTGAGCATCTGGCACCATGCGAGCGATGCTGATGACGCCGACGCAAACAAGGAACCAAACGCCACCAAGGATGCCGGCGATCCGACCGGCGTCACCGCTCGCGACGCTGCGGATGCGACGGATGACGCAGACCACAGGAACGAACAGTCGACACCTCGCAACGAACAGGGCGACGCACAGCACGACCGGAACGATACCAGCGACGACCGACCATGAAAACGACGAAGAACCCAGGCGCCCACGATGTACGCGGGTCGGCCGAACGGGGCGATCGGAACAGACATCGAGGAACCCACACCATGCACAAGAACGTGAGCCATAGCATCGGCATCGTGGCCTTGCTCCTGGCCCTCATCATTCCCATGCTGGGAGCGACCTGCAGCCGCAAAATGAAGAAGATGCCCGAATATCGACGGCAACTATGGACCGCCGAGGTCGATGAAAACCTGGATCGCATCTATCAGGCCCTGGTCTACCAATGGAAGCACTCCAAGGATAAAGACAACTTCCAGTTTCCATCGGCAGGCCCGACCCCGGCCAGAGTGCCCTGTGGAACGAAGCCACACCCTGCCAGCGCAACGTTGTGGCACAGCGCAGGATGGAAACAACTTGGATTTACCATCAAGAAACCGTTTCGGTACCAGTACCGCATCCTGACGAGCGGCAAGGGAAAGACGGCGGCGTTCACCATCCGGGCGTACGGCGACCTGGACTGTGACGGCCAGTACGCCACGTACGAACTCATGGGCGGCATCAATGCCAAGGGTCAGGTCCACGACTTCGGCGGCAAGAAATTCGACGAGGCAAAAGCCACCGAATGAATCGGTGTGTCGCTTCGGGCATAAGGAAGAACGTATGGAAATAGCGGTACTTGGTGGAGCAGGTGGAATCGGCCAGGCCGTGGTGGCCGACCTGCTGACCAACAGTGATCTGTCGGTCCGCATCGTGGACGTGAGACAGGATGCAGGGCGTCGCATGGCCGACCGTCTCGGAAAACGGGTACGCTTCTCCCTGGCGGATGCGGGTCGGCCCAAGACCATCGTGCGGGCGGTCGAGGGGGTCCGCACCGCAGTCAATTGCATCGGTCCCTTCTACCGATTCGCCGTCACCGTGGCCAGAGCCATCCTGGATGCCGGTGTGAACGGTGTGGACATCTGCGACGACTATACCCCGATTGGCGGTCTGCTGGCTCTGGATGAACTGGCCAAGACACGCAACGTCTGCTACGTCACCGGAATGGGCTGGTCCCCTGGCATCACGAATATGTTGGCCCTCAAAGGGTATCGGAAACTGGATCGAGTGCGCTCCATCTCCATCCACTGGCTGTCGGGCGCTGCCGATTACCAGGGGCCCGCGGCGGTCAAGCATCTCCTGTTCACGTCCACGGGCGAGGTCCCGATCTATCGGGACGGCGACTGGAAACGAGTCGAGGCCCTGGCGGAGCCCGAACAAGTGGTCTTTCCGCCTCCCTTCGGCAAGGCTGAAGTCTCTCACTCGGGCCATCCCGAAACTTTGACCCTGCCCAGAACCATGAAGCTGAAGAACGTCGAGGTCAAAGGCGGCCTCGTCCCGAAATGGAACAATGCAGCCGTCAAGGCCGCCGTCCGGTTGGGACTGACGCGAGACGACCGATCCATCGACCGAACGGCCCGCCATATCAACCGCATGGAGCGCTTGTTTCGAGTAGGTGGTGTCCAACGTTCGGCGGCCCGGGTCACCTTGGTGGGACAAAAAGACGGCCGCTGGACGCGACTCGTCTACACCACAGTGGATCGCATGGCCAGACTGACCGCCCTGCCCGCCTCGGTGGCCGCTCAAGTCTTGGCGCATCAACAGGATATCAAGCCCGGGGTCTATGCCCCCGAGGCCTATCTGGACCCGAACAATTTTTTCACAGCCCTAGCCAGTCGAGGAATCGTGGTCCAGGAACAATCATTCGACGAAGATGTCGACAAATGACCGAACCATCGACCAACCAGTCGGTCGAATCAGGAGGGACTTTCGATGCTCGTCGTCCTCAGTGATCTCCATTTCCAGCAAGACCCTCACGGGCAGAACCGAAACCTCGAGTCGCGATCCCTGCGCATGTTCTTCGAGGAAATCGCCCGTGCGGCCAAACTCAAACAAGCCAAAGACCTGACCATCGTGCTCAACGGAGACATCTTCGACTACATCCGCAACCAGGCCTGGTTCGTACCAGGAAAGGACGGTGGAGCCCTCCGGCCCTATGCAGAGCTCGAGCCATCACAGCCCCTGTCCGATGCACTCGAAGAACGTGTCTGGGCCATCCACCAATCCATCGAACAGGACCCCAGGGTGCAACCGAGCATCGCACTGCTCGAAGCCATCGCCCACGGAACGGACGACATCTTCACCGAAGGCGTGCATCCCAAATTTCTCTTCATCCCGGGCACGAGCGATCGCCTAGCCGACATGTCGGTCCAGGTCAAAAGCCGTCTGTATGACATGCTCAACCTGCCTGGATCGCCCGACGACCCGTTCCCCCGCCAAATCCTCTTCACCAAAACACCCTGGAGAGACTGGCCCCATGCAACCCGGATCCTGGATGTGCCGGGGAAACACGTCGACTATGGAACGCTCATCCAGCATGGCCACGAGTACGATTGGACGGCCTGTGAATTCAACTATGACGACAACGTCCTCGGAAGGACGCCGGAACCAGCCGACGCCCATCTCTATCGGATGAGTTCCCTATCGGACTGGATCGCCATCGACGTAATCGGCCGACTGGCCAAAGATTTTCTCGACGACTGCGGGGGAGACGCCAGCAAACTCATCCCGGAAAACCAGTTCATCTACGACTGTCTCATGGAGGCCGATGACGTCCGCCCACAACTCCGGGTCCTATCCTACCTCCTGTGGCGGCTCGAAGGAGACCCATGGCTCATGATTCGCGAACTGGTGCGGGCGCATCTCGTCCATGCCGCCAAGCACCAACGTCTGCGACAATGGCTGAGCCAACACGATCAGAGTTGGCTGCCGGACCGAGCCGACAAAATCCGGGCTGCGGTCAAGACCCTGGCTTCCCTGTCCGGAGCCATGCCGGATTCATTCCTGGCCGGCCTGGGAAAGCGTGTGTCGCGCCGGGCCGGACCGGACACGATCCCACTGGACCTGCTCCGAACCGACCCGATCTGGCAGAACCCAGAAGTCCACTTCATCTGCCATGGACACTTCCACGAGCCCGGCAGCATCCCGTTGGGCGTCATCGATGGTCATCCAAAATTGGCCGTGTGCACGGGAACCTGGCGCAGACGACATCGCCAAGGTCTCGATGAAATCTCTCACGTAGCCATCCGCAGCATGGGCTACTCGATTTTCTATCGCCCCGATGAACAGACGGGCAACAAGGCCCATCGAATGGAATTTTGGCAGGGACAGGTTGTCACCCACCAGCCCGATGCCCCCCCCCAGACAGACGAGGATACGCCATGAGCCGAACGAGCGTGCTCATCACGGGCGGAGCCGGATTCATCGGCTCGAACCTGTGCCGTTACTGGGTTACCACGCACCCAGAACATCGAGTCACCTGCTTCGACAAGCTGACCTACGCGGGAAACCTGTCCAACATTGCCGACCTGATCGACGCGGGCGCTTTGGACTTCATCCGAGGCGACGTGGCCGACGCGCAGACTCTGCACAAGGCTTTCGAACGGATCCAGCCGGACCTCGTGATCCATCTCGCCGCCGAGACCCACGTGGACCGGTCCCTGGTGGATCCCCAGGTCTTCGTCAAGACGAACGTGCTGGGTACGGCCACGCTCCTCGAAGCATCGTGGGACCTGCGCCGTCGAACCGGACGCCCCAACCTGATCCTGCACATGTCCACGGACGAAGTGTTCGGCTCCACCCCAAAGGACCAATCCTTCGACGAAACAGCGCCCTACCGACCGGCATCTCCCTACTCGGCCGCCAAGGCCGGAGCCGACATGCTCGTAGGCGCCTACCACACCACGTGGTCGCTTCCCGTGGCCGTGGTCCATCCATCGAACAACTTCGGACCGTATCAATTTCCGGAAAAGCTCATCCCGCTCATGGTGCACAACATCATCTCCGAAAATCCACTGCCCATCTACGGAAACGGCCGCCAACAACGAGATTGGATCTACGTCGAAGACCTGTGTCGCGCCCTGGATCGCCTGTCTCGTAAAGCCGAACCCGGGCAGCATTACAACGTGGCCACGGGCCGACTCCAGGAAAACATCGACCTGGTTCGCGGCCTCTGCGACCTGACCGATGCGAGGCTCGGCCGCAACCAGGGTTCCAGCCGGGCGCTCATCACCCACATCGAAGATCGGCCGGGACACGACCTCCGATACGCCCTCGACGTGGCCAAAATGACGGATCTGGGCTGGTCGCCCAAATGGACCTTCGAGGCGGCCATCGAGGCCACAGTGGACTGGTACCTGAGCCACCGGGAATGGGTCGAAAACGTGACATCGGGGGCCTACCGGGACTACTACGACCACATGTACGGCAGACGGCTCTCCGAGGCGGCCACAGAACCAACTCAGTAGCTTCCACCTGCTACACGATCTTGGACAGTTTCTCCTTGAGTTCGGACCAGATAAACGGCTTCTGCAGGAACGCCTTGGCCCCTTCTTCGAGGATCTGCTGCGCCACCCCCTTGGCGCTGTATCCTGAAATGGCGATGACTCTCGGTTCGTCGTAGATCTTTCGCAGCCGACGATAGATGTCCAGGCCATCCACGTCGGGAAGCGACAGGTCCAGGAGCACCACGTCGAACCCCTCCGGTCTGGCGCGGCAGACCTTCTCCACATCCTCCCAGCATCCGGCGGTCCAGACCCGGTACCCTTCCGTTTCGAGCATCCTGGCTGCCGCCCGACGCATGGCAGGCTGATCGTCGATCACCAACGCCGTGTGGGAAATACCAGATTCGGACTCACGCACTGCCTTGGGAGTCTGAAACCGTCTGGGCACCTCTTTCGATTCGGGAAGCACCACGTGGAACAGCGCGCCGGCCCCACGAACGTTCTCGACGTGGATCCGCCCCCCATGCTCCTGCACGATCCCCCAACAGACTGCCAAACCGAGACCTGCTCCCTGCTCGGGCCCTTTGGTGGAAAAAAACGGCTCGAAAATACGCGCCTGAAGGGACCGCGGGACACCCGGTCCTTCATCCTGAACGGTCAGTTCCACATCACCTGCCTCAGGTCTGGACACGGACCGTTTCCGCCGCACTGCCACGTGCACCTTCCCGCCCGATGGCATGGCATCCTTGGCGTTCATACAGAGATTCACGATGACCTGGCGCATCTGGCCCGCATCGCCACGCACGTAAATGGGCTTGGGACGTACATCGGTGTCCAAAACGATGTTGCGAGGCATGGTCCGCCGCAGCAACTCCGCCACCTCCACCACCAGAGCCGCCAGATCCACCACATCCTTGCGACGCGCCCCAACCTGGGCAAAAGACAGGATCTGCCTGGTCAACTCGGCTCCCTGACGCGCCGCCTGCACGATTCCCTCGATGTCCCGACGGTAGGCATCCAACTCGGAGGCTCGCTCCAAAACAGACGCCAGGCCCAACACGACCCCCAAAATGTTGTTGAAGTCGTGGGCAATCCCGGCCGCCAAACGGCCAAGACTCTCCATTTTTTGAAAATGCTGCATCTCCTGCTGGAGCTGACGTCGTTCCGTCACGTCCCTTGCTGTGCCATGGGCACCGGTGACCTTCCCGTCGCTGGACATGGGAGCCAAAGCGATATCGATAATCGTCGTCCGACCCCGACGGGCCACCAACTGCACCTCGACATCCGTAGCTCTGCCCTCCACCGCCTCATGGAAGGCCAACTTGAACGCCTGCTTCGAGGTCTCGGTCAGCATGTCTGAAAACACGGTGCCGACCATGGCATGTCGTGGTTTTCCCGTCAGAGCCACGGCTGTTCGGTTGATGTCCAGGATGCGTCCCTGCCGATCGACCGAAAAAATGAGATCACGGGACAGGTCGAACAGGTCCTTGTAGCGCTGCTCAGAATTCCTGAGCCGATCTTCGAGCCGCAATCGTCTCGTGTAGTCCCGGGCGATACCCAGAACCCTGGGTTCCTGGTTGGGCCCCTGGACGACGATGGCGTTCACCTCTACGGGAAACTCTTGCCCACTGGAAGCCAAAAACTGGTAATGCACGTTGCGATGCACGAGTTCGCCCACCATCATCTGGCCAAGCATGCGGATGAACCGATCCCGATCGGCTGGAGCGAGAAACTCGATCATGGAACGCCCCCACAGCTCCTCGGGCGTGTAGCCGAGCAGTTCCACGGCAATCCCGTTGGAGTAGAGAACCTTGCCGTTCGAATCCACCTCGAACACGATGTCGGGCAGCAGATCCAACAGGACACGAAACTCCTCGGGAGACCCCACGGCGGCGTGATCCACAAAACCATGGATCGATCGTCGGCCCCACCAAGGCCCTTCGAGCACGAGGCTAACGAGCACGAATCGATGCGCCCCCGCAGAAACCACCGAGGCCTTGACCTTCCATTGCATGGTGTCCCGAGCAAAATCAGAAGCAGTCAATCGGGCACTGACTGCTCCCCCGCCCCTCAGGGCCGCCTGTGCCACCCGCTCGATCGTGTGTCCGTATCCCACGTCTCCGAACACATCCGGAGCCGGTCGACCCAAAGCAGCAGGCCCATCCACTCCAAGGGCCGAGATAGCCGCATCGTTCATCGCCAGGACCACGAGCGTCCCGTCCAGCAACACGGTGGGCTCGCCCGACATGGTGACCGCCGCCTGGAGCGCGGAGAAGACCTGATCCTCACAACAGTTCCCGTCGGACGTCGCTCCACCCTTGTTACCCATCTGTGTCATCAGCGCCTCGTTGGACATGGGTCTGCATCACACCTTTGTACCCGAGAAGCGTTCATTCACACCGACACCGAGGCCCACCCGACGCCACGAACCTTCTGCCTGCTGAAAATGGGACCATACATCCAAACAGCGACGGCCGTCCAGTTCCATTGGACAAAGGATGACAGTCAGACAATCACGGCACCGTGATTTTTCTGTGGCCCGGTAGGTTGCGTCCTGGTCGATGGATAGGGAAGGAGGAAATAACCCGGTCGGGCGGCTCGTCCCCATCAGCAATGGTCGGTGTCCGTACGCCCCTCGGCGACCTCGATTCGACTCGGTCGCACTATCGGCAACTCCAGGTGTTTTCGAAGACCTGGGATGACTGGTTGGCCTGTTCTACGTGCCCGTAGGCAATGTACTGGCGTGTCGTGGGCAATCCGAATGCATCGTCCCAGTGATAGTTGGCGCCTCCACGGCTCTGCCAGACACGCACGACCGTCCCGTTGGCGCGACGCACGTCGGCAAAAAAGGCAAAGGCGGTGACGCGACGTTCTTCGCTCCCCGTGATCGGGTACCCAGTCTCTATGTATTGGAAGCCTGTGTGCCAGGTACCCGAGGGATCTGCATATCCAAAGGACCATGTGCTTTTTTGTGTGGCGTCGCTTCGATCGAGCGCCTCCACGTACATGCCGGCCCCCAGGACCTGTCCCTGGTCGGACCGGGCCACGAGGGTTGCCTCCAGCCAGTATTCGGGTATTCCGTAGTGGCCCGTCTGCACATCCTGGATTGCGTCCAGATAGAGCGCACAGTCCGCCGCATCCTGATTTTCGTTCACTTGATAGGCCGGACAGAATGGTTGAGCCTCGTGCTCGCGGCCCTTCCAAAGGAGGACATTTTCGCAGGGATCCGTTCCCTTGGCGGGGAGTACGGCGAAGTGATAGTTCTTGTTGTAGTTGCTATCCCAGGCCTCACAGAATCCGCCCGAAGCCGCGGTGTTGTGGAACCAGACCACAGCCTCAGTGGCATCTTGCGGAACGTCCACCTCGAAAGGAATCGGGTAGGCTTCGTCGATGGGCGTTCCTCGGTCGTTTCGGAACGCCATGACAGGACTCGTCTTGGTCTGTCCCCCTGGAAGAAACTGGATCGTGGCTCGGATGAGCCAGGCCGGGTAGCCATTGTGCGTGCCTCGGCATTGGGTCATCCGGTCCAGGTCATATTTGATAGCGACTTTGCCCCCTGCCTGTAAGTCGTGGTTCTCGTCGTACGCACTCCAGTCCGAGCCGAAAATAAGACCCGCCGTGTCCGGCCGGTGGCTGCACACCTTGGTGTTCGTGTAGACCCGATATCCGCTGTAGGCCTCCAGGCGATAGCTGTCCAGATCGCCCTCGACGATGTTGTGATCGAACAGCCTGTCGTTGTCGTCCTGAAGGAGAAGCGGGATCGCTTCGATGGCGTCATCGTCGCCAGGGCCTGGAACGTGCTGGGTCACGAGCACGCGAAAACGGGTGAAGCCGGCGCCGCCGACGCCCATGACTTCGGCCGGCGCTTCCCACCAGACCGGGTCGTTCGTCCGGTGGTAGAGCAGCGCGATTCTTCGGAGAAGCAGATCCGAGGCCACGTCGATCCGAGCCTCCCAGGTCCAGTGGCAGCCCTCGTCGTCACAGGTCTGGATGGGCTGCCCGCTGGCGTCCTTCGTACGTTCCATGGAACGCAAGACGATCCGGCAGTTATGGTCCGCCTGGTCGCTGCCGTCGGCCTTGCCCGTTGCCGGGGCCGTGGCTTGGACGGCATGGTCCGTGTTTCGGTCAACCGACTGCGTGCTGCAGGCGGCCATGGTGATCACCAAAAAGGCTGCAGCGGTCGCGCCTGCCCACAGCGACTTTGGAGCGACCGGCGGATTCGATCCCGGCAGAATGACGGTGCGGTTCATCATTCGTTCCTGTTCTGTTCCTGTCATGGCCTGCTCCTGTATTTTCGTCACTCAGATCTGAGTTACTATTTGTTCATATCGAACAATCTTTGTCAACGATCTTTGTCCATGGAACGAAAAAGAACCGGGCCTGCCCGGTCGTTCCACCAAACGGCTCGGCACCTTCCAAGGAGGTCACGTCCTTCGGCAACCCGATCTCCATGGACTGGACAAAACATCCTACACAAACAGGCAAGGCGAGTTGCCGGTTGATCCGCATCTCATCGAACGAAACTTCAACATTTCTTGACCTCACCTCGCCGTCCAGGGATGCTAGTAGGTCATGGAAACGCAATCGACGATGGACGGCCCTGTGGCCGTGGCAGGCCGAAGCCAGACATCGGGGTTCATCGGAACCGGTGCCTTCGTGCTCTTGCTCGTGGGCCTGCTCGTGTTGCCCTTTGCCATGCGACCGTCGCAGCAGCAGGCCTCCGGTCTGGAGCATCGGGGCCGCAAGTTGGTGGTGATCTCGTCCCATTGGGAAGGCGCCAGGTACGAATTCGCACGTGGCTTCTCCCAATTCGTGCATCGCACCAAAGGGATCGACGCCTATGTAGAATGGCTCAACGTGGGCGGCACCGCGGACATGGTCAAATTCATCCAGTCCGAGTTTAGCCGCAACCCCAGCGGAATCGGCGTGGACATGGTCTTTGGGGGCGGAGTCGAGGCCCACCGTCATC
>JAGGXR010000072.1 GCA_021162935.1 Deltaproteobacteria bacterium
CCTTTGCTGCGCCAACTCCATCACTTCTTGCCTCCAACACCAATCTCTGCGCTCCTATCGCAGATCCCCAGCGCCGACATGTCCCCCTTACTTGCCGCAAAACCCTACTTTTGGGATGGGAACAAGTTAAGTATTTTCCCGACACCGGCCCCTTCGGGTTGATCGGTCACGCAGCTTCGAGCATGTCCTCCTCTTCAGCTTCAGTCAAGTCCATGAGCACCAGGACTTCCGCCAAAAATTTCAGGGGTCGAATAGGGAGAGTTGAGGGTCAGGTGCAATTTTCTCGTTTCGTGCGTGCAAGGTTCCTTTTCCCGTTTTGTGCAGAATGTCCTTCATGCCATCGGACAAAGCATAGTAGCGAAAGTCGGGAATCCCGAACAAGCGTTTGGCTGCGCCCAGCACATGTAGGGCCAAAATTTTCAACCTGACGTTCAGGCCTACGCGCACAGCCGTAAAATACGCCACCGCCAGCAGTAAGATCACGAGGTTTTTGAGGATATAGGCACTGTATTTTGTGCTCCTCCTCGGTGCGCAGATGAGTTTTGTTGCATGTATTGCAGACTTTCTACCGACCTATCAGGATGTCTGCGGCGGGGCCGACTGTTCGGGGCACGGCACCTGCGGCATCGTCGGCGAATCCAAACCGGTCTGTGCCTGTGATCCCGGGTACTACCCTTCGGGGCTTGATTGCATCAAGGATGGAGTCCTGCTTCAATGTGAGAAAATCGACTGTTCTGGTCACGGCGAGTGCACCTGGGTACGAGGCAAATGTACACACTACAAAAAGACTTCCTTCTGAACCTAATCCCTCATAATTCGTGATACTTGCAGGGGTATCCGCGTGTGATTCAGAGGCGAAGATCCGTTAGCAAACACCGAACAGGATTCTGATCACCGCGGATTTCTCTCTTCTCGTGCAGAGTTCGAATCGGCGATCGAGCGCTACAGCATGGCGCGCAGTGGATCTTCGTCCAAAAGAACCAGGAAGTGATGGTCGCTCGTGATGAAACCCTTCCGCCGAAATTCAGAGAGGGTCAAACTGACGGTCTCACGGGTGGCGCCGATGAGGTTGGCCATTTCCTGATGGGTGATCCGGAGTTGGATGAGACGAGCGTCTCCCTCATCGACCCCGTGCTGGTCGGCGAGCTGCAACAGCAGACCGGCCAACTTGCCCCGGACATCGGTAAAGAGCAGGTTCTGCACCCGCTCCTCGACATCGACCCGAGTCTGGATCATCAAGGCCAAGAGCTGTTTGGCCAATTGAGGCCGCCGCTCCACGAGGGACTCGAAGTCTTCGCGCGGCACCTCGGTGACGAGGCTCGTCTCGGTGGTCTCGGCCATCTCGTTCCTGGCCCCGCCCCGAAACAAACACTGTTCGCCGAACATATCTCCAGGACCAAGATAGCGCAGGGTCACCTCACGCCCGTCTCTGGTGACCCGGGAGACTTTGATCCGACCTCCATTGATGAAGAACACGCTTTCAGACCAATCACTTGGCAGATACACGATGGTTCGGCGACGAATCTCCCATAGAGTCACTCGCGGCTGGAGCCACTCCCAATCAGAAGCAGAGAGTTCTGCAATCATCGGAACTTTCTTCAAATACCAGAAGACTTTCCCTTGCTTCTCGGTCCAACCACGCAGGTCCGAACGATGCTGCTCCGTCTCTTTGTCCATGCCACGCCTACCTTCTGTCATGCCCGTCCATCCTCTCGTCCGTATGCCACACAGCCCTCGCCCCTTCATTCTCCCCCCCCTCACAGGGCACCCATGTTTCGATGACAACCCACGGGTGCAGGAACCAAGACTGTAATGACTATCACCAACATTTCTATCAGATCTTTGGGGGGATCGTCAAAAAGAATCAGAAAAAATCCGAAAGCCAGGAAGAAATCAACCGTAAAGGTGAAAATCGGTCCAAAAACGACGCAACGCAGGCCCAACGATCAGAAACCACAAACGTCGATCCGCGCAAATCTCGATCATCGGGTTCCGTTGGATTCGGTTACAGCACCTTCTTGAGATACCGCCCGGTGTGGGACCCCTTGGCCCTGGCCACATCTTCGGGCGTTCCCTCGACCACGAGTCGTCCCCCTTCGTCCCCACCCTCTGGCCCCAAGTCGATGATGTGATCGGCCGATTTTATCACATCCAGATTGTGCTCGATGACCACAACCGTATTCCCACCGTCCACGAGCCGATTGAGCACGGCAAGAAGTCGCTCGATATCGGCAAAATGCAAACCAGTGGTGGGCTCGTCCAGAATATAAAACGTGCTGCCCGTACTCTTCCTGGCGAGTTCACGCGACAACTTGAGACGCTGCGCCTCACCCCCAGACAGCGTATTGGCTGGCTGCCCCAACTTGAGGTATCCGAGCCCGACATCCTGGAGGGTCTGGAGCTTGGTGCGCACCTTCGGTACGTTCGCCAAAAACTCCGAAGCCTGGTTCACCGTCATCTCCAAAACGTCGAAGATGCTCTTGCCCTTGTACCGAATGTCGAGGGTCTCACGATTGTATCGTTTCCCACCACAGACCTCGCAGGTGACGTACACATCCGGCAGGAAGTGCATCTCGATCCTCAGGATACCGTCTCCCTCGCAGGCCTCACATCGGCCGCCCTTCACATTGAACGAAAAGCGACCGGGCCCGTAGCCCCGCATCCGCGACTCGGGCAACTGGGCGAACAGTTCACGCACATGGGTGAACAAGCCCGTGTACGTCGCCGGATTCGAGCGGGGCGTCCTGCCAATGGGCTCCTGGTCGATGGCTATCACCTTGTCCACGTTATGGACGCCGAGCAATTCTTCGTACTCGCCCGAATCACGGGTCACATGATAGAGCCGCTCCTGGAACGCCGGCAGCAACGTGTCCACCACCAGAGACGATTTCCCTGAACCGGACACACCGGTCACACAGGTGAGCACGCCAAGAGGAAACCGCACCGTGATGCCATCCAGATTGTTCGTGGTGGCGCGTTTGAGCACCACCTGCCCTCCAACCCCCTTCCTGCGCCTTTTGGGCGATTCGATCCGTGCTCGTCCGCTCAGGTAAGCCCCAGTCAGAGACTGGGTGGACGAAGCCACCTCCTTGGGCGTCCCAGCGGCGATCACCCGTCCCCCGGCAACACCGGCGCCCGGTCCCATGTCAATCACATAGTCCGCCGAACCAATGGTCTGCTCATCGTGCTCCACCACGAGCACCGTATTCCCCAAATCTCTGAGATGAAACAGCGTGTCCAACAGACGCTGATTGTCCCGCTGATGCAGGCCGATGCTCGGCTCGTCCAGAATATAAAGCACGCCGACCAACGAAGAACCGATCTGCGTCGCCAGACGAATCCGTTGCGCCTCGCCACCCGAAAGGGTCGAGGCGCTCCGGTCCAGGGTCAGGTACCCAAGGCCGACGTCGTCCAGGAACCCGAGGCGATCGCCGATCTCCTTGAGCACTCTGCCAGCGACCAACTCCTGACGATCGTCCAGCTCCAGACCGGTGAAAAACGTCCTGGCATCCCGCACGGACAGGCTCGTCACCTGATCGATGGATCGATCGCCTAGGAGCACCGCGCGCGCCTCGGCACGCAGCCTCGTGCCATGGCACTCAGGACAGGGCGCCCGGTTCATGTACCGACGAAATTCTTCGAACCCGCCCCGGTCCTGGCCCGCCCCAGCCCCATCCTTTTCCTTTTTCTCGTACTCACGGAGCTTGCGCTCCAGCGACGGCAGCACCCCTTCGAATGACTTCTTGACCGTCTTGGTGCCACGCAGGGCGGGCAACTCCACCTTTTCGGGCCCCGATCCGTACAACAGCACGTGCCGAACCTTGTCGGGCAGCCGACGAAACGGCGTGTAGAGGTCGAACTTGTAATGCGCGGCCAATGCGTCGAGCACTTTTTGGAAATATGCGGAACTGCGCCGTGACCAGGGTGCAATAGCCCCTTCCTTGAGGGAGAGCCGATCGTTGGGAACCAGCAACTCAGGGTCAAAGAACATCAGGGTCCCAAGTCCGCCGCATTTTTCGCAGGCTCCATACGGATTGTTGAACGAGAACAGCCTAGGCTCGATATCGGGAAAACTCACACCACAGAACACACAGGCGAATTTTTCGGAAAACAGCAGGTCCTCGTCCTGCTCCACGAGCGACACCTTCACGATCCCGTCTGCAAGCTTGAGAGCCAACTCGATAGAATCCGCCAACCTCCCCTCGATCCCCTTCTTGACCACGAGGCGATCCACGTACACGTCGATATCGTGCTGCTTGCGGCGGTCCAGATCGATCTCGTCCCCCAGGTCATAGACACTGCCGTCCACCGCCACGCGGGTAAACCCCTGTCGTCGCAGCATCTCGAACTCGGAATGGTGCTCGCCCTTCTTGCCACGCACCACGGGCGATAAGATCGCCATCCTCGTTCCAGCCGGCAACGCCATCAAATGATCCGTCATCTGTTGCACCGTCTGGCTCTCAACCTCGCGGCCACACAGCGGACAGTGGGGCACCCCGACCCGGGCGAAGAGCAGTCTCATATAATCATAGATTTCGGTGATGGTGCCTACTGTGGAACGCGGATTACGGCTCGTGGTCCGCTGCTCCACGGAAACCGCCGGCGACAGACCTTCGATCGAGTCCACGTCCGGCTTTCGAAGCTGTTCGAGAAACTGCCTGGCATAAGTGCTCAGCGATTCTACATAGCGACGCTGACCCTCGGCGTAGACGGTATCGAAAGCCAAAGACGACTTCCCTGAACCGGACAGACCCGTCACCACCACGAGTTGGTTCCGTGGAATCTGGACATCCACGTCTTTGAGATTGTGCTCACGGGCCCCCTTGACCAGGATGTATTCTCTGTCCATGACATCTCTCACAACCAAACGGTCCAAATCAGGACGAATGAACCTCGTCCGCAATCCCCAAAATGCGGCCGCCATTTCCAAGATCGGCCTTTCTCGTCGGCTGTGTCAGACCCAAAATGCCGACCCCACAGCCTCCACCGACCTCTTCTCACCCATGCACGAAGAAAAGCCTCCGCAGCCCATTTTGGCGGCCCAGGCTACCACATCGCCATACAGAGTCAACCGTCACGCGGATTTCAAACTCGGGCCCGATCGTCGTCCGGCCCGGGCGCACGTGAACGCGGCGGCCAGGAGGCCGCCTACGTCGTCCGTGTGTCCGTTTGCCCTGCGTCGAGCGAGGCCGCGGCCTTTCCGCCAGCGCGGCGTCGGACTCGGATGCTATGTGACCCGGCGCGCGGAAGGGCCTCGAATCAGACGCCGGGGAAAACCTGCAGCGACACAGGAGCCGCATTTTCTAGTGCTTGGCGGATGAGCTTGAAGACCGTGCGCCAGCGCATGGGCGACATCCATGCCCCGATCTTGTCGTTGCGGCGCAGCCGGCGTTTACGCAGGTACTGTACGATGTTGTAGGCCATGAGCCGGAGCAGTCCCAGTGCCCAGACCGCGTTGCCCTGGGTGCACCATGGGCCAGAGTCCTCAAGCCATTGCAGGTCCAGGCTGTTGTTGGAGTCGTTCTCGATCCCCCAGTGGCCTCGGACCAACAGGAGAATCTGGATAGACTTGAAGTAGTTCCACAGCAGGGAGGTCACGAAGAATCGGTCTTCGATTTCCACGCTTCCCTCCTTGTTGCGCGTCTCCTGGCGCACCAGCCAAGTCTGGCGGAGGTGACTCCAGGTGCCCACGCTGTTTTCAAAGCCCCTCATCTCCGGCGTCCTCCAGAGGCGTCGGCGGATTTGCTTGCCGTTGCGGCCCTCCCAGGCGCTTTCGGCCTCTGGGGGCTGGCTGGCAGTCATGGGCTCCAGCAGGGCTCTTGCCTCGGCAAACAGCTCTGGCTGGTTGCCTTTGATGGCAAAGACGTAGCCGTATCCCAGCTTGTCGACAAGGTCTGCGTTGGCAAGGGAGGTGAGACCGGCGTCGGCGTCGATGATATCGATCATATCGCTTCGACCGTAGGCCTTGTGCAGGGCTTCAACCATCCGGGGAAACACGGTTGACTCTCCCTCGTGGGGTCCCATGGCCACC
>JAGGXR010000047.1 GCA_021162935.1 Deltaproteobacteria bacterium
ATATCAATGGTCAACCCATTCAAACGGACCTGAACCATCCGAGCCGAACGGCCGTTGACTTCAATTTCGATGTGTGGGTGGCCAATCGGGCCTTTGGCGGCCAGGCATCTGCAACCAAGATCGCAAACAGCATCGATGACTGCATCGACCGGAACGGCAGCGGGGTGATCGACACGTCTCAGGACCAGGATGGCGACGGCCAAATCACGTTGGACTGTGACGGAGATGGACACCCGGACGACCTGAGCACGGTCTGCACGAACGGGCTGCCGCCGGAGTTTCTTGGTCTCGATGACGAATGCGTGTTGTTCACCGTGAACTACGGTTCGAACGATGCGGTGGGCAGGTCCATTTGCCTCGATGCCGGCGACCCGTACAGCGGAGGCAGTGGGAATGCGTGGGTTGGAACGTTCAGCCTGAGCCCAAATGTGTTCTACAAGTTGGACGGGACCACGGGAGCCATTTTGGACCAGGTCACGTTGCCAGCGGGAATGCGCGTCTACGGCTGCACGGTGGACCGACAGGGCATTTTGTGGGCGACCGACCTCGTAAATGCGCATATTACCTACTTTGACACAGGCAACACCACTCGGATGGGGCCGCTGTTGTCGCCGCCGTGGAGTTCCAGCGGGGCCTTCTACGGAATTTGCACCGATGGACAGGCCAACATTTGGCTTGGAGGGTGGAGTACCTATGACGTATTTCGGTACCGACCGGACCGAACGAGTTTCGATTCGCTCGACGACGGCGTCTGGACCAGGATCCACACGAGCGAAGAGGGAGTGATTCAGCACACGAGAGGCATCGCCGCCGATCTGCGCGGGTGGGTGTGGGTGGCTTCGACCAACGGGTACATCGTTCGTCTGCCCGGCGGTATCCAAGATGGTGATTGGACCTGGGCTCAGGTTGCGGCTCAGGGAGCCATGCGGATCGACTTGAATCTTGGCGGTGGCATGATCGGCGTCGGCCTGGACTTCGACGGGAACGTGTGGGGCATGAGCTACAATGCCTCGACCGCGACCAAGATCGACCTGGATTCCGCCGGGAATCCGGTGGATCTCACCAACAACGTCTATGTCGTACCAGTAGGGCTGAATCCATACACCTATTCGGACTTTACGGGATACGGTCTGCGGAACTTTACGAGACCGAGAGGCACGTACACGTACTTGATGGAAGGCTGCGGCGAGGATCTGGATACCCATTGGCTGCGGGTGGAGTGGAACGCAACCACGCCGCAAGGCACGGCGGTCAAGGTGCGGGTCCGCACCGGGGACGACCCGCAGAACATGGGCCAGTGGTTTGGATACTGGGAGGATTCTCCCGCAGACCTGACCGCATCGCCTATTGGTCCCGTGTGGCCGGATCCCGCACGGTACATTCAGGTCGAATTCGAACTGACGTCTCAGGAGCAGACCGACACGCCGATCCTGCACGACTTCAATCTGGTATGGGATTGCGAGTCACCAAATCCGGAGTAGTCGAATCGATGGAACCGCGGCTCTCTTTGGGGATGCATCCATGCGGACGTTGTTCTTGCCAGGTCAGAAGCGCCTGATGGATGTCGTTTCTTAGGGTGGTGATGCCAGATAGTGGTATGCTTGCACGATTCCGGTATCGAACCATGTTCACAAAATCAGGTTCGTTGGAGGAAAACCATGACGAAAACCGAGGGAAATCTGTACGCGGCCTTCGTGGGTGAGGCCAAGGCAACGGCTCGTCTGTGGGGCTATGCCCTCAAGGCTGAGCAAGAGGGCTACGAGCAAATTGCAAAACTCTTTCGCGCCATATCCGCGGCCGAGCGCATTCACGCGGTGAGCCATCTGCGGCACATGAAGGTGATTGGTGACACGGAGGACAACCTCGAAAAGAGCTTCGAGAGTGAAAAGAGCGTGAGCGAGAACTACTATCCTGCGTTCATTCAGCAGGCAGACGAGGATGGTCACAAGGGGGCGCTCATCAGTTTTTCTCATGCCAGGGATGCAGAAGAGGCCCACGCAGGTCTTTACAAGAAGGCCATGGCGCACATGGCAGTCGAAGAGGACACGACCTATCAGGTTTGTTCCGTGTGCGGATACGTGGTGGACGGTGAGGCACCGGATACCTGTCCGGTCTGTGGAGCGCCCCAAGATCGGTTCTTTGCGGTGGATTGAGTCCCCGCCTGCCGATCTACAGGTTCAGGATGCGACGTATTCCTGTGATGGTGCCGCTACTTTTGAGTACGGCCGGGGAACTCTGTCCCATGGCCATCAAGTAATAGTTTTTGGGCTGCGCCGGAAGAGGCTCCACGAAATAGGGGTCGGGTACGTCTTCTGGGTAGGCCTCGTCGTCTCGGAAAATGGCCGGGGCCGATTGGGCGGCCAGGACATTGTCCAGGTCGGATCCGGCGGCAGCCACGAGTTCTCCCTGTTGGTCGGCCAGGACCAGTGCCCGGAAGCCAAGCTTGAGAACCGCTGTCTCCAGGAAATGCTGAACGGCCTGCTGCGGGTCCTGGGTGCGCCGAGTTCGATGATGACGGTTGTTTCTCATGATTGCCTCCTTGAATGGCCACCATAAATGATGGCTTTTATGGTATCAAGTGGTTTGCTGTGAGCAAGTTTTTGCAATCCATTCGTGTTTTGTTCGATTTCATAGAGGCCGGATGTGACCATTTTGCGACGGCCTTGCATGATGATTTGGGCGGAGGTGACATGGTACTGCGCAATGCGCCTACAATCGGTTCGTTCGTAATGTCTTGGCTGTTCACGCTGCTCGTGTCGATTGCTCCGTCGGCCTGCTCGGGCTCGTCTCATGGGTCGGAGGCAGTGGATGCCGGACTGGATGCCCAGCCGACCTTGATATCGAGACAGGAGGTGGTCGAGGGCTGTTTGCGCAGCGATGTCTGCGGGGTCATGCCGTATGGATATCTGTCTCATTGCGTCACGAGTCACTATGACCAGGCGTTCGATGCGAGTCAGGGCGCGCTGTGGAGTCAGATATATCGATGCGTGAATCAGGCTGAGGGGAACTGCAAGGCTGTCAGACAGTGCTACGGAGGGGGTTCGGATCTATTGCCATGCAAGGAACTCGATGATGGTTTCTGTGACCGGGACGTTCGCGTGTATTGCGATGTGATGGACCGAAAATTGTATCGGTTCGACTGTCGTTCCACTGGGCAGGTCTGTGCTCTGGGAACGTTGCCTGGCGGGCAGACGACGCCGTTTTGTGGGTATGGGGCCTGCGACTCAACTGACTATGAGGCAAACTGCGCCGGGAATCTGCTTTTGACCTGCGACCAGGGGTACGTCAACATTCGTGATTGTGCCACGGATGGGGTGATCTGCGGCAAGACCAACAACGGGAATCTTGGGTGTGTTGGGCAGGGAGACCCCTGTCCGAGGAACATGACTGCGACCTGCCAGGGCCCCGTGCTCAACACCTGCGTGGGAGGGCGGCAGGCGATCATCCATTGTGAGAACCTTCCCGGAGAAAAGAACTGCGATCCGAAGAGTCTGTCATGCGTGGGGGCTGGCACCGAGTGCATCGACGGCCAGGACCAAGAGCGATGCGATGGGAACAAAGTGGTCGTGTGCCTCGACGGATACTGGTACGAGGTTGATTGCGTCGAATTGGGATTCACCCGCTGTGAGATTGTGGGAGGTGCGGGGGCCCATTGTCGTTGATGCGCGGGAGGAATTGGCCGGACCATGTGGCTGGTCGTGGTGGCCCATGGCCTGGGCGACGCCACGCCAGTGAGAGACCGCAGAAGACCGGGAAATAGTGGCAAATCAGAGGAGGGGGACTGGGTAGGGCGCTATTTCCGTTGTGCCATAAGGGCGTTTACGTGGGACGAATTGGTCCGAAATGGTCGAAAATTTGCCCAGATCGAATGCAACTGACACAATGGGGCCATGACAACCAAGAGCTGCATACAGGGACCGTTCAGGCCCCACAGACGTCCCCGGGGACGCGTGCTTGCCCAGGAGGCCTACGTGGCCATGGCGGCGGTTGCGTGTCTTTCGTACGTGCTGTACATGGTGATTGTCGGATAGCCGGTCTGACGAACGGCCTGCGTTGCGCCGTTCTTGACAGGCTGCGTCTGCGCGCCTACTACGTCTGTCTGTGACCATCGGACGTTCGGTTTCTCCGGATTGACCGGGGCGGAGCGACGTCGAGGAGGCGGACGAATGCGCGGACGAGAACTCTACGAAAAACTGGTGAAGAGGATTGAGGGGTACCGAGACTATGCAGTGGAGCTGGAGACGGCTCTGACCGCCATTCCGGCGCTGGCACCGCCGAGAGGTGAGGGCGAGTGCAAAAAGGCGGAATACCTCGTGTCTCATCTCAAGGAATTGGGCGTCAGCGAGATCCAGGAGTACGACGCACCGGACGATCGGGTTCCCTGCGGTCATCGGCCCAACGTGGTGGCCCGGATTCCTGGTGAGGATCGGAGTCGCACGGTCTGGTTTATGGCCCACATGGACGTGGTGGATCCCGGGAATCTGGAGAATTGGGATTCAGACCCTTGGACGGTACGCGTGGAGGGAGACAAGATTTTTGGACGCGGGGTCGAGGACAACCAGCAGGGGCTGGTTTCGTCCATGTGTCTCGTCAAGGCACTCAAAGAGGAAGGTGCCACGCCTCCCTGCGACCTCGGGATTTTGTTGGTTGCCGACGAGGAGACCGGAAACGGATACGGGATTTCGTATCTGTTGGGTCAGCATCAAATCTTTGGGAAGAACGATATCATCGTCGTGCCCGATGGTGGTTTGCCCGACGGAACGCAGATCGAGGTCGCCGAGAAGGGCATCGTCTGGTTCGAGTTCACCGTGCGTGGCAAGCAGTGCCATGCGTCGACACCCGATGTCGGGGTGAACGCGCATCGGGCGGCGGCGCATCTCGTGGTGCAACTGGAATCGCTCTACGAGCGCTTCGATGCGTCCGACCCCGTGTTTGACCCCCCCAGATCAACCTTCGAGCCCACTCTCCATCGTGAGAACGTGAAGAGCACGAATGTCATTCCTGGGGACGAGGTGTTTCATCTGGACTGCCGGGTTCTGCCCAACTACGAGTTGGGCGAGGTCAAGGTGGCGGTGGACGAAATATGCAAGAAGGTGGCGCAGAAGTTCACCAAGTCGGATGAGTTGGCCTGCACAATCACCTGGAAGGCCATTCAGGAAGAAGCTGCAGCCCCTGCCACTCCGGTGGATGCACCAGTTGTGACAGCTCTCAAGAAGGGGGTCCAGGAGGTGTATGGCGTGGAGGCGAAGCCCGAGGGTATCGGTGGTGGAACCGTGGCTGCATTCATCCGAAAGATGGGCTATCCGGCCGCTGTCTGGGCCAGGATGGACGAGACCATGCATTCCCCGAATGAATATGCGCTCCTGTCGAATGTGATCGGTGATTCCAAGGTGTTTGCCCACGTTCTGGCGCACGTCTGACCACCGACCCGGAGGATCTCCTATTGACATCAGAGATTGGGGCCAGTTCGATGTCGTGTGGCAGCGCCTGTCCCTGGCAGGACACGAGGCATTATTTGTCTGTGAGTTTGCGGTGAAATCGGACCAGATCGTGCCGAGCGAGCTGCCTGAGGAACTGTTCGAGCCGTCCCGACAGGTTCATCATGGGAAGGCCAGTTACTGGATCCGCAAAGGGGCCCTCCATTTCTTTCAGGATGTCGGCAATGCGGTGTTCGCCGTCCAGGCGGCGCCACACGAAGCTTCCCATTTCATCGAGGGTGATACGCACGTACGGCGTGGGGAGCCTCGGAACGAGATGTTTGACCAGGAACTTCGCCTGGAATCTGGGGCGCAGGATCACGATCATGTCGTCTTCGTCGGTTTCATGCTCCACCGTGGGAAAGGGGAAGAGGTCTTCGAAGGGGGGGGCCGACTCTTTGGTCTTGGAGAATTTTGAGAAGAGGGCCGACATGGTGCGTAGGGAGCGCTTTCTGCTCTTCGGGTTCCTCTGACCAGGAACTGCTGCTTTCCAATGTTGCTATTCGGATGCTTCCTTGGTCTCGGTCGGAGGTTCGGTCACCCCCTTGGTTTGTGAGAGAGGAATGAAAATAAGGAGTGCGGCGATGCCCAGGATGACCAGCAGGCCGGGCCAGGCCACTTCGGAAATGTGCGGCAGATGAGCGCCAGCAATGACCACGCCGGCCAACGCGATGCCGGTGATGGCCTCACCGGCAATCAAGCCGGACGCCAGCAGGGTTCCGGTGTTCTCGACGCGCTGCCTGGCTGCCGTTCCTACCTTCTTCTGGTCCAGACGTTTGTCCACGATCCATCGAACGATACCCCCCAGGAAGATGGGCGTGGTGGACGTGAAGGGCAGGTACATGCCAATGGCGATGAGCATGGGTGAAGGGGCCTGGATGAGGATCATGGCCACGGCGAAGGCTGCGCCAACTCCCACCAAGGGCCATGCCATCTGCTGGGAGATGATGCCCTGGGCGAGCATGGCCATCAAACCAGCCTGAGGAGCTGGCAGGGATTCGCTGCCGATGCCGATGGCCTTGTGGAGCCACATGATCGGAATGACCATGACCAGAGCCGCCGCGACCACTCCAAGGATACAGCCGAGTTCCATCTTCCACGGGGTTCCTCCCAGGATGTGTCCGACCTTGAGGTCCTGCAGCATGTCTCCAGCCACACCAGACGAGACGCAGACCACGGTGGCGACACCCAGAACGGCAGCCACTCCTGCGTTCCCCTTGACGCCCACGGCCAACATGAGGAGCGCGGCGACCACCAAGGTGGATAGGGTCAGTCCCGAAATCGGGTTGTTTGACGATCCGATGGTGCCGACCAGGTATCCGGCGACAGCCGCGAACAGGAAGCCTGCCAGAGTCATGATCACCGCGGCGATCATGGCCCCAAGTACGCTCTTGCAGAGCATGTAATAAACGATCGCGATAGGAATGGTGAGGGTGACGATGGCGATGGCGGTCAGACCGAGCGGGAAGTCCTGTTGGGTGCGTTCGGCTTTTTCGCCCTCCGTATCCTTGTTCGCCATGCGCTTCATGTCTTGGGCGGCGCGCTTGATGCCGAGCCACAGAGATCCGCGCATTTTCCACAGAGTGTAGAAGGCGGACACAATCATGGCGCCCACAGCAAGGGGGCGTACGTAGAATTTCCACACGTAGGTGGCCACAGCGCTCCAGGTCACCAGGGCGTCCCCCTTGCCGGGAATATGCACCATGGATCGGCCCGCCGCGTCGAACCCGAATAACTGGATATAGCCAGTGCTTTGAAGGAAGAGGATAGCGGGTACGAGCACGAACCAGGCCAGCACGCCGCCAGCAAACACGATGGACGACAGCCGTGGACCAATAATATAGCCCACGCTCATCATGGCCGGAGACGCCTCGGGGGACTGGAGGAAAACGCCGCCGCTATGGTGGAATTGGGCGTTGCCCACGAGTTGGCGGCTGTCCGTCACGAAACTGACCGTGGACTGTTTGAATCCGAGAAACTTGGATGTGCTGTCGGAAAAGAGCTGCATTCCCTGGTGAGCCTTGAAAAATTGGATGATGGCTCCGAGCCCAAGAGATCCGAATACGAATTTTGCGCCTGACTGGCCTTTTTGGCCCGCTTTGACGATGGCGGCACAGGCCTGGCTTTCGGGGAACGGTAGAGTTTGGTCCTCGACGAGGATCCGTCTCAGGAAGATGACGAACAGAACACCGAGCACGCCACCAAGGAGCATCAGAATCGTGGTCTGGCCGTAGTGGAGGGTCTTCCATTCGTTCGGAAGCGCGATGAGAAAAGCCGGGACCGTGAAGATGGCGCCAGCGGCCATGGCCTCACCAACGGCGGCCGTGGTTCGACAGGTGTTCTCTTCGAGAATCGTGCCGCCGAAGAGCCTCAGGACCGCCATGGCGATGACCGCAGCCGGAAAGGTCGCCGCCACGGTCATTCCGACCTTGAGCCCCAGGTACGCATTGGCCGCCCCAAGCAGGATGGACATGATCATTCCCAGGAGCACAGCCTTGAGACTGAACTCCTTCATTTTGACCTTGGCAGGAACGAATGGCTGGTACTTCACGCTCATGAGCATCTCCTCGACGTTGCGTCTTCGCCGACCAGCCAAGGACTTCTTGCGGCATACGAAAGCTCGCAGGAAATCGTGGCTCGTCGGTTTGCTGGATGATAAGGATGGCGCCTTTTCCTGTCAAGCAACGCCGACATTTCTGTGGTAGCTCAGGCGAAGTGTCCGGTTCGTTGGTCGGATTCTTGTGACTACTGCACAACTTGGATGGCGATGAAGCGTGACGGCTGGCCCTGATTCCTTCGGTTTTTGCCAGCCCCAGGTACGTAGCGCACTTCACGTGAGGGTCAGACTAGTTCGACGGATCATAAGTCCTGAGAGGATTTCTACGACCCTTCAGGGGATATTGTCCAGGTAGAAGCGGAAATCCGTGGTTAGGGTGTCAATGACTTGTTCCATGGTACCGACGAAAGGGGTGCGTTCCCATCGGCCCGTGTGGCGAGGAAGGCTCAAGCCCCAGATGTCTCGCCCGAGGGCGGTGATGCGGGCATGGTTATGCGGCGGATCGCCGCTGACGATGGTGAGCGAGTTGCCGCGTTTCTTGACGCAAAGGTGGCCAAGGGTACGGTGACGGGCCAAAAGCGCTTCGAGGGCCTCGACATCATCTGAATCTACGAACAAGGCAAACCTCCGTGTGGCGACGGCGGGTCTGCTGCAGGTTCAACCGACGATGGGCTCAGACCACCTTCGCTTCTTTAGTTTGAGACCGATAGCCTTTGAATGTCCAGTTGAAAGGGTGGGCTTCGTGCTCATTCCAATGGTCCAAGAAGCCGATGATGGCTTCATCGAGAGCTTCAAGGCTGTTGAAGACGCCGTAGCGCAGGACGCGTCGTTGCAGAATGCCGAAGAGCAGTTCGACTTGGTTGACCCATGAGGCATGCAGCGGGGTGTAATGGAAGCGAAAGCGCCCTCCGTGACGGGCGTTGAACTCGGTCCAGCGCTTGGACGGACCATCGTGGTGGATATTGAGATTGTCCCACACGATGTGAACCTGCAGTGTCGAATTCTGGACCGCCACCTCTTCCATGAACTCCATAAGGTCCTCTGCAGTTCGTTCCTCGCGGACCTCCGCGTAGACTTCGCCCATGTGCGGGTTGAAAGCCGCGATCAACTTGCGGGTTCCATTTCTGACGTACTCGTAATCCATGCGTCGGTCCTGGCCCGGGGCGGGCCCACGGACTGGATGCTTTCGCCCCAACGCCTGCATGCCCGTTTTCTCGTCGACGCACAGCACCACCGAGCCTTCGGGCGGCTTGAGGTACAACTTGCAGATCTCGGTCACCTTGGCACGGAAAAGCGGGTCTGGGCTATGCAGCCACATCTTGACCCGGTGAGGACGAAGCTGTTTGTCGTGGAGAATCCGCAGCACGCTCGTACGGCTGATCCACCTCGCCTTCGGGTGCAATTCGACGAACCGATGCTGCAAACTGTCGAGTGTCCAAACGTCACGATACGGTACCCCGAAGTCCTTCGGCTCCCCGCACGCCATGCTGATGACTTCGCATCTTGTCACGGCGTCAATTTCCACTGGCCGTCCACAGCGGCGTTTGTCCACAAGTGCTTCGAACCGTCCCTCGTCCAGAAACCGGGCTCGCCACCGGCGCACGAAGCTTTCAGATACCCCAACATTCCTCGTCGCTTCCGCAACACATGGGTCAACATTCAGTTGAAGAATCACCTTGGCGCGAATGACCATCCGGTACGGAAAGCTGTACCTCCGACAAACCCGGCGCAGCTTCTTCCGCTCTGACGCCTTCAGGAATATTCTTCGCGTCGCCGCGGGACCTTGTCGCTTTTCCATTTCCCGAGGATCGCACAACAAAAACCGAATGTCGATCCCCCTGGCTTGAAAACCCTATCCCAACTTCTGGATCGTCGAACTAGGTTGGGTTGGCTCGGTGTCTCGACGGGACGTTACTTCTTTTTGAGTTTGACGGCGGAAAAGGCATGTGCGCCATCAAGCTTCTTTGCGAACAAGACGGTCTTTTTTACATCGAACTTCCATCCCTCGCCTGTTTTCGTCATGATTGCAGAAAGCGCAGATACCGCTCCGTCTTTGTAGGAGAAGGTCACCAGGTAGGTCGCCTGGGTCTTGGAGTCCAATGTCTCTTTTGAGATTTTGTAGCTGTCGAACTCAAAGAACTGCATCCCCAAAATTCGCAAGACCGGCCATGTTTTCCCTGACTTGTTGCCCAGAGCCACCGACTTGTCGAACGTGACTTTTTCGCGTTGATCGGGGACGATCTGTGCCTTTAGGTCGGCCAGATTGCGCGCCTTCTGGGCGTCGAGGAACTTGACCAGACTGGCCTTTGCCGCCTTGGGAGGCTTCTTCGAGCAAGCACCGATTAAGGCAAGTGCCATCGTGATTCCAAGCGGCGCAGTCCAGATGCGTGGGTTCATGGTAGTTCCTTTTGCTGTGAGAAGTGGATCTGGTTTCTTGGTTTCTCGAAACGGTTGATTTCGAGAAAACCGCACGGGACTCCCGTATACTATATCCATTTTTGAGCGTTGTGCTAGAGGGAGTTGAAAGTGGGGATGTGGCGGTCTAAGCTCGCATGACGCGATGCGACCTCCTCGTTCACGTCAACATGGTCCAGGGAGCCCGCCCGGGTCGTCAGAACCGGGTGAGATCCGTTTTCAGTTTCGGGCGTACCATACTTCCTGGTTCGAGCCCAAGGGTTCGAGCCCAAGGGTTCGAGCCCAAGATTTTTTCTTTCCGTGTATTTGGTATTCGCTTCTCCGTTTCTTCGCTTCTTCGTTGCTTCGTGGAACGTGCTCGTGAAATATTGTTCTGAAACAAAAGTGACCCTTTTTTTGCCTCCTTCGGAGCTTGGTTGACGAAGACGGAAATCAATGCTGTCCGATCAGGAGCCGAGCGCCAGAAGATGCGCAGACCGATGGTTCGGACCGAGAGGAGGTTGCGATGCATACTGCTGGACGGACGAATCGAATTTTGAAGGTGACGATGCTGTGGATCCTCGTGGCGGTAGGTCTTGTCGGCTGTGACGACAAGACCCTGGTGGTCTATCGAGACCGCGACGGCGGGACTTCGAATTCGGACGGAGGCGGGGGAGGGGGGCTGTGTGAGGGCATCAACTGTTCTGGGCATGGTACCTGTTACGAAGTGGCAGGAGATCCAGGGTTTCCGGTGTGTGTCTGCGATCCTGGTTACACGGCTCAGAACAAGACCCAGTGTGTGCCGACCGACGTGGATCCATGTCTCGGGCAAAAGTGCTCGGATCATGGGCAATGCAAGGTGGTGGACGGCACGGCGCAGTGTGACTGCGAATCCGGGTACCAGGCCGAGGACCTCGTCTGCCTGCCAGCCGAGGCGCCGTCCTGCTCCTGCTCGGTGTCTGACACGACGACGCTTTCCATGCCGGACAGCACCCAGGTAGATGGGGTGGCGAGCCTGGACGGCTCGTCGAGCCTCTTTTTCTTGATGGAACAGATTCCGACCCCAGGCCAGATTTCGTTGGTCCGTTGGGATCCGGCGCAGGCTCAGCTTGCGGCGCCAATCGTCCTGCAGAGGCCGGACGTGACCGGTCCAGACGATGGATCGTATGTGTCCGGTTTCGCTGCTGCAGGTGATCACTTCATCGTGTTGTTCGCCCTGACGAACAAGGATGAGCACGGGACCACGTTCATGACGTCTCTGGTCGGATACAAAGTAGCCGAAGACGGGACGCAATCGGATCCCGTCGTGCTGTGGGACGGCAAGGATGCTCTCGGGGCGCATGCGTTCGTGCTTGGATCGCATGTGTTCGTTGGATCCCCGAAATTGACGGGTAGCCAGGAACTCGATGACTGTGGAACCATGGACTTGTATGTCAGCGAATTCGACGACCAACTTCAGCCGGTCGGGACAGGCGAACTCGTCTGGTCGGAGCCACGGCGTCCGGCTCACGTATGGAGTTCCTACGCATGCTATGGCGCGGTGTTCGTGTGGAGAGGCGCTGTTGGCGAGGATGGAAAACCAATGCTCGTTCTGCGCTCTCCTTCGGTTCATTCGGGCTCGGTTGGGCAACGTTATCGGTTTGCGGTCCAAGGAGACGATGGTTGGCAGGTGGGCGATCCGTTGGTTGCAAGCGTGGACTCTATGTTTCTCGACGACGCCCAGTTTGCCGCTGGCATGGGCGGGTATCTGTTTTCATACCATTTCCCCGGGCGGGTCGAAGAACCGCCGGCGCAGGCAGAGTACATCGATCGATATGGAACGCCGGCTGGTGGGTACTACGGAACTTGGGACATGGACGAACAAAACCAGTCGTCGGCTCTCGCGGACGGACCTGGGCTTCTGTGGGTCGGTTGCACCTTCGTCTACGCGGCCTCCATGTACAACTCGAAGGATGTGTTCCAGGAGAACGTGGCCACCGAGTCGTTCACCTCGATCAAGCACGTCGAAGGGCAATCCCGCAGTTTCGGCGTGGTTCGATGGCTGAGCGAGGCCGGGGACGGCACGGTCTGGTGGCTCTACCCGTCCCTGGACAATACGAAGCTCTTTGCCACTCAGGTCACCTGCCAGTAAGCTTTTCCGCCGGGCGTCAGCAGGGTTTTGCAACCAGGAGCGGTTGCCATCCGAGCTGAAGATTGGGCCACAGACAACAGGGCAGGATGGGGCGCAAAACGGCGCATGTTGGGGGGCCGCAAAACGGCGCATGTTGGGGGGACGCAGAAGGGCGCATGTCGTGCGGCGGGACCGCCCGCGGAGGTCCAGAGCCGGTAATCGGCACTTTTCGGCGACAATCTACACTTCTTTTGTAAAGGAAATTTTGACAGCTGAACATGATTCGGGCGGCGGAGCGTGAGGAACGCATCACCGAAGGCGCGACGGTCGTGGAACCCACGAGCGGCAACAGGGGCATCGCGCTCGCCTACGTCTGCGCGGCACGCGGCTACCACCTCGTCCTGACTATGCCCGACTCCATGAGGTTCCACGCGGGCTCGACCCTGGACCGGGTCCGACGCCTGCTCATGAAGCAGGTGCGCCGAGGCTTCTGCTTTCAATGCTACCAGCAGTCGAGCGGGGCTGGCCACGGGGCCTTTCTGGGTGGCGGTCCTGTTCGGGAGGTGCTCCCGTTCCTGATCGTGAGCGACATGGCGGACGGTTATTTGGCCCGATGGTTGGACCAGCGCTCATCACGGCTAGCAGCCTTGGTAAGGTCACCACTGCCAACCACGTCCAGCCTGTTCATCATCGCATCACTTGGCCTCATGGCCCAGGCTGACTGGGTCGCTTCGGGTTGGTTCCGTGTGCTTTGGATCGGGTTGACCGTCCTGGTGTTTTTCAACGTCGCGTACCTGGTGGTCCAGGCGTTCCGTTGGCCGAAATCCACCGGTCGTTCGGATCAAACTGGCAATTGACCGGAGCAATGCCCTAAGATACCATGAGGCCATCATGGAAGAACCCCTTCACACGCAATCAGACCTGAATGTGTGTTCCAAGTGCGGCAGGGCCCTGTCGGCTGGTGCGAGCTTTTGCGGATACTGCGGGCACGCCACGGACGATGAGTGGATTGGAGAGGTCGTGGACGGCCGGTATCGTATCGAGGAGCGGATCGGCGAGGGTGGCATGGGGAGCGTCTATCGCGTGAAGCACGTGCGTATGGGCAAGGTGGCTGCCATGAAGGTGATCCATGGTCTGCTCGCCAAGAACACAGAGATGCGTGCACGGTTTCGGCGTGAGGCGGAGGCCATCTCTCGGCTGACCCACGTCAACACAGTGCAGGTGTTCGATTTCGGAGAGTACAAGGGGGGTCTGTATCTGGTCATGGAGTATGTACGTGGCCTGGACCTCGGCAGTATCCTGCGTCGGGATGGCCCCATGGAGTCCGTGCGGGCCTGTCGGGTCATCCTCCAGGTCTGCGAAGCCTTGGCAGAGGCTCATGAAAAGGGCGTCATCCATCGAGACATCAAGCCAGAGAATCTGCTTCTGAGCCGGCATCGAGATGGTTCGGATTTCGTCAAGGTGGTAGACTTCGGCCTGGCCAGGATCCGAGGGGACGCGGATCCCGAGATTACCTCTCAGGGCAGCGTCCTGGGCACGCCCTATTATATGGCGCCCGAGCAGGCTCGGGGCGAATCGCCCGACGGCCGGACCGATATCTACGCGGTCGGAGGGGTCCTGTATCGCTGTTTGACCGGTGAGGTGCCTTTTTCAGCGCCCTCGCCTCTGGTGGTCCTGACCAAGTGTTTGACCGAAGATCTCGTGGAGCCTGCCGCCAGGAGGCCCGACCTGCGGATTCCCGATCGGGTCAACGATATCGTGGTCAAGGCCATGGCCAAGGAGCCCAAAGGCCGCTACGAAATCGTGGACGAGATGGCCGACGATCTGCGTCGGATCGTGAACGAGGCGTCTGGGGTGATTCCAATGGCGCTTCCCTCGGCGTCTACGGTGGACAAACGTTGGTCCGAGTCGGTCGAGGTTACGGGCGAGGTCGTCAAGCTGCGTCGTGAGGATTTCGACCAGTTCGAGCGTGCCCTGCGACGCCGTCGGATGTTTCAGATTCTCGTGGTCCCCGTCATCCTGCTGGCTGGATTGGCGGTGGGTGGCTATTTTCTCTGGAAGAGCCATGTTACGCACCCGCAGCATCCTGTCACGCAGGAGGTGGAACCGAACAACACGACGAAGCAGGCGAATCTGATTGCCAAGGGAACCGAGGTCGTGGGGACCATCGGCAAGCGGCTGTCGGCAACGGATCCAGACGTGGATGCCTATCGGTTCCAACTTCCTGCCGGGCAATGGCTGTTGTCTGCGAGTCTGTGGCCCCAGCGGAACATGGACCTGTCTGTGAGCCTCTATGGCGGACAGGGCGATGACGAAGACCTCATTGCCGTATCCCAGCACAGCGGAGACTCGGGTCCAGAGGCCATACGCTCCGTGGTTTTGGGGGCTGGTCAGTATTTCGTGGTCGTATCGCAGGTGGTGGGCAAGAAGGGACCCCTCGAAGGGCTGTCGGATCAGTACCGACTGAAGGTGGACTGGAAGCGACGTGGTCCTGGTGATGAGGTAGAACCGAACGATGCCATGGAGCGGGCCCAACTCGTTGATGTGAGAGCCTTGGACAAGCGGGGTAAAGTGGAGGTTTCCGGCTTTCTGTCCTGGATCGGGGACAGGGACGATTTCGCCTTTCGCCTTCCAGATGCGGGGGCTGTGCCGGCGGGACGGAAACCATCGAAGGATGCCTATCGGTTGATTTCAGTGTCCGTGTCGTCGGGCCGGGCCGATGATCTTTCGGTTGATTGCCTGGCAGTGGTTCCAGAAGGCGTATCGTCGGACAAAAAGTTGCCGCATGAGGCCCTCAAGGAATTGCCTCTTGGACTGCGCAAGGCGAGCGCCTTGACCGTACTTTCCTGGGGCAAGAAGCAGTGTTTCGTGAAATTGCCTTTTTCGGTGCGGGTACTCTACGTTGCCGTGTACCACACGAAACGGGCTGAGTCCGCGACCTGCACGTCTCCTGTGGACATGGTAGAGCCCTACCGGCTGCAGATGTGTGCGGACATGCCATTGGACCAATGGTCGGCCGGATCGGCTGCAGCGAATGGAACACGAACGGCGGCTGCAGGAACTCATTCGAGGCCGAGGAGTCGTCCCTCGTTTCGGTCGAAGGGCCGTTCAGTGCGATCCAAGATCCGTTGGGCGCGGCGCGTGAGGCCTGCGCGGTCCGTGAAAGGCCGCAGGGCAGGTCGGCCCGGTCGCGTCAGCGCGTCGAACCCACGTAAGCCCCGCACCAGTGGCACCGTTCGTCGATCACCCCGGGGACGTCCCGGATTTTCGCCCCGCACTCGGGGCATGTGAGGAGACCGAGAGGGGCAACGAGCTGAGACAGGATCACGTTGAGGGAATCGTTGTCGTCACGAACCTTCGACAGGTTCAAGAATTCACGAACGATCCGATCATTGAGGTCCATGGGTTGGTTGCGAACGAGCCGGACGATGAGGTACGATACGATGCGTTCCAGCTGGACTACCTTCATTTCCAGGTCACCCACCTTGACGTCCTGGGCTGAATCCTTGTTGATCTGGGCGGCGCTCCATCGGCGATCCCAGTAGGTTGCTTGCATGATGCAGTGCTCCTTGTCGTTGCAGGGACGGCCCCGCACTCATGGCCCGAGGGCCTGTCAATGGTTTCCGGTCGGGGTGTCGGTTCTGACTTGCCTTCACGAACGTGTGGCATCATACCATCTGTGGGGCGCGGTACAAGATAGTGCAAGATGCCTCGGTCCGTCGGACGCGTCGCAAGGCAGACGGACGGAGATGAGGCAACCACGGGAACACGAGGAAGACGAAAGAGGATGACGAAGAAGCAAAAGCGGCTCAACGTTCGATGGTTTTCGTACCTGTCGATGTTCGGGATCGTCGCTCTGTTGGCATGTTCACCATCGGGCGGCGGCGGAGGCTCTGAAGTTTGCGGTAATGGGCTGCGTCAGGCGGGCGAGACCTGTGACGGGACCGACCTGGCCGGCCAGTCCTGTGAGAGCCTGGGATATTTGGGTGGCACACTTCGATGCGCTGACGACTGTTTGGCCTTCGACGAGCATGCCTGTCGGTCCACTCCATGCGGCGACGGCCAGGTGAATTCCGTTGACGAGGAATGCGACGGGGCTGACTTGGCGGGAAAATCCTGCCAAGCTTTGGGCTACGATGCCGGCAATCTTGCATGCAAGAATGACTGCTCGTTCGATCGGTCTGGATGCCATACATGTGGCAACGGTGTGGCGGAAGGGCCCGAGAGTTGCGATGGGTCGGACCTGGGCGGAGGAGACTGTGGCACGGCCGGCCACTCGGGCGGACAGGTGGGCTGCAAGGCTGATTGCACGTTCGATACGACCTTGTGTTACGATTGTGGAGACGGCCACTGCGACATGGCGTTGGGTGAGGACGAAACGACCTGTGCCCAGGACTGCGGGTGGATTGCGGTCTCGGCAGGCAACTACCATACCTGTGGCGTCACGGCGGACGGTCGGGTCTGGTGTTGGGGAGCCGGGACTTCGGGGCAACTCGGCGATGGCCGATCCACCGACAGCGCAACGCCCGTGAGCGTTTCGGATATCACCACGGCGACCGCTGTGAGCGCTGGAGGCTTCCATACCTGTGCTTTGGATACGTCCGGGCGGGTTTGGTGTTGGGGCAGCAATGACCACGGGCAACTCGGGGACGGATCCACCACGCAGAGGGCCACGCCCGTTCAGGTGTCGTCGCTTGGGAATGCGACCGCGATTTCTGCAGGGCGGCAGCACATCTGTGCCGTCATTTCGGGAGGTGTCTTGTTTTGCTGGGGATACAACGCCTTCGGTCAGCTTGGGATCGGTTCCATCGTGGACAGCTCGACGCCGGCGCAGGTTCAAGGGGTGTCGAACGTTTCCATGGTGTCGGCTGGAGGCGGGCATACCTGTGGGCTGAGCGGGTCGGGGCAGATCTGGTGCGTCGGAAGCAACACGGCCGGGCAGATTGGAGACGGAACTTCGGGAGGACAGCGGTCAGACCCGTTCCAAATTCCTGATATTTCGGGGGCTGTGTGGGCTGCTGCTTCACGGTCGAATCATAGCTGCGCTTTCGGCGGCGCCGCTGGATCTTGGTGCTGGGGTCAGAACCAGCACGGTGAATTAGGAAACGACGCGCACCAGGACGAAACCGCGCCGGTCCAGGTGACAGGAGGGCTGAATTTCGCCATGGGTTCGGCCGGCAAAGAGTTCACCTGCGCGGTGACCAAGGACGGCGCAGCCTACTGTTGGGGCAGCAACGACCATGGAAAGCTCGGTGGTGGCACGAACGCCGACTGGCTGGGCCGGCCTTCTGGGGTGGTCGGGCTCGCCGCCGGCGTCCAGGAGGCCTCGGCTGGATCGGACCATGCCTGCGCCCTTCGGGACGACCAGAGTCTGTGGTGCTGGGGAGCTGGCGACCAGGGGCAGCTCGGCAACGCGGGACAACAGGACAGCGACCATCCGGTTCGAGTCGTGGCTGGGCCGTGACGGGAGCGTGAGCACGATGCATCGGAATGTTGCCCCCCCAAATCGTCTTGCCGGGTCTCAGGGTGTTTCGATGCGCCTGTATGCGTTGAGCGGTCTCATCGTGCTTTTGGGGCTCGTGGCTCTGCGCGGCAGCCATTCGATCTGCACCAGTGGTGCACAGCCCATCGGACATCTATCGCGGCAGACGCTCGACCAGTGTTTTGCTGCGACGCGGCTCATGGCCCTGCCCGATCGGGTCAAATTTTGGAGCCGACGATTCCTCGGGACTCCCTACCACAGTGACCCATTGGGAGAGGGGCGGGGGGACCACGATCCGGATCCAGTTTGGGATCTTGGCCGGGTGGACTGTCTGACCTTCGTGGAGGAGGTGATGGCCCTGTCCTATTCGAATTGTTGGGAAGAATTCGTTCCGAATCTCGTCAGATTACGATATCGCGGCGGGAAGCCGAGGTTTTCCAAGCGATACTACACGATGGCCAAGGGGTGGATCGCTGCTCAAGTGGCGGCTGGTCGCCTCCAGGATATCACCAGGGCCGTCGGGGGCCGGCATGTGAAAAAGGTTTCGTTGAATCTGGACCGCCGTTCGTTTTGGCGTCCGTCATACCGTGCTCGGTTCGCGTTGCTCGGGAAATTCGCGCCACGGGGTAAGGTCAGGATCGTCTACATTCCTCTTCGTTGGGCCATCAGACTGGCTGACCGATTTCCGGATGCGGCGGTCATGCACATCGTGCGGGCGCCGACCAGGACCTCGCCGTACCTGGTGAGCCACACGGGCCTTGTGGTGCATCGCGGCGGTCACGTCTATTTTCGACATGCCTCTCGGACGCCGGGACGCAGGAAGGTCGAAGACCGGCCGTTGGACGAGTACCTCCAGTCCCTATCGCGATTTCTGGAAGACAAAGGCTGGCGCCCCGTGCTCGGTGTGAACCTGGACCGGATACGGGTGCCTCGACACAACCAGGTCGTGTCATCGCAAAAAGCTGGGAAGTAGGGGCCGTCTCGACGAGAGAAGCAGGCAATGTTCTGCCATCAACCCCATCTTGACCTTCTCGTCGCGGTAGCCCCTTTCGTACTCGACTGGGCTGACATCGTCCAGCAGATACAGCCACCCCTCCCTGGTCGGCAGGTACGTGATGTTGCCTGCCCAGACTTTGTTGGGTTGGTCTTGTGACAACTCTCTGTTGAGCAAGTTGGGTGGAGGCTGGCGCTTCGGATCGTTCTGTGTGGTGACCACAAATCGACGCTTCTGGCGCGCCCTAACGCCCTGTTGGCGTATCAGTCGAACCGCTTCCTGCCGAATAGACAGCCGCTGCTCCAGTCTGGCCGTTGACCGCGTGCGAAGCCCGAGCCCGTTATGCGAACCACGTCAGTGCCAGCCGTTGGGCCGGTCACCGGGTTGACGCCGCTGATCACCGCAACGGCCATGGGCACATGCCTCTCATTTGCTGGCTCGGTCCTTGTGTTGACTTGTTATCAGACCGAATATAGACTTGTTTATGAGTCAACTTGTAGGAGGTGGCCATGCGAAACATAAGAGTTTCTGAAAACATCATCCCGGTCAGCGAGTTCAAGGCGCGAGCCGCCGAGTGGTTGAGACGCCTGTCAAGATCCTCCGAGCCGCTGGTCATCACGCAGAACGGCAAGGCCGCAGGTGTTTTGCTTTCGCCAGCCGCCTACGACGAGTTCACCGAGCGGTATCGGTTCATGAAGGCGGTCGAGCAAGGCCTTTTCGATTTCGACGCGGGACGTGTCACGTCGCATGCCGACGTAGTCGCCGAAATGCGCCGCCGCTTCGGTGGTTCTGACGAATGACTGGCAGGAAGAAAGCCGGCCGGTCGTTCGACATTTTGTGGTCCGACCGGGCCAAAGATGACCTTGCGGCCATTGGCGACTACATCGCTGCGGACAATCCGCGCGCTGCCATGCAGTGGGTGGACAAACTCATCTCGGATGTTGAGCGTGCGGCAGCCATGCCGCTCGCTGGCCGCATTGTTCCTGAGCACGCCGACAGGCGTGACATCCGAGAGGTGTTGAGACGTACATACCGGATCGTCTACCGTGTGAGGGACGAAGCAATCGAAGTGCTCGCTATCTTTGGACGTCACCGACTTTTTCCGGAAGAAGCGATCCCGGACAGCGACGAGTGATCTCATAGCCCACCTCCCGACTTACCGAGCCCGGAGGCCATCTCCATCAACCAGCCTGGCACACTGCCGATTAGGCGTTGACGACCTGCGTGAACAGCCCTAAGGTCCCTAAAATCCGTGGTGGGCACATTTCGGGCCGAGTTCGGCCGGTTCTCCCGATACAAAGGCCTGGGACGGGGACGGGCAAAACATTTTTTGTGGCGGCTGGTTTGTGGCGGCTGGGAAGACAGCCGGTGCTACAAGGAGGTGTTTTATGCATCGCAAGGCTTTTTTTGTCAGACTGACTTTTTTTGTCGGACTGTTCCTCGCCGCGGGCGGCGGGGGGCTTTCAGCTTGCAGCGACGATGGCGCCGCAGGGTCCACGTGCGGCAACGCGGTTTGCGAGAGTGGTGAGACGGCAGGGAGCTGTCCCTCTGATTGTGGCTGCGGGAACGGCGTGGTCGAAGAAGGCGAGGAGTGCGACGAGGGGCCGTCGAACTCGGACACAGAGCCTGGTGCGTGCCGGACGGACTGCACGAGGCCCGGGTGCGGGGACGGGGTGATAGACCCCTGGGAGGACTGCGACGGCACGGAGCTCGGGGGCGCGTCCTGTGAGTCTCTGGGGCTTGGTGCAGGGGAACTTGCGTGCGGGACGGGCTGCCGGTTCAATGCG
>JAGGXR010000084.1 GCA_021162935.1 Deltaproteobacteria bacterium
GAGCTGCACCGGCCTTGGCTACTACGGTGGGACGCTGGGTTGCACGACGAGCTGCACGTTCGACGAGACGAACTGCGCGGGAAATTGTGGGGACGGGGTGAAGAACGGGACGGAGGACTGTGACGGGTCGGACCTTGGTGGGCAGAGCTGCACCGGCCTTGGCTACTACAGTGGGACGCTGGGCTGCACGACGAGCTGCACGTACGACGAGACGAACTGCGCGGGAAACTGCGGGGACGGGGCGAAGAACGGGACGGAGGACTGTGACGGGTCGGATCTTGGCGGGGAGAGCTGCGCCAGTCTTGGATACTACGCCGGGACGCTGGGCTGCACGACGAGCTGCAGGTACGACGAGACGAACTGCGTGGTTTCGGCGATTGGAGATCCTTGCTCGCTCAACATTAATTGTGGGAGCCTCTATTGCTTGCGCGAGGCAATAGGTGGCCTGCCCGCCCTGGAACAGGATTCAGGGTTTCCTCACGGATACTGCTCGCAGACCTGTGACGTGAACTCTCCTTGCCCGGGCGGGACGACCTGTGTGTATATCGGACCGCCGGTGAACACACAGGTGTGCCTCAAGGCGTGCAGTGATACGAGTGAGTGCCGGGCGGGATATTCGTGCTTCGGCCGGACTCAGTGGCAGGACGTCAACGGCGGTGTCTGCTACCCGGACTGCGATGGCGATTCGGACTGTGCAAGCAATGACTGCAACGTGTGGGTGGGCCAGTGCAACCTGTCGGAATTCGGCGACGAAATTGGAGAGGCCTGCAACAGCAATGGTCAGTGCAAGGGAAATATGTGCTTCGTCCAGGATGTGAATGGCGTTCCGGCCAATGGCTATTGCACTGGCCTGTGTTCCCTGTCCAAGGCGGCCAATCAAGAGGTGTGCCCTTCCGATGCGGTCTGCACGAACATGTATGGAGGTGGTCAGGTGGACACGGGGGTCTGCCTGGACGGATGCGACCAGACCGCCGATTGTCGCCAAGCGGAAGGGTATCAATGCGGGTCGAACTGGGATGCTTCGGGCATCTGCTATTACTAGGAATGAGATACGGACGTCGTTCGACGACGCGGATGTTGCCTGGTGGTGCAGGATAATTTTCTGCGGTTCGTTGATGGTACTCTGCTGACTTCTCGTAATGTCTCACACGACTTTGGTTTGACAAAATAGTTGTGTTTCGAAGTCGGGTGGGTATAGTCGCAAAGATGAAATTGAAGGTTTGGCGATGTCGGCTGTCCTGGTCGATACGTAGAGGGGAAGCGTTGACAGGTGTTTTCAAGATCTCAGTGAGGCGTCCTACTACGGCGCCGGGAGGTTTTGCAGGATGATCCGCAATGTGAGGGCCCGCAGGGGAATGGTTGTCGGCCTTGCGGGTGTTTTCGTCCTGGGACTGCTCTTCGGTGGGTGCGTCAAGACGTACAACGGGAGCAGGTTGGAGATGAACCTGTCCCTTGGGACGGGGATGCAGACGTCGGATATCGTGGTGCCCACGCCGGGCAAACGTCCTGGGGATGTCGGATATTTTTCCCACTATGAATTGTTCGCCAACATCGAAGATTCGGGGTTGGTTCGCCTCGGCGTTTTTTTGGTCCGCCCTGTGTTTACCACCGACAACCCCTGCGTGCGGTTTATCCCGGATACGTTCTGTCGTCCTGGTGGGCAGGCCTGTCCCGAGTATATCAACACGGCTCGGTTTTCAGTCCTTGAACAGATTTATGGTGTGGTGTCTGCACCCACGGCGGCAACGACGGAAGATGCATCGAATCCGTATGGATACGATTTTTCGGTTGGCTTCGATTATATGCAGTGGCCCGACGACCTGTTCCAGGATCCTTCGCTGCAGGACCCGGCGGAAAAACTGGCCCGTGCCAACTTGAAGCAGGACGCGGTGGAGCAGTTCTGCTCCAATTTGCCGCCAGGCTATTATGTCGGCAATCCGGGGCTGCTGGCCCAGCCGCTCCACGGAGACCTGTTCGGTCCGGTGGACGGTGTCGACCCGAGGACAGGCATTCAGCTCGGCGGTATCACGATGTGGGTGACCGGAAAGCTCCATCGTTTGACGCAGCTCATCGTTATCCGGGAAACAGACCCCTCTCGGTTGTCGCCTGAGAACATTGACAGAGAGGACCTCTTGCCGAGTCCGAACAGTCAGGTGTTCCTGATTGGCCGCAAGGATGAGGTTTACGGCTACATTCATAATAATGAATACAGAGGAGTGACCACCGCTTTGCTGGAAAATCCATATGCATTGCCCATAACACTGCATGCGGTGATCTTTGAGGACATCGATAAGGACCCAATCCAGTTCTAGTCCTGTTGAGGAGCAGGGCTCAACGGAGGGATTCCATGATGCGACGGCTTGTGTTTAATATTATTGGCATGGGATTGCTCGCGCTGGCATTCGCCCCAGGCTGCAATCCTGTCAAATGTGGGGCTGGTACGAGAGAGAGGGACGGTCGATGTGTGCCTCTCAGTGTCGTGCAGGGTGACGGAGGCCTCCATTGCGGCCTCGGCACGGTGCTCGTCGGAGATGAGTGCGTCCCCAGCGAGGACCTTTGTGGCCCTTACACCAAGGCAGTTCCTGTGTTCGACGATGGCGGCGTGCCCATGGGGTTCGTTTGCGAAGGTCAGGGGACCACGGAAATGCCCACCTGTCCGGACGACTTTGGGCCCAATGGTGAGTTTTGCATCACCGGCCAGGCTGCCTACCTCGTCGACGACCAGGGCAACTACATGACGACACTTTTGGGCGATGCGAATGCATCGCCCGACGCGACTTGGGTGAGCATCAAGGTGTACGACCCCATCGAATACGCCCAGGATCCGACCACCGCCGTGCCCCTCGGTTCGGGCCAGGTGGATCCAAAGACTGGCTATTTCCGGCTGGTCAATGTCTCGGTCCCAGGCAATCCCTTCGTGGCTCTTGCCCTGGATGACCTGGACGAACAGGCACAGAACCTGCTTGCCCAGGTGGGCACGCCCTATGATGCCAAGGCCTACCAGAACCTCGAAGGGGTGTCTGCCTTTGTCATCACCAGCGATCAGATTCAGGACTGGACCACGAAGATCGGAGGCGATGCTGCGTTGGCCCAGACAGGCTGCCCGGCGCCTCAGGGCGGCGGTGATCGGGACCTGCTCCAATGCGGCGGCTGGATCGGCATCTACCGGAAGGGCGACCAGTCGGATCCTGGCGATCTGGTCGAAGGTGTCGCACCGACTACCGGTGTCATGGCGACGAAGCTCGACCCGAATACGACATGGTATCTGGGCATCGACGCGGACGGAAACGTGGTGTTCGACGACCCGACCCAGGGGGTGGTCTGGAGCGATGATCAGGGACCGCACGAATGGACTGGTATGCTCGGTGCTGTGCTTCATCCCCATGCCGAGGTGCTCCAGTACTCGGGGTCCTGCAGTCCGGACTCACTCTGTAGTGGATGTCTATGGAGGGGGATCCAGGCTGGTAGCACCGAGGGTGTGATTTTGGTGCAGTACATGTTTCCGCTGGATTGTCCGTAGCAGCGGAAGGAGGCCTTATGAGATCGCGCCGACAGACAAGCTGGTTCGTCGCGCTGGCCGTGCTGCTCAGTGGCGCTGCCGCACGGGCTGACGAGAAAGACAGGGCGGCGGACGCGCAAATTTTCAAGCCTGCCATGGACCAGTATGGGGTCTTTAGCGTGGATTCCGGCAAGCTTGCCGGCCAGTGGCAATGGGGGATGAAGGCAACGGTCAATCTGGCCAGCCAACCAATTTCGTTGAATCTCGTCGGGTCTCCCGCTGGTGGGTCCACGGCTCCCATCGATTACAATCTCAGTATCGACCTGCAGGCCTACGTCGGCCTTTTGCGATGGTTGGAATTGGGCATGACCGCAACCGTGATGCGCCAGTGGCTCGGCAGCGCCTTCGATCTGAAGGATCACAACGGGTTCGTTGCCAACGATCCCTTGCAGAACATGAATCATTGGCCAGCCAAGGCCATGGCTGGTGACCTGCGGTTGGGCCTCAAGTTTGGACTTTTCGACATCAAAGGGTTCGCCCTGGCAGCGCTCATTACGGGGATTGCTCCCCTTGGAGACGAAACCAAGTTTGCAGGCGAGAAGAGCTTCTCTGGCGAGGGTCGTATCGCGTTTTCCTATACGAATGCGCGCGTGATGGCGGCGGCCAACGTTGGATACATCCTTCGACGACAAGAAGATATTCTCGAGCCTGTGGCCGCGGCATCGGGGCAACGAAACGTCATGTTGGAGATCGATGATGAACTGACCTGGGGCATCGGGGCGAAGGTGGGGATCATCAAGAGGCTCGCGATCGGGGCCGAGGTCTACGGGCGGGTGCCTGTTGCGGCACAGGGTCCGAAGGATCTGCCCATGGAGGCGCTTGCCGGGCTCATCGTTCGGGTCACTAATTCCGTGTCCCTGGCAGCAGGCGGCGGTGCCGGCCTGGGCCGATACATTGCGCACAATGGAATCAAACCATTGGGACGCGCCTCGCCCTGGCGGTTTTTTCTGACGGTGACCATTGCTCCCGAGGCCGCCAGAGTCGTGACGACGGTCAAGGATACCGATGGCGATGGAATTCCGGATTCTACGGATGCCTGTCCTACGCAACCCGAAGACATCGATGGATTCGACGATGCCGACGGGTGTCCCGACCCGGACAACGATCAGGACGGCATCCAAGATCAGGACGACAAGTGCCCGAACCAGACCGAAGACTTGGACGGCTACCAGGATGCAGATGGTTGTCCCGACGTGGACAACGATGGCGACGGGATTCCCGATATCAAGGATCGATGCGCGAATCAGCCCGAAGATCTGGACGGCTACCAGGATTCGGACGGCTGTCCGGACAAGGACAACGACGGCGACGGCCTGGCTGACGCTGCGGATCGGTGTCCCGACGAGCCTGGCCCGGCCAGCAACAACGGCTGTCCGGTGGCCACGGTTGGACCGACCATCGTGGCGGGCAAGATCGAGCTGAAGCAGAAGATTTACTTCGATACGGGTAAGGCGACGCTCCTTGCCATGTCGAAGGGGCTTCTGGACAAGGTCGCCGACCTCGTCAAGGCGAACCCCCAGGTGAAGTTGATACGAATCGAAGGTCACACGGACAGCCGTGGCAACGCGAAGAGAAATCTCGTGTTGAGCCAGCGACGAGCGGAGGCCGTGCGACAGTACCTGATTGCGAAGGGTGTCGGTCCGGATCGGCTGCAGAGCGTGGGCTACGGGGACACCCGGCCCATCCAACCCAACACCACGCGTAAGGGCCGAGCGGCCAACAGACGTGTGGAGTTTATCATAGTCCGCCAGTAATGGGAGGCCGACGATGAAGGGAACTCGAAGCGAGACGCGGCTTTTCTGGGTGTTGGTTACAGCGCTCACGATGGGAGCGTCCGGCCCTGTGTTCGCGGCGGGTGGTAAGGGCGGCCGAACGGCCAAGGGCGCAAGTGCGGGCAAAGGGGCTGCCAGTGCGGCATCGGTGGATGAGAACGAACTCGACGAAGGTGGGGAAGAAGGCGGACAGACCGAGGGCATCGAAGAGGACGTGGACCGCGAATTATACATTAAGAATATCGTCCACAGTGCCACCAAGACGACCACGACGGTCCAGGAGGCCCCGGCGGTCATCCACATCATCACCGCCGAGGACATCGCGGCCTTTGGGTATCGCAATCTGATGGAGGTCTTAAACTCCATCCCCGGATTTTTGGAGGCGAACACCCAGTACGATCAGATGCCGCTTCCCGTGGTGCGGGGTACGAGCCAGGCGATTTTGTATTTGCGCGACGGACTGTCCTTGTTCGACCCCATTTACAACATCCAGTCGAACACGCGCAGGATTCCCTTGGAGACCATCAAGAGAATCGAGGCCACCACGAGCCCCGGCGGCGTGCTTTGGGGAGCCAACTCATTTATGGGGATTGCGAACATCATTACGAAAGATCCCGATGACGTGAACGGCATCGAGATTGGAGTGGGAGGCGGCACCGGGCCTGGCGACGAGGATGTGATGCGGCCGTACCTCATGTACGGCAAGAGCTTCTTCAAGGGACAGTTCCAGATTTTGGCCCACTGGAGCGTGGAGATGTTTCGCGGGCCACGCTACAGCATGCCTCAGTTGTGGCTCTACAGTCCACCGCCGAGGTTGGGCAGTATCGCCTTTTATCGAAACGTGAACGGCCTGGAGAGCAAGACGCCCGAGAGCATGTATTCTCAGGTGGACGGAAAGGTCATCTACGCCAAGCCGTCGAGTTCCATGAAGGTGTCGCTCGTTTGGCAGTTCTCGTTCAATAATTTCGGCACGGGCTTCGGCGGCCTCAATAAGCCGCTTGGGTTCCTGGCGGCAGTGGCCCGCAATGACAGCAGCGTGCAGGCCATGCGGGAGAATCAGATCGACTTTGGCGATAGCTATGCGTTCCTACAGTTCAAGGACCGCTGGCTCGACAACCGGCTGGGGCTCACCACCAAGGCCTACTATGTCCTGTTCGATCGTCCCATGCATGCGGACATTCTTCCGTCGACCGAGGGCGTGCTTTCCGGCGTCAAGTTCAACACCAACACGAAGGCGCACCGGACGGGCATGACCTTCGACATGGATTTCTTGGTGCATCGTGGTCTGCGCCTGTTGTTCGGTGGTGAAGCTTTTTACCAGTGGGTGAAGAACGCCGATGTCTCTTTCAGTGCGCCCCTGGACGCAAACGGTCAGGTGGATATGTCCAAGATTTCGGTGGTGTGCCCCTATCGCAACACCAATGGTGACGGGCTTCCGGTCTACGATCCGAACAATCCCCAAAACACGAACTATGTCTCTGGCTGCCGTCAGCCCTTCGTGTTCGACTCGGACCAGTTTTCCTACGCCGTCTACCTAGCCGGCGAGTACCGGCCCCACAAGAGCCTCGTGTTCAACGCCGGTGTCCGACTTCAGCAGGCGCCCCTCGGCAACGTGACCTACGGCCCTCAAATCCTGTATACTGTGGCAGGTGCCTGGAACTTCTACAAGGCCATGTATCTCAAAGCCAACTATTCGACGGGCTTCCGATCGCCGGTCTTCGGCAATACATCGAACAACGGCGCCGCAGTGAACTATGGAGGAAATCCCGATATCAAGACGGAAAAGAGCCAGGCTGCCCAGGTCGAATGGATCGCGCGACTCCTTCGTGGCGGCAAGTACATTCGTCAATGGGATATGCGCGTGGACTATTCGTACACGACGATTCAAAACTACATTCGAATTCTACGCGGCGGATATGTAAATTCCACGGATCGGGGTATCCACTCGGTGGAGTTTCTGACCCAGTTGTACCTCAAAGGTGGCCATCGGCTCCGTCTGGCCTATACGTATTTCTACGAGTTCGGCGCATCGAAGCTCGACGGTGGACCCATTCGTTCCATTCCAAACCAGTGGCTGTCAGCAGGGGCTGTGTTCAAGCTCTTCGAAAAGAGTAAGTGGCGCCTGGATTTCAACACGACATTCCGACTCATTGGTTCTTTCGAAGACCCGAACCGCCTCATCAAGTGTCCGCCGGGCAACACCATGAACTGCTCGGCCACCGCAAGCGACCTGACGTATGACCACATTGCGCCCGCCGGTCTGCTCAACCTGGGCGTGCGGCTCAGGGGCAAGCCGGGCGGATATCCGGTCGAGTTTACGGCCAACGTCTATAATGCCTTGAACAACAACTACTGGACCATGGACGCCTTTTACGAGCTGGGGCCTCGGATCGAACTCGTTCCCACCAGGGGTCAGGGCGTCTACTTCTATCTGCAGGGCAAGGCCCGCTTCTAAACCATCATTGTATCTTGGTCTGTGTGCCGTATCGGGGCTCGTTTTCTTTGCGCAAAAGCGTGCGTTGTCTGTTCGTCGTTTGGAATTTTCGTGGGATCATTTCTTCCGATTCACCCTGACCCCGATCGTGATGAAGGCGTCCTGGGGGAGCCGTGCGTCTATCTGCGTGGCGCCATGCGTCGTTTCGTCCGCAGGCCGAAAGCGGCGAGGAGCACGATGTTGATTGCAACTAGGATGGCGATGCCAGTCTTCAATCCGTTCAGCCAGTGGGTGGACAGGGCCAGGTTCGGCCGAATCTTCGACAGGACGAGGGCGAAGAAGGTAAGCTGTACGGCTGGGGTGCAGACTTTGCCGATCATGGTGGATCCCACCGGCACGAGGCGCCGATAGCCCGAGATGAGGATGAATCCTGCAAGGGCGCCGAGGTAACGAAAGGCGACCAGGGCGGCGAGCCACCACGGGATGATTCGGGCCCAGCCCAGGCTCAAGGCGGACGCGCTGGTCATCACGATGTCGGTCATCGGATCCATGTCGCGTCCGAAGTCGGTCTTCATGTGGAGCAGGCGAGCCAGGTTGCCGTCGAGGACATCGGTTAGGCCAACCCCCAACACGATGAGCAGTGCTGGTAGGGCGGCGCGGCCCCATGCGTTCGGTCGGGACAGGTAGAGAGCCACGACCGGAGTCAGCATGAGTCGCAAGGTGGTCAAACCGTTGGGTAGACCGAATCGGTCTTTGATCACCGAATCGGGGCCACGGACGACTGTCGTGTGGACCACGAAGATCCAATCGATGAACCAGGCCCACAGGATCGTGACCGTCAACGCGAGCCAGGCATGGGCAACAGCGAGCCAGACTCCGGCAAGTAGGGCGGCCGTCACAGCCAGGCTTGTGTCTGCAAAAACCCATCGATGGATGGAGCGCCTCAGTGATGACTGTGACTTGGCTGTCTGGCGAGTTTGCTCGATGGTGGCATGAAACGATTTTCTCGTGTCGGTGGAGGCCAGGCCCCACAGGTAGCATTGGTCCACGGTGCTGTGCGGGGTCTGTCGGGTTCTGTGGCTCAGGGCCGACACGGTTACGGCTCCTTTGTCCGAGCGAGGGTTTCGACTGCAGCCACGAGTTTGGGCAGGGTTTCGGAGAGTGGGCCGCAGAGGGTCACTGTGCTGTGGTCGGTCAGCGGCGTCACCTCGTGATTGAGTTCGATCATTTTTGCGCCGAATCCAAGGGCCATCATGGGAAGTTGAGAGGCGGGCGCCACGGTCGCCGACGTTCCGGCGACGAGCATGACGCCGCAGTAGCGGGTCAGATGAGACGCTGCATAGAGCGCGCCTTGAGCAATGGGCTCCCCAAAGAAGGTGACGTCCGGTTTGAGGGCGGCGCCGCATACAGGGCAGTCAATCGGCTCGGGCGCGGCGGCCTTCGGGAAGTCTTGCCGTTGCCATGTGCCGCAGCCGTTGAGACAGGACAAGCTGCGAGGGGCACCGTGGAGTTCGATGACCCGAGATGAGCCGGCCTTTTGATGGAGACCGTCGATGTTTTGGGTGACGATCGCGTCGAGCAGTCCCAGACGTTCCATGTTCGCTAAGGCTCGATGCGCCTGGTTCGGCTCGGCCTTGGAGATGAGGCCATCGAGGGCCCAGAGCATGGTCCAGACCTGCTTCGGATCACGGCGAAATGCGGCGATGGTGCCGTAGTCGCTCAGTGGGTAGCGTTCCCACAGACCGCCTGAGGATCGAAAATCCGGAATGCCCGAGGCCACGCTGATGCCCGCACCGGTCAGGACCACGGCCGGCTGCCGTGTGAGCACGAGCCTGGCGGCGTCGTCGTAAGCAGCCGCATCGTAGGCAGCTTCGGTCATATGGGCCTCGACGGGTGCATGGTTCGGTTCGTTCCCCCCCTCCCGCGTGGTCGCCTGGGTCTTTGGTGCAGCAGTCGGGAAGAGGATGATTTCTTTGTAGCACGGACGATGGTCGAAAGGAAGGACGGGTGAAATCGTGGTTTGACATCTGGACCATGGAGGCTACCCTCTTGGCTGCCCGACGGAACGGAGTCGCTGTTCCAGGAAAGTGGGCTGGAGATTGGATTGTGGAAGAGATGCGAAGATTGTGACCGCATGAGGGGGCTGCTTTTCCTGACGGCGTTGCTGTGCCTTGTTGAAGGACCAACTTCGGGATGCAAGGGGTCAGGTGCACGGCATGAACGTTGCCGCAAGGACCTGGATTGTCGCTCGCCTCGCATCTGTTCATCGGGCCGCTGCCTGGCGCCTACTCGGCGCTGCTTCTGCGATGCAGGGGCGGAGCAAGGAGTTGTTGCGACCTCTCGCGGATTGCAGGGCAGCGGCGGTAGGTGGTTCGACCTGGCGACATCGGCTGCAGGTGGGCGTCTGCCCAGGCCGAAACGCAGCACGGATTGGCCCATGTTTCGGGGGGATGGCTATCGATCGGGCTGGTCTGACTTCGTTGGTCCGTCCCAGCGTCCTGCCGTCCTGTGGCGATTCGCGACGGGAGCCCGAATCAGTGGGTCAGTGGCCATCGGCCGAAACGGCGCGTTGTTTTTCGGGTCGCACGATGGCTGGGTGTACGCGCTTGGTCACGATGGACGTCTTGCGTGGCGTTTTCGAACCAACGATGCGATTTGGGGATCGCCCGCCTTGGCCGACGGGGGCAGGCTCGTGGTGATCGGCTCCGACGACGACCATCTTTACGGCCTGGATGCGAACACAGGAACCCTGCGGTTCAAGGTCAAGCTCGGTTCCTGCCGCCCAACGGTGCGGATCGGTAAGGAGACGGTCCTGTGCGACGTGGATTCGTCGCCAATGGTGGATGGCAGAGGGCACATTTTCGTTGGGAGCGATGGCTTGTGGGCGCTGGACACAAAGGGGACGATCCTGTGGCACTTCGGATCGGGCCACGTGGCCTCGTCGCCCATGGTGGGCCCGGACGGCACGGTGGTGTTCGGTTCCCAGAACAATCAGATCGTGGCGGTGCGTGCGCCGGGCCTCGTGTCGTGGCGCCACGTGGCTCACGATGATGTGGACTCGACTGTGGCTTTGGGCCCGGGCGGCACGGTGTACGTGGGAAGCGACGACGGTCGATTCTACGCGTTGGACCGCCGTGGTAGGCTGCGCTGGGCCCTGCGGACCGAAGGGCCGGTTCGGTCATCGGCCGCTGTAAGCGTGGACCTGGTGACCGTGGGATCGGACGACGGCCGTCTCTATGCGCTGGATCCTGCTTCTGGACGCATTCGGTGGGTCTTTGCAACGGGTGGTCGCGTGGTATCATCCCCTACCATCGACGCACAGGGTCGCATCTACGTAGGATCTCAGGACGGCCGCGTCTACTGTCTGAACAAGGAAGGCCGCCTGTTGTGGTCGTTGTCCTTGGGCCGGGACGTGGATTCCGGTCCCGTGATCGGACGAGATGGCCGCCTATACGTCGGTTGCGACGACGGTCGGCTCTATGCACTCGGCCATGCAGACGGCCGTTCGCATCCGGGCCGACGACGGCGGGTTCGGTCCGGCACAGCCGCGAGCATGAAACCATAATGACAATTTGGAGGTGATCGGTGGATTTGAGAAAGAGATTGGAACGGTTTTTCAGCCGAAATCAGTTCGGTGAATTTCGTACCGGAGAGTTGGCGGAAATGCTGGACCTGCATCGTCGGGACCAGCGGGCACTGCGATCGGCCCTAACGTCGTTGGTCGATGAGGGGCTCCTGGTTCGCCGACGAGGCGGTTGGTATCGATCAGCGGGGCGCCAGCCATCGTCTGGCAAGGAGGGGACGGGTGTGTTTCGGCGCACGGCGGCGGGTTACGGCTTCGTTGAGACAAAAGATGGCCTTCGGGACATCTTTGTGGCTCCGACCATGACGGCTGGCGCGATGGATGGAGATTTGGTCAAGATTCGGGCGTGGGGGGATGCAGATCGCCGGGAGGGCTCCGTGTCGGAAGTGATGGAGCGACATCGAGATCGGGTTGTGGGAACGAGCATTCGGGATGGGTCGACCTGGTTTTTGGAACTCGATAACCCGCGGGTGGCCTCCAGACTTCGCTTGGAAGCCGGTGCAGATATGGAAGCTGGGATGGCCGTGGTGGCACGGGTGACCGAATTCCCGACGTCGGATCACGGCGGTGTGGCCAAACCGGAACGCATTCTGGGACGAAGTGGTGACGTGGAGGTGGAGGTCGCCAAGATATTGATTCATGCGGGCGTAGACGATGCGTTTCCGCAGGAGGTCATCGACCAGGCTCAGCAAGCGGCGGACCAGTCCGTGTCCGTTGCCGACGATCGTCGAGACCTGCGTGATTTGGACTGGGTAACCATCGATCCAGCAGATGCAAAGGACTTTGATGATGCGCTTTTCGCCGAGCGTCTCGACGATGGGGGATTTCGGCTGTACGTGGCCATTGCAGACGTGGCCCATTACGTGCGTCCAGGGACGGACCTGGATCGCGAGGCCCGTCGGCGCGGGTTTTCCTTGTACCTGCCGCATCGGGCCATTCCCATGCTGCCCGAAAGCCTCAGCTCAGGAAGTTGCAGCCTGAATCCGAACGTGGACAGGTTGGCCATGTCCGTGTCGGTGGACATTTCCGCCAAGGGCAAGGTGCTCGACCAGTGGTACGGACAGGCGGTGATCCGGTCCAGTGCCAGACTGGACTACGATTTGGTGGGACGCATCCTCAAAGGAGAGGTGGCGGCGCGCAAGGAAGTGCCACCGCGCATCGTGGACCTGGTCCTGCTTCTCGATGAGTTGTCGCGTACAATGCTCAAGCGTCGTAGGCGGCACGGATATTTGGAATTGGAGATAGCAGAGCCCAAAGTCTTGCTAGAAGACGGGATGCATGTGGTGGACGTGGTGGCCTCCAAGGCGGATCGGGGTGTGAAGCGAGCCTACAGCCTGGTGGAGCATTGCATGCTGGAGGCGAACGAGGCAGTCGGGCGATTGATGGCCGAGCGCGGGGTGTCTGTGCCCTGGCGCGTGCACCCGGCGCCAGATCCGGATCGTCTGCCGCGGTTGGCCGACGTCCTGCGGCGGTTGGGGCTCGATGTGCCGCCTGAGTTGGAAGGAGGAGCCCCCGGCACCAGGACGTTGGCGCGGGTGGCCAAGGAACTTGCTGCCCATCCCGACGGCGACATTTTTTCGATCTACCTGCTCCAAACCCTTTCCCAAGCAGCCTACAGCACAGAAAATGTGGGCCATTACGCCCTTGCCTGCGGGATGTACCTGCATTTTACGTCTCCTATTCGGCGGTACGCTGACGTCCTCGTACACAGGCGGCTCAAGGCGCTGCTTTCAGTGGAGTCGGATCGTGCGTCCATGCCGGACGACGAGGAACTCGAGGAGTTGTCGGGTACCTTGTCGCGGATAGAGCGGACCTACGTGGACGCCGAGCGTGAAGGAGTGAACCTTTTCCGGGCGCTGCTCATGCAGGATCGGATTGGTGCCTTCCTCGAAGCCCGCGTGTCCGGGGTGATGTCCTTCGGCGCCTTCGTGGTCACGAGGAGCCCCTTTGTCGAGGGCCTGTTGCGGACAGTCGATTTGGGCGGGGATCGTTGGGAACTGGATGACACGGGACTCGCCCTCGTGCAGCAGGGTAGCGGCAGGCGGCTCGCCATCGGCGATCCTATCGACGTGGTGGTCCAGGATGTCTCCATCGTTCGCAGGCAGATCTTGATGGTTCCTGCCGGAGAACTGACCGAGTTGCCATCGGCGAAGCCGCGTCGGAGTCATCGAAGTTCAAGGGGGAACCATGGACGTCCAGGCGGCAGGAGGCGTAGATGAGCGATCAGGGAAGACGTGGGAAGGATGGCAGGTCGTGGCGGTCTATCCGGGAAGAGATGGAGGATCAGTTTCTCCATCCGGCAGCAGCCAGGAGCGCGCGGTCTGCGGGGCGCCAGCGCCCTGAGCCAGCTTGTCCCGTGCGAACCGATTTTCAGCGAGATCGCGATCGTGTTTTGCACAGCAAGAGTTTTCGTCGATTGGCGCGCAAGACCCAGGTCTTCCTCAACCCACAAGGAGACCATTATCGGACCAGGATCACCCACACGTTGGAAGTGGCCCAGATTGCGCGGACCATTGCTCGCGGCCTGCGTCTCAACGAGGACCTGACCGAAGCGGCGGCCCTTGGACATGACCTTGGACATACGCCTTTTGGTCATGCGGGAGAGGCCGTCCTGAACCGGTTGGCTCCGGGTGGCTTTCATCATGCCAAGCAGAGCCTGCGGGTGGTCGAGGAACTGGAGCGTCGTGGTAGAGGTCTGAACCTGACCTTCGAGGTACGGGACGCCATCGTGCATCATTCAAAGGGCAAGGGGCCCATTATGGCTCCAGACGGGGCTGGGCCTGCGACCGTCGAGGGGCAGGTCGTACGGCTGGCGGATATCGTGGCGTACACGAACCACGACCTGGACGACGCGGTTCGCGCCAACATCCTTCATCTGTCGGACCTACCCAAGGGAATCGTCGAAATTTTGGGTACGGAGCATTCGGCGCGCATCACCTTCTTGATTCTGGACGTTCTCGAACATTCGAACTTGGACGAGCAGCCGAGGTTGCAGATAAGTGACGAGGCGCTTGAGGTCCTATCCCTTCTTCGGGCATTCTTGTTCGAGCGCCTGTACGAAAACCCCGTCGTCTATGGGCAGTTCGGCAAGGCCACCAAGATCATCGAGGACCTGTGGGAGCGATTCGTGGCCGATCCGGATATCCTCTTCGACCGGTACTGGCCTGACTGTCCCGAACACCTCAGAACTCCTACCGAGCAGGCGGTCACTGACTTCTTGGCCGGCATGACCGATCGGTACGCGATTCGTCTATTCGAGGAACTCTACCTGCCCAGATCCTGGTGGGTCTTGTAAGAAATCGTTTCCGCAGTTCATGCGATTCCCACGCGTAGGTGATCATGGCTCGCAACGAGAAGGCGACCGCACAAGTCGCCCCGAGGTTGTCCCAGGTAGACTGGAGACGTGAGATGTGACGTCAGACGGGGATGGCCCTTTTGAGCACGTCGAGGATCATTCGCTTCTTGATGGGCTTCGTCAGAAAGTCGTTCGCACCCGCGGAGTCGGCCTTGGTTCTGTTGTTGTGGCCGGTTCTCGAGGTCAAGACGATGATGGGCAGGTGCTTGAACTGTTCCGCCTTGCGGAGACGTTCGATGAGCATGTATCCATCCATGCGCGGCATTTCCAGGTCCGTCAGGACCGCATCGACCTTGGTGTGGAGCATGCGTTCCCAGGCATCCCATCCATCCACGGCAGGTTCGACTTCGTAGCCGGCCTCCTGTAAGATTCGTACGAGTACTTCTCGCACACTTCTGGAGTCGTCGCAGACGAGCACTCTCGGCGTGTGTCGCCTGGTCATCGTGTCGTGTTTGACGCGGGGACGTTGCCCGACGCGTTCCGCCAGGGCCGCCGGGTCCAGGACGAGCTGCACTTTGCCCGAACCGGAGATAGTGGTTCCCGAGTATAGGTTCACCGGAGCGATGAGCGGACTCATGGGTCTGACGACGATCTGACGGGGGCCCACCAACTTGTCGCAGACGACCATGAAGCGCCGATCCTCCCATCGCACGACGAAACCAGGGACATGCCGGGTCCTGCGTCTGCTCTCCACACCGAGGGCGTCTGCAAGATTGAGGATGGGCATGTCCAGGTTTGCGTGGCTGTCGAGGGTGATGAGTCTCGTCTCTTCGACGTGTGCGAGGGACAGGGCATAGACCTCCCCGCCGACCTTGAACAGGAGGGCATTCGAAATGGCGGCAAGCAGTGGGAGTCGGACCGAAAAGGTGGTGCCCTTCCCAAGATGACTCGCCACTTGCACATCGCCAGCCAGGGAGTGGACAGCTCGGTTGACGACATCGAGGCCGACGCCGCGGCCCGCAATCTTGTCAGCCTGCTTTCTGGTCGTGAACCCAGGACGGAAAATCGCATTGAGCAATGCGTCGTCGTCGAGTTGTTCGGCCTCTCGGTTGGGCACAAATCCCTGCTGCACGGCCGCTGCTCGGATGGCGGTCGGGTCGATGCCCGCTCCGTCGTCGCTCACTTCGATCTGCACGTAGTCCCCCAGTTCCTTGGCAGCGATTCGGACAATGCCTCGCCTGTGTTTGCCCAGCAAGACCCGTCGGCTCGGGTGTTCGATGCCATGGCCCACTGCATTACGGACGATATGGATCATCGGGTCCATGAGTCGGTCGGCTATGGATTTGTCGAGGTTTGATTCTTCTCCTTCGAGCACCACCTCGACTTCCTTGCCTTGGGTATGGGCCAGGTCGAGGGCGGCTCGCTTGAGTCGCAGCATCAGGTGATTGATGGGCTGCATCCGTAGGCGTATGAGTTGTTCCTGGAGACTGGTGGTGAGCTTCCGTAGCCACTCGGCTTCTTCGGTCAGGCCTTCGACCGCCCGGTCCAGGTTTGCCGTTTCATCTGCGAGTTCCACCTCGACTTCAGGGAGCCGGTGATCCAAGTCGTCTTCATGTGCCGACAGCACGTCTCGGTAGGTGCGATGGGATCGTTTCAGATCGGTGACGAGAGCAGCCATCTCTTCGGATCGGCGTTGGATGCGCGTGCGCGCAAACACGAGTTCAGCCAGCAGGTCCATGAGGCTGTCCACATGGTCCACATCGATCCGGACGATGCGTCGATCCCGGTCGCGCCGCTCCGCTGCCCGCCGATGCCCGGCACGACGTTCGTCTTGGGGATGATACGGCTCATCGGGTTCAACGTCGGAGGCGGCTTTCGTGCTTTCGACATGGGAATCAGTCGATTCATCGGTCGGCTGTGGTCTCGACTCCATTTCGGCAGACGGCTTGTCTTCGGTGCTTGGGCGAAGCGCATCCTGCTTTCCGGTCAGGCGATGACGGAATGCATCGAGGAGCGTTGCATCGGTTGGATGATCCACGAGGGATTGGAGTGTGTCCACGGCCCAGGTGGCTGTTTCGAGTTCATCTTTGAGGACATGGCCTCGCTGTCTCGTCGCCTCCAGAAAGGTTTCAAGCAGATGAGCAGCATCGCCGAGTCGTCCGAGACCCACCGTGCCGGCAGCACCCTTGATGGTGTGGGCGCCTCGAAACAGCTCTTTGATGGATTCAGGGTCCGCCGGGTTTTGATTGAGGCCGTCGAGAGCCGACAGCATGGTTTCCACGTGTTCGGTGGATTCTTCCCGAAAGACTTCGAGCAGGAGGTCCATGGTCTCCTGATCCCAGCCGAATTCTTCGGTGAAAGATGGATCCTGTTTTGCGGACTGGACGGACGGAGGACCGTTGCCCGAGTGACTCGGTTTGGGCGCGGATTCAGGAGGCTGCCGCGATGCTGTGTCTGTCTGTCGGGACTGTGTATCATGGGCAGGTAGAGACGTTTCGGATGCGACGTCCCCGCTGGTGGCGGATGGTGCCTTCGGCTCAGCCGGTTTGGTTTTCGGCTCAGTCGGTTTGGTGTCCGAGTCAGGTGGCCGAGACGCGATCGCTGCGACCTGTCCCTGGATCAAGACAATGGCCCTTGGGTCTTCTTCGCCTTCCTTGAAGACTGTTTCGAGATGGGCGGCGAGGCTGCTCAGTTCGGAGAATTCGAGCATGGCGGAGGCACCCTTCATGCCGTGTGCGGCTTCCGCCTTTTCCACGATGCTCGTATCGGAGGAGGTCAGAACTTCCAGGTAGCCCTCCAGTTCGGTCAGGAAGATCTTGAGCAGTGCGTCGTCAATTTGCATCGTCTATACTGTCTGACTGCAAGGGAGCACGAGGCGATGCCTGGGAGACGTCCGCAGGTTCTGATTCCTTTGGCGGCGTCTCCGCGGTGATTCGGCGGCGCCTTGGGTTGCTGGCCGTCAGCCGTTTGAGGCGCACGATGGCGTGTTCCTGTTCCTTGTCTTCTTCTGCTTCCACGGCGAGATTTGGGAGCCGTTCGGCCAGTTCCTTGCGGATGGAGGAAAGAATGTGCTCGGCATCCTGGCGTCCCTTGGTTCCCTGAGACATCTCCAGAGAGTGGAGCGCATCCGCCAGGTCACCGATGCTCTTGTCGAATCGTGTCTTGGATTGCTCCACGACCTTGTCGATGGATTCGTCGGTCGTGGGGCGTACCTTGAATCGGGATATGGCTCGGTTGAGGGCCTCCGACGCCGTTCCGAGTCGCTCGGCCTCCTGGCGATAGTCCTGTGCCCGACGGGCGGTCGATGTGGTGACGTCCCGGACCGCCTCCATGGATTCGATGGCGCCCGCGGTCGCATCCTGGATGATTTCCATGAAGGCGCCGATATCTTTCGTGAGGCTCGATGAACGGGCAGCCAGTTTGCGGACCTCATCTGCAACGACGGCGAATCCTTTGCCGTGCTCTCCCGCTCTGGATGCCTCGATGGCGGCATTGAGCGCGAGCATGTTCGTCTGAGCCGCGATCTCGTCGATCCGTTCTACGATCTGGTTGATCTCCATGGACCGTTCGCCCAGATCCCTGAGTTTTCGGGTAATGCCCTCCAGGGCTTTGGTCTGTCGGCTCGCGTCACTGGCCATTTCCTTGCTCGTGGCTACGATACCTTCTGCTGCGTGATGAACGTTCAGCGCTGATTTGTGGACTTCGACCACGAGATGGCCGATGCTTTCGAGCATGTGGTTGAACGCGTCGGTGATGCTGCCCAGTTCGTCTGGTGTCACTTCACCTCGGGCCGTCAGGTCTCCTTCGGATGCAGACGAGACGATTTCGAGAAGATTGACGATGTCGCGTTGGAGGCGAAGTTTGTCTTCTTCGCTCTGGATGAGGCCCACGATGCGGTTCAGCATTTCGTTGATGGTCTGGGCGAGAATATGGAGTTCATCTTCGGTGCGGACGTCGCAACGAGCATCATAAGCGCCGTCTCGGATTTTTTGGGCCACGACGGTCAGGTGGGTGATCGGATTCAGGAAGGATCGCCGGAAGAACATGGTCGTGAGGAGGACCAGGGCTGCTCCCAGAACGAGCAGCCCGACGATGGCGATGTTGAGATATCGTCGAAAGCTTTTGATGCTTTGTTCGAATGTGCTAGACACCGCCGAGGATGCTTCGGCGAGTCGATCGAGTGATGGACCCACGTTTTCGAGACTGCTGCTCACGTTGCCGAATTCATCCAGGACACTGCTGAGGAGCACTTGGACCGGTCCTCGTAGGCTCGTCCTGGCTGCTAGGGACCATGCCTTGCCGTTGACCTTCCCGATATAGGTGATGATCCAGTAGTCCTGGGTCGCCTGGCCCTTGGTCCCCGTCGGTTTTCCCGTTTCGAAGGGTTGTCCGCGGAAAAGGCGGGTCGCCCCTGGTAGAGCCGACTTGGCTTGGCGGGTATGCAGGAGCGCTCGCCATCCTTTGGACACGATCAGATTGAGGAGGTTGTTTGCCCAGGGACGGCGGATGGCCGTGAGGTCGTGACCCACGACCTGGTCGTCCAGGTGCAGCGCGACGATATCCCGTCCTTTCTTGAGGATCGTGCCTTTGGCGCCCAGGACATCTGGTTCGTGTACAAGGATCAGGTTGTCCGAACTGGGCCCGATACGCGCTTCTTCGAGGAGGTACTTGCGCAGGCCGGGAACCGTAGACGGATTGTTTCGGAGCCTCGCAGGAGCTGCACGTATGAGGGCGGCAATCTGGCCAGCCACGGCAAAGGCCTCCTGTTGGCGAATCTCCTTGACCGCTTTGTCGATAACCTCACGTCCTCGACGCAGCCCGACTCGAATGCGCAGATGTGTGTTGCCGATATCATTTCGTGCGCGCCCGATGTGTTTGCTGACCGGAATGATGGAGCGACGGTGAACTCGCCTGATTTCGGTGAGCCGTTTTGTGGCATACCCCATGACGATGAGGGCTGCTCCCACGGGGAGAACGACGAGGGTCAGACTTGCGACCAGCAACTTGAAGGTCAGCCCGTGGAGTAGCAGATGTGTTCCACCCTTTTGGGTCATATACGTTCCTATCGGGGTTCGAGGCTTGCTCCAACCGCAGCTTGATATCGTACGTGTTCTACCAGTTTTTTGACGTCGAGTAAATCCAGACGGCCTTTGGGGAGCCGAAAATGTCCGGCAAAAACAAGCCCGTGGGCGTTGGTCATTGGGTAGAAAGCGTCGAGATGAGTCTTGATGACTCCGGTGGTGGCGTCTACGAGGACGGCCACCCGGATGTCCTGCCATCGCAACAGGACGGCTTCACGATCCGGAAGAGGACGGCGACTCGATGCGACATCCGTGAGGATTTTGGTGAGATCCAGCAGGGGGATCACCTGGCCTCTGAGATTGGTCAGGCCGACCATGCAGGGAGGTGCCAGCGGGACACGGGTGACGTAGCCGGAGCGGAAGACCTCTTCGATGAAACGGAGTTCCACGGCCAGGGAGTGACCGTCGATGCTCATGGCGAGGACACTGACATGATTGCGATCCGCAGGGTGCGCTCCGGTTCTCACGAAAGCACCATCATCGTGCCCCCCTGTCGGCGTAGTTTCAACCATCGGATCCGGGAAGGAACGCCTGGACCTTTTCCACGAGGACCTCGGCATCGACTGGCTTGACGAGATAGTCCGTGGCCCCTTGCTTCATGCCCCAGTATCGATCGCTTTCCCGGTCCATGGACGTGATCATCAAAATGGGCATTTCAGTGAAAGAGGGGTCTGCGCGCAGGGCGCGACACAGTTGGAATCCGTTCACTTTGGGCATGATGATGTCGAGGATCAACAGGTCGGGTTGTTCCGATCGGATGAGGGTTTCCGCATCCTGGCCATCCGATGCCACCACGATTTCATGACCCAGCGGGGCGAGATATCGTTTGAACATCTCCACGGCCGTAGGAGAATCTTCTGCAATCATGATTTTTGCCACCACTGCACCTCCGACAGTTTGGATCGATTCGCGCGGTCCTGCATCACGCTCCAACCGTGATGTGGGTTTAGACAGCCACCGCTGAAACCCGTTTTCGAATGATCTTGATGGACAGCAAGCGGTAGAGCATCTTGCTCACATCGAAGGAACTCATCCTGCTTTGGCGGATGATGTCCTTGACCGAGTTCTTGCCGTTGACCAATTCCAAGACGGTTTGTTCCTCACGCGTCAGTCGTCCCGAGCCCATCGATCGAACCGCATCGTCATTGCGCACGAAGACCTGATCGAAGTCATCGATTTCCCGCTCGATGAGGTGCCACTCGTCCACGCGACGGAAGCCTTCCATCAGGATTCCCTCGACGGTCAGGTTCAGGGATGCCTCGGCAGCCATGGCCGGCAGTTCGGTCGTCGCTCGAAAGGTGAATCGACCGAAGTTCCAGCGAAGCAGCTCGTACACCAATTCGCTCGACTGCTGCGTCATGACCTGCTTCAGCTCCGTGGGCGTGAGTTTTTCGGCTCGGACGAGTTCCGCACCCAACAGACCACCCTTGCCTCGACGGCTTTGGACGAAGTCATCCAGGTCATCCGGCGTCATGAGCCGACTGTCCACGATGAATCGCCCCAGGAGGAATTCTTCGGGTACCCCGGCGGCGCTTGCCATCTGGACCTTGCCCTGTCGAAAATAGAGTTCAATCTTGGCGCCCCCCCTCGTCACCGAGAGGATGCCGTTTTGCTCCTGGTCCTGGAGCAGGCCCAGGATTTCGGCGATGGGAACGACGCGGATATCTCCGGTCAGAGCCGGAGAACCGATTTCCGCCAATTCGGGACAGGACGTCCTCAGTTCGCCGAGCAGGGCTTCGAGCGTTTGATCGTCCATGGCGGTCCTTGCCGCTTCGGTCAGGACGGTCGCATCCAGGTCCGATTCGATGAGGTCGGGATGACTGAGCACGCCCGCCGCCAGGGCTCGAGCCAGGCCGTCTCGGAATTGACTCAGGGCAGCCTTTCGTTCCTTGGTGGCCGCATCCGCCTCTTCGAGGAGTGCTTCCTGGCTCTTTGAAACGGAGTCTTCGCGTCCTGCCGTTTCCTTGGCGTCGTCACCTCGGTACTTGGCGATGGTATGCCCCACGACCGCGGTGATCGCTTCGGGGCTGAAGGGTTTTGTGATGTAGTCGACGATACCCATTGCCTTGACGAAGCGATCGCCAACCTGGTCTCCCTTGGCGCTCATCAGCACGACGGGCACGTCGGACAGTTCTTTGTTGTCGGCCAGCGCGCGACAGACCTGGTATCCGTTCATTTTAGGCATGACGAAGTCGAGCAGGATCATGTCGGGCTTGGTTTTCTCGGCGGCTGCGATGCCGGCTTCTCCGTCTGGGGCCGTCACGACGCTGTAGCCGGCCTTAGTCAGAACGAGCTGAACGACCTTGAGGATGGTGGGGCTGTCGTCAATGACCAATACCGAGTGTGTGGGCATGTGCTAGCTCCAGGGTGACCGTCTGCGAGGATACGATGCATCCAGAGGGGACCCTACCATCTGGTGTTTTTGGGGTCAAGCGCGAACCGGATCCGCTCATCGAACACAGCGATCGATTGAGCACCGAGCGTGGAAGTTGTGTTGTGTCCTGTTCGCTTTTGAACCACTGTGGCCACGACCGCCTGCCCCAGTCGAAAACGAAGGTGTTGATTCCATTCTCTCCAAAAAATCTTGGCCCCAATTTGGCCACGATCATTTGAGCGTCGGTTCCTTCGTGCCGCCCGCCCCTTTCCCCCCAATTTCCTGCTTGCTCTGGATCCAAGCCAGGGATCTGCTGCAACGGTTTCTGGCTGCTGTCAGTTACTTGTGAGGTGGTCTCTGAGGTGCTGGCGCTGAGTTCGCCGAAGGAGGAGCCGGTTTGGATCCGGCGGCGGGAGGTGGATTTTAGTTTTTTGAAGCGGCCGCCGGCACTGATGTCGGCTCCTGTCCTGCGCCTTTCTTCACGGGAGGCGGCTTGATGTTGAGCTGGCTGACAGCATGGACCTGCCTGGGTGCGGGCGGTCGAGCCAGGGTCCGGCGCCTCCGCCAGTGGGGCTTGATGAAATACCATCGACCTTTGACCTTGCGGTATCGCGGGTAGCGATATTCCCAGTTCTTGCGGGCCTTGACGAAATGACCCCGGCGCCATCGATATGAGTTGGCGATGTCGAGCCATTCCCAATAGCCGCCCACCCAGAAATGTCCTGGTTTGATTCGTTGAGGCTGCTGCTCCTTCTTGGGATGAGGAGGCGGGAACGGAACCGAAATAGAGATTTTGGAGGCTCGGCTCTGGCCGTTGCCGAGCATGACCTTGCATCCAATGAGAGACGTGGAAAAAATGGCTGCGAGGGAAAGGGTGAAGATCGATTTCATGGCATACTCTCTGGTTGATGATCGGGCTTTCGGGTACTTGTCGCGAAAACAACAACGTTCTCTGTTTGTTTAGGGTACATTATGGTTCTGTCAAGACGAAATTTGTTATCCTGGTTACTTGTGTTAGATCGATAACGACAATGACCGCCGTTGATTTACAGTGGAAAATAGCAGACTGGTTAAAGTTAGGGCTTTGCCACGGGGAGGCCCTTTGGGGCAGAGGCCGGGAATCGATGTCAGGAGTCAGTTGGGGAGGATCGTGTCGCACTGCATGGAGATGCTGAAAGGACTCGACGATCCTGCATAGCCGTCCACGACGATATAATACGTGACGCCCGCTGCTGCGTAAAACGAGATGGATTCGTCGTTGGAGCCTCCGTTGATGCTCATTTGGAGGCAGTTGTCCGGGCTGCATTCGTCAGCGCCGCGAATGAGGAACAGGTCCAGGTCAGCGTTGTTGTCCGAGAGGGTCACCGTGACGCTTCCAGAGCGTTGCGGTTGGAACAGGTACGTGTACTCGTTTCCGGACTCGTTGGTGATACCACACGAGTATTCGTCGATATTTTGCGTGCTGCCCGGGCCGTCGTTGCGCCAGTTGTCCGAGCCGCCGCACCACAGTTCTCTTTGTGGATCGCAGACGGGCCCCGTGGTTCCACATCCCGGGTGGTTGTCGCAGTCCGGGTCCGCGCAGTCGATCCGTCCGTCACAGTCGTCGTCTTTGCCGTTTGTGCAACGTTCCGGCACACAGCTCGCGCAGTAGGGATCACTTGCGCAGTCGGGGTCCTGGCAGTCTGTCAGGCCGTCGCAGTCATCGTCTCTGAGGTCCGAGCAGAATTCCATGGGCAGACAGGGCAGGTTGCAGGCCGGGTCGTTGTCGCAATCCGGGTCCGCGCAGTCGATGAGGTTGTCACAATCGTTGTCCTTCATGTCGTAGCAGACTTCCGGAACGCAGACCATGCAACTCGGATCGTTGTTGCAGTCCGGGTCGTCGCAATCCACGAGGTTGTCGCAGTCGTTGTCCTGGTAATCGTCGCAGACCTCAGGGATCGGGATGCACTGGTTGCAGAGAGGATAGTCCGCGCAGTCCGGGTCGTCACAGTCGGTCAGGTTGTCGCAGTCGTTGTCGATGCTATCCGAGCAGATTTCACTGGTGCATTGTCCGCCGCAATTCGGGTCCGATGCGCAACTTGGGTCATTGCAGTCCACCAGGTTGTCACAGTCGTTGTCGATGCCGTCGGTGCAGATTTCCGGATAGCATTGACAATAAGGCTGGTTGGCGCAGTCCGGGTCTGCGCAGTCCTGGAGGCCGTCACAATCGTTGTCCGTGTGGTCGTAGCAGATTTCCGGGCTTGGGATACAGCAGTTCGGGTCGCCGGCGCAGTCCGGGTCGTCGCAGTCGACGAGATTGTCGCAGTCGTTGTCGATGCCATCGTGACAGTTCTCCGGCCGAGGTACGCAGCAGCTCGGGCTGCCGGCGCAGTCCGGGTCGTCGCAGTCGACGAGGCTGTCGCAGTCGTTGTCCTGGCCATCCCAGCAGACCTCGGGTTGGGGCACGCAGCAATTCGGATTATTGGCGCAGTCCGGGTCGTCGCAGTCGACGAGGTGGTCGCAGTCGTTGTCCTGGCCGTCCCAACAGACCTCGGGTTGGGGCACGCAGCAATTCGGATTATTGGCGCAGTCCGGGTCGTCGCAGTCGGTCAGGCTGTCGCAGTCGTTGTCGATGCCGTCCCGACAGCGTTCGCGTTGGGGCACGCAGCAATTTGGATCACCGGCGCAGTCCGGGTCGTCGCAGTCGACGAGGTGGTCGCAATCGTTGTCCTGGCCGTCCCAGCAGATCTCGGGGCGGGGCACGCAACAGCTCGGCGACCCGTTGCAATCCGGGTCCGCGCAGTCGATGAGGTCGTCGCAGTCGTTGTCTACCTGGTCCGAACAGTTCTCCGGATTCGGGACGCAGCAATGAGGCGACCCACTACAATCCGGGTCGTCGCAGTCGACGAGGTGGTCGCCGTCGTCGTCCACGCCGTTCGTGCAATTCTCCTGGCCGCCACAGGCAAAGTACCAGCGGCAGTCCGGGTCTGCGCAGTCCACGAGGTCGTCGCAGTCGTTGTCCGCATGGTCCGCACATTGCTCCGGTTGTGGAATGCATTGGCAGGATGGGTCCGACGCACAATCAAAATCGTCGCAGTCGATGAAACCGTCGCCGTCGTCGTCGATGCCGTTCGTGCAGATTTCAGTTGGGGTTTGCTGGCAGGAAGCGGTCAGGGTGAAGTTGCTCCTGGCGCCTTCCCAGCCGTCCACGGCGATGTAGTACGTTTGGCCCGCACGTGCCGTGAAGTCCAGGGCTTCGGGCGAGGAACCGCCGTTCCAACTGCCCGTGATGCAGGAGCGGGGGTCACAGGTGTTCGGCATGTTTCCGCCTTGAATGACGTAGAGGTCCAGGTCGTCGCTCAGGTTTGTGAGGGCCACGTGGACCTGGGTGGTGATGCCAGGTCGGAATGCATAGATCATCTCCGACCCCGGATATTGATAATCTGCACATGCGTACCGAACCACGTTCCTCGTGGAGTTGGGGCCGTCGTTCGCATCCGACGCCGTGTCGTTGCACGAAAGCTGATCGGTTGCCGTGCAGGTTTGGGTCCCGCATGCAGGACTGCCGGCGCAATCCGGATCCGCACAGTCGATGAGACCGTCGCAGTCATCATCGACTCCGTTGCGGCATCGTTCGGGCTGCGGCATGCAGCAACTCGGATCCGAAGCGCAGTCTGGGTCGTCGCAGTCCGTCATGGAATCACAGTCGTTGTCGATGCCGTCCCAGCAGATTTCCGGTTGAGCCACGCAGCAGTTGGGCGCCTGGGCACAATCGGAATCGTCGCAATCCACCAGGCCGTCGCAGTCGTTGTCGATGCCGTCTCGGCACATCTCCGGTCCCGGCACGCAGCAGTTGGGATCCGAAGCACAGTCGGAATCGTCGCAATCCACCAGGCCGTCGCAGTCGTTGTCCAATCCGTCCCAGCAGATTTCCGGCTCGCAGTTGCTTCGGCAGATAACCTCCAGATCGAATGTGACGTCTTGCCCCGTGGGGCCGTCCATCGCGAAGCCGTACGCGTGGTCGCCAAAAGGATTGGGCACACTGATGTACTCCGCATTCTGTCCAGGATTTGCCGACATGGCCATGCAGGCGCCAGCATCGCAGATCGCAGGCTGGTCTTCTCCGGCTCTCCCTGCGTTCAGAAGATACAGGTCTACGTCGCCTCCGTACGGCACGAGGCTCACTTCCATGAGCATCGTCGTCGGAGGAATGGCGCTTTTGTCGAGAAGCACGACGTATTCGGATCCAATTTCAGTGGGGCCGCCGCACGAATAGTGCGTGATGACTTGGGTGGATCCCGGTCCTGCCGTGCTCGCCTCCATGCCCTCGTTGCAGCCGATGACGGCGGCGAAATCACAAACTTGGCCGCCGCAGTTCGTGGCATTGATGCAATCCGGGTCGTCGCAGTCTACGAGTTGGTCGCAGTCGTTGTCCAGGCCGTCGTTGCAGTTTTCGGCGACGCAGGAGCATGCAGGATCCGCCGCGCAATCCGAATCGTCGCAGTCCGTCCATCCGTCGTTGTCGTCGTCGATTTGGTTCGTGCAGTTCGTTTCCCGGTTCTTGCATGCCGGGTCGGACGAACAATCGGGATCCTGACAGTCGATGAGTCCATCGCCGTCGTCGTCCTGCCCGTTCGTGCAGATTTCCTGTCCGTTGCAGCCTTCGAAATCCGAACAGGCGGGATCGTCGCAGTCGCGGTGGCCGTTGCAGTCGTCATCGAGACCGTTTGTGCAGATCTCGGTCGCCCCAGGGTGGACGTTCGGGTTCGAGTCGTCGCAGTCATCGCCTCCGCCACAGGTCGCCCCGTGGTCGTCATTGTCGAGGTCTACTGCCTGGTGGGTACAGGACCCCTGTGTGTCACATTGGTCCAAGGTGCATGCGTTTTGGTCGTCGCAGTCGGCGTTGGTCGCGCAGGGCTCGGATCGGAAGTAGGTCCTGCCGCAGCCGCTTTGTGCAACGATGACTTGGGTCAGGGCCAGAGCTGACAGCCCTCCTAAAAACAACATATTTTTTTTCATGACACCCTCCATGTCCACCATCGAACAGACATTGTCCCTTGGAACTCGATGGTGACACATTTTGTATAATATCAATTTTGCAGCGTTTTTTGGTTTCTGTAAAGATTCTTGGTTCCAGGTTCGTGTCGGGGCTTCGGGATGCGTTGACGCGTTTCGCAAAGGGGAGGGAAGGGCTTCTCCAGGGGCGCGGTCCTCCGGGACGGCCCCCACAGGCCCTACGGGGCATGGTTGGCTCTCGCTGCCTGTCTTGCAGGCCTTTCGCCCTGAGCGACTCGGCGGGTACGCCCTTTCGAACCGCCACCTGGGCTGCGCCCTCCTGCCGTGAAATGGTGATCGCAATCGGGAAGGTACCAGGGAGATGGCGACGCGGCTTTCGGTCGTTTTTCTTCTATTGGGTGCGAACCACGAGATTCCAATGGTTCAGGGTGCCCTCGTCGCCTCCGAAGTGGTCGATGAGATGGAGGGTCCAGGTTCCCGACAGATCCATGGCGTAGAATTGGTTGAGCGGAAACCGCTTGACCAATGTGGATCCGGAGACGTTTTCCTGGTTCCACAGAACCGCCGTGATCCCATTATGCTCCAGCGCGATTTCGAGATCTCCGAGGAAAGAATGGGTGATGTCGAGGTTGAGCCAGATGTCTCGGATCCGACCCGTATTCGAGATTTCGATGGTGCTGAATACACCGTCTGGATCCTCGTCCGGAATCGTGACCGATTCATTCTGACCATAGGTGGTGAGGGTCGGGTCTGCCGGCCCATCCCCGTTGCATTGATTTCCGTCCGGGGTGAAGCAGTTGTTCCTGGCTCCGCTCACCCCGAACCGCCAGTTGCCGAGCTTGTCTTTCATGGCGGTCAAAATTTCCTGCCAGGACAGGTTTCCCTTGTGTTCGAATCCCCACAAGAGTTGGGCCAACAGTGCGCCCGTGGCAGTGAACGATTGCGCCTGGGACGTGGGTTGGATGTTGGAGATGACGTCTACTGCGTCCCAGCCGCCCTTGCCTTCCAGGGTTGCGTTCACGTAATATTCATAGCTGACGCAGGAGGCCGCATGGAGCAGCGCCTGACAGGGAGCCAGCCGCGCCACTGGCGTCTCTTCATGTGGGCGAGGAAATAATGGGTCATGTGGGCGAGGAAATGGTGGGGGCAATGAGCGACGTGTGGTTTTATGTACGACAGTTAATGGTGGCAAACCGCAAAGAGGACGTTTTTAGGACGGTAGGATTTTTTGTGTATGGGGCCTGGGTTGGCCAGACCGAAGCACCAAAGACCGCGACGGATCGAAGCCAGAGTCGTTAAAATGGGCCCTTGTCGCCCGTGGAAAGATTTGGTATATGTCCGACCTGCATAGGTGCGTTCAAAAAAATGGGCGTCGTCCCGTCAAAGCAGGTGCACGAGGTACGATTTTGGGGGATGGCTTCTTCGTGAGAACGCTGCAATGTGATGGAAAGGCCAGGTTATTGGGCCAAGGAGACTCGGGTATGGGCTCAGGAAAATTCGCTTCGGTCGCAGGAGAGGACGAGCGTGTGGATGGACCGGATGCCAAGCAGACGGCTGCCTCTAAGCCGCCTTTGTCGGGTCGTGGTGACGTGGCTGAAGAGATGGCTCCCGATTCCACCGCTGACGGGTCGGGCGGGGGGGTCGATGTCGCCGCAGAGGGCGGGGATCCAGGAACGGCGCCGGAGGAAGATTCTTCGACTGGGTCTGCAGATGGAGAACGTGGGGCCTCGCAGGCCGATTCTGGTGAGGCTGAAAACGCATCGGCGCCAGCGGGCGATACGCCGGCTGTAACGGATTCGCCTGGGGCGGATCGACTCGATGAGGAGTTGGCCGAGACGCGTCGGGAGGCCGAGGCCCTTCGGGACAAGCTCCTGCGGGTGGCTGCGGATTTCGAGAATTTCAAGAAGCGGTCGAGGCGCGATCTGGCATCGTCCGAGGATCGCGCCGTGGAAAAGGTCCTCGCCGAGGTGCTTCCTGTGATGGACAATCTGGAGCGGGCTTTGGCTCATGCGGACCAGCAGGGAAATATTACGTCGATGGTCGACGGGGTGACCCTCGTGGTGCGTCAGTTCGGCACGGCCATCGAGAAGTTCGGCGTGGCTCCGTTCGAGTCCAAGGGGCACCCCTTCGACCCGGCGGTCCACGAAGCCATGGCTCAGGTGGAACGGGATGACGTTCCAGATGGCACGGTTGTGGAGGAATGGCAAAAGGGCTACGTCCTCAAGGGGCGTCTCATTCGTCCCGCCATGGTCTTGGTGTCCAAGGGTTCGGCCAGGGCATCCTCTCCGGACGAGGAGACCGCAGGGGCTGACGAGGATGTCGTGCCTCAGGATGGTCTGCAGCCCGCAGACGCAGGCGAGGCCACCGTCGACGTCACCGTCGAGGTTCCAGAGCAGCCTTCGGAGCCGATTTCAGACGAAGGGACAGATCTTTCCGGCGGCCGCGAGGAGGATTCGGTATCCGGAGCCGAGTCGCCATCCGAGACAGCCGAATCAGACGAACACGAGCCAAATCAGGGGGCCTGAGGGTTGGGTTGGGACGCATCTTGTGCTCTGGGCCGGATTGCGGTACGGATGACGGCTTGACAGGGCACGACAAGCGTGGAGAAGCGATACGATGGGTCAGATCATTGGGATTGACTTGGGAACCACGAATTCGTGCGTCGCGGTGCTAGACGGTGACACATCGACGGTCATTCCCAACACCGAGGGGTCTCGGACGACTCCATCGATGGTGGCGTTTGCCCAGTCCGGTGAGCGCCTGGTGGGGCATATCGCCAAACGGCAGGCGATCACGAATTCGGGCAACACGATTTTTGCCATCAAGCGCCTGATGGGGCGAAAGCTGTCGGATCCGGAGATTCGTCAGATCCAGGAAACTTGTCCGTACCAGTTAGTGGAGTCGGAAAACGGGGACGTGTGGATCGAGGTCCGCGACAAGCCATACAGCCCTTCGGAAATTTCCGCGATGATTTTGGTCTATCTCAAGCGTGTCGCCGAGGACTATATCGGTAATGAAGTCACAGACGCGGTGGTCACTGTGCCGGCCTACTTCGACGACTCCCAGCGCCAGGCCACCAAGGTGGCCGGTGAGATCGCCGGGCTGAACGTGCGACGGATCATCAACGAGCCGACGGCGGCGGCTCTGGCCTATGGGTTGAACAGGCGCGACCAGTCTCAGACCGTCGCGGTCTATGATTTGGGCGGCGGCACGTTCGATATTTCGATTTTGGACCTGTCCGGCGGGACGTTTCAGGTACGTTCCACCAACGGAAACACCCATTTGGGCGGAGAGGACTTCGACCAGGTCCTGGTCAAGTATCTTGCTGAAACGTTCAAAGAGGACAACGGTCTGGATCTGCTCGAGGATCGGATGGCGCTTCAGCGCCTCAAGGAGGCGGCCGAGAAAGCGAAGTGCGAACTGTCGGTGGCCATGGAGACGGAAATCAACCTGCCCTTCATCGCAGCGGACGCAGGCGGGCCCAAGCATCTTGTCGTCACGTTGACGAGGCGTAAGTTGGAGGATTTGGTCTCCGATATCGTGGAGAAAACCCTGGAGCCATGCGGCAAGGCTCTAGACGATGCAGGATTGAAACCCTCGCAGGTGGACGAGGTGATCCTGGTGGGCGGCCAGACGAGGATGCCTCTGGTTCAGCGTCGTGTTGCCGAATTTTTCGGGCGCAGCCCCAACAAGAGCGTCAATCCGGATGAAGTGGTGGCCATTGGTGCGGCCATCCAGGGCAGTGTGCTCGACGGCACGGTGGACGACGTGCTGCTTCTGGACGTGACGCCGTTGAGTCTTGGCGTTGAGACGGCCGGCGGCGTGTTCACGAGGATCATTCCGCGGAACACACCCATTCCGGCCAGGCGGGCGGAGGTGTTCTCCACGGCAGCAGACAACCAGCCTTTGGTCAATGTCCACGTCCTGCAGGGTGAGCGGGAAATGGCTGCGGACAACAAGAGTCTGGAGCATTTCCAACTGCTCGGCATTCCGCCAGCGCCCAGAGGTGTGCCCCAGATTGAGGTGACCTTTTCCATCGATGCGAACGGTATCCTGGACGTGTCGGCAAAGGACCTGGCTACGAACAAGGTGCAGACGGTTCGCGTGGTGCCCACCTCCGGCCTGACCGAGGACGACGTGGTTCGGATTCAGCAGGCTGCCGAGGAATATGCTGAGCAGGATCGGAAGCGTCGAGAGCTTGCCGATTTGAAGAATAACGCCGAAACCTTGGTCTACACCACGGAAAAGGCGCTCGAAGAGTACGGGGACATGCTGGACGAGCAGGACAGAGACATGCTGGATGCAGATTTGGTCTGGTGCAAGCAGCAACTCGAACGGCCGGACGTGGACGCAGATTCGCTCAAGGAAGGGATTGAACGCCTTGAGAGTTCCGCGCATCGAATCTATGAAGCCATGTACGAGAAGGTTTCGGGCCTGGTCGACGAAACTTCCGAGGACCCCAGCCAAGGAGACGGATCAGAATAGAACGGAGGCGTCTGGATGAAAAAGGATCCCTATCAGATCCTGGATGTGCCTCGCACGGCGGACGCCGACGAAATTCGACGGGCCTACCACCGGCTGGCTCGTCGCTACCATCCCGATCAGAATCCCGACACAATCGACGAGCCCCATCGTTTCCACGAGGTGGTCACAGCGTATCAGCTTCTTTCAGACCCAGTGCAGCGCGCTCGCTACGACAGGCATGGAGGGCCGATTCCTGACAACGCATTGCCGTCCGATTGGAAAGAAGACCTGGCGGATGCGGTTCGGGACACGGTGTCGGGCCTTTGGGGCGGATTGGTCAACAAGGGTCATGCGGTTCGAGGAAAGGACATCACCTATCGGTTGGACCTGGACCTTTCCGATGCGGTCCTCGGTTGCGAGCGCACCATCACGTTCGAGGGGCCGGAGGTTTGTGACCGATGCGGCGGCATGGGCGGCCGCCTGGATCAGCCGGGCGACGTGGTGCAATGTAAGCGATGCGATGGTTCGGGGCGCATCCCGGTCGGGCCGGCGCTGTTGGGACTCACCAAGGTGTGTCCCGACTGTGACGGCAAGGGCCGCGTGGTCCGTCGACCTTGTGACGCATGCCACGGGACCGGGCTGGTTTCGAGGCTTCGGGAGTTTGCCATCACCGTGCCGTCCGGCACGCAGGACGGCGCCACGAAGGTGGTGCCTGGCAAGGGAGCACCAGGCACCCATGGAGGGCCGCCTGGCGACCTCCAGATTACGATTTCGGTGAGGCCGCATCCCATTCTTCGGGTCCAGGGACGGGATATGGTCTGTACGATTCCTGTTTCCTTCGTCACGTTGGCCCTGGGGGGCGACTTGGATGTTCCCACCGTGGACGGATTGGTCACCATGCAGGTTCCTGCCGGCACCCAGCAGGGGAATGTCTTCCGGATCCAAGGTCGGGGCGTGCCGGGGCGCAACGGGGGCCGGGGAGATCAACTCGTGACCCTGGAGGCCGATGTGCCGAATGATTTGACTCCCAGGCAGATCGAACTGCTCGAATCGTTTCAGCGTTTGACTTCGCAGGATCAGGTGCCCAACGCCGCACGGTATCAGGCCTTCTTGGACGGGCAGGGCTCAGGAAGGCAAAGTTCATGACGGATCGGAGCAAAGCAGTGGAACCAGTCCCGGGATCATTCGGCCGCGACGACGTCGATGTCGCCGCCCATTCTGGAGACGCCTCGGCCGAACCAGGAGCGGCCCTGGTCGATCCAGGCGAGGAGGACCGTCGGGACGAAGGACCGGCCGGGAGCCGTCTGTGGGTGCACGTTGTCCTGTTTTTGACCACCTGTGTGACCACGACGTTTTGGGGCGCGGTCTATGCCGGCGCCGGATGGGCCACATGGTGGAAGGGGCTTTCCTACTCGGCGCCCTTGATGGGCATCCTGCTCACTCATGAGATGGGCCATTACCTTGCTGCACGACACCATCGGATTCCGGCGTCGCTGCCCTATTTCATTCCTTTTCCCTTTGGACTTGGAACCCTGGGAGCGGTCATTTCCATGAAGGGACGGATCGAGTCGAGGAATGCGCTCGTGGACGTGGGGGCCGCCGGTCCCCTGGCGGGATTCGTGGTGGCCGTCGTGGTGCTCCTGGTTGGACTTTCCCAGTCGACCGTGGGGACTGTGCCGCCCGGCAGTTCCCTGGCCACCGAAGGAAATTCGATCCTGTATATTCTGCTCAAGTTTGCGGTGACCGGTCGGTACCTTCCTTCCGGTGGCTTGGACGTGTTTCTGACCCCCATGGCCCTGGCAGGCTGGATCGGGTTCTTAGTGACCATGATCAATCTGATTCCCGTGGGACAGCTCGACGGTGGGCACGTGGCCTACGCGTTTTTTGGCGAGCGGTACCAGGCCTTCAGTCGGAGACTCCACCGTTTTTTGCCCGTGATGGCCGTGGCGGTCATGGCCTACGTCACGATTGACGCCCTGGGCCAGATTGCGCCGCAGCCGCCGAACATCGTACCGGCCGCTTATCGGCTTTGGCCGCTGGTGAGCTGGAGGTCAGCGCTGACCGCCGGGTTCTTTGCCGGATTCCCCTGGCTCCTGTGGCCCGGCCTGCTGTGGCTGCTCAGCAGAACGAGTGGAGGGATCGACCATCCTCCCGTGGGTCAGGATGAACTGACACGGGGCAGGCGGGTCATTGCATGGACCGTCGGGCTGTTGTTCCTGCTCATTTTTACTCCCGTTCCCATGCGGGGGCTGTAGTCTCGTCAAGACGAATCGGTGTCGTGATGGAGCACGATCGGTCATGAAGATTGTCTGTCCAAAATGCGGCGCATTGGCCGAGGCTCAAGACGTGAAGATGGACGGTTCCCTGTTGACCTGGCGCTGCGGCGCCTGCGAAAAACGGGTTCGACAGGACGTAGAAGTCTACTCGGACGAGGCCGCCCCACACGCGGTCGTCGAACAGGCATCCGAACCGGAAGCCCCTCTGGGCAAGGCGGAACAACCTGCGGTGGAGGTCGAAGAGCCGACGGCCAAGGCGGAGCATGGGCAGTTGGCCACCTGTCCCAAGTGTGGTGCGCCCAAAACGGATCGTTCCGACTGTCCGCGCTGCGGTCTGGTCTTCGAGTTGTGGAATCCTGATGCACAGGTGGTCCCAGAGGCCCTTGAGGATGCCTGGATCCGGGTCGAAGAGGCGTTCGGTGACGACGCCCTTCATCAGAAATTTCTGTCCGTGGCGCGACAGATGGGTCGTCTCGACGTGGCGGCGGGCCGGTACCGGTCCTGGGCCGATGCCCATCCCGACGACGAGGCCACGGCGACGCGGCTGGACCAGGTGCTCATGCTCGTGGAGGCCGAGGCGCTCATGCCGTCTCCTCGACCCGATCAGACCACGGGCTGGCGCCGCCTCTTGCCTTGGGCCCTCGTCGCCCTGCTCGTCATCCTGTTGATCTATTTACTCGTGGCGCCGCATCCGAAATACGTGCATCGCACGAGCACCGGCCCGGGGCCTGGGCAGGAGCCTGTCAACCTGGTGCCGCCCATGGGCCCTGGTGGGGCGCCCGTCAATCAGGTGTCGCCCATGGGCCCTGGTGGGGCGCCCGTCAATCAGGTGTCGCCCATGGGCCCTGGTGGGGTGCCCGTCAATCAGGTGTCGCCCTTGGGGATTCGGGGCGGAGTGGCACCTCGCCCTCAACCAGCCATGACTGGGCCGGTTGCACGTCCGCGCCCGGCCGAACAGCCTGCCATGACGACCGGGCCACGTTCGGGGGCGGCCCGGCCCTCGTCTTCGTCTCCACGTCCGCATTCAGCCATGTCGGCCCGGTCTCGTTCCATTCCGTCTGGACCATGATTGCGCAGGTCTCGTGCCGCCGGCTCTTTTTTTGATGGTCGCAGACCAGATCGTGGGTACCAAAAATTCGCGCGAGCAGGTACAATCGCTCCCGTGGATTGAGAGATTGGAGGTGACAGAATGAGCAGTTCCGTTCCTGGACGGTATGTGGGCGGGCGCGTTGGCGTCCTGTGGGGCCGGAGACCGAACTGGCGACTCGGGAGCGTGCAGCGGGGCCTCTTTGGTTTGGGTGCTGTGCTTTCGATTGTTGCCGTGGCGTTGCTGGTTGGGGGCGCTGTCGGCCTGTCGGGCTGTGGAGACGACGGCGGGTCGTCCGGCTCCAAGGTCGTCGTCCTGGAGGGGTGCAATCCCCTGGCCGCCAACTGGCATTGCCTCCTGCCGTATCCGTCGGATTTCTTTTTGACCGAGGATGCCTCCATGCCGTCGGGTCACAGGGTGGTGATCCCGGAGGCGGCTCAGCTCAAGACTGCGGACGAAGGCAACCCGATCGACTTTTTGACGATCCATCCTGCTGACGGGTTTTCCCTCAGTTCCCTCATTTTGGCCTACTTTCCCTTCGTGCTGGACGACTCGAATCTCGTGTTCCACGACGACATGGATCGTTCCGTGACCGACGAAAGCCCCACGGTGCTTCTGGAGGCGGATACGGGCCGCAAGGTGGCCCATTTTGCCGAGTTGGATGCCAGGGATATTCCCGACGACCAGCGCGTGTTGGAGATCCATCCTTGGGAGCGGCTCAAACCCACCACGCGCTACATCGTGGCCATCCGTCGTCTCGTGGATCACGAGGGCAGTGCCATTCCGCCCGGTGAGGGGTTCGCCCTGTTGCGCGACGGCAAGGCCGGGGGGCATCCCGCGTTGGGTGCTTTGGTGGATCACTACGAACACGATATTTTCTCCCAACTCGAGCAGGCGGGTGTGGACCGGTCCGAGCTGCAGCTTGCTTGGGATTTTACCACGGCCAGTGAGGAGAATCTCACCGGCGACCTGATGCGTATGCGAGGGATCGCGTTGGACTGGTTCAAGCACAACCAGGTCGCGGTCACGATCACCGACGTGCAGGATGATTTGGACGCCACGGTTTTTCGCAGGATCGAGGGGACCATCACGGTGCCCATGTTCCTGGAGAGTGAAGACGTGGCCTCCCTGCTCCATCGAGACGCACAGGGGCAGGTGGCGCAAAACGGTACGGTCGAGGTGCCTTTCCTCTTTTATGTGCCCAGGTCCGTGTCCGACGGGAGCGCCGAGATCCTTCCTGCCCGTTTGCTCCAGTTCGGCCACGGTTTTTTTGGCGAGCGCTACGAGGCGGAAAACTCGTTCGGACAGCGGTTTGCGAAGCAGACCGGCATGGTGATCATGTCGGTCAATTGGTGGGGCCTTGATTACCACTCGCTGTCGAACATGCTCGTCCAACTCCTGTCGAATCCCTCGAACACCTTCCAGTTCGTCGATCGAATCGAGCAGGCCATGGTCAACCAGCTCGCCCTGACCGAAGCGGCCAAGACCACGTTTCCACAGCAGACCGACATGCAGATCGACGGCAAGGTCGTCTATGACCCGCAAAAGATCTACTACTACGGCATCAGCATGGGCGACATCATGGGGTCGACCTTCCTGGCTCTCTCACCGGTGTTCGATCGGGCCGCCCTGAGCGTGGGCGCCTGCGACATGCCTTTCATCGTGTTCCGTTCCCATAAATTTTCCAGCCTGTTGGATCTGGTCCAGATAGCGGTGGATGACCCGATAAACGAAGTGGCCTTTTTCAGCTTGGGTGCCACGTCGACCGACCGATTCGATCCTCTTGTCTACGCCCCGTATTTGTTGGACCACCCGCTCGACGGTGGGCCGCAGCACCGCACGATCCTCATGCAGATCGGCCTGGGCGATTCCGAGGTGCCAAACGTTGCATCCTTTCTGCACGCCAAAATCCTTGCCCTGAAGTTGGTCGAACCCAGCCCCGCCGAGGTGTACGGTTTGACCGGCGCACAAACTCCTCTGGACGATTCCTCGCTCGTGCTGTTCGATTTCGGTGTGCCCGAACCCAGGCCCGGCACCTATGCCGTGCTGCCCACTGAAGATTCGGGCGTACACGGATTCGTGCGCCGGGATGAGTCGGGCATCAAGCAGATAGATGCCTTTTTGCGGCCAGGCGGTCGGATTCAGAATTTTTGCGACGGTGCCTGCGATCCCGAGTGAGCCGAGGTTCCCCGATTGGCCTGGTGGTCGGAGACAGACCTGAGCTGCCATCGGGAGGTCGTCGTCGTCGGGAAGGCACAGGAAGGCTCGTTCGTTTGGCGTCGTGCGGTGGAGGCTCGTACTATGGAGCCGGATCGTCTTGTGAGTCGGGCTTGAACTCTTCGAGGATGATTCCAACCTTGGGAGCGGTCTCCAGCGTCCTGGTATCTCGGTAGAATTCTTTGTACACGATGCGTTGGATACCGGCATTCGCAAGGAGCTTGAAGCAGTTCCAGCAGGGGCTGGCCGTCACGTAGATGGCTGCTCCATCCACAGCGACTCCGTAGCGGGCCGCCTGGATGAGCGCATTCGCCTCAGCGTGGATCGTGGCCACGCAGTGGCCATTTTCCATGTCGCAGCCCACCTCGGTGCAATGGGGCATGCCGCGGATGGACCCGTTGTAGCCCGTGGACAGAATTTGGTGGGCCTTGACGATCACCGCCCCCACGCTTTTTCTGGGGCAGGTGGATCGCTTCGCGACCATTTCCGCAATGGACATGAAGTATTCGTCCCAACTCAGTCGTCTCTGTCCCTGTCCGTTCGTTCGTTTTTCCGTCATGGTTGCCATCTGTAGCGTCCCTGCAAAGGTCTCGTCAAGTCACTTGATGTGCATGGTTTCTGCAGGCGACGTTCCGGTCGTGGAAGGATCCATCAGGCGTTTGAGCCCTGTGGTCTGGATCACGGTTATCTGGTCTTTGCCCGATTGGACATGCACTTCGAACCGACTGTTTGCGGACTGGACGATTCCCGAGTCGGCCTTCATGGTCCAACGACCGGTCCCAGTTCCATGGATGGATGGTTCGTCGTGGTGGTTCCTGTGTGGAAGCAGGGCGCCAGCCGAATCCAGTTCGAAACGCGCATCGATGGTCACCAGCCCACTCTGGATGGACGAAACGCGGTACCGGCCCAGCACGGCGACCCGAGGCAGGCCGGATCCGAGCGCTCGTGAGAGTCGGCCAGTCCATCGAGCACCCGGTCCTATCGGTGCTTTGGGCAGCGGGCAGGTCACCGCGGCCATGGCCGGACTGGTGAGGGATCCGTCTGTCTTTTTAGAGGATTTCTGTCGGGCCTGCGACGGGTCCGTCCCGGTGGTCGCTCGGTCGGTCGGCAGGTCTCCTGCCCGGGCTGTATCGGCCTGATCGGCTCTCGTGTTGCCGTCGGCCTTGAGGGGCTTTGGTTGGTCCGCGATGCTGCGACCACGGTCGTCGAGGTCCATGGAGACCACGAGATGGGACAGGGCCCGGCTGACTCGCACCAGGGCTCGGGCGGGACGCGTTTTGCCGACGGCGGGGAAGTCGGCGAGCAGATGGGCGTGGTTGCCCTGGACCCAGGCCACTCGGATGCGCAGGCGCGCTGCGATGCTCGTGGTTTGGGTCTGCTTGCCTCGTTGGACCTCGGTCTCCATGCCTCGTTGGACCTGGGTCTCCATGACAAAGTCGTAGACGCCCCAGGGCCCTTTCTTCCAGCGGTAGCGTAGGACCTCGTGGGGAGGCAGTCCGGGATCGACCTGGGACAGGGTTGCGTTCGAGGGCGCAGAACCATGGTGCTGCTGTGCGCGGTGCGAGGTGGGGCGCCCTGTCGCCTGGTCGTTTCGATCCGGCCGGCAAGCGGCCATGGCCAGCGCCGTGAGCAACGCGAGGACGGCCGGCCGAGGAAGCGCCAGTGCCGCGCCAGTCGCAAAAGGAGAGCAAGCTGTCCTGCGGTTCGTCTCGGCGGCACCGGAGGTCAGTTCTGGAAATCGACCTGTCCTGTGGCTGGTCACGGCTTGCGAGGCTGTGGGCGCGGCGGCGCCGGGGTGTTGGCAGGGGATGCGGTCGCCGTTCGATAAACCTGCAGGAGACGATAGCCGCTGAGCGTCTTGGAGGATCGAGCCATGATGATGATCGTGTTCATGCCCAGGGGCAGATGGACCGTCGTATCGAAGTTGAGCTGGGTCGTGTCCGGCCCAGGCGCAGCAAGATAGAAGGCCTTCCGGCGGTAGGCGTCCGCCCGGCTGTTCGAAACGAACACGTACAGGTCTTTGAGGTGCGTCCCGTGGTGGGCGACGCCCTTGATCGTCACATTGTCCCGGCCGGTGACCAGGGGGACCGCATCCACCGTGACTTTGGGCGGTTCGATATGCCCGGCAAAGACCTTGAGCGGCTCGGTCGGGTTCAGATGGATCGTTTCCGAGAAGCCTGTTCGTGTCTTGGCATGGTAGACGCCCAGGTCGAAGGCGAGCGGTTTCGAGACGGTCTTTTGGAGTCGAAACACGATGGTCGCCTGTGCGGTGCGGCCGGCGACCAGATGCTTGATCAGGGCCCTGCCCTGCTCCAGGTAGATCGCTTTGCCAGATTTGTTTCGCAGCGTGACTACCGTGTTGTCCGCCGGACCGGCACCGACGTTCTTGATGCGGCAGAGCACCTTGACGGTTTCTCCCTTGGACAGCCGGTCGTCGCCGTTGCCCTTGAGTTCTTGAGCCTGGTAGTCCACCTGGAAACTCGGTCTCGGTTGCTGTGCCACGGTGAGATACGTGAGCACCGGACCTGCGTCCTTCTTGCCGGGCGAAGCGGTCGTGCCCTTGGTCGTGTTCGCGGCAGCTTGTGCCGTTTGCGTCGGTTTCGGGTAGGAGACGGATCCGTCCACGTACAGGATGAGCCTGAGAGGAATGGCTTCGTTCCATTCGTGGTACGGAATCTGAACGGGAATCGTCCAAAAACGCTTCTTGCCCGGATCGATGCGTCCCAGGAGAAATTCACGACCATCGAGATAGTATTCACTGGCATGCAGGACCGCTCGAACCCGCCATACGGGCGAAGTTCCGCCGTTGTGCACCGTCACGGTGATCGAAAGCCTGCTGCCTGCTTGTACCGGCTTGTCTCCCGTGCTTTTCGTCAGGGTGAACTGTAGCTTGGGCGCTGGGGCGGACGACTGCACGTCTGCCCCTGCGGTCGTCGGCGCTTTCGCCCCTGTGGTCGCGGCCGATTTCGGGTCTGGACGCCAGTCCACGCCCAACCGCTTGGCCGCCGCGATGATCCGCATCTGTTGCACAGTGCGTTGGCGCTGCACGAACTCTTTCATGTGATCGATCATGCCGATTCTGGGGCCGGCTCCTTCCAAGAGGAAGGATCGGGCCACTTCCAGGACCGATGGGTCGGCCCCCACAGAGCCGGTTGTAGACAGAACTTTTTCCTGCTTGGCCTGGTCCATCAGATACTCGATGGCCCACAGTGGCTTGGGGATGGTCACCTGTCGTCCAGGCGAGAGGTGGGTGGGGAGTCTCGCTTCGCCCGAACGAGCCTTTGCAGGTTGGAGATGGATCCACTTCTTGGTCACGATGACCGGCCTGGTGAGCAGGTCCGGCACCACACCGATGGTCTGGATGGGCACGTCGCCCCGAACCAGGTAGCGCGCAACGGTGAGCTTGAGGGCCGAGTTGTCATCGTTCTTCATGAGCACCTGGACGCTGCCCTTGCCGAAGGTGCGTTCGCCGATGACCAGGGCCCGTCCCATGTACTTGAGGGCGCCGGAAACGATCTCCGCCGCGCTCGCCGACCCACGATTGACCAGGACCACGATTGGTTTCCGCCAGATCGTTGTTTCCTTTTTTGCGGTCCATTTTTCGAACTGGGCGCCTCTGGCGCCTTCGGTCACCACGATGGTGCCCATGTCCACGAAGGCATCCACCACGGCCACCGCAGCACTGAGCAGTCCGCCAGGGTTGTTCGACAGGTCCACGATGATGGAGGTGGCGCCGCCCTTTTGCACCTTTGCCAAGGCGGCTTCGAGTTCCAATCTGGTGTTTCCACTGAATCGGCTGATGCGCACGTAGCCGATATTTCCCTTGAGCATTTTGGCGGTGACCGAGTGGATCTCGATTTTGGCGCGCACGACATCGATTTTCTTGGGTGCCGATAGGCCGGAGCGTTCGATCCAGAAGCTGACTTTGGTGCCGATCGCTCCGCGCAGTCGGCTCACCGCTTCGTGAAGAGGCATGTTGACCGTGGACTCGTCTCCGATGCGTACGATGCGGTCGCCTGCTTTGATGCCAGCCTTGGCCGCCGGGGTGCCGTCGATGGGAGCGATGACCGTCAGGGCTCCCTTGCGGATCGAGATCACGATGCCGATTCCTCCGAACGATCCGTGCGTCCTGATGGACATCTCGCCGAAGTCCTCCGGCTTGAGGAGGACGGAGTAGGGGTCCAGGGTTTCGAGCATCCCGTTGATTGCTGCGTACTGGAGGTCGGCTGCGTCCTTGTCCGAGAAGTCTCCGATGGACTTGAGCCTTGTCGTGATGAATGCCAAAATACGACGGAACAGTTGGGTCGCTTTGAGGGGTGATTGCATCACCGGCAGGGAGAAGTACTCGGATTTGTTTCCGACGGTGACCTCCATGCTGCCCGCATGGCCGGTTTTCCGATCCGGTGCGCTCACGAGTCGCACCTGGACCGAGGCCACCTGTTCCTGCACCTGCTGCAGAGCCTTGAGCACCATTTCTTCGGGATGGAACTTGTCCGGTTCCACGTATCGGAAGGTGACTTTTCGGAGCGCCTCGGTCAACACGGGGAACTTGGGTAGGTTCTTGTTCCACCGTTGGTTCGCTTCGGCCAGAAGCTGTCCCTTTGCCCCCTTGTGGAGGGCTGCCTTCTGGCTCCCTTTGCTTTGGGTCTCGGTTTCTTTGTGCTGCGTCGCCTTTTGTGACGAGCATCCTGTCCAGGACCAGGTCAGGGCGATGCCCACGAGGGCAATGGTGGTCACTGCCCTGGATGGCCACGGAATCCGCGGCTGCCGCATCGCAAATTTCGATGGACCATTGTGGTAGATGGTACTCCCGTGGACTGGGCGGTGACTGTTTGTGCTGTGGCTCATCCCTATTCCTGTCTTCGGTGATCCATGACCTGGGCCTTATCCATAACCTCGGCGTAACAACCTCGGCGTAACCTCGAAGCGCTGCCAGGCATTCCCGTTCGCGAAGCAAATGGTTCCAGAGCGTGGGATCATAGGAAAAAACGGAAGCGTACGGGAGTCGAACCCGCCAGACTCGGCAGCTAAGCCTGTCTCAGACGGCTTTGAAGGCCGCGGGGGACACCGGTCCCCCAACGCTTCCAAGGCGGCATTATAGGCGAAGGCGACTGGGAAGCAAGAACAGCAGAGGAATGGAGTGTTGAAGTGGACCCAGGGAAGGACAAGAAAGGTGACCCTATCGCGAGTTGCTCCATTGTCCGTTCCTTGGTTTCACTGTTCATGGTCATTGTGTCGAAAAAAACTCGATGGTATAAAAGCTCGGTTCGTAGGGTCCTGTTGGGGGACCACGTGATGGACAAGGAGGGGACAGATGAAATGCCCAAGGGATGGAACGGAAATGGCCGTGGTGCGGCACGAGGCAGGCGTTGAGCTCGATCGGTGCCTTGAGTGCGAAGGTGTATGGCTGGACCGCGGCGAGATCGATACGATTCGTGCCCACGTGACGCATGCATTCGATTTGGGGACCTTCCATGTGCCCGAACGGTTTGATTTTGCCTTTTCGAAGAGCATGCAGCTCGAGTATGCGACCATCGCCTGTCCCAAGTGCGGCCAGAAGATGGAGACCACCGAGTATGCCTATTGGTCTCAGGTCCTCGTGGACATCTGCCCTGCCGGCTGCGGCATGTGGCTCGACCGGGACGAGTTGAAGGCCCTCGAAGTGTTCTTCGGCCAGAACCTGATCGACGAAGAGAAGGAGACGGCCCAGTCGGCCATGTGGGCGAGCCTGACCGAAATGTTCGGCGGCTAGCGCATCAGTTCTGGTTGGCTCGTTGTTGGCCACGACCTGGCCGAAATCATGCCTCGTTCGAGGCTGTGTTTCATCATATTCTTTGAATGCTGTGTCGTTCGGCGGTGCGTAGAAGGCGCTTCAGAAGCGTGTTTCCCGTGCTGTGTCCGTGATGGCACAACCATTGCTCCGCTCATGCTCATGTCACCCAACTGACCACTTTGCACTGGAGTTGGTTTCATGCGCGAGCACAGCACGACCGTTGGGCCGGCCGGACCCCGACGTTCATCTTCGTCGGCGATCGTTTTCGAATACGACGCAGGTACGTTGGTCCTGCGCCGCGTTCCTCCTGGATTCGATCCTTCGGCCTATCCCGATTTGACCTGGGATCCGAGAGTCGGCGTCTTTCGCGCTGCGGGCTATCGATATGCGGCTTTGGTGGCGAACCTGCGTCGGGCAGGCTGGACCGTGCAGGATGCGATCCACAAGTCGGCCGATCGGCATCGGTTCGGCTGGAAGCCATTCGACCTGCGATCCTACCAGTCGGACGCCCTGTGGGCCTGGCGTCGCGCTGGCCGACGAGGACTGGTCTGTTTGCCCACAGGGAGCGGGAAGACGCGGGTCGGCCTCGCGGCCATGGCCGCAGGCGGATTGGCCACCTTGGTGCTGGTGCCCACCAAGGTGCTTTTGGCCCAGTGGGCCGAGGCGATTCGCGCCCTGTACGAAGGCCCAATCGGCCAGGTGGGAGACGGCCAGAAGCGCGTGGAGTTCGTGACGCTGTGCACTTTTGAAAGCGCCTATCGCCACCTGGAACGGTTCGGCGACCGGTTCGGTCTGCTCATCGTGGACGAGGTGCATCACTTCGGAGGCGGACTGCGCAGCGAGGCGCTCGAAATGGCCCCGGCTCCAAGTCGTCTCGGCCTGACCGGGACGCCGCCTGCCGACCGGGACAACGATGGTCGCCTGGCGCGAATCGAACGTCTCGTTGGGCCCGTGGTCTATGAGATGAACGTTGTGGACCTGGCCGGGAGCTTTCTGTCCGACTTCGAAACCGTGGTGCTCCCCGTTTCACTCACGCCGGCCGAAAGCCTCGAATACGAGCGGAACAACGCACGGTTTTTGGGCGAATATCGCACCTTTCGGGCCGGCAACCTGAATGGGACCTGGCCCGAGTTCATTGCATGGTCCAGGTCGAGGCCGCGAGGGTTGGAGGCCGTCTCCGCCTGGCACCGCAATCAGGCACTGTTGAGTCTGCCGGCGGCCAAGCGGGCCTTGCTGGCCGACCTGCTTCTTCGTCATCGCAGGCACAAGGTCCTGGTGTTCACCAGGGACAACCAGGCGGCCTACGGCATTTCGTCCGAGCACCTCATTCCCGCTGTGACATGCGACGTGGGTCGGTCCGAGCGTACCCAGATTCTGTCCGCGTTCAAAGCGGGGCGCGTCCGGGCGCTCGTATCGTCCCGGGTCCTCAACGAGGGAGTGGACGTGCCGGAGGCCGACGTGGCCATCATCGTGGGGGGGGCATTGGGCACAAGAGAGTACCTGCAACGGGTGGGTCGGGTCCTGAGGCAGGGCGATGGCAAGAGGGCGAAAATCTACGAGTTGGTGGTGGGGCGCAGCGGCGAGGCCAAACGGGCCCGGGGTCATGCCGCCAGTCTGACCCGTGGTCGAAGGTGAGGGCGGAGCAGGATGTGGCGTCGTGGGTCGGGCAATCTTCCGAATATGGAATCGTCTGGTCCACCGGTTCAATGGAATCGTCTGGTCCACCGGTCCAGGCGATCGATCTTGGTGATAGGAGGTCCACATGTTTTCTTTGGCAATGACTCCATACAGTGTTCGTGGAGCACGGGTCGTGTTGCACTATCTGACCCGCGCGGATCGGGTTTGGGTCGAAGGGCTCATCGCGGAGTATGAGGCCCACGTTGGGCGTACGAAGCAGGAGTTGACCGATCGACTGAATGGTCCCTTGCCGGCCGCGGTGCCCAAACGGCAGGCTGCCCTCGTCAGGCAGGTGCTCGATCATCTCTATCGACCGCAGACCCGATGCGCCGCTCCGCCGGCGACGATTCGCCGGGTTCTGTTCCATGAGGCGGCTCGGTGGAAGCCGGAGCACGTCGAGGATCTGGCGTCGTGGAAACGTCAGGTGGTGGGGCGAGCTGCTGACGAACTCGGCCTCACGTCGAGACAGGTGCTCGACGGCCTGTACGGCGATATGCCCCACCGTCGGATCGTAACGGCGCCCGACGAGACGCCCACCCCGGACGAGGTGATCGGCATGGCGAACCTGTCCATGGCCCAGACCATGGTGGCCCGGTCCCAGGACGTGACCATCGAATTGGATTCGCAGGTTCGTCCTGTGGTCCGGATGGCACGCCTGCTCGGACTCATCTGCACGGTGGACGGGCTGTCCTCACTCGATGGCCAGATTGTTTCTGGGTCGGTCCATCCGTTCAGGCAGGGAGCCCTGCTGCAGATTTCTGGTCCTCTGAGTCTGTTTCGACACACCCTCAAGTACGGGAGGTCGCTTGCCCGCCTCCTGCCTGGTTTGGCCTGGAGCCCACGTTGGCGGCTTGTGGCCAATTGTTACGTCGAAGGACGCATGGTGGAGTTCGTCGCGGACCACAGCGACCACCTCGTATCCGCGACGAATCAGCCGAATCAGTTCGACAGCAAGTTGGAAGAGCGTTTCTTCAAGGATGTTTCGAAGCTCGCCCCGGACTGGGATCTGTTGCGTGAGCCCGAACCCGTTCCCCTCGGACATGGATTCATGTTCCCTGACTTTGCCTTGGTATCGCCGGATCAGCCCGAGGAGAAGGTTTTGGTGGAAGTGGTTGGATTTTGGACCCCTGGCTACCTTCGGCGCAAGTTGGCCGACCTGGCCGAGGCAGGACTGGAGCGGATCATTGTATGCGTGGACGAATCCTTGGGCTGTGTCCAGGAAGATCTGCCCGTTGCTGCGAGGCTCATTCCATTTCGGAAAAAGATCGACGCCGCGGTGGTGCTGGAGCAGGCGAAGCAACTGCTCGAAGGAGCTGGACCGATCCGAGGCGGCCGGCAGGGTGCCCGGCCTAACGTTGCCAGACAATCCTGGGCTTGATCATGGACTGGTGCCTGGTCCCGGCCATACATTTATAGGCGGTTTGGCGCGTCGTCCTGTCGTGATCCGGCTTTCGGGATCCGTTCCATGGTGAAGAAGCCGATTTCGAGCAGCCGACCCGGATAGGACTCGCCCCAGGACGAAACAGCAGACACCAGGGTCGTGCGGTATGGATGCAGGATCAGCCGGCTTTCGAGGTCGCTGCAGGGATGTCGCATGAGTTGGGCCCGAGCGACGGCCACGCGGCTCTTCGGTTTCGCCTCGACGGGGCGGCCCTCCTGGCCGCCGGCATAGCAGGCGACAGGGCGGTACCAAAGCTTGCAGGGCCTGGTCGGGTCCAACTCAGCGCTTTTCCAGGATTCGATTTGGACCCAACGCTGTCTGATTTTCGGAGCGTCCGACAGGAAGAACGGCTGGTACGTGTGGTAGATGCCGGGCCCCTTTGGGTAGAGGATTTCGCAGCGGGGCGGAATGCTCGGTAGGACGGATTCGAGGAACAGGAATTCGGCCTGGGGCGCGGTGATCGTGCGGATGATTATTTTTTCTCCATGCCAGACCAATAGGCCGATGGCCAGACTGCCAATGACGCCAAGCGTCTGCTCCAGCCTGAGTCGTAGGGCTGGCTGGTTTCGTGTTTGGTCCGCAAGGCGGCGAGGCATGGCAACCCGGACGATTGTTGCGGCGAGCCCGGAGACGCCCATGCCAGCCAGGACGGCCAAGAAGGGCTGGGCCACGAGTTGGAGCCGGATCGAGTTGAACTCCTGCCGGAAGCAGGCACCGGCTGCCAGGCCCGCCAGGGCTCCCGTTGACCAGAACAGGGCCTGTTTGGTTCGGTGGACCCATGGGGCGGCCATCAGGCCGAACAGAGTAGCTGCCACGAGGATTTTTGGCGTGAACCGGCCGTCGAACCAAGTGACTGCCGGGACGTTGTCGGACGTGCCCAGGTAGGCCCAGCGCAGGTGGAACACGCAGTGCCAGGTGACCATCTGGACAGGTCCGTCGCCTTGGAGCGCTCGGTGGACGACCCAGGAAAGCCAGGGAAACAGGAGGGCTGCGAACAGACCGGCTGCGGCCAGGATCCGCGGTCGCCACAAGGCCTTCATCCCTCCCGCCATGACCACGGCGGCCGGGGCCACGACCAGGGGCACCGCGATCATCTCGGGCCGCGTCTGGCTCGCCAGGATCCAGCCGGCCAGGGCCGCGGCGCCCGAGATGAGGCTCTTGTTTCGAACGGCGCTCGCCGTGAGCGCCATGCTCCAGACGGTGGCCGCGGTGGCCAAAACGAAGCGACTTTCGCTCGCCGAGAGCCGCACGTGACCGGGCAGAACCGCCAGGATCACGGCGCCTGCCAGGGCGGCCGTTCGGTCGAGGCGGAGGGTCCGAGCTGTCAGGTACAGGGCCGGTACGGTTAGGGCGCCCAGCACCTCGTTCGTTCGGGACAGCAGGGTCAGGTCCGCGGTGGTGACCGGACCGTTGTGCCCGGCGAGGTATCGGATCAGATCGAAGAATGCCCAGAATCCGTTGCCGTACCAGAAGAACCCGTGGGGCGCGGTGCGGCTCAGTTCCTCGATGGTTTCGTAGGCATGAGCGTTGGGCCCGGCGGGAAGGAACTGGGCCCCCCAGAGCCTGGTTGCTATTGCGACCGCCGTGACGGCAAGGAGCAGGAGTCCGTCGGTTCGGGTCATGTCGGATATCTTCACGATGCGGGGCAGAGCGAGCAGGCCGAATAGGAACCAGAACACGATGATCCACTCGAGGACCACTGCGGGCCGGGCGAGCCAGGTTGTCGGCCGAATGGGGAGCATGGGTCGGTCGGTGCGCAGACCGTATCCGGGCGAGCCGCGCCAGTGGCCGGGCACCGAGTCTCCTGTTCCGGGTCCATCGGGGCCCATGCGTTGCGCCTCTCGCCATGGATTCGATACGAGGCGACGGTCGTTGCGTTCCACCAGGCCGAGGAGGCGCTTTCGGATGGACAGGGGAACCGGCCCCGTGATCCGGGCGAAGAAGTGGGCGCTGTGCAGACATCGAAATGATCCCTGGGCGCAGGATTGGCCCGGACCTGGATGGACGAGCAGGAGGGCGCCGGTCCGGTGCTCAGTCGGTTCGTGTCTCGCGCTGCTTTTCCGGGTGGAACAGAGTTGGTTTCGAAGCGTGAAACGGGCTTGGGTGGGATCCACCTCCAGGGGGCCGATGCGCCACGATCCGCAGGCCGATTCTTTTTGTCGCGGAGGCTCCAGGTGGCTGGTACCGGGCTTTCCGTCCTTGTTTTGGTCCTCGTGTGACGGGGCGTCGATCCGACCCCCAAGTCTGTAGGGATGAATGAGTCCGCGGATGCAGTCGGCCTTCGACGCCGGCAACACGGGCAGGGCGCGGGCAGACCCGGCCGGCCAGCCCACCAGGACCGAGAGGCACAAAGCTGTGAAGACGACGCGGTTGGTCACGTGGGATTTGTACCACAGGTTTTCGTGGGAAAACCAGGGCGCGTCTCTGCGGCCCGTACCGTTTGTGTGGCCTGCCGTCGTACCTCGTTGTGCGTTGTCTGCAAGGGATGTTCACCAAGAGCCTTCATAGGAGGAAGCGTCCTGATTGTTCGGGTGGAACATGATTGGTTGGACGGATTTTGGTTTGGAAGGGAGGGGTCAGGCCACGTAATAGAGGATGCCGAAGAACTGGCAGGCGCTGCCCGCCAGGACGAACAGGTGCCAGATGGCGTGGCTGTACGGCAGTCGTTCCCAGGCGAAGAACACCACGCCTCCCGTGTAGAACAGACCACCGGCCAGGAGCCAGGCGAGCCCGGCCCAAGGCAAGGCGGCGATGATGGGTTTTGCCGCGATGACCACCACCCAGCCCATTGCGATGTAGACGATGAGGGACAGGATGGCGAATCGGTGGAAATAGACCATTTTGAGGGCGATGCCCAAAATGGCGAGGCCCCAGACGATGCCGAACAGGGTCCAACCCCAGGGACCTCGTAGGGTCACCAGTGCGTATGGTGTGTAGGTGCCGGCGATGAGGACGTAGATGCTTGCGTAGTCCAGGCGCCGGAAGACCGCCTTGGCGGTCGAAGCGGGCAGGGCGTGGTACAGGGTCGAAGACGCGTAGAGCAGGCAGAGGCTTGCCCCGTAGATGGAGAAGGCGACCATACGCCATGGGTCGCCTCGACGGGTTGCGAGCACCACCAGGATGACCAGGGCAGCCACCGAGCCAAGCAGACCCAGACCGTGTTCGATGGAATTCGCGAGTTCCTCTCCAAGGGTGTACTTGAATCCGTAGAGCCCTTCTTTGGGTGTATCGGTATGGGAGCCGTGTTCTTTGCTGTTCGCGTCAGGAGTATTCGTCGTGGTCGTCAAACGATCGGTTTCGTTGCTCATGGTGCTGTGTGTGCTTCGGTGCTCTGGTTGCTCGTCGATCTGGGCATATGCTGCCATGGACCCTTGATCGGTCGTTGTGTGGTTGTGGCCGGTCTCTGTTTGGTCTGGGGCCGGCCGTTCGGTAGCTTGGTCTATGCCATTGTTTCAGCTTTCGGTCCAGGTGGTTTCCGCTTCCTTTTCAGAGATTCGGACATCTGGTGTATCGCGCTGCAGACATCCGGCGATTCAATCTGACTCTGCGTTTTTGGAGAGCTTCCTGGCCTGATCCTTGTATGCGGACAGGAATGGGTCACAATGGTTGATATCGCCAAATGCAACTTGGGCTGCGGCCTTGCAGCCTCCCAGACATTCGTCTTCCAGTCTGCATCCCGAACAGAAAGCCGGATGCCCGGTCAGAAATCGTTTGTGTTCGTCGCTGCCCACCAGGTCCCAGAAGTTGGAGGTGAGTAGATTGCCCAGAATGGTGGGTGAGTGGTTGCAGGGACGCATGTTGCCCAGAGGGTCCACGGCGTAGTACGCGTTTTTCGTACCAGCGGCGCAGAACCCGAAGTCCAGGTCCGGCCAGCGTTCGTGGGGGAGCAGACAGGGCTGCATGGGAATGGAGCACGAGATCGGCAGATTGAGTTCTGACGTCAGGGCCTGGGCCTGATCCAGGGCGCGGGTGAGCCGGCGCGGATCCACCTGGAGTTCCTCCAGATTCTGGAGACCTCGGCCGCCGGGATTGAAGCGGTTGAACATGATGCCGTCTGTGCCCAGTGCGAAGGCCAGTTCGGCCGTGTCCTTCCAGTGATCGATGTTCCAGTTGGTCGCCACGAAGGCGCAAACCACGTCTTCGCCTGCATCCTTGAGTTCCGCAATGGCCCTGGTCACGCGGTCGAAGGCACCCTGCTTGCCGGACATGCGATCGTGGATGTCGGCGTTCGGCCCGAGCAGCGGCAGTTCGTAGAGGCTCACCGTGGCCGGCCCGATCCGATCGATGGCGGCTCGGTCCAACAGGGATCCGTTCGTGATGAGGTTGATGGCCACGCCTCGGCCCGCCACGAAGTCGACCAATTCGAAGAAGTCCTTTCGGAGCATGGGTTCACCGCCGGAAAAGGACAGAAGGTCCAGCCTGGTCTCGTCGATGATTTTTCCCAAGAGTTCGCATGTCCGCTTCGTGTCCAACAGGCCGCGGGGATACGTTTCGTCCGCCTCCCATGCGTTGTAGCAGTGGGGGCAGACGTGGTTGCAGGTCGTGGTGGCTTCGAAGACTACGTGCGAGTGGCGGCGTCTTGGGCGGTTGCCGAGCAGCCGGTTCCAGAGGGTCATGTTCGGTCCTTTTCGCTTGTTCGTCCTCTCGGCGAGTTGGCTACTGGTGGGTGAGCACCACGACCCAGTCGTCGTTGGACGGCGAGGGACGGTCCGGGATGAGATATCGGTCGTCGTGGTCCGTGTTGATCGGATTGCCGCCGTTGATGTCGGTGGAGGTGCCGTCGCGGGGATTGAACCACCGGGCTCGGTATTCGAGCCCTGAGAGCATCATTGCCCGGATGGATCGTGTTTCGTTCCCAGCGGGAATATAGAGCGCAAGGGTCTTTTGGTTCTGCATGAGGCACCTGGGCGCGTAGGTGTAGCGGAGCACTGCGTTGTGGTCGCCCGCGTTCGATGGATAATCGAGCGCCGGTGGGGTCCAGGAACCTCCCGAGTTCGTTTCCACGCAGGCGGCCGGCACCAGCGCCGGCCATCCGAGGGCCAGGAGTAGATCTTTGACGTAATGAATCATGGAAGAGCCAACGAAGTTCAGTGCGTCGGGATTGTCCGCTCCCCAAATGCCTTTGGCCCCGTACATGTGTCCTGCTGCTCCGGCGAACAGGGATGTCCAGGCCTCCCGGCGGGCCATGGATGCCTGTTTCGCCGCTCCGCTTCCTTGATCCCAGTCGATGTATTGGGCGTTCGTGTAGCCTTCGTAGGCAGGTTCAGCCAGCAGTACGGGCAGGTGGCTCGTCAGGCCGTTTGGGACCGTGCCTCGCAACTCACTGACGCGATAGACGATCTTATCCGTCTCCAGGTATGTTTGAATCCAATGGTGGTCGAGCCAGTCTTCGCCATCGAAGATCCGCGAGGTCTCCTTGTCCGGGTCCGGTGCACCGACGTCGTTGCCTCCCGGATGCACGGACATGGGGTGGTCGAATGGATTGAAGCCGGGCCTGGCAGGGTTCACGTCGTTGCTGCCGCCCACCCAACGCCCCAGGTCCGCCACGGCGGCGAAGTCGTTGTCGCAGAAGAAGGTGTGGTGGTAGCATGCGTCGTGGAACTCGCCGGTGAGGCTCCAGACCAGGTTATAGGCGCCGTACCGGGCGAGGAGGTAGCGCGATATGTTGACCGCCTGCGCCACGGTGATGTCGGGCTTCTGCTCCACGATCCAGGACGGGTGACCGAAGATGACGAGGCCATGGTCCCAAAAGGCCTGGATGCGCTGATCCAGGGAGTCGAAGTAGGCTGGGTTGATTTTGGACCAGTCCACGGTCGGGCTGTCTGGTGGCTGGGTGTCCGGGTCCCACAGGTAGCCGCCTTCGTTGTTGTTTTCGTCTGGGCGCGCCGAGATGTACTGGATGAGCACAGAGTTGAATCCCTTGGAAGTCCGGTCGGTGAGGTAACTCGGGAAGCCGCTTGCCAGGTCGGCCAGGGGCAGCATCGTGTTGAACTTCCAGAAGGTGTCGCCCAGGGGCAAGAACGGCGTGCCGTCGCCATATTGGAAGTACCTTCCATTCGTCTGCACATGGCCGTGAAAATTCGCGTTGGCAGCGATCTCGTCGCTTGTTGGGGCCACGGCGGTGAAAGCACCGGATCCGATGAATCCGGAGTCGGACGTCTCGGTGGACACCTGCCAGGTCCATCGTCCTGGCTCGGTGGCGGCGAAGCGGACGGACCAGGAATGGTCGCCCGTCCAGTAGCCGTCCAGGGTCAGTTGCACGTCGTCGCCTTCGTGGGTGAACGTGACCTGCATCGGGAAATCGTCCCATCGGTGCTCATCGTTCGCCTCCAACGTGGTGACCTGGAAGGGTTGCCACTGGGTGACCGTGGGCCCGGCGTCCCCGGCGTCGTTCAAGCCGGCGTCGGATGTCTGGGCGTCTCCTGTCGCACCGTCCAGGCCTGCTTCGCCGGTCACGGCGTCGTTGATGCCCGCGTCTTGGTGGGTTCGACCCGAGTCATGTGAGCAGGCGGTCATGACTGCCAAGGCTCCCAGAAAAGCGGCCTTCCAGTGGTGGGTGCTGTGCTTTGTCTTGGTGGTCCGAATGCGAAATGGCTGCCTCATTGTCACGTCCCTCCTTGGCCAAGATCTCGTACCGAAGTCGACTCCAGTCCAGCAGAACGAGGCTTGGACAACGATACCAACAAGGAAACGGCAAGCGCAATGAAAACCGAATGTCTGTTGGTAGAGAACGGGTGTCTTGTGTTGATGCGGTTGCCGCGCTATTCTCGAAGAAGATGATGTGACGATTTCGGATCGGCGCTTGGACGATTCGGAGGCGGGACTGAGGACGCAAGGGATGGGCGTGGTCTGATCCGCGTTACGGAGGGTTGAGGGATGGGCAGGTGCTCGATGCGTGTTTTCGATGCATGGTTGGTCGTGTCTCTGATCTCGGTGGGCTCTGCGGGGGGCTGCGCAGGCGGTAGCCGCGCTGCGAAAACGAAGCCCGACGGGGCGGCGGGAGATGGTGCACCGGGAAAGTCGGATGCGACCCTCGATGGGAGTCGGACCGACGGGAGTCAAGCAGACGGAGGCGGGGCGCGTTGTGGCAATGGGGTGGTCGAGGGCCAGGAGGCCTGTGACGACGGGAATACGCTCAGCGGGGATGGCTGCTCGGCTGATTGTCATCTGGAAACATGCGATGCTCAGTCTTGCCCGCAAGGCTGCTGCAATCAGACAGGCCAATGCGTAAACGGAGCACAGGACGCCGTGTGTGGCAAGGGGGGGCAGACCTGTCAGGACTGCACACAGAGCGATGAGATCTGCCACAACCAGGCCTGTGAGGCCCTGACCGGATGCGATCCGGGGACCAAGATGGACTGCGGAAACTGTGGCCAGCGGACCTGCGCCGGCGATCGCACTTGGGGTGGATGTGAGGGCGAAGGGGTCTGTGGCGCTGGTGAGATTCAGGAACTGGGGACATGCGGCAACTGTGGAACGCTCCAGCGGGTCTGCCAGTCAGACTGCACCCTGGGCGACGCCCAATGCGTCAACGAAGGCATCTGTCATCCAGGGGATATTTCCACCGACGGATGTGGAGCCTGTCAATCCAAGGAGTGCACGCAACAGTGCTCGTGGGGGTCCTGTCAGACCGCCCAAGAGGTGTGCAACGGCCAGGACGACGACTGCAACGGCACCTGTGACGACGGATTCGCCTGCTGCCAGGCAGCGACAGATTCCTGCACCACGAGTTGTGGATCCACGGGCACGAAGACCTGTCAAAGTGGTTGCACCTGGGGAAGCTGCCAGCCACCGTCGGAAACCTGTAACGGCCAGGACGACAATTGCGACGGCCACGTGGACGAGGGGTATCGCGTGGACGTGGAGGGTTCCACCTTCACGGCCATGCACGCCTACAACGCGGGTTGCAACGGTTGGGGTATGGCCTGCAACAACGCGATCCACCAGTTTTGTGCAGGCCGCAACGGCTGCTCTGTCAGTGGGTTTGGACCGGTGGAGGCCAATGGTGACAACATGAATCTGGTCTGTGCCGCCGGGGCGGACGTGATCACGTCGACCTATACGGAACTGCAGGGGTACTTGAGTTCCTGTACGAGTGCGACGCCGGCCAGTGGTTCCTGTTCGGCCGCCATTCATCGGTATTGCTGGCATCATGGATACACGAGTGGGTTCGGGCCGGTGTACAGTGCAGACCCCACCGTCCGGTTCACCTGTGTCCACGATGGGACTGTGCTCAATCCCACCTACACGGTGCTGTCCACGATTCAGCCGCCCTGTGATGGGTCAACGGAACGATGGGGCATGTACTGCAACTCGGCGATTCATCGTTGGTGCCAGCAACAGGGCTACGGTTCCGGCTATGGACCGGTGGAGAACAATGGCGACGATTGCTACGTGGTTTGTCTGACCAACTGAATTTCGTGTTCTAAGCGGGTTGTTCAAAATAGCGGATTGATTCTGATCAGCCTCCGAAGGTCGGTCTGGAACGGGGAGCGTGCAGGATGCCTACAATGGTTGGAGGAATCGGGCCACGATGGTCTTGAGGCCGTATCTTGGAAAGAACACGGCGACCTTTTCGTCCGGTGGCGTTCCGGTCCAGGCAGTCACCGTGCCCACGCCGAACTTGGGATGGGAGACCTCCATGCCGGCGACCCATCGTCCCTTGGCTTTCTTGCCGCTCCTTGCGGAACCACGGGTCGCTGCTCGTGGGGGCGCATCGGGGATGGCGTCTTTTGGCGGACGCCGACGGCGTTCGGCTTGCCAGGGCCGGTTTTGTCCCCAGCCTCGGCTTTGGCCTTGGGACCTGTCATCGAGGGGGATGCGGCCTCGGCCTGACCTTCCGGAACGGGTCAGGATTTCGGCCGGAATTTCCTCCAGGAATCGGGCTGGCTCGTTGTACCTGGTCTGACCCATCAGGGTGCGTTCGTTCGCCCTGGTGAGGTGGAGCTTCTGTTTGGCCCTGGTGAACGCGACGTAGGCGAGCCGGCGCTCTTCCTCCACGTCGTCTTCGATGACGGATCGAAAGTGGGGCAGCAACCCTTCTTCGAGCCCGCAGACCACCACCTCTTCGAATTCCAGGCCCTTGGCCGCGTGCACGGTCATCAAGGTGACCCCTTCGCCCAAAGCGTCCGTTTGATCCACGTCCGAGGTCAGGGCCACCTGCTCCAAGAAGCCTACCAGGGTTGGCTCTTGGGACTGATTTTCGGCGTCTTCTTCGTAGCTTCGAATACTGCCCACCATTTCAGCGAGGTTTTCGACGCGGGACCGTGCTTCTTCGGTGCCCTGGGCTGCGAGCTGTTGGGTGTAGCCCGTGCGTGCGAGCACCGCTTCTGCCAGGTCTGCCGGCCCCAGGTCCTTTGCCAGTTCAGCCAGTCCGTCCATGAGGGCCACGAAGGAGGCCACCTTCTTTCTGGCCCCTGTGCCGAGGAGTCCGGCGGAAGGAGAAGCAGCGCTGCGACAAACATCGAGGGCCGCCGTGTTTTTTTGATCCGCCAGGTCGAAAATCCGTTTGACCGTGGTTGCGCCGATGCCGCGTTTGGGTTGGTTGATGATCCGGTGCAGGTCCATGTCGCTGGCCGGATTATTCAGGAGCCGCAGGTAGGCCACCAGGTCCTTGATTTCCGCTCGGTCGTAGAACCGGATGCCGCCGACGATGCGATAGGGAATCTGTTTCGAACGCAGCGCTTCTTCGAGCACGCGGGACTGGGCATGGATTCGGTAGAACACGGCCAGGTTCGAGGCGCGTCCCTGCTGTTTGAGATGCTGGGCGATGCGGGCCACGTATTCCGCCTCCATCCGTTCGTCGGCGGCCACGAAGTAGTCGATGTCATCGCCGTCGCCCGCAGCCGTCCACATGGTCTTTTCGGTCCGCTGTCGGTTGTTGGAGATGAGTGCCGAGGCGGCTTTCAGGATTGTGCCCGTCGATCGATAATTCTGTTCCAACTTCACCACCGTGGCCCCCGGATGGTCGTCTTCGAAGTCCACGATGTTGGAGATGTCGGCCCCGCGCCAGGAATAGATGGACTGGTCGTCGTCTCCCACGACGCACAGGTTGCCCGTGTGTTCGGCCAATCTGGCGGCCAGCAGGTACTGGACGCGATTGGTGTCCTGGAATTCGTCCACGAGGAGGTGGGTCCAACGTTTTGCCCAGCCTTCGCCCGCTGTCTGGTCTTCGGTGATGACCTTCAGGGCGAGCCCGAGCAGGTCGGAAAAATCCACGGCGTTCGCACGGAGCAACCGTTCCTGGTAGACTTTCCAGGCGCGTTTCACCTCGTCTTCGAGCGGGCTGGTCGTGTCCAGATCGTCGGGGCCTTCGTTGCGGCCCTTCATGAGCCCGATGAGGTGGATGGCCGACGACGGTGTCGCCGCACCACCCTTGAGTCTCAAATCGTTGAACACCTGTTTCATGAGACGCTTCTGATCGTCTCCATCGTAGATGCTAAACTCGGCCGTCAAACCAACGCGTTCGGCCGATTGGCGCAGAATGCGGGCACAGGAGCTGTGGAAGGTCCGCACCCAGATGGAGCGGGCCTCGTCGCCCACGAGCCGGTACACGCGTTCTTTCATTTCGGCGGCCGCTTTGTTCGTGAAGGTGACAGCCAGGATCTTCCAGGGCGCCACGCCCTGCTCGATGAGGTAGGCGATGCGGTTCGTGATCACTCGGGTTTTGCCCGAGCCGGCGCCTGCGAGCACGAGCAGAGCCCCTCCTTCGGTGGTCACTGCTTTGTGTTGGGCCGCGTTCAAGCCTTCCAGGATGCGTTCCGTGCGATCGGTCATGGTGTCGATGTCTCGTCCTTTTTCGGATTCAGCGTTCCTCGTTCGTGCATGTCTCGCCACCGTCGACGGGGCGGAGGCGGTGCTCGTCGCGTTCTCGATGGCCGCAGGGGTGCCGGTCGCGTGTTATTTTTACTGGGTAGTAAAAATAACACGCTGTCCCGGCATGACTGGGTCCCAGCGTCATGGGGTCCCAGCGTCATGGGATCGCAGCATCAAGCCGTTTCGGTGCACGACGTGACAGGCAGCATGGAGGTCGACGGCGATCTTGTCAACGGGAAGTCATGCGCGGCGCAGGCCCGATCGTCGTCCGGCCTGGGCGCACGTAGGCGCGGCGGCGGCCAGGCTCAGGCCATGAACAACTCCAGCGCTGCGGCGACCTCGCCGCATTCACCGCGGGTTTGAAGTAGCGCTGGCGTTTCTGGTCTGCACTGTAGCGGTTGTGAGGCGAGTCCTGATCTGCGTCACCCTTTCGCGAGGGGCTTTCAGCCTCCTTGTTTGCCACCCTTAGAGCCAAATGGGAAGATCGAGGATTGAGGAAGAAGACCAGGCCGCGCAGTGATTTGTGATAAATTCGATGGGCTCCCTACGCCATCACATGGTGTCCCAAGCCGCCGAGCGTAGGTACATGCATCGGCCGTTTAGCATGGGAGTGTACTGGTCATCTTCCATTTCGAAGAAAACGACATCCGAGAGAGAACCAGCGGACTGGTTGGGCTTAGCTCCCATCCGGTCTATGGTGACGATGCCGCTGACCGGACGGAAATGCGAGGGGACACAATTCGACGAGCCCGTGCCGTCTTCGACCAGCATCAAACATTGCTCGCACGTGTCGGGGTCGTCATTGGGAACCGCTGCCAGGTCGAAGGTGCCAGTGTCGTCTTCAGTAAAGGACATGTCTATGCGATCCAAGCAGCTCTGCATGCCTGTCCCGGGAGAATAAAAGGAATTGATGATTGATTCCCAGTCATCGCCGGGGTCGGGTGTGAATCCGTCGACAGTTATGATCTCGCAACCTTCGGACAGGCTGTTCCACTCTACATGGTCCAGGAGCAGGCATGTACCGTCGTCCATGGGCACCATATTCCCGTGGTCGTCGATGAAAGCCTCCACCAGCACCACGTCCCTCAGGGAACCCTTGCTTTGGTTGTCGGCTAGCCCACCGCCACTGGCCGAGAGTTCCAAAACTCCTTGCTGTGCAACAAACAATTTCTCGTTCGGCCCCTGCTCGTCCTGCTTTACGTACACCATGGACGAGTTTTCGGATAGGGACAGGTCGTAAGTGCCTCGTTTGTTGATGACCACCTGCGGCCCGTGATACTTGTCGACTCGATCAATATAAACAAAATCTGCCAAACCCCTTGCCCCAATGCCGGGATTGATGAATCCGAGCAGCAGCCATTCGTAGTCATAGTCACTGTCGGGCTCCAGATCGCCCACGTTGATAGGGATGCAGTTCCGAGCGCAGTCGGGATCGGGACCGGCACACAGCCCCGCGTCGATGAGCCTCTGATCGCATTCACCGTCACCGTACCACCCATATTTCTCGCAGTAGTCCACGCCGTCGTCCGCCTTGCCAATGCTGCGGACTTCGTCCTTCGTGACGGCCGAGCCCTCGTTTTCGGTCCCCGAGTTCATTGCGCAGGCAGATACGAGCAGACCAACAGAAGCCATGATTACCGTCCATCGTATCATGTGATTGGTCACCTTCATTGCCCATCTCCTTTCGATCGTCATATGTCTTCTTTTCGTTCGGTTCGCCCAAAGGAGTTTGCAAGACGCGTGCCAGGAGGTGTCTGCAGGGGGCCATGTTGGACATTTGGCTTCCGGGGCCCGTTTGCGGCCTCATATTTTTGGCTCGCATCCAGATGAGAGACACCGTGTGGCTACTCGAATTGCCGGTTTGGGGGGACGGGTGGCAACGCGACGAGCCAAGCCCTTGTCTCGTCGCTTGCCCACGTTTGCCTGGCCACCACCCTGGGTCAGACTCAGCCCCTATCACTTACAATAAAGGATTTAGGACCATCCGGAAGCGATGGTAGTGATCCGCCTCAGGAACAGTTTTTTTGCAATGGGGGCTGCTGCTGGAAGAGTTGGCAGTGGCTGATATCGGTCAAAGTCACGGGCTTGTCCGTCAGGCCCGCCGCCATGGCGGGTGTGCGGTAGGTCTTCCCACCCTAGGCGTCGGCGACGGTCAGTCCACGGTTGACGCGGCAAGAGTCGCATAGACCAGGTCGGACCGCGGGATCGTATGCGGCTTCGGCGGCCTACCCGCCTTCTATATTTTTTTCCACAAACGACCTTTTCTCGTCGAGTTGGACTTCATGCACGTCCACCGCCCGTACGTGCTGCTCATGCCATCGCTTGAAATGTTCGCCCAACCGCCGCGTCAGACGAATGACCGTCTCCTCTTGAGCGTGGCAAAGCCGCCCGGTCTGCCCCGCCCCGCATCCGTCGGCCACATGGTGCAGGATATCAAAGGCTTTTTCCTCGTAGATCCGCAGATTGAACAGCGGCGTCCCCTTGCGCTCCGAGAACTCCTCCCCGCAATCATGGCAGTGCAAGTACCGGGTCGTGCCGCCCCCACACCAGTAGCGAATGCTCAGCCCCTTGTTGCCCTCCCCAACGGCAGAAGGACACTCCGGGTTCGGGCACCGAAGCGACGACAACGGTCGGTCTCGAAGCAGCGCCAGACGTTCGTGATTTGAATCTCTCATCTCATCGGTCTGTCCCATCGCCGGCTCCCTGTCGATCCCCGATCCCAGCACGGATCACCACCGAAATTTCAGACTGTCGTTTTTTGAAGATGCTCGACAAACGTCTGCGAATTCAGACCTTGAGCCAGCGAGGCTCACTCACAAATCAATCCTGATTGAGGGGGCAGGTCGCGTTGAAAAAAACCTGGGCTTGTGTTCTACTTGTACCTGGGAGGTCTGTCGCCGTGTCGTATCAGCATAGAGGGCGTTTGAAATTGGTATACGTGGCAATCTCATGCCTACTGGGAGGGAGGGTGGTTTGTCTTTCCTATCCCTTGAACGAGAGAAGAGAGGGGGGCTGGCGATGAAGAAGTCAGTTTTTCTGGGCCTGGGGGTTCTGTGCGCAGCTGCTTGTTTCGGCTGCGACGGCATGATCGGGGGTGACTTCGGCGGCGACGGCATGGTCGGGGGTGACTTCGGTGCCGACGGCATGATCGGGCGTGACGGTGGCATAGATGCGTGTGAGCCCGGTACGGTCATTTGCGTGGATGGCACTGTCGGAAGCTGTTCTGCGGATGGTGTCGCGGTGCCTGGTGAGCCCTGTGAGTTCGGCTGCGATGATTCGCAGACAGTGGCCAGGTGCTTCAGTTGTCAGGTGGATGCGCAGTGGTGTGAGGGCGATGATCTGCTGACTTGTGTCAGTGGCTACGTTTCCGATGCGAGCAGGGAAACGTGTCCTCTGGGCTGTTTGTCTAATGATGGCGCGCATTGTCGGGAGTTGGGTGCACACGCGGTGTTCTCGCTAGGGGATTTTCTCGCGGATGGCACTTTGGCCTTCAGTCAAGAAATGCAGTTGGGTGCTGGCATCCATACGATCGACACGGACGAGTTCACGATCGATTCTGTTTCCTGGAGTGATCAGGCGATCGTCATTCAGGGTCAAGACGCCCCTGATGTTGCGGTCTTCGCCTGCGCAAACTTTCATCTCGTCGAGGGAGGAACGCTGCGGGCCATTGGGAGTCGCCCCCTGGCCATCGTTGCACGCGACACCCTGCAAGTTGACGGGATCATCGACGTCAGTGCACGCCTGACCGAACTCGGTGTTGGCAAATATGAAGACTGGAGCACGCCTGGACCGGGTGGTTTTTCCGGTGGAGCGCTTGGAGAGTCGGGGCAGGGAGGCTGCGGAGGGCAGCCTGGCGAAACAACCACCTGGGGATCTGGCAGTGGTGCGGGAGGATTCGGCGGTCCGGGTGGACGCGGGGCCAATCGCACCGAAAGTCCGGCACATCCATACTTCTTTCCCGGAGGTCCCGGCGGGGGAGTCTGCGGAAACGCCTCTCTGATTCCTCTTATGGGCGGAAGTGGCGGTGGTGGGGGAGAACCCACGAGTCAATCGCCCACCGGCGACGCGGTGCACGCATCGTCTGCTGGCGGTGGAGGCGGTGGTGCGGTGTTGTTGGCGGCGGGGGCCACGGTGCAGATTTCTTCTACTGGAGGAGTCAGCGCTGCCGGTGGCGGCGGCGCTGTATGCGCCAACTCGGGTGGCGCCGGCGGCGGTGCCGGCGGTGGGATTCTCATCGAGGCGCCTTATGTCAGTCTGGCTGGCTTCGTGGCCGCAAACGGAGGAGGTGGCGCGGAAGGCGACTGCACTTGAGCGAGCGATGATGTTGGCCGGTCTGGCCAACCAGGCAGAAATGACAGGCAGCAGGCAGCAGGTGCACCCGGTCTCAATTCGATTCCTTCAAGAGGGCCAGGTGGCAATGGTGGGGCTGGAGCGATCGCGGCGGGCGATCAAGGTCCGGATACCTACACGGACGCCACGGGCGGTGGCGGCGGTGGTGTTGGGCGGATACGGATAAACAGCCTGTCCGAAGGCTTGAGCATCGAAACCTCCGCCATCATCAGCCCGAGCGACAATCCCGGGGTTTGCGATGGTCTGTGCTCAACTGGTGAGATAGAGTATCAGGACTAGGAGGGCATCATCACGCTGCAGTCGGGATGCGTCTTTCTGGGCGCGCTCCATTGCCGAGAAACAGCAACTCAATGCTGACCTCCGCGAACGCCGAGGTCGAGGTGCTCGATGTCGGCTAGAGCGACGTGCCCGGGGCCGGGCTACTTGGCGCGATACTTCGGCGGCAGGTTGGCCTGGGGAACCTACTTGCACAGATCGCGAATCGCAACGAGGGCTTCGTCCTGATGATCTGCTGCCCGCGTTTCCAAGTAGAGTTCGAGCGCGCGGCGACCTTGGCAAACGCGGTTACCGGATCGCGCTTGCGCTCGTAGATGACCGCCTCTTTGCGGAAGAGCTTCGCGGCGGCGCGCATCATTTCCTGGTAGTGGAATAGGCCTACGAGAATTTCGCTGTAGACCACGTCGCAGATCTCCCGCGGAACTCCGAACAGATCATAGGTGCTGTCGCACTCGCGTAGAGCGGCGTCCAAGTTGCCGTTATCTCGCAGCTTCAACATGCGGGCCACGGCTTCGACAAACTGCCGAATGAACCGCATCACGTAGTCCTGGTGAATCAACAAACCGCAGCGTAACCACGTTTGGCCGGTTGCCAAGTGACCGAGGTGAAGAGGGGCCTGCACGCGGGCAGCGGAATCTGGTACGAGCACGTCGATCAAGGAGCGGACGTTCCCGGCCTCGGCGTGTTCGCGATCCAGAGCTTCACAGTCGCCGCTGGCGCAACCTTGATCGGCTTGTAGGAATTTCACAAGTCCTTTTTCCGATCAAGACAACGCTCTCCGAAGTCCAAACTCGAATGTTACAACAGGCATTGGTTTTTAGTAAGGCCACCGATTTGGCTGGTTCCTGCGTTGTGGGCCGATGGCCGATCTGGTACTCTCTTTCCTCGTGGGTCAAGCGGGAATGGCTGCGTTGGTCGTTCCGTTGTTCCGATCGAGGCGATTTGATGGATCAAAGACAAGGTGAAGGTATCGGAGCCCTGCGGGCGCAGCGCGCCGATCGGTTTGCGGCGACGGACCTCTATCCGGTGACGAGCGCGGCGTTTTCCGAGGGCAGGAGCACCGAGACCATGGTTCAGGCGTTCTTGGACGCTGGGGTGGGCCTGTTTCAGCTTCGAGAAAAGAATCTGACCAAGCTCGGCTACTATGAGTTGGCCCGTCGGGTTCGAGCCATGGTGCCTGCCGATGTGCTCATGTTTTGCAACGACCACATCGACGTGGCACTGGCGGTCGGGGCCGACGGGGTGCATCTCGGTCGCGACGACCTGCCCATCGAGGCAGCACGTCGGATTGCCCCCGATCTGCTCATCGGCGCGTCGGCGCACAATCTGGACGAGGCGCTCGAAGCCGAGGCTGCGGGAGCCGATTACGTGAACATCGGGCCCATTTTCGCCACGCAGACCAAGGCGCACCTGACCGAGGGCCTCGGGCCCGCTGCCATCGTCGAGATCGGTTCGAAGCTGTCGGTGCCCTTTACGGTCATGGGAGGCATCAAGGAACACAATCTCGACCAGGTGCTGGAGGCGGAAGCCAGGCACATTGCGGTGGTCACCGCGGTCACCGCGGCCAAAGATCCGATGACCGCGGCCCGTCGCCTGCGGGATCGGATTCGATCCTGGCCCCAATCGGCGGGGTGACCGGCTCATCCCCGTCAGCTCTTTTTGGCGTTTCATATCTGGAGGTGCTAGCATGACCCGACAGGGCGAGGCATCAGGGCCCTGTCGGAGGTCGGCCGATGGCCACGGAGCGGACAGACGAAACCAGCGAAATCACTGCAGCGCCCAATGGCTCGCCAGACGCACAGCCCGACGATGCGCCGCAAGGGGCTGATGTCGGTTCCGCAGAAGCGCTGCAGGCCGAATCGACAGGGTCGCTAGCGGTCCTGCTGGATGCGTTTCGTCGGCATCTCACGTTGGAGCGGCGTGTTTCCGCCCATACGGTCACCGCCTACGGCACGGATCTTTCAGCATTTATTTCGTTTCTTGAAACCCGCTTGGGTCGGTCACCAGAGCCTGGCCACCTTGACATCGTGGCGGTGCGTTCTTATCTTGCCACGCTGTTCGGGCACAATAGGCATGCCACCATCGGCCGCAAGCTCTCCAGCCTGCGGACGTTCTGCACGTTTCTGATGCGCATGGGTGTTTTGGAACAGAACCCGGCGGCCCTGGTGGCGATGCCGAAGAAACGCAAGGCCCTGCCCGAGGTGCTCACCGTGGACGCGGTGAGCGACCTGATCAGAGCGCCGGACGACACGGCTCTGGGGCTCAGGGACAAGGCCTTGATCGAAGTGCTCTACGGCGCAGGTTTGCGACGGAGCGAGGCAACGGCCCTCGATTGTGGGGACCTGCGGGTGGAGCAAGGAGGCGCAGTGCTGCGGATTCGACACGGCAAGGGCGACAAGGAGCGGCTGGCGCTCCTTGGTCAGGCCGGCGTGGTCGCGCTGGGGCGCTATCTCGACGAGGGCCGGCCCGCCCTGCGTCAGCCAAAGACGGGCTGGCAGGAGCCGCAGGCGCTTTTTTTGAATGCGCGAGGCGGTAGGCTCTCGGGGCGGTCGGTGGCTCGGGTGATGGATCGATATCGTTCGTTTGCCGCAGTACCCCAGGCTGCAGGGCCCCATGCCCTCAGGCACAGCTTCGCGACCCACATGCTCGATTCCGGTGCGGACCTGCGCACCATCCAGGAACTGCTCGGTCACGCGAGTTTGTCCACCACGCAGCGGTATGCCCACGTGAGCATCATGCACCTCATGCGGGCCTACGACCAGAGTCATCCCAGGGCCCATCTGCCCAGGTCGGCAGCCGTGGATGCTGCGGTGGCTCGGTTCAAAGAGACGAAGCGTTCGGCATCGGGTAGGCCTGAATCGCCTCGGAGCAACAGTTCGCAGTCGACGGTCCAGGCCGCAGACGAGCGGCAGGTGGCCGATACGGCGCAGGAAGACAGTGGTCGGCCCGAAGCAGACGGACGTCCGACTGGTGCACGGCCGAAGGGCGACGTCCCCCAACGGGGGTAGGTTGGTTGACCCGAGGAGGCGGACGCCCATGGTCCGTGCGGGCCGAGGTCCTGGCCATCGTGGGCGATTTCGGCCGACCAGAGATGATTCCAGACGGCCGATCAAACGACAGTCCGCCCGGTTCTTGCGCCCGGGCGAGGAAGATTTGCGACAGGAGTCGATACATGAGGACGGTTTTAGGAGAGACGGTGCGCAGCACCACGGTGGTGGCGCTTCGCCGAAATGGAGTGACCGTGATGGCGGGCGATGGTCAGGTGTCTCTCGGCGACACGGTGCTCAAGGGCACGGCCCGAAAGGTGCGAACGTTACTGGACGGTAAGGTGTTGGTCGGATTCGCCGGATCGGCGGCTGACGGCCTGGCCCTGTTCGAACGCCTCGAAGGTAAGTTGCGTCAGTTCGGGGGTAATCTGACCAGAGCGGCGGTCGAACTCGCCAAGGACTGGCGGACGGACAAGATTCTGCGGCGGCTCGATGCGGTGATTCTGGTGGCGGACAAGGAAAAGCTTTTTTTCATTTCGGGCACGGGAGACGTGCTCGAACCCGATGAAGGAATTGCGGCCATCGGTTCTGGCGGAAGTTACGCGTTGGCCGCTGCCAGGGCCCTGACGCGGCATACGGATATGGGCGCCAGGGAGGTGGCGACCGAGGCCCTCAAGTTGGCGTCCGAAATCTGCATCTACACGAACGACCGGATCGTGGTGGAGCAAATTTCTGCCGAGGATGGATTGGCCGACGGTGGCGCCGGTGAGGGCAACGAAGCGACCAAGGAGCAGAAAAAATGACCATTGCGCAACAGGGACGGGATGCGGCGCTGACCCCGCGGGCCATCGTCGAGGAACTGGATCGATACATCATCGGGCAACGCAAGGCGAAGCGTGCCGTGGCGGTGGCCTTGAGGAACAGGTGGCGCCGTCGCCAGGTTTCCGAGGATCTCCGCGACGAGATTGCGCCCAAGAATATTATCATGATCGGGCCCACCGGGGTGGGTAAGACCGAGATCGCGCGCAGGCTCGCCAAGCTGGCCAATGCGCCGTTTCTGAAGGTCGAGGCATCCAAGTACACCGAGGTGGGCTACGTGGGCAGGGACGTGGAGTCCATGATCCGCGATCTGACCGAACTCGCAGTGAACCAGGTCAAGAAGATCGAGCAGGAAGAGGTGATGCCCCAGGCTCGAGAGGCCGCCGAAGAGCGGATTTTGGACCTGCTTCTACCGCCCACGCCCACGAATCGACCCTATACGGATCGACCGGATACGGAGCCGAGCAACCAGGAGGCGACTCGTGAGAAGCTGCGTAAGCTCCTTCGATCGGGTAAGCTCGATGGGCGCAAGGTCGAGGTGGAAACTGCCGATACGCAAAATCCCATCGTCGAGATTTTCTCAGGGGCCGGCGTCGAAGAGATGGGCTTCAATATGAAGGACCTCTTCGGACAGATGGGCCGTCGCAAGCAGCGCAAAGTGACCGTACCCGAGGCCATCGAAATCCTGACGGCCGAGGAGGCTCAAAAGCTCGTGGACATGGACAAGGTCGTCAAGCGAGCCATGAGCCTCGTTCAGGACCAGGGGATCATTTTCTTGGACGAGTTGGACAAGATTTCTGGACGCGAAGGCGGCCAGGGCCCCGATGTCTCGCGCGAGGGGGTCCAGCGCGACCTGCTGCCCATCATCGAAGGCTCCACCGTGACCACCAAGTACGGGCCCGTGCATACGGATCACATCCTGTTCATTGCCGCCGGTGCATTCCATGTTTCGAAACCGTCGGATTTGATTCCCGAACTCCAGGGCCGATTCCCCATTCGCGTGGAACTGGAGTCCCTTGGTGCGGATGAATTCGTCCGTATCCTGACCGAGCCGGACAACGCGCTCCTCAAGCAGTACGTCGCCTTGATGGCTACCGAAGAGATTGCACTCAAGATCACCGACGGCGCGGTCATGGCCATCGCCCAGATCGCCGCCGTGGTGAACGAGCGCCACGAGAACATCGGCGCCCGACGTCTCCACACGGTCATGGAGCGGCTTCTCGAAGACCTGTCCTTCGAGGCGCCGGACCTGGGTCCCAAGGACATCCCCATCACCGAGAAGTACGTGAAGGAAAAACTCGCCGACGTGATGGAAGATCATGACCTGAGTCGCTACATCCTGTAGACTGACGGTCAGGCAGAGGCCGGACCGTGTCGCGATCGGAGCGAGCAGAGACCGAGGCCAAGGAGGTGCAGTATGTGCGCGGCGGCGAGACGACTCATCGTGATTGGCGCCGTCGCCCTGTCCCTCGTGGTCTCTTCATGCGCCGGAAGCAATGCCGAGGCGCGTGGCGGACGCCACGCCCGTACCCACCGCAAACACTATCGTCACAGCCGTCATCGTTCGCATCGGCGTCCAGGACGAGCCGGTCACCATCGATCGAGACGCCATTCAAGACGCCATGGCGGCATGCAGGCTCGTGGCCGTCATCATGCTCGTCATCATGCTCGTTATCGTGGTCGTCATCGTGGTCGTCGCCATGGACGCCGCTCGGCATCGAGGCGCATCCGACCTCGTCCCGTGGTGCCCCGCGGTCGGTTCGTGCAATACGGAAAGGCCACCTGGTACGGTGGCCGCTTCAACGGCGGCCCCACTGCCTCGGGTGAGCGGTTCAACCAAGATGCCATGACCGCCGCCCACAAACGCCTGCCCTTCGACACGCTCGTTCGGGTCACCAGGATCGACAACAAGCAGTCCGTGGTGGTTCGCATCAACGACCGGGGTCCCTACGGTAAGGGTCGGGTCATCGACTTGAGTCGCGAGGCCGCAAAGCGCCTCCACATGCTGCGGGCCGGCGTGGTCCGCGTGCGCCTCGATGTGATCAAGTGGGGTCGCGGTCGGTATCGTCGCTCCTCGCGCAGGCGCCGGTCCTCACGTGGTCGCGCCTCGCCGCCGTATCGACGTCGCGGCGCAGGTCCCAGGCAGGGCGCCTTTGGCCGCACTGCCCCGTGAGTCCACCCAGGAAGTCACCCTTATATGGGGCTCGCAGGGAAGGGAGCATTGGGCCACATCGTTGTGGTTCGCGACAGTCCGGTAGCCTTTGCAACACAAAGTATTCCACCATGACCAAGGGCCCGCGCCTCGATCGCTGCCCACCAGCGGCGACTTCTTTCATCAAGCACAGGTGCCTTCCAGAATGCAGGGCGTCGGTGGCCATGTGAACGGGACCGCTGAGCCGTCCCCCGAAACCAGCCCTGCCCGGAAGCCGGTCAGGTTTGGTCCGATCCGCGGCTATTTTATGAGATGTGTGATCATGAGGCAGGAAGGGGCTACTGCCAGACGCGGACCCAGTCCACGAGCATGGTCTGGGGATATTCGGATGCCACAGGGGACTCGGCCCAGGGTTGGCCCAGGGCCAGGTTCAACAGGATATAGAACGGCTGGTGGAAGGTCAGGATCCCGTCCCTGGGAGTTCCTGCGTCCGCCCTGGCGTACTCTTCGTTGTCGAAGTACCAGATGACCTCACTTTCGGTCCAGACCACCGAGTAGATGTGGTAGCCGTCGTCCAGGCCCGGGTCGTAGTCCATGTGGCCCCCGACGTGGGCGCCTTCGTCGTTTTCCACATAATGGATCGTTCCCCAGACCCGTTGCGGATACTGGCTGATGGCCTCCATGATGTCGATTTCGCCGTTTCGGGGCCAGTTGTTGCCCCTGGGAGGCCCCGGGCCGTATATGGCGTTTTCCGGCATGAGCCAGAAGGCAGGCCAGCAGCCCGTGGCCATGGGAATCCACATGCGGGCCTCGAATCGGCCGTACTGCCAGTACTGGGCATTTTTCGTCGTGATGCCCGACGTGGTGTAGTGCTTGTCTTCGTAGTCTTCGTGGATGGCAATGATTTCGAGGTGGCCGTCCACCACGCGGAGGTTTTCCGGTCTGCCCGTGGCATAGGCCTCCCTGCCGAGGTAATGGAGCCCTTTACCTACGGTCCAGGTGTCCATGTCGAGTTCGTCTTCGTTGAACTCTTCGTTCCAGACCAGGTAGCGGCCGTCGGGGCCTTCGTCGCCGATGGCCGGGACATCGGGAATGCAGGTCAGGCCTTCGGCACGATATCCTTCCTCGCATGCGCAGACGGCTTCATCATTCGAGACGCTGCAGGTGCCGTGGCCGGAGCAGTCCACTTCCTGGCAGGGGTCTGTCGGTGTGATGCAGAGGTTTGCCTCGCCGCATACCAGGCCGTCGTCGCAGGTGCCGTCGTCGTAGCATGGCTGCCCGAGCCCTCCACGCTGGGAGCTGTCCACGTCGGAAGCTGCATCCAGTCGGCCGGCATCGTTGTGGTCCGATGGAGAGTCGTCGTCGCTGCAGGCCGCCCATGCCAGGCCGAGAATCATGGCCGACAGGACTGCTGCGACGTTGAACACCGCCCAGTTCGACCGGGCAGGACTTTGCAGGCTGGCGGGGGCCTTGTCTGCATCCGGAGTCGCTGCAGTCATGGTCTGCTCCTTTCTTTGCATTTCCGAGTCCTTGTGTTTCTTTTTCTTGAGAGTACCGACTTTTTTTCTACCCTGACCCTGTCTTTCCTTCAACCTCAATCGTCGGTAGTGATCTGCCTCAGGAACTGGTTTTTTTCCCACAAACGACCATTTCTCGTCGAGTTGGACTTCAATGCACGTCCACCGCCCGTACGTGCTGCTCATGCCATCGCTTGAAATGTTCGCCCAACCGCCGCGTCAGACGAATGACCGTCTTCTTTGCTGCAGTGAACATCATAGTACAGAAGCGCCTGTTGGGGGTGTGCGAAGGCTGTCCTTGGCTCGTCTGCGAGTCGTGGTCCATGGGGCGGTTCGTCGTAGACGATGGCGTGGCAGGTTTGGATGTTTCAGGGTTTCAAATGGGTTTGGTTCGCGGTATAAGCGCTACGAGTAGTAATAGAAAATAATACTCTTATCATAGATCCGGTACAAAAACAGGAGCCTATCATGACACGACATGGTCAGCGAAGGGGCGGTCCGGCGACGGGCTCCGTTGTGGCATTTTGGGTGACGATC
>JAGGXR010000115.1 GCA_021162935.1 Deltaproteobacteria bacterium
GGCAGGAACCGAGCGCGCCGTCTCATCGTCGCCCCACGCGGATCCGTCTCGGAGGCGGCGCCAGGTCCAGAACGAACACCTACGACCAACAGCGCAGCTCCGTGGTGGTTTCCGCACCAGTGGTGGTCTTGACCGACATTGGGTCATCACCCGTCCAAACGGGAACCCGCACCAGGTCCACCACGATTCCACGCCTGCCTCAAAATGAACGCGACGCCCTGGACGCACGGGACCGAGAGCAAACCGGCCCACGAGAAAAGATGGCCGCCGACACGGAGGTTGTGTTCAAACCGGAGGAGTCCCAGGCCATTCCGAGCAGCGTTTTCGGTGACGAAGGAATATCTGAAGAAAAGAGCCTCGACGAAGTGATCCTAGCCTATCTCAAAGAAGACCTGCCAGACGAGTAGGAATCATTGGCACCAGGACAGACACCCGCATTTGGCTAGAGAGGCCGAATGCGCCATTGGGTCGTGCCGGCACCATCTCGAAGCTCCACGCCAAGTCGCAGGAGTTCCTGCCGGATGGCATCGGCGCGTTCGAACTCCTTGTTCTTCCTGGCTTGGGTCCGTTGACGAATTTTGTCCTCGATTTCCGCTGGTGACAGCCCCATTTTCTCAGCCAACCGATTGTTGTGTCGCACGAGGTACTCGGAGGGATCATCCTGCCAGAGGCCGAGCACGCCACCCACTCGATCCAAACCCTGCCTGATGGCGGCTAGGGTTCGACGACGAACATCCTTGGGTGCCTCCTTGGGGACATCGAGCAGACGATTCGCCAACTTGAGCGTGTCGCTGAGCCCGGCGATCGCGGCTGCCGTGTTGAAGTCGTTGTCCATGGCTTCACGGAAGCGTTCCTCCATGGAATCCGCTGGCGACAGGATCGCTCCGCCCCCAGGATCCTTGCCCACAGCCAGAACCTCGTCGATGCGGGACAGGGTTTCGTAGACGTATTCGAGGCGGGCATCCGCTTCTTCCAGACCAGAAAACCGTGCAGCCTTGCGCATTGCATCCGGCTCCAGTTCGGCACCGCACGAGGGACAAGTTTCCGCTCCAGCCTCCTCGCCACTGCGTTCCACAAGACGCTCTCCACAGGAAGGACAATAGGCCTCCACCTCGAAATTGATGGGCCCCCGATAATGGACCGTCAGCAAAAAATACCTCAGGGACTCGGGGTCGTGACGCCCGAGCAATTCACGAATCGTGAAAAAATTCCCCAGAGATTTGGACATCTTCTCGCCGTTGAACTGCACGAAGCCATTGTGGATCCAATGCTTGGCAAAGGTCCCCGGACCGTTCGCCCCTTGGGACTGTGCAATCTCGTTCTCGTGGTGCATGCTGTCGACCAGATCCTTGCCGCCGCCATGAATGTCGAAGGTCGTCCCGAGATACTCCATGCTCATCGCCGAACACTCGATGTGCCAACCAGGCCGTCCTTCCCCCCAGGGGCTCTCCCACTTGGGCTCGCCCGGCTTGGCCTTCTTCCAAAGCACGAAATCGATCGGGTCCCGCTTCTCCGGATTCGCGGCCACCCGAGAGCCGGATCGGAGGTCATCCGGATTACGCCTGGACAACTTCCCGTAGTCGGCGAAACGCCGCACAGCATAGTACACGTTTCCCGAAGGAGTCACATAGGCCATTTCCTTGTCGATGAGCTTCTGGACAAGCAAGATGATCGGGCCCACGTGCTGGGAAACCCGGGGCTCAACATCTGCCCTGGCCACCTTGAGGGCATCCATGTCTTTGTGGAACTCCTCGATGAACTGGTCGGCCAACTCAGTGGGCTTACGGGACACCTTCGCCGCCCGAGCGATGATCTTGTCGTCGATATCCGTAAAATTTCTCACATACGTCACCTCGTTTCCCAGGTACCGCAGATGCTTGACGATCACATCGAAGGCAACATAGGCCCGGGCATGCCCGAGGTGGCAATAGTCGTACACCGTGGGACCGCACACGTATATGCCCACTTTGTTTGGAGACAAGGATTCGAAAGACACCTTCTTCCCCGCCATCGTATCATAGAACTGCATCTTCCCTCCTCTAGACGCCTCCCAGCGAACTCGTTCCAACGCCGGGAAACGGGATGGATTGCATCACGAAAGAGCGTCCTTTTCCGACTTTCGTGCATACCTAAAGTAGTCGACCACCGCCCTGACATTGAAAATCATAAAACCGAGCAGGAGCAGATACAGGAGCGGATAGTACCAAAACTGCGACGGCTTGACCCCCTCCATGAGGAGCCAGGCGTCTTGCGGCATGCGCCGCATCGTGGTCACGGACCCATGCTCGATATGAGAAAACGGAATTCGAATGTAGTCACCGGGAGCCTTCTTCCGAAGAACCTTGCGCACCCGCATCGCCACCGGTGCTTTGGCGACAGAAGAAGCCTTGTCGAAAGCCGCGACCTTGGTGCTGACAGGTGCCTGGTCCGTCGCCCGAGGCGATGGCATCCCTCCCTTTCGTGCCTTCGTGGTCCGATGCCCCGTGGGCACGGCATGAATCGATGAGACCTCGTACTGATCGGGCATTCCGGCCCGTACCGGACGGATCACGAGGCTATCCTCCTCCTGATGGAGGTCGGACCATCGACTCTCATACCACTCGGTGCGATGGCTTGCAGAATAGGGCGACTTACGCCGTTGCTTCCGGATGATCCGATCCAGTTCCTCCTTGGAGCCCTTGAGCACAAAAGAAAACCCTTGGGCGTTCTGATCAGCCAAAATGAACGGCAGTCCGAAATTCGCAACGAACCGCTTGACTGTTTCCAAGTCCACGAAGGGGCGTGATTCCAGATCGAGTTGTCTCTTCGTCGGTGGCTTGCCGCAGCCACCACCACTTGCCGCCACCAAAACGCCTCCTTTGAACGGCACGAGATTCCCCGATGCCGAATCGTACACCTTGGTGTCCATGGGAACTAAAATGGTTCGGTCGAGTGCGTTCCCCCCCTGCGGCGGAGCCTGCTTGCCCTCGGCCGCCTTCGCCTTCTGCGAAACCGCAACCGCCGGTGCTTTGGACCAGTTACGCGCCGATATCGTCCCTTTGGTTTCGAGTGGCCCCAACGAAAAGGCCGTCTTCGACTTGATCAGGGTCACGTTACCGCCCCTCTGCCCTGGGGGACAGGCTTTCGCCCCGGCACCACCGACGAAGGTCACGTGGTCCACCGACAACTTGTATCCACGATCCACAGCCAATTCCAGTTCGTCTGGATATTCCACATAAAAAGACACCGGAGTTTCCGGCCGCAGCCGCACCGTATGACCCGATCGATCCTCGATGGTGGTGAGACGTTTGCCCAATTTCTTTCTGAGATTCGCCACCGAAAAATCGTGTTGGTGCTGCAAGGCAGGAAACTTTCGACTCAAAGCCGTGATGAAATTTCCATAGCTTCGAAAAAACGCTTTCACCTCTTTGAATCTCACCAGTCGTCCGGTCACATCCATCTCGATGACGGGGTGCTTTTCCTCCTTCATTTTTTGCCGGTACGACAACGATCGTCGCACCACCACCGCGTCTCTGGTACCGATGAGCACGTAGAAATTGTAGTAGGATTTCGGAGCACTTTTCGGAGCCAACCCACAGCCCCGCCGTGCCACGTTCGCCTTAGTGTTCAGGTCTGGGGTCCCCTTGAGGTGGACGTATGTGTTCTCCACAAACTTGCCATCCCCAAGCGCCTTGGCTGCCGGGCCGAGGTCGACGGCGTGCTTGCTCCTAAAAAAATAGACCGTGTCCTTCCACATCATCCACATGACCGCGAGGCTAGCGGCGATGACGATCCCGGCCAAAACGGGATGTTTCGCTCTACCCCGCCCCGGCTTCAGAATTCGATCCAGTTCCGCCTGCTCTGCCTCGTCCACCAACGCCTTCCCCGAAGATTTTCCCTCCGAAGAGAAAAAGGCGTCGTCCAGCCCATCTTCGTGGTTGTGGGTTCCGTGGTCGTCACCTGCTGCTGTCATGGCTCACCTTCCTATCTACGTGGGCCTGCATACCATCACCACGGCATGGGCCGCAATCCCTTCCTGTCTTCCGCAGAACCCAAGGCCCTCGGTGGTGGTTGCCTTCACAGACACCCCATCGACGGTCAGATTCAAAGAATCCGCCATAGCCTGTGCCATGGCCCGACGATAAGGAGAAAGCCTCGGCTCCTGGCACACCACCACGGAATCCACGAAACAAGCCTTCCAACGGTGCGCCTCCAACAAAGCCTCTGTCCGGGACAAAATCGTGCACCCCGACATCCCCCTCGTCTCCTCATGACCGGGGGGGAAATGTTCGCCGATGTCACCAAGGCCGGCCGCTCCGAGCAAGGCATCAGCCACCGCATGACAGAGGACATCACCGTCCGAATGTCCGGACAGCCCGCGTTTCGATGGAATGGTCACGCCGCCGAGGTGCAACGGCCCCGTCTCGTCCAGACGATGCACGTCGTAGCCGAATCCGGTCCGCCATGAAAGCTCGTGACCACCGATTCCAGCAAGAACCTGAGACCGATCCGCGGGACTCTCCTGGCCACCTGCCCATGGCACGTGCAGCGCAAAAAGCCGCTTCAGCACTTCGAGGTCTGCCGGCCTGGTCACCTTGATGTTCGCCGGATCGCCGTCCACGAACGCCACTGGATGCCCCAAGCATCGAACCAACGCCGACTCATCGACAGCCTGTTCCTCCCCGCAGGCAAGGGCCCTTTCCAACAAGTCGCCATCCACGACCTGCGGCGTCTGCAACCTGACCAGACCCCGTCGCTCCACCACGTCCCACCCGTCGCCGTCTAGGCGCCCCATGGCGTCATCCACCGGCAACGCGGGACAGGCGGCTCCGCTCTGCTTGGCCGCGGCCACCACCTGCGCCACCAGGGCAGGGCGCACCCAGGGCCGCACCCCATCATGCACGCCAATGAGCCCGGTTTTCGGCCTCAGTGCATCCTTCGCCCGAGCCACAGATGCACGGCGAGTGTCGCCGCCCACGATCACCTCCACCAGTGGCTGCATGGCCGGACTGATCGAACGGATCAGGGCATCCTGCCACCCCTTCGGAACGCACACGACCATCGAAGACACGACACCACTTTGCCACAAGGCCTCGATGGTCCAGGCGACCAATGGGCGACCCTGCAGGGACACGAATGCCTTCGGCAGGTCCGATCCGAAACGCGTCCCTCGACCGGCGGCCGGCACGATAAACGGTATGGAAGCTGGCATTGACATGACGTATCCGCCTTTTTACCGCGCCAACGACGGATTGCAAGCAGACCATAAGCCACGAGACCTCCGTGGGGCCGACGCACAGCAAAGAACTCATTTTCATTTTTCTTGCCGCAAAGATTTCCTTCTCTTACCGCAAAGATCACGATAAACTCAATGATAGTTCATCATTCTTTGGGTGACGCCGGCCCTGGCAGATGAAGCCAGAAGATCCTGTAACGATCGCGGCATCGGTGCACACGGAGGTCTGCTATGTTCTCGAACACGAAAATGGTTCTACGCGGCCTGGTCATCTTCGTCGTCTTCGCTTCTCTGACCGGTGCCTGCGGGCCATCATCGAGCAGCGGAAAAGGAAACGATGGCTCGATCACTGACGACAGTACCACCACCGACGGTGGCCTGCATCAAGATGGCTCCACGGATGATTCGGGAAAACACGAAGCGGGTATCGAAGGCTGCGATCCCAAAGACTTCGTGCTCCAGCAGGCACCACCCCCCCAGGTTTTTCTCGTCGTGGACCGATCGGGAAGCATGCTCGAAGCAGGTTCGGACCCACAAAAGACCAAGTGGGAAGAGTTGATCACCGCCATCGAATCAGTCCTGACGCAGTTTGAAGGCCAGATTCAATTTGGGCTCCTCATGTACCCAACGGGAAACGAATGCGGAACCTCAGGTCCCCAGGTGCAGGTGGCTCTCCACAACAAACTCGGCGTCCTCCACTTCCTCAACCAGGCAACGCCAGCAGGAGGGACGCCCACGGCGGCTGCCGTAACCAACGCGGCCCATGCGCTCCAAGCACTTGATGCCGGTTCCGACAAATTCATCATCCTGGCGACGGACGGCGGCCCAAACTGCAACTACGGACTCAGTGCAGATCCACAGTGCTCATGCAGCCTCACGGATCAGAACTACTGCTGCACGAACTATCCAGACGGGCAATGCGTGTTCGGCCAGTACTGTCTCGACGACGACCACACAGCGTCCGTGCTCGGTGACCTCCACAGCAATTCCACAATCGACACCTTCGTGATTGGTCTGGCCGGAACCGCCGAGTACGCCGAAACCCTCAACGCCATGGCCGACTCAGGTGGTCGTGCTCAATCGGGCCCGGTCCATTACTACGACGCATCGGACCAAACAGCGCTGACGAATGCTCTGACCGACATTGCCGGCAGCGTCATTTCTTGCCGCATCGACCTGGACGAAGCACCCGACGAACCGGACTACGTCCTCATTTATATGGATGGAACCCAGGTACCCCGAGACCCGAACAACGGATGGGACTATACGGACGACTCCCACATGGCCATCGAATTGTACGGGGACGCGTGCGACACACTCAAGAGCGGCAACGACCACGTGATCACGGCAACCTTTGCCTGTGAGGTCCAATAGACGTCTTTTCATCGCTACATCGGGGGACGAAACAGACCCTCGTGATCCAAAACGGTTCCGCAAGCGCGTTCCTCACAAACGCACGATCTCGAACCGAACCTGATTGAGATCGCCATCGGAGGGAATGTAAAGCCGACCCAGAGAACAAAATGGGGCGAATCGGCGATCCGTGGGAGAGCCAGGATTGAGGAAACGGACCCCGGCCTCCACCCGATCGTCCGCCTGATGCGTATGACCGTAGACCATGATACCGGGTCGATCCCCGTTGAAGCGGCCCAGAACCCGCGTACGAATGTCCCCGCTCCTGCCCCACCCATGACACAGGCCCACCCGAACGCCCCCGAAATCCAGCAGTCGGATCTGAGGCAATGACGCCAACCCAGGGTGAAGATCCATGTTGCCCTGCACGGCAAGCACACGCCACCCATGGGCCTCGATTTCGTCCAGCACCACGGGATGGGTCACATCACCGGCATGGAGAATGGTGGTCACATCTGAGAGGTGAGCCGACAACGCATCCATCAGATCCGGGGTGGCCGCATCGAGATGCGTGTCGCTGATGACACCAATGACGGGCATGGAAAAAACTAGGTCTCGTCGGAATCCGCCCCGTCTGACGACGCATCGGATTCTGGTTCCCCTTCTGGTTGGTTGACGGTTTCCTCCGCGGCAGGTTCCTCGACGGCGGCTTCCTCGACGGCGGCCTCCTCGACAGGAGCGGCAGCCTCTTCCTTCGCAGGCTTGGACTCCTCGGCCTGGACCGCATCCTCAGACTCTTCAGGCTTGGACTCCTCGGCCTGGACCGCATCCTCCGACTTTTCAGTCTTGGTCTCTTGGGGCTTCTCCTCCACCAGACCGCCGAGCTTCGCCTTGAGCACGTCACCCAGGGTGGCCTGGACGCCAGAGACGCCACCATACCCTTGGATGTCAGCCAACTCTTCGGACCGCTGGGCCGCCTTGATCGACAAGGAAATCTTTCTCTCCTCGGCGTCGAGTGCGATGATTTCCGACTTGATCTTGTCCCCGGCGGTCAGGATCTTTTTCGGGTCCTCGACACGCTCTTCGGACATCTCAGACACGTGGATGAACCCATCGATCCCAGGCTCCAGTTCCACGTATGCGCCATAATCGAGCACCTTGCGGACGGTCACGTCGAGCATCCGGCCGGGAGGATATTCGCGGGGGATACGCTCCCAGGGATCCTGCTTGGTCTGCTTGATGCCCAGGCTGATCTTGGGCTTGTCTTGGTCGAACTCGATATTGAGCACCACGGCATCCACATCGTCGCCCTTTTGGAAGAGCTCCAAGGGATGTCGTACCCGCTGGGTCCAAGAGAGATCCGAAATATGCACAAGGCCATCGATACCGTCTTCGATCTCGACGAACACACCAAAGTCGGCGATATTGCGGATCTTGCCGTGCACCAACGTCCCGGGAGGATACTTCTCCCTGAGGGAATCGTACGGATTGGGCTCGAGCTGCTTCATACCCAGGCTGATCCGGTTGTTCTCCACATCGATGTCGAGCACCACGGCCTCGACCGTGTCACTCACGTTGAGAATCTTCGATGGATGCTTGATTCTGCGAGTCCAACTCATCTCGGAAACATGGATGAGGCCTTCGATGCCCTGTTCCAGTTCCACGAATGCACCATAGTCCTTCAGGCTCACCACGCGCCCCTTGACCACGGTGCCAGGAACATACCGCTCCTCGGCGCGGAGCCAGGGATCTTCGGTGGTCTGCTTCAGGCCGAGGCTCACCCGCTCGGTCTCCGGGTTGTACTTGAGAACTTTTACGTTGACCTTGTCACCAACTTTGAAAAGCTCCGACGGATGGTTCACCCGCCCCCAAGACATATCCGTGATATGCAGGAGACCGTCGATGCCCCCCAGGTCCACAAAGGCGCCGTAATCGGTCAGATTCTTGATGGTACCTTCGATGATCTGACCTTCCTGCAACCGTTCCAACAAACTGGCCTTCATCTCGGCGCGTTCCTGCTCAAGCAGGACGCGGCGGCTGAGCACGATGTTGCCGCGCTTCTTGTTGAACTTGATCACCTTGAACTTGAAGGTTTTGCCGATGTAAGCATCCAGATTCCTGACAGGCCGCAGATCCACCTGGCTGCCAGGAAGGAAGGCCTTCACGCCGCCTCGAATGAGCACGGACAGGCCGCCCTTGACCCGTTGACTGATGGTGCCTTCGATCAGTTCATCGCGTTCACATGCAGCGCTGATCTCGTCCCAAACCTTCAGCCGGTCCGCCTTTTCCTTGGAGATGACCACCAGACCGTCTTCGTTCTCTCTGCTCACCAGGTAGACTTCGACTTCATCCCCTTCTTTCACGTTGGGGGTGCCGTCTGGTCCAATAAACTCTTCGAGCCGGATCTGTCCTTCAGACTTGAAGCCGATGTCCACGGTCACCAGATCGGAACCGACGTCGATGACCCGTCCTTTGACGATATCACCTTCGCCCATGTCCACCTGAGCCAGACTGGCTTCGTAAAGCTCCTCGAACGACTCGCCGGTCTCCTTTCCACTCTGCAGGTTATTGTTTGTATCTGGGTTCATCACCCTTGGCCTCCTTACGATCAGATTTTTCCCTGAACCCGTCTTTTTCGTAAAAGGCCGAGCCTTTTTCTACGCGAAAAATGAGCCCTGAGAAATTGGTGCCCGAGGGTACTTTGGTTTTTTGTGGATGTCAAACGAAAACACGAAGAGCCGAATTTAGGCGGTCGTCAGGGTTCCCCCCAACCTCTTTCGGAGACGCTCGACCGTGACCACGAGCGTCGACTGGAGGGTCGAACAGCCACTGACGACCCCCAAGGCTCGGACATCGGACAGGTCGAGGTCATCCACGTCGTCAAGACTACCGAGTTGTACGACCCGCACGCCCGCCTCTTTCATCCGGTGCAGGAAACCATCCAGGTTCATGGCGGTCTTGCCGACCACCAGAACGGTGTCGCATCGATCCGCCACCCGAAGTGCTTCCGTCTGTCTATTACGGACCGACTGACAAATACTCGGATAGGCCCGGACCTCCTCGAAACGATCCAAAGCGGCCAGGACCACGCCTCCGTACGTCTCAAAGTCACCCGTGGGTCGTAAGAGCACTGCAACGTGCGCAACGTCCTCGGGCACTTCCGCCTTCACGACCGATCCATCTTCCACCAACAACCCGGCGAACACACGACCATATGGCTGCGAAAGAGAGGCAATCTGCTCCCTCCAACCTGCTTCGGCCCGGTCCAGGATGGCCATGGCATCCGGTGCATCCGCCCCCCCGACCACCAGAACCGGATACCCATCGATTGCGAGTCGATAGGCGAGATCCTTCGTGCGGACCAGCCTGGGACAGACCGTCGCAAGAGGCACCCCGCCCCGCTCCTCGACAAGCCGTTCCAGGTCGGGTGTGCCTCCACAGATCGGCAGGGCCACCACTTGGCCTGAATCGATCTGCTCGACGCCTTCAACCATGACCAGGCCATGCCCGGTCAGTTCCTGCATGACGGCCGGATCATCCACCACGGAACCAACGCTCACGACGGACCCTGCGCCGTGGCGAGCCAGATGCTGTTCGATCATCCTGACGGCCCGACGAACACCGTAGCATGGGCCCGCTACACGCGAAAGCACAAGTTCCACGTCAATCCTCCATAGTCCTTTGCACCTGCTCGAACATGCGCTCGACCACTTGGTCTGGCGTCAATGCCGTCGAATCCACCATGACGGCATCCGGAGCGGGCTGCAACGGCGCCACCGCCCTCTGCGAATCCCGATTATCCCGCTCCTGTTGCTCTGCGAGCACGTCCTCTATGGTGACCGATCTGCCGCGTGCAGTCAACTCGTCAAAACGGCGTCTCGCCCGCTCCACGGGATCCGCTACGAGAAAAAATTTCGCTCCCGCATTGCGAAACACGACGGTCCCCATGTCCCGCCCCTCCGCCACCACCACGTCCGCCGAATGCCCCAAACGTCGCTGAAGGTCCAACAGCACGGCTCGAACCGGCGCGTGGGCCGACAGCACAGAGGCATCCTGGCTCACCTCGGGCGTCCGAATAGCGTCACCCACTGGCTGCCCGTCCAACAGGACGACCGGTTGAACCTGCCCCGAAATGGTCTCGAACCGCACATCGAGATGCGACGCCATTTCCACGAGACCGTCGATATCCGCAGGGGACACGCCTCGTTGCCTTGCTTGGAGGGCAAGACAACGATAGATGGCCCCCGTGTCAAGGACCATCCCGTCCAGGCGGGCGGCCAGAAGCTGCGCCACGGTGCTCTTGCCGGCACCTGCCGGTCCATCAATCGTAATGATCATTTCATATTTTCCTTTGCACTTTTTATTTGCCATCTACAAAATGGTCAAGGAATCTACGGATCGTTGGCAACGCACCCGACAACAGATTGACGCGAGACCGATCGCTTTTCGCAGCAGCCGCGGTCGGCGAGACATCATTTATAGGAACTCAATGAAACGACAGCTCCCGTTACACATGACACCGGCACTGATTCCCAGCCTACAACAATTGGCGCAGAAGCTCCATTGGCGCAGGGTCCTCCTCTTGGGTGGACGCCGACGAGTCGTCGACAAACTCAACGAGATGGACCTGGACGTCGTCTGGAATGACCCCCATGAATCCAACATCCGAGTTGCTCCCACTTTCGATGCCATCGTCGCCATTTCGCAAATCGGGGGCGTCCGACCGACCCAGGCCCACGACATGGTCCGGTCATGGGTTGCCCTTCTGCACCCAGGCGGCACCCTCGCTTTGGCCGAACTCGCCGCTGAAGGAGACACGGGGAGTCTCGCCATGAAACTGGCTCGTCGACTCCGTGGCAAGGCCTTCATGGACCCTGCCGACCAATGCAGTCTGCTCCTCCATGCGGGCATCCGAGACATCCATCAGGTCTGGCCGCAGGGGGTCGGATCCTGGGTGCTCAGCCACGGCGTCAAGGCGGCCCTCGCGCATTTGGAACGAGTTCCTGATGCCCAAACAGCAGGGCTGGACCCACAAACGGGCCTCCCCCTCGAACACGAGGATGCATGACCTGGCCCAGGCACGAAACTGAAGTTGCCGTGACGGCTCCAGCGAAGATAAATTGGTATCTCTACGTCGTGGGTCGTCGACCGGACGGCTACCACGACATCGTCTCGCTCATGACACCTTTGACTCTGGCAGATCAGGTCAGAATCTGTTATAAGCCAACCGATACGAAGCGATGGTTGAGGTGCCCCAAACGGCCAGATCTCGAAGGCCCCCACAACCTGGCACTCCGTGCCGTACGATGGTGGGAGAAACACGTGGAACCCATACCAGGCGGCCTGGATATACTGCTGACCAAACACGTCCCGACTGGGGCTGGGTTGGGTGGAGGCAGCGCGGACGCTGCTGCGGTCCTCCGTAGCCTCTGTCGCTTGTCGGGTAGACAGTCGCTCCATCTGCAGACCTTGTGCGACCTGGGGTGCGACGTCCCGTTTTGCCTCGCATCCAAGGCAGCCCTAGTAACAGGACGAGGCGAGCATCTGTCCCCAATCGAAAGGCTTCCTGAACTCGACCTGTGCATCGTATGGCCGGGATTCGAAATCCATTCGGAATGGGCCTACAGCCAGAGCCGACCGACCCGACTCCCCGACGCCGATACCGACCACCTTTCCCGGATCGGAGACAATGACCTCTGGACTGCTGCGGTCGAAAAGTATCCGATGTTGGCAAAGGTGCGAAACGACTTGAAGAAGCTCGGAGCCAAGGCAACCGGGATGACGGGAAGCGGCTCTGCCCTCTTCGGTTCCTTCGAATCTCAGACCGCCGCAGGCCAGGCAGCATCCCGATTCAGGGACAGAGGTTTTTGGGCGACACGTACGCAAACGCGACCCGTGGCCGATTGGTCACCGGCTTGCTCAGCCTAACGAGGACGGACACCATCATGTCGGAGCGCCGTATTCACCACAGACTGCCAATCGAACTCAAGGTGGAATATAAAAAACTGAACACCTTCTTTGCTGACTACACGAAAAACATCTGCAAAGGAGGGACGTTCATTCGCACGAAACGTCCACTAGCCGTTGGAACCAAGTTCATTTTCAAACTCCACATTCCCAAGTTAGAACATCCATTGAAGCTGACCGGAGAAGTCAAATGGGTGGTACGAGAAGACCAAGCCCCCCCCCCAGGCGTGCCAGAGGACCATGAACCAGGCATGGGCATTCAGTTCATCTACACCTCTGACGACGAAAAGCGACGCGTCCATGAAATCGTCGAACACCTCATGACCGACAGTCTCGGGCCGCTCTTATATGGAAAGCTCATCGGATTCGAAGACGAGAAAGAATGACACGAATCATGACTACTAGCACTGCCAAGGCGTCATGGAAATACCTCGTCCCGAATGCCGTGACCGCCACCAACATGATGTTGGGAGTCGCCTCACTGCTCAATACCCTGGCAGGACAATACCAACTCGCTGGGTGGCTCATTCTCCTGGGCGTTATCTTCGACAAATTGGACGGCAGCACGGCCCGTTTTCTCAAGGCATCGAGTCGATTCGGAGTGGAATTCGACTCCTTGGCGGATCTTATCACCTTCGGCATGGCGCCGGCGGGCTTCGTCTATGCCGTGGTCGGCGGCCATATTCCACCCATATCACCGGTTCTTCGCAGCCTCCTCGCAATCGCCTGCGGTGCCTATGTACTGGCTTCGGCCACGAGACTCGCCCGATTCAATCTGGACGCCGTTGCCGGTGGGTCTCCCATCTACTTCGGCGTCGCCATGCCCATGGGTGCAGCACTGGTGACCACCTTTCTTCTCGTGATCATCAAATACCATGGCCAGATCTACGAACCATGGGCCGCCGATCTCATGATCCTGGGCTCATGGCATCCTGCTGAATGGATGTATCGATTCTACTCGATCTACGTTTTCGCCGTGGCAGCGCTCATGGTGAGCGACCTCAAGATACCGAAACCAAAGCCGACGGGGAACCGATTGGTCAACGCGTTTCTCATCATCAATTTCGTTGCCGTCTACATCACGATTCCCCTGCGAATCTTCCCGGAATACTTGGCCCTTTCCGGCATCGAATACGTGCTCATCGCCCTCTACCTGACGCTGTTCAACAAGAAAACAAAAAGCTACAAGCGTATGACATTTATGGACACACTCGCCATCCCCCCCACAGACGAGGACTGACCATCCTCGCACGCCCTCTTGCGCCTCACAGGGATCACGAACCAGCGCCGGTCCCCTTGACCACCACCGTCTCGCCTCCGTGCACGCGGAAGCGTTGATAGAACACACGCTTACGTCGCGTCAGATACAGGCCCACGTCATTGGTCCCAAAGTCCACCTTGAGCCTGGCGGGACAATTCCACCCAGTGTCCCTGCCACTAATATAGATCCGATACATACCGGCAGGCGAACAGCGAACATCCACGGCCGTCCTTCCAGACCTCGCTTTGCGAAAGGAGTGCGCCAGCCTGGGCAGATACAATTTTAGTTTGTGGTCCCCGAAACGTCGCACCGTGACCACGCGATCCACCACCCGACAGTTCCGGTGGTTCAGGATGAGATGACACTTCCGTGCGGTTTCGAAATGCAACCGCAGAGGACTGCGGCCCATGACCCGCTTCCCACAAAGAACCGTCGCCCGCGGGGGCATCGTGATCACGTCGATCTCCCGACTGGATCTGGCCCCTTTCCTTGAAACGACCGATGGGTCGCCAGCAGACGCAGGCGCCAGACTCCCGGATTCCCGACCTGGCCGGGCAACCGTCCTGGCATCCAAAGACGGTCGGACTCCACCATCGGGCTTCTTGTGCCCCGGCGTATGCAGGACACGGGGAACCGTGGCGATTCCACCGTCATGTCGCAGCGATTGGACGGCTCCGACTCGATGTCCGCCAGCCCGACCCTTCGGATGAACGGACCGCCGCGCCAGCACCTCGACATGGCCCGCCGCCCCATGACCACCGTCTTCATCGACCGACGATCGTTTCAGCAACGCCACGTAGGCCGCGGTCGTCGCCAGCACCATCGACAAAGAGGCCATCGCCAAAATGAGGGTGTGCTTGCGCGTCCAGCGCCGACTATTCTCGTTTGCCTCCATGAGCCCCACCTCAGCCGTCCTCGGGCTGAAATGCTCGGGAACCAAACCATATTCGGGCTCCGAACTGGAAAACGTATCCAGCACGGGCAACTCGATGGCAGCAGGCACATGTGACTCGGGCACGGGCGCCAAATCATCTTCCAAGGCTTTGCCAGCAGACGCTACCTCCCTCGCGTGGAAATCCACGCCTCCCTCCCCTCGCGCCCCACGATCTGCAATCGGCCTCCCTACGGGTGGTCCCGGAGAACTTATCTGAGAACTATCCTGCAAAGCAGACACCAAATGCATGAGGCCCTCTTCGGAATCCGATTGCACGTTGGTCACCACCTGGGACGATTCCTGCTCTCCGGGTTCGTATCCATGCCCCGCAACCCCTCCCCGCCGCTCGTAGACTTCCGTCGTGTCCACCCCCGAATCGGACGTTTCGTACCGATCCGACGTGGAACTCTCCTCCTCCATCCAACGACGAGATCGCCGGCCAATGAGCCGTTCGGGCAGGGTCACCTCCGAGGTGTTGTCTCCCACGCCATACGAGTACTTACTGTCCTGCAACCGACCGTCCAATGCGGCGAAATACCGGGCGAGATTCATCTCGCCCACCACCTTGCCCCTGGCTGCCAAAATTCGGGAAAGGACCTCCGAAACAGCAAGCGCACTCTCGAATCGATCGTTCGGCTCGCGAGCCATCAACTTCGGCAAGACCGGTTCTATCAAGGGTTCCACCCCGGGAATGGGCGGCACCATGGCTTCTTCGACCTTGCGGATCGTGGCAGGAATTCCGTCCGCATCGAACAGGGGAGCCCCCGACAGCATTTCGTAGAAGATGGCCCCCAAAGAAAAGAGATCGCTGCGGGCATCCACCTTGGCATTGTGGACCTGCTCGGGAGACATGTAGGCATACTTGCCCTTGAGTTCACGAGAACGGGACGTATCGTTTTCCCACAAGGCCTTTGCAATACCGAAGTCCAGAATCTTCACCTGCCCCTGACGACTCACCATGACGTTCGAAGGACTCAAATCCCGGTGCACGATGCCAATTCGCTTTCCAGCCGGGTCGCTCAGGGTATGTGCGTAGTGCAGTCCCTTTGCCACTTCGGAAACCAAAAACACCGTGAGTTCCCACGGCATCGTCAGGCCTCGCTCCTTGAGTCGATCGAGGAACCACCGAAGATTCACCCCATCAACGTATTCCATCACCATGAAATAGTCGCCGTCGATGGCGTCGAGTTCGATGAGCTGAACGATGTTCCCGTGTTCCAAAGTGGCACTGATCTTGGCTTCACGGATGAACATCTCGACGAACTTGGGCATCTCGGCGAGATGCTGATGGATCCTCTTCAGGGCAAAATACTTCTCGAAACCCGCCACGGTGCGCAGCCGCGCTCGATAGACCGAAGCCATCCCTCCCACGCCCAACAATTCGATGCACTCGTATCGTCCGATTTGAAACGATGAAAAGCGGTCAGGCATCCACAGACTCCCGAAAACGTTCTATCTTACAGTCTCAGGGCTCGAACAAAAACAACCTTTGTTCTTGGGCACCGCTTGAATCCGCACGTCCACAGCAATCATCCGTCCCCATGACCAGGATGGCCCATCGCCGCTCCTTGTGACCTGGGCGTCTTGGCGCCCAAGGCCACGAACGTACTGTTCCGCAAGTCCTTAGGAGGCTGGTCAGAATAAATCTGCCATCTGGAACGCCGATCCATCCCGCATGGCTTTGTCGCTCCTCGGTTGCGTACCACCGGTACGCGCCCTCGTCGCTTCGTGCCAGACGGGCGCCTCGACGCCCCAATTTGGCAACCCTATTTTGAACAACCTCCTTACTGCGGCACCACCGACGTCACCCAACGTTCATAACTGACGAGGATTTCAGAGGGGTGGAGCGGATCGAAGTCCTGGCCGATGAAAACAATCGTATTCGCCGAGGCCCGATAATCGAAACCGTCGCGACGGCTTCGGTCCAAGGCCTCCCCATCCTTTGCACAGGTTATGGACACACTGATGGGCACATGCCGAAGCACGATCGGCGACGAATTCGCCACGATATCTTCGATGATCACCTGCATGGTCGGCCCAAGATCCGTCTGGCACACCGAACCAATTTGTCCTCCGAGGGCCGTCACAATATCCGAATAGCCGCGTCCCGTCTCGGTCGCCGTTGAACAACCTCCTGGGGGCGGCGACACGATGGCATGAGCCACGCCAGCACCTTCCGGGTCTGACAATCCGGTCAGCAAATCCAAGGTAGGCTGAATCACGGGTTGCAGACAGTTCGGGTCAATGGGAGGATCGTTGTCGAATTCATCGGCGCAACCTGCATCTTCCACCTCATCGGGACGCTCGTCCGACACGTAAATGATCACCAGTTGCGCGTCAGTCCGAATATGCTTCGAATCATTGTCCGCCCTGGGCAAATGCCCCTGTATGGCATGGAGCCCCTGGGTCAGGCCGTACTCGGCGCCACCTTCTGGTTGAAGCGCTCCCCATGGCTCGATGGCGCAGGCCTGAAAAGCATTCAAATCACCAGGCCCCAAAAACTGGTCGGCCGACTGGCCGTTCCCCGTGCAGAAGACCCCGTTGTTCTCGATGTTGACGTCCACCACGCCCATTCTGAAATCCAGGCCATACGCCTGGGCGCGATTGAAGAAGTCCACCGCGTTCGAAGCAACGCTCTGCTGTTCCTCGCTCATGGAACCGGACTCGTCGATGACCCAAATGATGTCCGCCTTAGGGACCCGCGACAAAGAATAGGCCTCGCATTCCGGCACCTGACCATCGGTGGGGCCGGCCAAGCAGGTGCCGTTCGAGGCGTCCTCCAAATGCTGGATGGCATGCTGGTCGTAGTTACTATAGTCGCCCAGCCGGGACACGGCCCCCATCACCACGACCCACATGTCTCCTGAAGGCGGATCAGGCGGATCGCCGGATTTTTCGTACCGATACTGCACCGTGAACGCCACGACGAACGTGGTATCCGACGCCAGCACAATGGGATTGCCCTGCTCGTCGGTATAGGCATCGGCCTCGGGTAGAGCCGAATACTCCGAAACCTCACGGCCCATCAGGCCAGCCAGAAGCTTGTTGCGCACATCGATGATATTCGTTCGGTCCAGGCCTGACAGGTCCACGACCGCCGAGACCACCGTGGGCATCAGGTCATGGCTCACCCGGGCGGCGCCAGAAGCCCTCATGTTGACATGCGTCGTCCCAAACACACCCGCCAACTCATTCCGAATGGCGAGAGCCTCCTCCTGGACATTGTCAGCGGCAGGCTCCCGAGCCAACACGAAGCCGGCCGTACCGTCGTCCTGCTCGGGGAGATCGAAGACAGCGGCAGCACCACCGCAGGCAGTCGTGTTGAGGCAGTCCGAATCATCGCAGTCGACCTGGCTGTCCCCATCGTCGTCCGTCCCGTTGTCGCAACGCTCGTCCCCCTTGTTCATGACACGTTCTTCTACGTACTTGGCCTTGACGGAAATGCCGATCTGGAACTTGGACGTCGTCTGATACTGCACAGGCTTTCGTCCGTATGGATTATCCTCGGTCTGCTTGTTGCAAATGAAGCTGCCCTCCTGGGAGTCCGGCACCCCGTCACCGTCCGTGTCCGAATTGAGGGGATCGGTCTCCCCGCCAGCACATTCGAAAACAACCGGCGGGTCGCATTTGCCAGAGGCAAGGCAGAACTGCCCAGGCCCACATTGATCCCCTTGTCCAGAGGGATCACAATCGGTCCTGCAATGGCCGACCATTCCGTCTCCGTTGCGGTCCTCTTCGCCGTCCGCCACCCCATCATTGTCGCTGTCGAGATCCAAATAGTCGGGGACACCATCGCCATCCGTGTCACGAGGAGGCGTCTGCGGACTGGCATCACCAGTCTCGATAGAGTCCGGAATCCCATCCCCATCACTGTCACGATCGAGGTAATCAGGCACGCCGTCGTGATTCGAATCGCGACCATAGTCACCATACATACAACCTTCATCCCCATTGTAGATGGTGTCTCCGTCGTCGTCTCCCCAAAAATCACACTGATGCGTCCAGGCCGCATCCGCTGGTGTGTTGTCATTGTGCCCGGAAGACGGCGGCGGTCCACAGGCAACCAAAAAGACAGCCGACATCACTATCAACAAGCGAAATCTCATAGAACCCTCTCCTTGCCTTCGTTCTCTCATGGTTTTCACCACACGTTTACAATTCTGAGAAATATTACTTCCATGCGATGCTTGACGCAACGTCAAATACCAGCCAGGCAAGTCAGGATAATCGCAAAGTCGGACGCACGTGCAAAATGTCATGCCGGGATGGCCCTGGAACCCACTATGGGGCAGGGTGGCGTCGACTTTGTGAGCGCCCTGACAAACCACGCAGCCCTGGTTGACGTTGACCGCTCTATTTACTATAAACCTGCGTGAATCCTGTCCGTAATGACAGGACACTTCACTGAGCGGCAGGGACACTGGGGTCCCGTTCGGCCATTCGACTGCGGGGAACAGGAGCAACGATGAAACAAGTGACAAGACGGATTTGGGTAGCATCGATGATGCTCGCCCTGCTGGGCCTGTCCGGCTGTAAGGTCAGCCTCGACCGAGTGGCCAAATGGAAAAAGAAGGGAGACACGGCCAGACTCAAGAAATGCCTCTCCGACAAAAAGCAGTCCCTCAAGGTCCGCACGGCGTCCGGCCTGGCCTTGGTCGACCTGGGCAATTGCTATGGCGTCGAAGCTATGCTCGCCCGAGTCCATAAACGAAGCAGCACCGAGGCATCCACCCTCGCGGATCGCATGGCAAAAGAACTCCTGCCACAGCTCAAGGGCCTCGACGACGGAAGCATCAAGGCCAAAGATGGTTTGTTCTCCGTGTGGCGGTTTGCCACGGTGTCCGTACGGGCAAACATCGAAGACAGGCTCGTCAAGTGGCTGCTCGACCACTACGTCGCCGCGGCAACGGCAGGTGAACACTCGGCAGCCAAAATCTTGTCCACCATGGGGCCCTTGGCTAGCAACGTCCTGGCCAAGTACCTCACCCTGGACCACCCAAAACTCTATGAAATCGCCGGAATCATCCGCAAGACCGCCGATGCGTCCGCCAAAAAGACGATCACGGGCCGCATCATCTCGAATCTCAAGGCCAATCCAGGCAAAATGAGCCGCCCCCAGGTGCTCTATACACTGGGCAGACTCTGCATGCCATCGGGAGTTTCGTATCTGCAAAATCTCGCCACAGCCGGAATGAACTACAAGATTCGACGCGAGGCACTCATTTCCTTGAGGCTCTGTCCCAATCCGAAGTCGATCGCAATCGCTGGTGGAATTCTCAAAACCATTTTGGACAGTGACATCAAAGGCACCCCCGTAGAACTCCCCAGTTTCGACGACCGAAAACCCGGAGTCATCGGCCAATGCTTCGAGTTGATGGACACGGTCCATCATTGGCCCCTTGCCAAGAAGGCGCTGCGACCGCTCCTGATCACCAACAACAACGCCCCTCTGCCCCAGGATGCCCAGGACCAAAAACTCCTCATCCGAATGCAGGGGGCCCAATTCGCCGTGTACATGGGAGGCCTCGACGGACTTAAGATGATCCTGGCGGACCTCCCCAAAGATGTGTATCCTCCCATCTACGTCAACACGCCGGCACTGGCGATCCGGCAAAAGTTTGCAAAAGGCAAGGACCGAATCAATGCACTCGCGGGGCTGCGGCAAACCTTGAAAAATGGAAGCCTCGTGGCTAAAATGATTGCCATAAAAAGTTTGGCGCGAATTGGTGAAAAAACAACTGACCTCCCACTGCTCCGGGCATTAGCTCGGGATCGGACTCCTGTTGCCGGCTGGAAGCCCGGAACGACGATTGGAGTGCTGGCATCGACGGCAGCAGAACGCCTAGCAGGGAAATAGCGCCACACAGGACGACGATTGACCACAGGAAGCGGGTTTTCCATGGACCAAAGCAAGAAAACGATGCGCCATTTCTACTGCCGAGATATCCTATGGGATACATTCGAGCAGATGGCCAACGACTTCGACTGCTCCATCGACTATCTCATCAACGAAGCGATGCGATACTACGCAACGAGCAAGAATTACCTGACACGTCAGGCCGCAGGCGGCGCGCCGGCCAAGCCGGCGCTTGCGAACAGACCCCCGGCCAGAATGCCTGACGACGGCGGTTATTCTCCGGCTAGGAGACCTGCGGGCCCACCACCCCCACCATCCACCAGGCGGCCGTCGCCAGGACGCAGCTTTGGTTCGGGTCTGTCGAAGCGCCCGGTTCGCCACACACCGAAACCCGAAGGCCAAAGCGCACCAATTCTGTACCTGATCTACAACAACCAACGGGTCCCAGTCGACAAGGACCAATTCATCATCGGCCGCGGCTCGAAGACATCGGATCTCGCTATCAAAGACGGAAACATTTCGCGAAAACACGCGGCTGTCATCCGACGCAACGGCGTCTACTACATCAAGGACCTCGGATCGACGAACGGCATCGACTACAAAGGGATGCGGATCGACAACAAACGAATCGAAGAAGGTGACGTCTTTCACCTCTGCGACCACGAAGTGCAATTCACGTTCCGAGGATGACCCACTGCCCGCCATCCCTCATCGAACTCCTCCAACTTTGGCTCTGGTCTCCGCCCCAAACAGACAATGACTGGCAGAAGGCTCGCAAGGCATTTCCTCCCCTTGCAGGCTCAGACCCATGGCGCACAGACCTGGACCGGGCCCTCAAGACCGAACAAGCCTCCGACCTGCAACTCTCAGCGGCGCGAGGACTACGCCTCTGCGACGAGGCAGTGAGCGCGGATGGAGTTGGTCCTGCTCCCCGATCGTCGAGCGGCACTTTGGATCAATCCGCCCTGACGAAACTCAAGGGCTGCGGCCCAAAGACAGCTCAAAATCTCTTGGAGGCAGGCATTGACAACCTAACCGCCCTGGCCATGCTGCTTCCAGTCGGCTACGAAGACTTCCGCAATGCGATCCCAATCGAAAAAGCCGAGGAGGGAATGACTGCGGCGGTCACCGGCGATGTGCACAAGGTCGTCTGGGTGGGACCACCAGGCAGGCGACACCTAGAACTGCATGTCAGTGACGACGACGCCAGGCTGGTCTGCGTTTGGTTCAGGTTGGCCCGCGGCATGGTGGCCCGACTCCATCAAATGGATCGTATCACTGTGGCGGGCAAGATCTACCGCTATCGAAACCGACTACAGATTTCGCACCCACGCATTCTGGACCCTCATGCCCTGCCTGGCCTGATGGCAAAGTACCCCGCCATCGAAGGAATTGGGGACCGCCGTTTGGGCCTCCTCTGCCGCCAGGCCGTGGATGCGGCGCCATGCGACGACGCACTACCGGCAGAAATCACCGACCCACTCGGGTTGCCAGACCTTCCGTCCGCCCTCCGCTTCCTCCATGATGTTCCCACCGATCTCCCGGAGGACCAAACCGCGCTTCTCCTCTCCGGGCGTCATCCAGCGCAACGACGGGTCCTGTTTTCGCGTATCTTCTCCGCACAACTCGAGTTGGCGCATCGACGCATGAGCATCGCTCGGGACCCGGCCCCCATCTGCACCAAACCCGTCGACATCACGCAAATGGAGCAGGTCCTCGAATTTCGCCTGACCGCGTCCCAACAAAGAGTCATCCATGAAATTCACGAGAATCTCGAATCGGGCAGCCCCATGCAACGACTCCTCCAAGGAGACGTTGGATCCGGAAAAACCGCTGTTGCCTTCGCTGCAGCAGCCTCGGTGCTCTTTGCAGGGTACCAGGTGGCCTTCATGGCCCCTACCGAACTGTTGGTTCAGCAGCAGACCACCGTTCTGAGTCGATGGTCGAAGAAACTGGGCTTCTCCGTGCTGACCCTGACCGGCAGGACGCCGAAGCAGGCCAAGGCCAGCGTGAAGGCCATCATCGAATCGGGCAAGCCTGTCTTGATCGTGGGAACGCATGCCCTGATCAGCGCGTCGGTGTCCTTTGGTGCACTCGGATTGGTGGTCGTGGACGAGCAGCATCGTTTCGGCGTGTTGCAGCGATTTCGGCTTCGTTGCAAGGCCGATGGAACCACCCCGCACCTCTTGGTCATGACGGCCACACCGATTCCCAGAACCCTGGCGCTCACCCTCTATGGAGACCTCGACGTCTCCGTTATCGATGAACTGCCTCCCGGCCGTCTTCCCGTCCAAACGGAGCGATACACCTATGAGCAGCGGGGTGATGCGTGGAAGCGCCTCAAGACACTCGTCGAAGATGAGAAACGGCAGGCCTACGTGGTCTGTCCCCTCGTCTCGGATTCGGATGAAGCGGGGTTGGCCGATGCGGAACAGACGGCAAAAAAGCTCGCCCGCCACTTTCCCGACGTAGGCCTCGTCCACGGACGCATGGATCCAGCCGCCAAGGAACAGGTGATCGAAGCCTTCCGCCGCGGCCTCCATCGCGTGCTCGTGGCCACGACGGTCATCGAGGTGGGCATGGACGTTCCTTCCGCCGCAGTCATCGTGGTGCTCAACGCAGAACGATTCGGTCTCGCCCAGCTCCACCAGCTTCGCGGGAGAGTCGGCCGCAGTCGGAACAACCAAGGATCCTGTCTCCTGCTCACAGGGCCCAAGGCCACCTGCCAGGCCGCCGAACGCATCGACACTCTGGTCCGCACCAACGATGGATTCGAGGTCGCCCAGGCGGATCTGGAACATCGCGGCCCGGGAGAACTTGCCGGTCGCCGACAATCCGGCCAAGGATCCATCCGGCTCGATCACGATTCCGTCCAACTCTTGGCAACGGCTCAGCGGGCCGCACGCGCGCTCCTTACCAAGGATCCGAATTTCGAGAAGCATCCGCAACTGCGGCGCCGCATGGAACAGATCTCACCCTCCGTGTTCGGGGCAGAAGCGGGGTGACCGCCGCAGGCCTCTACAAGAAAGAGACGACGAAAGTGACGTGTTGTGGCGGGCTCGTGACCGCTCCCTGCAGGGCCTACCAGGTCACGTCATACAGGGGGCCGAACCGCTCTTTGAGGTACCCGGAAAAACTCTCGGCTGAAGGAGGTCGACCCGTCACGCGTTCGACGAGCTGCGGGGCCTCGTAACGTCTCCCCTGCCGATGCACCTGATTCCTGAGCCACTCACGAAGGGACATGAGGTCGCCAGCAGCAATCCGATCGTCGAAATCAGTGATCTGCTCCCTCGCAGCAACGGCGAATTGAGCCGCATACAGATTACCGAGCAAATAGGTAGGAAAGTACCCGATCAGGCCCATGCTCCAATGCACGTCCTGCAACACGCCGTCCGAGTCGGACTCCGGACGAACACCGACCAAGGACTCCATCCGCTCATTCCAAGCTTCGGGCAAATCACCGACCGCCAGGTCACCCGCAATGAGGGCCTTCTCCAGCTCATACCGGACCGCGATGTGCAGGTTATAGGTGACCTCATCCGCTTCGACACGAATGAGACTGGGACGCACGCCGTTGACCGCCAAATGGAACGCTTCGAGGCTCACATCGGACAAAACATCTCCAAAGGTCTCCTGAAGCACGGGGTACCAAAACCGCCAAAACGGCAGACTACGACCAATTTGATTTTCCCACAGGCGAGACTGGCTCTCGTGGAGCCCGAGGGACCCGGGTTCAGACAATGGTGTCCCTATGTGATCGAGGTCGAGCCCCTGTTCATAGAGGCCATGGCCCCCTTCGTGGATCGCCCCGAAGATAGCAGCCGGCAGGTAGTCGCCATGGTACCTCGTGGTCAAACGAACATCGTGCGGGTCGAAGCTCGTGGTGAAGGGATGCGCCGACTCGTCCAACCGGCCGGCCTCGAAGTCGAACCCCATGGCGTCGAGCACGCGCCGACAGAACGCCTCTTGTTTCTCAACCGAGAATCCTCGCCGCAGGATATCGGTCCTGGGAGAAACCGACGACCCCATCACCGCCTGCAGAGCTTTGGACGATTCATCCGACACCTCACGAATCAGGGGGTCCAAAAACGCGACCGTGGCCCCTGGTTCATAGCCGTCCAGCAGGGCATCATACGGATGTCCTCCATCGGGCCACCCAACCGCTGTTGCCTTCTGTCTCTTGAGGTCGATGACACGACCCAGGATCTCCTCGAACAGGTCGAAACGCTTGGCGGATCGGGCCGTAACCCAGACCTGATGCGCCTCGGATGTCACGCGGGCCAATTCCTCCACCAGAGACGTGGGCAGACACAACGCACGTTTTCGATCCCGAGCCACCCGGTCGACCACCACCCATTCATCATCCGACAGGTCCATATTGGAACAGGCATCGAGCAGTTCTCCGATTCGGTCCGACGTGAATCTCTCGTGCGCCAGGCCGGCAAGAAGCGCCGTCTGCCTGGCACGCGCCTCCGCCCCAGCCCGGGGCATGAAGGTCTGCTGGTCCCAGTCGAGCAACTCGTGTATGGCCGCCAAGTCATGGACCCGTACCAACTCGTCCGTGAGTGCTTTCAAAGGATTGTCCATAGTCTTCCTCCCCGGTGCCGACAGACGATGTTCGTCGCCGACTCCGGAACTCGTCTCGCGAGTCTTCCGTCAGTTGGTATCACTTGTCACAAACGAAGGGAAGCTATCCGAGCAAAAGGCCTTCGAATCGAGCATCCGCGGCCCAAGCGAGTAGGTCCACCCATTCGGGATGCGCCGTGATCCGCTCATCCAGGTCAGAGACCACGTCAACCTGCAGGGACGACTGCTCACCTGCAAGTCTATCGAGCGCTCGAAGCGTCAGGTGCAGTTCGCCCGACATGAGCAGCCCAACCCGACGGGCCGTTGCCTGGACGGCTATCCATTGCTTCGCCACGAGATCTGCAGGTGCCACGCCTCGAACGGCATCGAGTTGCTGCGCAAGCGCGGCCGAACGCTCCTCGCCCAATGCCTCCTTGAAGGCATCCGCCAGCGTCTGGGCCGCCGCAGAAACAGTCCGATCATCCAGCCACGCCAACAAGGCCTCGCCGAACAGGAGACGATCCGCGTCGTCTCCCACGGCCAAAATCCTGTTCCCCGGCCGGGACAGTTCCATACCATATCCAAAAACAAACCGCACTTCGTTTTGAACCAACCGTCTGGCGAACTCGGCATCCAACAGGAGCTGTGGTCCTTGCCCCACACCGACCACCAACGACCTGCCCTGACCATCGACCCTCCAGGCCATGCCATGATCCAGGCCGAGGCTCTTGGCCACCTCGCCGAAAGCATTCCCCAAGCCAGTCCGCTCTCCAATGGCCGTGCTCGAACCGAAGTCGCTCCAACGCGACAGGTCCACCACCTGCTCCATCTCGGCCAGCGCCTCCTGCAGGGTCTTGCTGTGATCGGGGGATCGGACCATCTTTTCATAGTCGTCTTCGGTCACCACGGGAACGAAGGACTTGTCGAACTCCTTGCGCATGTCCCTCAAGGAACTCTTCAGATCCCGATCCACCTTGCGAACCTCGGACAACAGTGACAGGAGGCACCAGGCCCAACGTCTCCTTCCTTCTGCGACGAGCATGTTACCGAGGCGCACGATCAGGTCGAAATACGGAGGACCGAACCGCACCATCCCCGCCAGCACCATCTTCAGCTCTTCTGTATAGTCTTCTTTGGACTCGTACATCGTCTTGAGACGTTCGAAAACCTGCCGATTGGGGCGCAATTCAGCCGCCATTCTCAGATAGGCCTCTGCCTTCTCACTGTCGCCAAACCGTTCCGATGCAATATCGGCCATACGCACAAGGACCTCGCTCCGCTTCTCCTCCGACAGGAGGTCCTGGGTCGCTTCGAGCACCTCGAGGAGTTGACCCCACTCACCTCGACGTTCCAGGATGGCCGCCAGCCCGTCGAGCGCACCCCGATTCCCCGGCTCGTAGGACAGAGCCATGTCGAACGCCTCCATGGCCTGGTCTTCCTGCCCCTCGTGGGCTGCATGGATCTGACCACGAGCCACCCATAGCGCTGCCAGGTCTTCTGGATCCGTCACGAGCTTGAGCATGCGACTGACGAGTTCTGCCGCTTCTTCGAGCCGTTCGGACCGTTGCATGAAGCGCAGGGCCCGCCACATCACATCGAGTTGCTCGGCACCTTCCTGCATGGCCCTCCCATAACAAGCACCAGCCTCTTCGTAATGGCCGAACGCATCTTCGAGAAGCACCCCAAGGGAGCTGTACACATGTGCTCGCGCCTCGGACTGATTCGCCACCACGAGTGCCCGCAAGAACGTCCTGGCGGCATCCACGTTCCGGCCGTCGTGGACCAACTCTCCACCGAGGCCGATCAGGGCGCCGGCATGCAGTGGTTGTTTCTCCAAAGCCTTGCGGAACGCATCCTGCGCCTTATGCGGATCCCCCATCCGTAGAGCACTCTCGCCCAACCGATAGCTGACCATTGCCTGCTGTCCAACGTCCAACATCGCCAGGTCCGACCTGGTCGCCAGTTCTCCAAAGAGCTTGAACGCACCACGGAAATCCTCGCGATCGAACCGCTCGTTCGCCACCGCCAGGGCAGCACGAACGTCCTTGGGATTCAACTCGAAAGCTCGGTGTTCCAAGATATCGGCATCTCGTTCCTTGCTGGCAGCCCTCCAGGCCGCCGCCGTTGCATGCAGCCGATCCACCTCGGTGGCAAGTTCCCGTCCCGGAGCGGTCGTGCGGTCGAGGGCCTGGACGCCCGCCCACAACGCACGTGCCTTGTGCTCCCAATCCGCCATGCGACCGTATTCTTCGGCCAAGAGATCCCAGGCATCCACGGCGTCGGGCCGAACCACGACGGTCTTCCACAACCATTGCCTCCGCTCCTCGCCGGAAGCGGACCGGGCAAACTCCAGCAGCTTCGCCCCGGCCTGCTCGAAGTCCAATTCCTCACCGTCCGGCAGGAGCGTCGCGCCCTTCTTCCAGGACTTGACCCTCCGTCCAAGCGCCTTGAGCGCCACTTTTGCCAAAGGATTCGTCTCGTCCAGCAGCCGGGCCTTGCGATAAAGACTCAAGGTCGAATGCGTCTGTTGTAGGAACCGATCGTTCACTTCCGCGAGATGACAGTAGACGAGCGAAGCAACGACGTCCGGCTGAGTGGCCGCCTCCGCCTCCCGCCAACGAATGTAGCCCGACCAATCCCCGTCCTGCCCTGCAAGACGAGCCAAAGCCAATCGGGCACACCCAGCGCCCATCTCGGTTTCTTCCAGCAGCCGATAGATGCGACCGGCCTCTCCTGGATCCGAGAGGCCCCACTCGTACACACGGGCCAACTCCGAAAGAGCCCAGAAGCGACGCTCAGGCTCGGTGGAGACCCCAGCGACCTTTTCGAGTTGCTCGGCCATCTCTTGATACTGACCCTGAGAACGAAGGTCGAAGAGCAACAGGACCAACGCCTGCGTGTCCTCGGGGTTCACGCCGAGCACCTTCCGACAGAGCCCCTCGATGCGCACCGCATGATCCGGAACCTGTGCTCCCTGGTCCCGCTCGTGTTCGAGACGAATGGTCAAAGCTTCCTCGAAGGCCCTGAGCGCAACCTGATGGTCCTGCTGGGCGTCTCCCCTGCGCTCCACGAAGTCGGCCAGGTCCATCCACCGACCCGACTCGGCCAGGAGCCGCTCCAACACTTCTTCAATCGGCCCGGTCGTTCCCACGCGACCCACCAAGGAAACCAGCGTCTCGATGGCCCCCTCGGAATCTTCGAGGGTCTCTCGCTGATGTCGCGCCAATTCCAATCCAATGGACACGAGAGTCTCTCCCTCGGCCCGGGCCAGTTCCAACTTCAGCTTGCGCTGCCGCTGCTCAGCCGACAGCTTGTCCGACATCACGTCAAGGGCCTGTCTCGCCTTCTCGTTGTCAGGGGCAAGGTCCAACACCTCGGTATAGGCAACCAAAGCCTGCTCGGGCTGTCCGCGGGCTTCAGCCAACGAGGCGAGTTCGAGGTACTTCGAGACTCGATCCGCATCGGAAGGTGCACAGGCGATCCACTGCTGCAAGCGATGTTCGAGCGCCTCCGCATCCTCGGTTGTCCTCAGATTCTCGATGCAGACTTCGAGAGACTCAAGAACCGTCGGGTCCACGGACACGATGCGATTGTGAATCTCGACGGCATCTAAACCGTGCTCACTCGATGCATTGGCGGCCTGGCGCAACAACTGGAGCGTTCCGCCCACGTCCTGGCTCCTGGCCGCTGCAAACCGCAAACCGTCACAGTAGGCCGCCCATCGCTTGGTTGCGCCCGCCAAAGTTTCGATGTCATCCGTGGAAACAGTCGGAGCCTGCTCGAGGATGGCGGTCATCAGGTCCTGGGCTCGTTCCTTGTCCTTGAGAAGGGTCTGATACTGCTTCGCCAATCCCGGCATGTGGTCCATCCTGGCGTCCGAGTCGATCCATGCCGCTTCTGCCATGGGCAGAAAATAGTCCCACTGTTTGAGCCTCTTGGCCGCCTTTTCGAGGAAATCCTGCAGCTTGTCCGGCGCACTGGCACGATACATCAGCTCCAGTTGATGGAATGCGCCGAGTCGGTCCGACAGCTTGCCGAGCAAGACGTCGTGACGCTCCCTGACCAATTCCATGAACCTGGCTCGATCCACGGTGCTGAGTAGATCTCCCATGGTCTCGCCCAACTCGGTCCACAATTCATACTTGCCAGCGACCTCCTGGAGTTCCTTCCAGACCTCCTCGTCCGCCGTGTCCACCAAAAAAGCCCGCCGCACCAGATGAAACGCGCGCGGCCCGTTGTCCAGCTTCTCGACGACCAGGGCGGCAGCCGTCCTCAACAGGATCGACCGGCGTCCCGGATCCGATCGAGCCACCGACTGGTATGCCGCCATGACCTGCTCGTATCGCCCCACCTTGTCGGCAATCTGAATGAGCCCATCAAAGACCGCCTGGCCCGGATCGACACCATGGAAGCTCTCCAAGATCATGGCCATGGCACGATCGGGTGCCTCAAGAGCCTCGGAACAAATACGTGCCCCTCGAAGTCGGAGGGGGACCAGATCGGCGCCTCGATCCGCCAATTCATCCAGCAGAGACAGAAAATCTTCCACGCGTCCAGTCTCAATCGCCAGAGCCTCGAGCACGTTGAGGGCCTCGTCCGTCGGCGACTCCATAACCGCCACAGACCGCAGCATGCGATAACGATCCGTCCCCTCGAATCCATCCGCAACCAGACGCAAAAGACCCGCCCGTGCACGAACGTCGTCAATCTGGCAGTTCAAAAATTCGGTCAGGGCCACGGCCCTATCCGGCTTACCTGCATCGATCCACAACCTCACCAACCCTTCTCCCGCCTCGAGATTGGATGGAACGAGTCTCAAGACTCGCTCGTAGAAAGCAGCAGCCCGAACGACCTGTCCCTGATCTCGGGCTGCAGAAGCGCCACGCAGCAACGCCGACACCTTGGCCTCGATCGCCTCACTCGCCCTTGCCTGACGTTCCAAGAACAGAATCATCCGATCGCGATCGCCAAGATCGCCAAGGAGCGTCACAGCCGCATCCAGAGCCTGCAAATCGTCGGGAGCCCGATCCAGGACCCGAAGCCACGCAGCCAGGGCACGCTCCGAATTCGACAGGTTATCCTGAGCATTGATCGCCGCTTCTCGACAATGATCAAGTGCCACCTGAGGATCGTCTGCCATGGCGATCTCGCGTGCCAAAGCTCGGTCGAGTGCATCGAACTCCCCGCGGCGCCTGTGTAGAGCCATCAACTCGTTGCGGGCCTCCACGTCTTCTGGATCCAAGGTCAGCACGTCGCGCCAGCAGGCCTCGGCTTCGTCGTCGTTGCTCAATTGATGTGCATACAAACTGCCGAGCTGGCTCAAAATCGCTTTCTTGCCGGAAGGATCCCGACGAAGGTCCAGTTGCTTCCTCAGAGCAGTGGCGAGTTCCTCCCATCGCTCCACCTTTTCGTAGAGATCCGCCAGGGCCAACCAACTCGTCATGTCCTCCGGCTTAACCGTGGACCGTTGCACCCACAGGTCGATAGCACGATCGACGTCGCCCATCTCCCTGTCCGCCACCAACGCCATACGCTCGAGCACGGAAGCCTTCAAATCCCGGTCATCGACTCCATGGAGTCTCTTTTCCAAAAGGGCCAGCAGTTCCTCGAATTGGCCGGCTTCCTTGAGCACCTGCTCTACTGCGGCCGATGCGTCCTCATCGGCAGGACTCTTTTCCAGGACACGTCGGTACAACCCAGTGGCCTCCTTGTGCCTGCCCCCCTTCCACATCTCGTCAGCGGCCATCCGCGTCAGGGCGGACACGGCCTCGGCTGGCAATACATCCTCGGATGATTGGACGAGGCCGCCCAGCCCACTCCAGTCTTTCTGGCGTGCCAACACCTCTGCCTTGGCCAACAAGGCGATGGCATCCGTTCCTCCGTCGGCGAGCAGTTCTTCGACCAAGGTCCGAGCCTGTTCGTAGTCCTTGGACCCATACAGGCTCAACTCCACCACCTGACGAATTTGCACGCGACGCTCAGCTGCCTCCTCCCCCTGCGCATCGTCCACCAGAAACGCCGCCAACTCTTTCCAGCGCTCCGTGTCTCGATAAAGCTTCATCAATTCGGAACGAACTTCGTACTCACGCGCCCCCAACTTCCAGAGCTTTTCCCACGCAGCCATCGCCATGTCGGCGGAATCCAACCGTTTCATCGCCATCTGAGCCGCACGACGGGTCCGCTCCATCCGCTCTGCCGGATCCCAAGTCGTCTCTGCGCCACGGACCAGCAGCGTATACAACTTCTGCCACTGCCCCTTCTTTTCGTAAAAGTCGGTCAAAAACTCCATGGCGTCGCGGCTGGCCGGATCCTCTTCCAACTCTTCTTCGAACACCGAGCGCGCCTGTTCCAAATCCCGCAACCGATCCCGAAAAATTCGACCAAGGTCTCCAAGCAGGGTCGCTCGTGCCGATCCAGAACGAGCCCAGACAGCGCCATCGAGCGCCTGCCTCGTCAGGGTCGCCAGTTCCTCCCATCGCTGCTTCAGGGCCAGGCGATGCGCCTGTTCTTGATAGGCATCCCGGTCCATATCGAATTCGGACTGGCCGGCCGCACCCTCATGGCGGACCGCTTCCGCCTCGTCCTCGGTCGACGTCTCCGAGCCCACCTCGTGCGGTTCGGTTCCTGTGTCGCCTCCAACCGTCTGATTCAAGCCGGGCTCTCCCGCCGAAGCTTGCGTTTCCATGGATGCTTCAGCTGCCGATTCGCTCCCTGATTCTTCTGTCGCCTCGACCGCTTCGGCCACCTCCTCGACCACCTCGGCGTCGGACACCTCGATCGCTCCCCCACTCGTCTGTGCGTCCTCGATGACCACGTCGTCTGTCATCTGCTCGGGCAGAGGAGCCGTGGATTGACCCTCGGCGAAGCCCTCCCTGGTCTCCGGGGTCAGTGTGGGTTCGGCGTCGCCGAAACCAGCGGCCACATCCAACGCCCGACGGCCCGATTGGAGATCCCCATGCTCAGAATCAAGATTCAGTTCCGCTGTCGGACGGTCCAAAAAGGCTGCGTTCTCCCCCATGTCATCCAGGTCCTCCAGGTCGACGCGCTGCACCCTTGCAGACTCCAGGACATCGGAACGAAATGCCACCGCCGTCTTCTCTTTGTCATCGTCACCGCTGATCTCGCCGATACGAACCTCGCCGGTGTTTTCCACGACCAACAGGTCCTCATCCAAGAACTCCACATCGTCCGGATCCACATCCTGGTCACCAAGCTGCACGATGTCGCTGTCCGACTCCTCCGACCCAACATCGAGGTCGCCCTTTGGTTTGCTCTCTCGGGATGCCGATGTGTTCTTGGCTCGTCGTGATCTGGTACCTTCGCGTTTCTTCATGGAAATACCCTCTTGTGACGTCCACGTAACAGTCTTGGATTTGAAACCAGTGCACAACCCGTGCGTGGAATCACATTATCTTCGACAGACGCGTCCGTCAAGGCGTGGAAAATTCAATTGAACATGACCGTCATTCACCGTACAAATGATGGGGTCAAAGGGAACCGTGCCAGTCTCGAAACGTACATGATCCTTGCGGGTCTCGGCCTTGCATCGACGTTGGAGTTGTCCATGCCCAAAGAATTCGACCCTAATGAACCACCTCCGCCAGACAACGACCTCGAACAGCCTGTGTCCGACCGGGATTCGTCTGGGGAATACGTGCAGGAAATCGTACTCGACGTGATCGCAGAAGACGATGAGACGATTCCCGATACCTTTCGCGGCTGCAGCGTCGTGGAACTCAAGACTCCCCACGGATCCTCTGTAATTTACAAAGGCCGAGACGGCTTTGCCGTCTCCGAAGACCAGGCGAAAATCCTCATCCAGGCCTACCGACTCGAACAGGAATCCCTCGTCGGTCGCGGAGAACTGGCAACAGACCGCCGGAAGAAAGAGTCGTCATGGGAGACCCCTATTCCTGGGGACATGGTACTTCGTTCCCTTGGGTACGGCCCCGACGTTCCGGAAAAACTCCAGGGAAGCCACCTTATCCAACGGGGGAACAAACGCTTCTATCTCAGTCTGGATGGAGAGGCGATTCCAGAAGAAGTAGGGCTCGCCCTCCTCGAAGCATTCCAGGAACAAGCGCAACCTGCTTCCACCCTTGTCCCACGCGACGAAGCGAGCGAAGATGAACCCACACAGAGCACGAATCCGGCGGCAATCGCTGCCGAGCAAAGCCTTTCTGACGACGCGCATGGACTGAATGCACCACCGACGCCTCCGAACACGATCCCCCCCAAAAACACGACTGCGCCTTCCGACGTCGTCGACGAACTGCCGGACCGCGAGGAAATTCCAAAAATACTACGAGGAAGCCGCCTCATTCGCTCCTCCGAAGGCTTCTTCTTCGAAACTCGCTCAGGTGAACGGGTTCCCAAGGAAGTCGGCGAATCCCTGATGGAGGCATGGGAGGCGGAACTGGCCACCCAGACTGTCACGGACGCGCGCAGCCCCTTTGCCCAACCAGCATCCACCCGCTTCGCACCTTCATCGGAGATCCCATTGCCCGATGAGAAGAACCACCAGGAGGGACCCACAGACGATCAGGCCGCCCTGGATCGACTCGCGGCCGAGCACGATGCTCAGACATCGGAACCACCGACAGGCCCAACCCCTCAACAAACCAGGGACGATGGGTCGATCTCGCAGGACGTTCGCCCCGAGACCGGACCGTCTGACGATCTGAATACGACGATCGACGAACAACGCGGCGAGGAGCGCTCGGCTGGCGCGAAACTCGGCAATGACGTTCCATCACCACAGCCTTCTGCAACGCAGGGCGATGTGCGTCCCCTTTCAGGGGCCGCCCTGGACGAAGCGCTCGATCGAATCAAGTATCAGGCAGAACTCCTACGCAGAGACCTGGCCACTGGGGTCATCCGAGTCAAAGAATTCGCTCCGGACTCCGATGAGTTCGTTGCAGCCTTCTGGATGGCCGTGGACATGCCCTGCCAGGACGCCAGATTGGAACGTCTCGTTCAGCGAAGCCTGGACATCCGCGAATCTCTGCTGACGACATGGAAAGACGCAGCGGATCGAAAGGCACAATCCTGGCGTAAGGACCTGGAACAGGGGCAGCTCATCCTGGCGTCGGTGAACCCGATTCAGGTCAAGGATCTGGACCTCGTGGCCCTTGTCAGCCTCGTACGGCTCAGGTCATCGACCCAACGCAATAAACTCCAGCGCCTTTGTGATCGGATCGAACAGGGCGTCATGGACACGTTTCGAGATCGCCTCAAACAATCCGCCATCGTGGAGGAAATCGTCGCCACGAGCAAGGATGCCTTCGTGCAGGGCAATGATGCAAAAGAAGCCGTCAGCCTGCTCGTCGCCGAGCACATGGACGCATCCATCGAAGCCGTCCTGGACGACGTACGTGGCGACGAAGGTCTGGTCATTCCCAACCTTGCTCACCACCTCGCCACCACCTTGACCCCCGCCGTGACGAGTCTCGTCGAACGCATCGTGTAGCTGACGATCCGTCAGGATATTTCGGTCACCTGGGCACCCACAAATATCTCGGAGTGCAGCGATTCCCGGTCAGAACGCCCGGTGCCTGCCCAAGTCGGGATAGGTCTTGTGTCTGTCGATAATATCTGACGAGGCCGGGCAACTGATACGTGTAGGTTCGGTCATGGATCACGGCGGCCCAACGATGAGACGCAAAGGCATCGACAATCGAACGCCGAAACGCCGCCTTGATGCGCTGATCCCGCTCGGGATCTCCCGTGATGCCATGCGCCCATACTGATGCATCGTTGACTCCCATAATGTGCATGTGGCCCTGCCCACCAGCTAAAACATTGTAAAAGGGATGATAAGGGACAAAGGTTCTAGGACCCAATCGATGGAGGCGCGCCACCAACCTACGGGCATCCTGCACCATGTCTGTGCTGGGCACCAAGGGACTCGTGTCGACCCAACGGATCAAAATATGGGAGGACAGGAGCATCACGGCTGCCAATGCTATGACGTGGGAATCGATCCCCAACCCTCTTGAGGAAGACCGTCGCAGCACGAACCGATCCCAGAGACTCCTCAAGGACCAGCGTTGCGGCGGAGACCGCACAGAGGACGGCAATTCGACGGCGACCACGCCTGCTGCCACCGCTGAAAAATACAGCCCCGGAATCAACGCATTGTCGTACGCACCCTGGGTCGCGGACCCGACAGCGGACGTGGCCAACCCGCACAAGGCCATGGTGACCCAAAAAAAGGACAGGCGACTTCCGACGCCATTGACCACCACCACCACCATCCAAACTGCAAGAAGCGACCAGACGGGAAAAGCGAACAGGATGATACGCTCGGGGGTCCCAGGCCAAAGGCGTTCATGAATAAACCGATGCGACTGGTGGAGTCGATAGATGTAGACCCACATCCACCCGTCAGACGACCATTGGCCGATCAGCACCAGTGCCACGTCCAGCCCCACGGTCGCAGCGGCAAACAGCAGCGCCTGCCGCCAGCGGCCGACGAGCGCCAAGGCTCCGACGGCAGCCACCACGAACGGAGCCGCCGTCTGTTTCGTAAAAAAGGCCGCGCTCATGACCAAAGCGCCCACCAAAGTGCGCCGGTAGGACAAATCTCCAACTGGCGACAGGACCGCCAACCCGGTAACCGTCAACAAGAGCCACAGAGAGTCATTTCTGACGAGATCGAACCAAGAGCCGCACACGGGATAGGCGACCGCCACCACCGCGGTGGTCAGCAAGGCGACCGTCCAGGCATGGAGGCGCGAAGACCGCCAGACCCTGCTCGTTCGAATCACGATCATCGCCGCCACAAAGAGCGCGCCAGCAAAGGACAGAATCGAAACCAATCTTCCGGTCAGATATCCAAGCCCGAACAACCAGCCCACTATGGCCAGCAGAGCAGGATGAAGGGGGGTATACAGAAAGGGAACGAAATCCACCGTGGGGGCGACGTAGATTCCCTGGCCGGCCAGGAGGCGATGAGCATGGACGAGGACACCACCCTCCATCCATTCGAGGTCGAGTGGATAGGTCAAGCGGTACGCAAACACCGTGAACAACTGAATCACGGCGCCGACGGCCAACAGGACGAAGGGCACCATGGGGATCCAGGTTCTCCAGTCCTGCGCCAACGAACCGACCTGGCTGCCGGCTCTGCGAAGCCACTTCGTCATGGTCGCCGCCCCTGAGACGATCGGGGCACCCGATCAGGGCAGTACCGTGGCGTCGAAGCAAAAATGTCTGGCACTGATGTCATCCGTTTCAATCTCAAACCGTACCGAGACACGGCGGCCAGCCCATGACCTCGTGTCCACCTTCTTGGTCAGAGCCCACCCCACGGCACGACGACGCACCTCGGCAACCTTCTTCCCTGCAACGTACACACGCATCACCACTGCCGCGCGGCCGCCCACCGACGAGGATGCCAGCCCCCAATCCAAGGCAAGGATGTGGCCCATCATCGTGTCCGGATACTCGATCACCAGAACCCCACCGCGGTAGGGATGTGCCCACAGACCCTTGCGATTCAACAGCCCCCACTCCTCGGCGAAGGGCCCCACGTACTGGTGCGCTTTCGCGCCACAAACATACCGGCCATCGACGAACCACCGACAGGGCTTCTTCTTTCCGTGATAGTCCACGAAGACCTTTGCCCGAGACAACTCCCACGCGAGGGAGTAGCCCTGCTTGGGCATCGTCGGCGCCGTCGCCCACTTCCCCACCAAAACGAGTGGCGCCAACACGAGCAGGCCCGTCCATGCCATGCCCACGAATCGATGGCCGGTGATCCACCCAACGACCGCACCCCAAGGTTTGGTGGCCCAGACACGTCGACGGACCACGGCCCATAGGAAAAAAACGATGCCGACAGACAGGGCGGAGACGATCTTTGCCAAAATATCAACCGCCTTCTGGCGATACTCGAACACGACCTTTCCGTTGGTCACGGGCACTTCCATAAGGCCCTTGACGTGCGGAGCCAGCGAATCGTTCTTCGATATGGTCAGCGTCCGCCCGCCCTGCGTGGCCGTCCAGTTCGCGAAGAACGGCACGTGGAGAACCAATCGTGTCCCAGGATCGGCCCCGGCAACCTCCACCTCGATGTTCTCATCGTCGAAGCGGGTGACGTGGGCCTCACCCGGCCCGATGACCGTGACGCGATGCGACTCGAATCCAGGCCGTTCGTACAGAGACAGCCCGGCCCCCCGCTCCACGAGTTTGGTAGGCCCCAACGACGCAGGAAGGGGCCGATTCGCCAGGATAAAGCGCACCGACAGCAGGTCGAAATCACGTCGATCGTCCGGCACATCCGCCGGCTGGGGATGCGCGAGATAGCGATATGTCTCCCCGGGAATGAATGAACACTTCACTTCGGGCAGTCCGTTCACGATAGGGGCATTGGCGAGAAAATGATCATTGAACCCAGTCCAATAGGCCACCCGAAAAAAGCCTTTGGGGTTCTTGCGTGCCTCATCCGCCACCCGCCGCGACAGTCGGACCATGTCCTTGTAGGACGCAACACCCGTCTGTCTCGTCTCGAACTGCGACAGGGGCACGACTCGACGGGCCACCCAGGCCCAGACGACGGGCACGACGAACGGGGCCACCGCCGCAGCCGCCAACAGACCGACCAGGCGTCTGCGCCACCCCGAAGCCTGCATGGGTCGTCTCAGAGATGCAGACTCGCCACCATCGGCGCTCGGTCCCAGGCCAAAAAACAGGCGGGCCACCGCAAACCCACAGCCCAACGCCAACAGATACTTGACCACGATCACGAACCGCTCGAACTGAATGTGCCGAACCACCGGAAGCCATCGTTCCACATCGGTCTCTGCATATACGGTGATCGACGCCACGAACAGGAGGGCAAGGCCGAATAGGGCCAGAAACGTTCCCTTTGGTCTACCTTCCAACCAGGCCAGGACCAGCCCCAAAGCCCCCAAGACGACCACCCAAGGTCGGGCGTGACCATAGAGCGAAGCCTGAATCAGCCCCTCGCCGATCTGGGGCATCGCTTTCCACAGATTGCTTACATGCGCCGAAAACTGCCCGGCACGCAGCAGGTAGGGCAACAACCAGAAGGAGGCAAGGCCCATTCCAAGAACCAGTCCTGAGATGCTCTTGGCCCAGGCACCACGCCAACCATGCGCCACGTGCTGATACAGAGCAAACAAGGGAACGGCGACAAACAGAACCAACAACACGATGGGATGAGCAAGGAGGCCGAGCGCCGTCCACACCGCGAAGCCGGTCACTCCGGCCACGCCGGGTCTATCCGCCAGGTGGAGGAGACGCTCGATGGCAAGCATCCCGAAAGAGAGGCCCAAGGCCATGGGCCAGACACCGAACTGAATGGTGAAGACCCACCCCCCTTCCCGGAACCCCCCCATATCCGTCATGACCACCAGCGCCGCCACCAAACCGGCCACGGGCCCGAACAATCGACGGCCAATGTAATAGGGCACGAGGTTGCAGAACAGGAGAACCCCCAATAATCCATAGGCGTAGGTGGCCTCCCACGACAGACTCTTGAACGTCAGGTAGCGCACCACCGCCATCCACAGATCTCCGAGGATCGGATAAAGCTGTTCGGCGGGATAGCCGGCCCCGGACAGATGGGTCCACCCCATAAGCCGCCCAGAGGGCAACAGATGATCCGCAAGCACATATGCCTTGAATTCGTGGACCGTATGGTCGCCGATCCATGGCATGTGACCCCCTACGAGCGGCCAATAGACGACCAGCGTCAGGGCGATGATTGCAGCCGGCCCAGCCGCCTCGCGCACGATAGCGCCCAAGGACCAGGGCCCGACGGACAGATCGTTCCAGGGGGCCACCTCCTCGGCCCCCATCCAAGTGGCCAGGAACAGACCACAGACCGAGGCGACCTGGAGCAGATAGCTTCGCCCCCACACGAAGACGGCCATGCTGACCACGGCAAGGGCCACAAGCCCAACACGACGGGCGACACGACGGGCAACACGACTCTGCATGACCGTGCCGATCGCCTTCCGGATCCTGTCCACAGGCACCTCCCGTTACTCAGTCACCCTGACTCGTCGAGACGGAGTCTGGCAGAGCCTTTGTGACGGACTCCTCTTTTAACAGACTTTCTCAATCTCACAAGAATGCTATACTCTTGCTCATGTCACCTCGTATTCCAGCAATCCTCGATGATCTGGAGATCCGAATCGAAAAACTCAAGATTCGGTACGAGCAATACTTCATGGGCATCCAGCGATTCGAGCCGGTGAAGGATCGCCGTTTCATCGACCGGGCCATTCGACATCTTCGCTTGCAGGTCATCGGCAACACGGCCCTGAAGTTTCGTTTCCTGTCCATCGTCCAAAAATTTACGTCATACCAGACCTACTGGAATCGGGTGCAGCGTCAGATCGAGGAAGGCACCTATCGAAAGGATCTGCTCAAGCTCCAAAGACGACTCAAAAAACAAGGTATCTCGGCTCCAGATCTCCTCAAAGCCCATACATCGGGTGAGGTGGAGTCAGCGCTGGCCCGCTACATGGCGTTTGGACAAAGGCGCGCCGGAGCGACACACACAGGCTCTGGACACACGGGAGAATTCCCGTCGTCCAACAATGCGACTCCGATATTGGGCGCGAACGACGAGGCAGGCGACGCAAAGGAGGCAGAACCGTCCATCCGGAACCATGCCAATCACCAGACCCCACCGCCGCTGCCCGCCGATGCGTCTGGGATGCCGACGACCAAGCAACTTCCACTCCCCAAAGACAGTCTCCGTCGCCTCCACCATGCGCTCATTGAAGCCAGACGAAGCACCGGCGAATCGACCGAAGGACTCACGATCGACCGTCTCGCCCAATCCATTGCCAAGCAACTCCCAAAAATCCAACGATCTTCAGGAACGAAAGACGTAGAATTCGTGGTCCAGGTCGAAGAGGGCAAGGCTCGATTGAAAGCCATCACGAAGAAGGAACCCTCATAGCCCACGATGAGTCCAAAAGGCACCGATTCGGTCTGTTGAACTACGATCCGCCGAGGTGGTTCACGACGCGCCGACGTGCCGAGACGAGGACGCCACGGTGCGCCGAATGGCCCGGACCAATGGACCCAGACTCACTGGATCGACCGCGGCAACCACCACATCGGCATCACGGCGAATCAGCCGAACGTCACCCTCGTCGCGGACCAGGTCAATCTTGTTGTACACCGTCACCTGGGGGATCCCGCCGAGCCCCATCCCAGCCAAAATCCGCTCCACGGACACCCTCTTTTCGGTCCTCCGAGGATCCGCACCATCCACGACGTGAACGAGCAAATCCGCATCATCGAGTTCTTCGAGGGTGGAACGAAATGCGTCTACCAGATCCGAAGGAAGGTCTTCGATGAATCCGACCGTATCGGTCAAAATGATGTCTTGATTCCGAGGAAGTCTCAACCTTCGACTCGTTGGATCCAATGTGACGAACAATCGATTTTCGGTTAGGACCGAAGCATTCGTCAACGTATTGAGCAACGTAGACTTCCCAGCATTCGTATAGCCGACCAGAGCCACCACCGGAACGCCCTGCCGCATACGCATTTTCCGCCTGACCGCTCTCTGACGAGAGAGTTTTTTGATCTGGCGTTCCAAATCCACAATCCGCTCCCTGGCCCGTCGCCGATTGATTTCCAACTTCGTTTCACCAGGGCCGCGCCCTCCGATCTCTCCCGTCAGACGACTCATCATCGTGTTCTTGGCGGCGAGTCGTGGCAACGCGTACCGCAACTGAGCCAGTTCGACCTGAATCTTACCCGCACGGGTCTGTGCCCTCTGGGCAAAAATATCTAAAATGAGCATGCTCCGATCGATCACCTTCATGTCCGTCATCTGAGTAATGGCACGCGCCTGACTCGGTCTCAAATCCGGGTCGAACACCAAAATGTCGGCATTGTGCTGCATGGCCAGAAGTACAACGTCTTCCATCTTTCCTCGCCCCACGACATACTTGGGATCCGGCCTGGAACGCCTCTGACGAACCACCTGCACGATCTCCAGTCCTGCTGTCTCGGCAAGCTCACGCAATTCGGAAATCCTGTTTTCCACCTCGGCAGCAGCGTGCTGGCTGACATGCACAAGAATCCCCCGATGGTCCAATTTCGGAGTTGCAGGCTGACGTCCCGCCGTCCGAGCGAACTCCTCTTCCAGCTCATGGATGCTCTGGGCAAAATCCATATCGAGGCCCGTCACGGGAACGGGATCTGAAACATCGACGTCTTGCGCCCCACCGGCAGGCAACAGGTGGGCCATGCTCGCCAGTACAGGTCCCGTGTCCAAAGGCCGGGTCAGAGCAACCACCATGTCGAGTCGCAGAAGAATGAGGTCGGCAAGATCATCCTGCGACAAAGCCTCGGCACGAAGATGCGTATGGATGAGTCTCAGTCCCCGAAATCGCCCGAGCCCCGCCCGAAGGCGACCGAAATCCGGAAGGTAGATCTTGGCCGCATCGCCTACGAACACGTGCTCCACCTGCCCACGGCGTTCGATCAAAAGGCCAATCTGGCGCCCTAAATCCTGTGACATCTCATAGAGATGGCGGGCCAAATCAGGCGTCACCACCATACGGGTCGGAATCTTCCGCCTGTAGAGTCTTTCGAGCGCCCTGAGTTGACTCGATTTGAGTCCTGACGTGTTTCCTGTGACCTGGCTCAGCTTCCGGCCTCCTGACCCAACCCCGATTCCCAGACAAAGCTCAGCCCATCAACCATTGTCGGATTTTCCCTGGTACTGCTCTTCGAGAAGGGTCAAGGCCACGGCCAGCGCCTTCTTGGTCTTGTCCACAATCATCTGATTCCGCTCGGCCTCCCCCACCTGTCGGCCCAAACGCTGCTCGACCAGGACGACGTTGCCTTCGAGTTCCGAAATGCGTCCCTGTGCGCTGTCCAACTGTCCCGACAGATCGTCTGCGCGGCTCGACGCCTGCTCCAGTTCCTCGCGCAAACCGGAGATGGAACCTTCCAGTCCCGCAACCTTGGCATCCCTCGCCTGCTCGATTTCAGATATTTTCTGTGCATGCTCCTCATTCAGGCTGGCAATCTTCGATTCATACTCGCCACGCACCCGGTCCTGCTCCTGGCTATGCGTCGCCCTGAGCTCCGACACTTCGGCCTCGTGCACCTGTTCCATGGCAGCCATCTTCTGCGCATGCTCCTCCTGCTGGACAGCCAACTTCGATTCATACTCGCCACGCACCCGGTCCTGCTCCTGGCTATGCGTCGCCCTGAGCTCCGACACTTCGGCCTCATGCACCTGTTCCATGGCCGCCAACTTTTGCACATGCTCCTCCTGCTGGACAGCCAACTTCGATTCGTACTCGCCGCGCAGTCGGTCCTGCTCCTGACCATGTGCCGTCTTGAGTTCCGACACTTCGGCCTCATGCGCCTGGTTCAGCTCCGTCACCTCGGCCGTATGCGCCTCCTCCACGGCTGCCATCTTCTGCGTATGTTCCTCCTGCAGACCCGCAATCTTCAACTCATACTCGCCGCGCAGTCGGTCCTGCTCCTGACCATGTGCCGTCTTCAGTTCCGACACTTCGGCCTCATGCGCCTGGTTCAACTCCGTCACCTCGACCGTATGCGCCTGGTTCAACTCTGTCACTTCGGCCTGGTGCGCCTGGTTCAGCTCCGTCACTTCTGCCGTATGCGCCTCTTCCATGGCAGCCATCTTCTGCGCGTACTCCTCCTGCTGGGCAGCCAACTTCGATTCATACTCTCCGCGCAGCCGATCCTGTTCCTGACCGTGTGCCGCCTTGAGTTCCGACACTTCGGCTGCATGCGTCTCTTCCATCGCCGCCGTCTTCTGCGTATGCTCCTCCTGCAGACCCGCAATCTTCGACTCATACTCTCCGCGCAGCCGATCCAGCTCCTGGCCATGCGTTGCCTTGAGTTCCGCGACCTCACCCTCATGCGCCTGATTCAGCTCCGCAGTCTCAAAGTTCCGGGCTTCTTCCATGGCTGCTATCTTCTGTGCATGCTCCTCCTGCAGATCCGCAATCTTGGCCTCATACTCCCCGCGCAGAGCGTCCACTTCCTCTTCGTGCGTCGCTTTGAGCCCCGTAAGGACCTGTGCAGCCTCCTCTTTGAGACGAGCGACCTCGCCCCGATGCTGATCCTCGATGCGGGTCAGAGCCTCCTCGTGCTTGGCCTTGAGGCTCTCCACCTCGGTTTCGTGCGTCGCCTTGGTTTGGTCGATGTCTTCCTTCAGGCCTGCCACGGCTTCTTCGAACGTCGCCTTCTCTGCCGCACGCCGCTGCTGCTCCTGCTCCAAGGTCTCGGTCAATTCGGACACCTTGTCCTGAGACTGACGCAGGCTCCCGCCTAAGCTCTCTTTTTCAGCCTGGAGGGCCTCGAACCGCTCGGCCCCCTCCACCTTGTCCCGTTCCAGTTCGAGATTCTTGCTGGCCATATCCTGTTTAGCCCGCTCCAATTCACGGATCTTGTCCTTGAGGTCCAGGATCTCCCGCTCTTTGCCTCCCAAAGCCTCTTGGAGATCCAAAACCTCCTTTTCCTTTCGATTGATGGTCTCCCGGAGCTTCAAAAACTCGCGCTCCTTACTGACCCCCCCCTTGGAGGACTGAGCCGTCTGCTCACTATTGAGTTGTTCGAGTTCGGCGGCCAGACGATCCCGTTCCTTCCGCAAGACGGACATTTCGTCTTCCTGGCCCGAAGCCCCAGATTCCTCCCCGTTGACCACGTCATCGAGGCCAAGGTCCAAGACGTCCTCTTCGACGACCTCTTCTTCCTCCATGTCACCGACATCGACTTCTTCTTCGACGACCTCTTCCTCCTCCATGTCGCCGACATCGACTTCCTCTTCGACAACCTCTTCTTCCTCCTCTTCGACTTCGTCGAGAGAGATCGTGTCGCCTCCGCCATCACCATCCAACTCCAACGCAGCGAATGCAGCCTCGGTCTCTGCGTTCAGATCGACGTCCTCCATCTGGTTCACCTTGGTCTTTTCGTCATCGAACTCTCCACCCTGGACCTCGGGCGCTACGATCTTTTCCCCCAATGGAACGATGCCATCGACCACGTCAAGAAACAGATCGACCGTAAAAGCGTCGTCTTTGAGAATGTATGCATCGGCTCGCGCACGAAGTCTCTTGTGCTGCTCGAAGGTCTCGGGAACAGCTTCGGAAGACATCAAAATCAGTGGTATCTTCTTGAGTTTCTTGTCTTTCTTAATCTTCGTACAGACCGCATAGCCGCTCATCTGCGGCAATTCCACGCACAACACAACCAAATCAAAGGAGCCTGACTTGACCCGTTTGATGGCAGCAGCACCATCTTCAATGAGTTCTCCCTCGAATGCGTAGGGAGCCAAGGCATCGAGCAACTGCCTAGCGAACGATCGGTCGCTTTCAACGATCAGAACCCGTCTCGAGCTCATGTGGACAGCCTTTCTCTTTTCAGTTTATGACGTTGTGAAGCACAGCAACTACAGGATATTGAATTCCATGATAGGGTGGATCGGTTTGTCCTGTCAACAGATCTCATGCCTTAAAACCTGGCCCGTTTCACGCCTCTACATATGATGAACCGTACACAAAAAGTCTGTAATGCCATCCAGGCCCCCCCTTTTGCTCCTGGTGAAACGGAATGTTGGGCTGTCCTATTCGAGTTGTTTAAGAATCTTGGGAACCTGCATGCGCAGGACAAATCGCGCTTTACCGAAATTGCCATTCGGGGCAAGGGCCAGCAGCACGAAATACTCCTGGCTGAGAATCCGAAAGACCAAAGTGAGGCGATCCGCACGAATAGCCACCTCTTGGACCTGGCCTTCTTCGAGGAGTTCGGCAGCCTTGCTCATCTGGGTCATGACGATGGAAAGCTCCATTCCCACCGTCTGGATATCGAAGGGCTCGTCGAGATCCGGCCTCGTGTAGGCATCGATCGAAATCCCGTCGAATCCCATCAACAAGGCGGCCTTAGAGCCTTCGACCTTCTCAACCATTTCCTGGAGATGCTCACGAAACATACGCAGTCCCTTCCGTCAAATCCTTCAGGTCCCGGTACCCGAACCGTCAGTGGTTGTTGTGGGCGCCACTGCAGGACATACCAGTTCTGCTCCTTGGGTACAACATTCGATTGGATCGTCCTGCGACGGATTGCACCCGTTTCCCTCCTCCGGATCCGATGGAATCGTGTCAGAACTGCACAGGCCAAGATTCTTCACCAGGCATCCATTGCAGACGAAAATTGGATACGACATCGAATTGGAGGAAAGGTCATGACTGCCGCGGCTGCCCACGATATGGACCTTCGCGATGATCAGCTTGCTGCTGCCCTGGCTGATCTGATCGGCAATCAGTTCGACCACCTGAGAGGGAATGACACGCACGGACACCACCTTCTCCTCGCCGGGACAAATGGTCATACTCAATGGAACCGAATACTTCGTCAGGTTACTCTCCACATACTCTCCAAGGTCTCCAAGATCGAGGTCCACCCGAGCCTCCCGAATCGTAATGCAGTTTTCCTCGATGGTTCCAGCCGATGGATCGGCCGTGGACATCAGATTGTTCTGAATCAATGGGTACAAATTATAGTAGGCTGGCTGGTTCTTTTGCAGGTACCAGGCCACGTCCAACGTACCCTGAGTCCGGTATGCTCCAGTGCCAGAACTGTCCACGCTGCAACCGTCGCCTGGAATCTGATTCTGTATGATCAACAGGGTTGCACTGTTGCTCTCACAGCCTCCCAGCACGAGGGCCGACAACACCATCGCCACAAGCAAGCTCCGTCTGGTCATGCTACCTTCTCCCTCCCCCGGCCGTCGATCGCACGATCCGAGGCGTGATGAAAATCAACACTTCGGAACGATCATCCGACTGCTTTCGCTTCTTGAACAGCCAGCCAATAATCGGAATATCAGCAAACCAGGGTATCTTCGAATACGCAACCGCAGTCTTGCGGGTATAAATACCGCCAATGACCGCTGTGTCGCCGTTCTTGACCAACATCTCGGACTCGGCGTCCTTCTTCAAAATCGTCGGGTCGCCACGCGCTCCTGTGTTGACGAAGTCGGGCTCGTTTTTTTCCACCTTGATCTTGAGACGAACCCGATTGTCGTTCGTCACATGCGGCGTCACCACGAGCCCCAGGTTGGCCTCCACGAATTGCGTGTTCACACCCTGAGCCGACACGACGCTGATCGGAATCCGCACGCCCTGTTCGATTTTTGCCTGCACGTTGTCCAAAGTCGTGATCCTCGGTGACGAAATGATGCGAACGTGCCCTGTTTCCTCCATGGCAGACAGACGCAAATTGATATTCACCGCTCCCCCGAGCGTGCCGAGGCTCAGGCCGAGCGCGCCGCCTCGGCCAGCACCCACCGTCGCAGGCAGGTTGACCGCAAAATTCGGATTCGCCGCCCCGGCACCGATGATGCCGCCGCTGTGTGTATCCTGATCCATGCCGCCACCAGCTGCACCAATGGTAAACGGAAACATCAGCCCCGTGGGCATCCCAGTCGCGGGGGACGCCAACAGGTTACCACCCCATTGTATCCCTATTTCTCTTAAGAAGGTAGAACGAGCTTCCACGATTCTGGCCTCGATCACGACCTGCGGCGTGGGCGTATCGAGCGTCCGCACCAGCTTCTTCGCAATCTCGATATTGGGCACCACGTCCCGGATGATGATCGAATTCGTCCGTTTGTTGAACGTCACCTTACCCCTGGCGCTGAGCACATTCTCCTTGAGTTGCTTGGCAACCTCTGCCGCATCTCCATAGTTCACGCGAATCACCCGCATGACCACCGGCATAGCCTTCCGCTTGATCTGGTTCGCCTTCTGATAGGTCTGTATCTCTTTTTGGATGTCCTCCATCTTGGCCACACGAATGATGTTGCGTCCCTCCCATACCAAACCGAGATTTTTGGATTTCAGGATCACATCCAAGGCACGCCCCACCGGTACGTCGATCATTCTGATGGTGACCTTCCCTTGGACATCGTCCGAGACCACGATGTTCTTCTTCCAGACTTTTCCGATGAGCCGCACGACGTTGTGGATGTCGGCATCCTTGAAATCCATGTCGACCTTGGGTCCCAGCCATCTGCGGCCCATCCGATACTTGCGCCGCCAGGCTGTCGAGGGACGATATGGAGCCATGGCTCTCGTTGCGGACCGATAACCACCCACGCGCCTTCTCGCAATAGCCACCTTGGTTGGTCCGCTCTGGATGCGCGACAGCTTCGAAAAATCGAGCCACAGAGCGCCGCCGCCACGGTTCACACGAAAACGAGCCGGATGCTTCAATTCAACCAAAAGGTCCACAATGCCCCTGGTCCGTCGCTCCTGGTACGCGCTGACCATCTTCACCGGACCAGTGAAGGCAGACGTATCCAGACTCCTCTCAAGTCTGCTGGGAAGTCTCACTCCGAACAACCGAACGAGAACCTTGGTGCCCTTCCTGCGGACATCGTAGTCGAATGGGCCAGCCATCCGAATCGTCACCCGATGGTCCCTTCCCGTATCTCTGAACTGAACCTTCGACACCCTCGCCCGAATTCGCAGCTTGCGAGGTCGGGCCTTGCGGGCCAACTTGAACTGAGATCGAACCTTCTGCAACCGGCGCACCAACGCTCTGTTTTGCACCAGAAGGGCCCGGCGTCGTGCTTCTTCAGCCAGCCGTTCTTTTTTGAGCCGCTCCACCCTGGAAGCCAACCTATCCAATTGAGCGCCCGTCTTACGCTGAGCACGCCTCACATATCCCAACGCCGCCCGCTGCCGACGAACCAGTCGGGTCAAACCCGACACCTGTCGTTCAAGCTTCTTCTTCTGCAGAGCCAACCTCGCCAGTCGTCGCTCCTCACCACGTCGTTCCACGACGAGTCGCTCCTTGACCCGCAACTCCGAGGCACGTTGGGTGCGAATCCCCTGCAACTCCGCGAGCAGCCTCGTCACCTTCTGTTCAGCAGCCTTGCGCTGCCCCGTCGCCTCATCCAGATCCCGACGTGCCGCTTCGGCTCGCCTGCGTGAACTCTCCTGCGCACGAACAGCATGTCTCCGTGCCCTGGCGAGCCGCGCCAGAGCCTCTTGTTGCTTGGTAATGGCACCGGTCAATCCTGCCAGTTGCCGTCTCACCCGCTTAATTTCATTGAGCCTGCGACGACGCTCCCTGGTCCATTGCGCCATGGCAGCCTTCCTCGTGGCTCGACCTGCACCGGCCAGACGTTGCATCGCCTGCGTGCGTGCATGGCGCAGATCGGCCTGCATCCTCTTGAGTGCCTGCACCTGAGTTGCAAGGACTCCCCGTGATCGCCGAAGGGTCCGTCCGTCAGATTCTGCCTGCCGGGCGAGTTGCTCCGCACGTCGTCGCGCCTTCCGCGCCTGCGCCGTCCGACTCAATTCCTCGGCCAGCGCCTTCCGCACAATCTTCAGTCGCCGACTCAGGGATCCATAGGCCTTGCGGAGTTGTCTCTGTCGTCGTTCCTCCTTGCCGCTCAAAGCCACGAGGCGTCGATATCGAACCACCAGGCCCGACACCTTGGTCTCCAGACGTCTCTTCTGCTGCAATGCGGCATCCCGAAGACCTCGGGCCTGGTTGGCCTGCGATTTCGCCTGCTTCAGCAACGCAATACGCTGAGTGACCTGTTGCTCCAATCGCTGCAGATTCCGGCGTGCTTCTACAGTGGCGCCCTGGCTCGCTTTCTTGGCCTGCTCGATTTTCGCATACTCGCTGCGTGCCCGACGTAGCTGCTTTTCAGCCTGTTTGAGGGCCTGGCGCACCCTTGCGGCAGCCTTTCCGCCTCTTCTTCGAGCCTGCGCCAATCGAGTTCGATACTTCGCCACCACGGCACCGGCGGCACGAACTCTCCCAGAAACCTCGCTCAGTCTCGTCTTGAACACGGCGGTTTGTTCCGCAGCTGCGGCAACGTGACGACGCGCCTGGGAAAGCTGCCGTTCCAAGACCGCCTTTTGGCGAGCCATGTCACGGTGCTCCTGCTCGAGCGTCCCAAGACGCCGTGCTAAAGCATCTGCCCGACGCTTGGCGACCCGCGCGGATCGCTGATACGAACGTACCGTATTCTTTGTGTCGGCAGCCTGCCTCGCCAGGGCCTGCATCTGCTTCCGTGCCTGGGAAAGCTGCATCCTGAGAACGCCCTGACGCTTCTTGGCCGCTGCACTCTCGTTTCGATAGGACCGTGCGTCCGCTCTGGCCCTACGAGCCTCGATACGGAGCTTCGCCAGGTCTGCTTTAACCTGCGTCGCTTCCGCTTTGGCACGCCTCATTTCCGCCCTGAGTCCCGCGATCTGCTGCAGGGACGCCTTCCGGCGAGCCGCGAGCCACCTTGCTCGCGCCGCCTTGGCTGCAAGACGGGCCCCTCGGGTCTTGAGGCGCCTCGCCCTCCGTATGGCTCTACGAGCCGCCAGATGCAGTCTCTTCGCCAAAAGTCGTGCAGTGTTGAGTTCGCCTTGCAGCCTCACGGCTTCGGCGCGCGCCTCCTTCGCTTCAAACTTCGCTGCCCGCGCTTCAGCCCGGACCCATTTCAACTTCGCGGACGTCTCCTGGGCCGATCCTTTCAGACGTCGTGCCTGGACACGAAGTCGGTCCGCCTCCTGTCTCGCCTGCGCCGCCTCACTCCGAGCACGCAGCACTTCGTGGCGCGCTGCATTGAGGCGCTCCCGGGCGTCGGCTTCGGCCTTTCGCAGCATGTTGGTCTGCTGGCGCAACCGAGTTGCTTCCTGCGCTGCCTTGGCTGCCTGGCTCCTCGCCTGTACAAGCCTCGCCTGGACCTGCGCCTTCGATGCCTTCAACCGTGCCGCCTGCTGCGCTGCCTTGGCTGCCTGGCTCCTCGCCTGCGCAAGCCGAGCCTGGACCTGCGACTTCGAGGCCTGCAACCGTGCCGCCTGCTGCGCTGCCTTGGCTGCCAGCCGCTTCGCCTGCGCAAGCCGAGCCTGGACCTGCGACTTCGAGGCCTGCAACCGTGCCGCCTGCTGCGCCGCCTTGGCTGCCTGGCTCCTCGCCTGCGCAAGCCGAGCCTGGACATGCGACTTGGATACTTGAAGCCGCGCCGCCTTGGAACGCAGGCGGTTCAATGCCATACGCGTTCGGGCCAAGGCGCGTCTATCCGCCGACGAAGCCGCCGACTTGGTCGACTTCATCCGCTGCATCAGCATCCTCAGCCTGGCAGCCTCTCGGCGTGCCGCTGCGAGCGTCTGACGCTCCGAGGCCGCAGCCGCCTGGTTCGAGGCCTTCAATTTGGCAACGATCGCACGGAGTCGGGCCGCCTCCTGTCGGGACTGATCCAGGGCATGGTGGTCCTTGGCCGCATTCGCCGGCGGTTTCGCAGAGGCTGTCACCATCAGCACGACCTTGTTGCCCGAAGAACGCACGTCATAAGCACCCGGTCGCCGGAAGGTAATCACCACTCTCGTAATTGCCGATCGGGCATCCGAGAACCGAGAAAGGGCCACCTGGCCCACGGCCCAAGAATCCACATTGATGGGACTCGTCAGCCGCATCGTGGACGTGTTGGCCAAATCCACGACCACGCGATCGGGCCTGGTCAGCTTGTACACCGTGAAGGTCGGCTTCGACCTCAACGACAGCGTCACCACGGCACTGGCGCCCCTCTGGGTCCAGGTCACCTTGTCGAGGATATTGAGCGTCCTGCCCCTTGCGCTGCCTGCAAGTAGCAAGACCCCCAAGCCCACGATCACCTGTGGGGTCCCCCATCGTTGCATTCGTACCTTCCTCATGGCGCTGCTCCCTTATGTTTGCGTCGCCGCAGATAGCGGTGACGACGCCATCCCGACAATCGGATGCCCTGCTCGTCCGGCTTGAGCGGTTGCGCGCTGATTTCGACATCCTTACGACTTGGGTCCACCCACAGGATGCGTTCCACAAACGTGGGCCTCTGCCCTGCCGTCAACTGCGGAACCTGAAGAATCACGTGGTCCTCTGCAATGTCGACGATCAGCGCCTTCGACTTGGAAATCCTGACCCCTTTCGACACGTTCGTCGTCCGTCCGCCCGGAGTCCGAAACATAGCCATTCGGGGCCGACGCCCGCCAATGCCCGAAAGAGCCAATTCACTCAACTCATACTGTTCCAACAACACCACTCTGGTGTCCTCGAAGCTCTCGGCAGGCAAAATCGTTGCTTGTGGCTTGAGAAAATCGCGAAACGGATCCCGGTTCGCCTCGGTGTTCTCGATAAAGTCCTGCTCCGAAACTTCTGGCAGAGACTTCCATTTGGTCCCTTTCCGATGATGCGTGCGCCTGCCCCCGCTGGATGCACTGTTTTGTGGCGTCCCCCCCCCGGCCTTCGGACGAGTCTTTTTCTGGCCTCGCCGTCCCGTGCTCTGGACCTTTTCTCCACAGCCAACGAGCAACACGATCAACATCAGGCCGAGCCACCTCATCGCTACCTCCCACCCTTGGACTTGCGCGATCGATGAGCCAAGTACCGATACGTGGCAGCCTCACAGGTCACGGTCAGCAAAATTTGGCCGTCCTGAAGGCGTGGATTTTCCATCTTCACATTGCTGACCTTGACGATCCGATCCATCTTTCCAAGCTTCCAAAAAAACTCCATGACCCGATGGTACTGCCCCCTGATGGTCATCTTGATGGGAATCCTGGCATATCCGGTATGCTCGTCTTCGTCCTCCCGCTCCACCGATGTCACTACGATACCCGCCGCATCGGCCATCTTGTGAATCGAACCCAAGGGAATCTCGCCGCTCTCGGGCAAACTCTTGATGAGGCGCAGACTCGTGACACGCAGCCGAGCCGTCTGCCTCTTGACTTTCAGATAGGCTTTGTACGTCTTGGTGGCATCCGCCAGCTTCTTCTTCTCGACGGCCAAGGTACCCTGAAGGCGGTCTCTCTTGTCCTTGACGCCACGATAGAAGCCCACACAGTATCCGAGGCCCACTGCAGCCAGGGTCGCGAGCAGAATCGCCACCTTGGTGGCGTTTTCCATCTTTCCGACCCGGTCGTACACGGCTTCCATTCCCGGCATGACGTCCTCGCTTACCTTCTCAATAGGCCACCTTGGCCGTAACCTCGAACTGATAGTAGTTCATCTTCCTGTTCTGATCCGTGGTCAGGGCGCTGCGGTCCACCCGCACCGACAAGAAGTACCGAGACACCTTGAGCCTGCGCTCGAACTCCGCCACGTCCCCATTGGCCTTCGCCCCACCAACGATATGGACCTGACCCTGTTTCTCCTCCCAACCCAGGACCCACACCCCTGTCGGATTCCAGTTGGGATTGTAGTAGTCGAGTCGCCTGGTCGGATCCAAACCCGACTTGAGGGTCGGGCCCCACTTTTCACTGAGGGCGCGGCTCAGTTCGCGCATCACCAACACGGGGCCTGGGCAAAATCGCTCCATGCGCTGCGTCGGACCACAACGGCTGGTGCAACTGACCAGCTTCTTGTCGCCGCTGCAACGGCAATAACACCCGGCCAGCACACGCCGATACGCTTTGCGACGTTTACGATACTTCCTCTTGAGTCGCTCATAATGCGTAACGTTACCGGTTTTGGCGATCACGGTCTTGGTCTGACGTTGCACCTTGGAAATCTGCGTCTCCACATCCCCCGTATCCTTCGCCACGAAGCGTGTGTGCAAAATCGTCACCAAACCAACGGCCGCCACGATGCTCACAAGAAAGAAAACAAGCTGGCGACGCCCCATTTGGGCTCGCCTCGCAGCCTTGATCGGGAGTAGGTTAATCCGAATCATTACAAATTGTCTCCCGGACGACGTAAAGCCAGCCCAAAAGCCACCGTAGCAATGGGGGAATGAGCCCGCAGGTACGGCATGTCGAACCGACTCTCATCCACGAACACGTTCCTGAACGGATCCAACACCTCCACGTCCAAATGGGCCCTCCGTTCGATCGCCTGACGCAACTGTGGTACCTGTGCGGTTCCCCCGCCCAGATAAAGACGCTCCACTTCCGCACCAGCCGTGGTCGCCAAGAAAAAGTCGATGGAACGCTGAAGTTCCCCTGCAATGAGGTCGGACACCTGGGCAAGGACACGGCCCACTTCCTGGGGCACCACATCACCACCGCCAAGGGCTCCCGAACCCACCTTGTAGGCTTCGGCCTCTTCGTAGCCCACATGAAGCTGCTTCTGAATTTCCTCGGTGAACGCGTTGCCTCCGATGGTCACATCTCGCGTAAACATCGTGATGCCGTCCTGCACGATATTGAGAGTCGAAATGCTCGCCCCGAGATTCACCAATGCAATCGCCTGCCCCGCGGGAAAACCGTAGGACTTCTCGAAGGCGTTCTGTATGGCAAACGCAGCAATATCGACGACCAATGGATTGAGCTGCGCTTCTCTGGCGACAGCGGCATAGTCATGGACCATGTCCTTCTTCGCCGCCACGAGCAGCACGTCCATGTTGCCCTGACCATTGTCCTCCCGGAGCACCTCGTAATCCAGCTCCACGTCCTCCTTGTCGAAGGGCACGTGGTGGTCGGCTTCCCATGAAATCTGCTCGTCGAGTTGATCGGCGGGCATGGGTGGAATCGGTATCTTCTTGATGATGATGGAATGACCGGCAACGGCCAAGGCCACGTCTTTCTGTCGCACGTGCAACCTTGTGACCACGGCCCGAATGGCGTCAACGATCGCCGACTGATTCATGACGGCTCCGTCGACGATGGCCTGTGGAGGAATGGGCTCGATACCGAAATTCAAAAGGGTAAGACCCTTTTTCCCCTCCTTCACCTGAACGATCTTGATCGAAGAAGACCCGATATCGAGGCCTATGCAGTTCTTCGCCATGGGTGTTCCCGCTTCCGGACGCCCATCGCTCAGCGAACCCTACGTTGCCTGCGACGAAGCGTCAATCATCTTCTGGAAAGACCAACTTTCGGTCCGAGGGTTTCAACCCAAGGGCTTCGAGGATCTTTCGCTTGGTGTCCATGCGGCAATTCATGCCTCGCTCGACACGATCGAGGGTCAACGGAGAAACCCCGGCCCGACGCGCCAACTCCGCCTTGCTCATCATCATTTCCATACGGAAACGACGCACAAAGTTTGGCAATGGGCCACTCTTCTTCCGAGACCTGCCGCGCTTGCCTGTGCCGGACCCAGAACCCTGCTTTTCTGCAGGCTGCACATCCGGTGCGCTGCTGTCGGACGGCCGTGGTTCCTGCAAGACATCTACCTTCTGCCCTGGCTGCTCCACGTGTTTTTCATCCTTGCCCATTTACCATCCATTCCGTTTCGAAATCCCGGACACCAATTGCGGGAACAAACAGAGTATGGGCCAATTTCTCACCGTCTGTCAAGTCGAAAACTCGATTCATTTATATTAAATTTATACTAAATTAAGCACCAACGTAGTGACATTTAGTATTTTTTTGTCCACTCGTCTCGAATAGCACTCCAAACCATACCAGAAAGCAAAAAATGCCACAAAAAAACGTGTGTTATTGAGCTTTTTCTCCATAATCTGCCCTGGTGTGAGGGCCCGGCGCACCACCACATCTTGTGGGATGAGCACTCAACATGGGGCACATCCTGAACGCTTCACCGTGACCTACGCCATGGCACATCACGGAAAACAATCTCGCACATCCAACCTCACTAGGCCATTATGTACCCAACTATCTTACATTGTAGGTCACACGCGAAGATAGGTCAACTTTTTGGCGGCCCGAACCAACCGACGCCTAAAACGAAAAGGATAATTTGTGCGATATTTCAACAGGTTATAGGCTATACGCATAGAAAAGCAATCGCCATTTATGCCTGTTCACCGGACGCGACGCCCCATCAATTTCACATTTTGAGATATTTTCTCTAGAGATCCACCCCGTACTCTTTCATTTTATATAGGAGTGCACGGTGGCTGATCTCCAACAGCTTCGCCGCCTGAGTTCGGTTTCCCTTGGTCTGTTCCAGGGCCTGACGGATGAGCCGCGCCTCGATCACTCGAGTCGCCTTCTTGATGGAAAGCCCAGCCGAGGCCAAATCGTACTCCACGGCCGACGGTTTTTCTGTCTGAAGCTTTTCCGGAAAATCCGCTGGAGTGATCACATCCCCCTCCGCCATCACGACGGCATGGTGGATCGTGTTCTCGAGTTCCCGAACATTGCCTGGCCAGGCATACTCGACGAGCGCCTTGATGGCAGCCGCCCCCACCGTCGGCATGGTCCGCCCCATCTGTTTTCCAATCTTTTCGCGAAAGTGTTCCACCAACAGAGGAATGTCCTCTCGGTGCTTTCGCAAAGGCGGCATCTCGATGGGCAGCACGGCAAGCCGATAGTACAAATCATCCCGAAACGTCCCTTGTCGCACCATCGCCGGCAGGTCCCGCGCCGTGGCGGCGATGATCCGCGCGTCCACCTTGATGGTCTTCGTGTCCCCAAGCCTACGGACCATCCCCTCCTGGAGCACGCGCAAAAGCTTGACCTGAAGGCCCAATGGCAACTCGCCGATCTCATCCAAAAACAGCGTGCCTCCGTCCGCCTCCACGAATAGGCCGTTCTTGTCCCGCACGGCATGCGTGAACGCCCCCTTTCGATGTCCGAACAACTCCGACTCCAACAAATGTTCTGGAATAGCGCCGCAGTTGATCGCCACGAAAGCCCCGTTCCGTTCGGCACTCAAAGAGTGGATCGAACGAGCAGCCAACTCCTTACCAGTCCCGGATTCCCCCGTAATGAGCGCCGTCGTCTTGTATTCGGCCACCTTGCGGATCGTCTTGAACACGGCCTGCATCACAGGTGACTCCCCCACGAGTTCGCCCACGCCGACATCGCGGCCCAACCAGTCGCGGAGCCGCCGATTTTCCCGGCGGAGCAGCTCCCGTTCCTCGGCCTTACGCAGGACGAACACAACCTCGTCCTTCTTGAACGGCTTCGAAATATAATCGTAGGCGCCGGCCTTGATGGCAGCAAGAGCCTGATCCACCGACCCGTAGGCCGACATCATGATCACCGTGGTGTCCGGATGCTCGCCCAGAATGCGGCCCAGCAAATCCAACCCATCCATCCCGGGCATGCGAACGTCACAAAGCACAACATCGAACCTGTGGGCATTCAACTCGGCGAGCGCACCGTCGGCTCCATCCACCGCGGTGACCGAGTAGCCTTCGCGTCCCAGCAAATGCGCCAGCATGTACCGCACGCTCTCGTCGTCGTCCACGACGAGCAAATTCGCCAACAAAGGCACGATCGTCCCGGATCGACCGACTTCTCGATCTCCTTCGTCTTTTGCGCCGCCCTCTTGCTTCCCGTCCACCATCGTAGTCACCACACTCCGATTCCACAGAGGCGCCTAGAAACACTGCGTCTGCCCGCCACCGGGCAAAGCCGCGCCAGCACCGCACACATCCGCCTCATTGTTGTAGCCGCAAATCCAGGGCCCGTCCAGTTTCGCAGGCTGCATGTTGGTCAACCTCAAAGTGCACAGCGGTTGCCATGGCGTCATCCCCATTACCTGCTGCGGAGAGAGCTTCGCTGGCCTCGTGCTTCGGACTCAAACTGTGGATGCCCCGAGCAGCCGACTTGGCCTACTCCCATTGAATGGCTGCGCATCGCCTTCCTGGCGCTCGGCCTGACGCGAATGGGCCGCAAGAAGGCCTGACGCATCTGTTCGTCTCATCGCTTCACCAAGACATGGATCCGTCGATCCATGACGCAGCCGACCGGCGTCATCCGCCTTGGTCGGGCATCCTTGCCGACCAGGGGCTGGCCGTGATACAAGCAAAGCTCTGCCATCGTAACGCAGCGATGGTCGCAAAGGAGGTACCTGTATGGACGTGGTCATTCCCGAGCAATTCCGAGACAAGCAGTATCGAACCAGGCGAGCAGAAAACTGGCTCATCATCGGTTTTCTGTACGCCCTGTTCTACATGTCCCGATACAATTTCTCGTCCATTGCGCCCAGCCTCCTCGCGCACTTCCACTGGGTCAAGAAAGACCTGGGCATCTTTGAAATGATCATGCCGTTGGTCTACGGTCTGTCGGTCGTGTTCAACGGCCCCATTGCAGACCGCGTCGGAGGGAAAAAAGCCTTCCTCTTCGGTGCCACGGGCGCCGTGCTCATGAACTTCCTGTTCGGTCTTTCGGCCTTCTATGGTCCATCCATGTCCAAAGAGACGCTCAAGTGGACATTGGCTGCCATCTGGGGTGCAAACGGATACTTCCAATCGTTCGGTGCCCTCTCCATCGTCAAGATCAACGCCCAATGGTTCCACATCCGAGAGCGAGGCACTTTCGCAGCCATCTTCGGCATCTTGATCAGATTCGGCCTGATCTTGGCCTTTTCCGGCGTGCCCATCATCATTCGCTACATCCCCTGGTACTGGGGATTTTGGGTGCCAGCGATTCTGGTTGCCGCCATCGCTCTGGCAACATTCGTCTTTGTCAAGGACACTCCCCTGCAAGCTGGCTATTCCGGACTGGACACGGGCGAGGCCGATGGGGCTGATGAAAGCAGGATCGCCGTGACCGATGTCCTACGCAAAGTGTTCGCCAGCCCAACCATGTGGGCCATCGCACTTGGATCCATGATGATCGGTTTCGTCCGCAGAAGCGTCGTGGACGCCTGGTGGCCAATCTATCTCGAAGAGGTCCATCACGTCACGAGTGGAACCGCTTGGACCAGGCAAATCACGGCATGGGGCATCGCCCTGGCCGGCATCGCAGGAGGCTTCGCCTTTGGAATCTCCTCGGATCGAGTGTTCAAGGGACGCCGGGCCCCGGTGATCGTCATCGGTTTCCTTGGCATGGCACTGACGCTCGGCATGTTCTGGCTCGGAGACGCAGTGTCCATGAGCACCTGGTTTGCCGTCACCTGCTTGGTTACCCTATCGTTCTTCGTCAACGGCGCCCACGGCATGATCGGCGGAGCCGCTTCCATGGACTTTGGCGGACGGAAAGCAGCCGCCACCGCAGCCGGCCTCTTCGACGGCATGCAGTATCTCGCCGGCGCCTTCGTGGGCCTGGCGGTCGGCTACATCACCCAGGGCGACAACGGCTGGCAGCATTGGAAACTATGGCCCATTCCGTTCGCCCTGTTCGGCGCCTTCGTCATGGCATTCTTGTGGAACGCCATGCCGAAGGGCTCGCGATCCGCAATGCCCAAAGGCTCGCAATCCCACTGACGAATATATCTGAAACAGGGTTTGCGATTCTGGAACGAGTCCGCGCATGCCCTTGGACGCCACGCCAACAGCAACCAGCGCCGCGCCGAAAGGACGACCCGAGCCCGGCCCTTTGGTCAGTCCTCGTGCGACTTTTCAGGCTTCTTCTCGTCGCTCGACGTTCTTGGTGTCTCGACCGCGGTATTTTCTTCTGCTGCCTTCGCCGTCTCGGCGGCATCCTCGCTGTCAAGGACCAGATCACGGGCCTGGTTCGGATCCCATGACCTCCTGCCCTTGGATTCGAGCCGCATGACGACCCGACCGTTTTCGAACACGCTCACCACCCCAGAGCCCTGCGATACCACGACTGCAATGGCATCACAGTCCCTCGTGATACCGGCGGCGGCCGTATGTCTCGCCCCAAGGCCTAGGGGAACCTTCAGGTCACTGGTCTCCGCCGGGTCAAAGTTCAAATAGCGACCCGCGGCCAGAACGACCCCGTCCTCACGGATCACGAACGCTCCGTCGAGGACGGCAAAGTTTTCGATGGCGCCGCGAACCCTCGGATTGTGCAGGTTCTTCTCGGCCTCAGAGTATCCCTGGAATGGATTGAGGGTCAGTTGCCGCGACTTCTCCATGACGTTCGTGACATCTCCCACCACCAAAATCGTACCGATGGGGTGCCCCTCCCAGCCTGCCTCTGCGATGGAAAGGGCCAATTCCAACACGGCCTCCATGACCTGTGACGGAATGTCCACAGCCTTTTCGAGCATCAAAGAGCTCAACTGGTCCTTGGAGTCTCCAACGGTCACCACGGTGAGAGCATCCGGATAGGCGGCCGCCGTCTTGGAAATGAGCGCGACCACCACCTCGCCCATCTTGAACCAGCCGCCAGACATACCCGCGGCCATGGCGATCTTGATCTTCTCATCAGGGGACAAATCATACGCAGGCAACAGCAGGGCCTTGGCCCCGATGGCATCATAGACGACGCGTTGGGATTCACTGGTCACCGCATGGATGAGCTTCTTGCGCACCGGCGACCGAGACTTGATCATGTCATCGGTTGGGGGCAGATCGCTGATGAACAGCAGGTGATCCACTTCCTTCTTGCCGGCCAGCGAAACGCCGGCCCGAATGAGCTCCAACCCGAAATCCAGCTTCTTCTTGTCGGTCATGGTCTGCTCCAGTACCTCCGTGGGGCCTGTGATCTCCCACAAGACGGCGGGTTCAGGCTCTCGTGAAGAATCAACCCGTTGGATGCCTTCCCGTGAGCCAACCTGCGTCGCGGCCGGATCCCCCGTCGCCCACAGATTCCGGCCCGTTACCTCAGTATGGTATCCAGAGAACACATTTACGTCCATAATCTTTGCCAGTCCTTTTCTGTTCCGGATCTTTCCCGCTCGTAAGGACATCCCGTTCCAGACCATTCTCTTTTATTACCGAGTGCTCGAACAATTCCTCTCGGCAGCCGCCCACCTATGAAATGCGGCAGCAAAGCGCTTGTACCGATGGACACCGCGCGCGGTGCTACGGCACGGTTGAAAATCCAATGGCCTGACATGTGTGTCCCTCGTATTGCATGACACCGTTGACAGGAGAAACCATGATCATATCGCCCGTGGTGATGGGTGGCGGCGCCGCATTGTTCAACGGCATCAACTGCATCGCATCGACGGGCACGGTCCCATAGACCACAGGAGAATCGAATCCGATCTGATCGTCTCGCGCCACCAATACCCACTTGACCTGGGACCCCATCGAGGGCTGCACGCTCAGGGTGGCGATCGAAACCGACGGGGTCCAAAAAAGACTGTTCGTCCCCGCCTCGTAGGTCACGGTGGGCAGCGACACCATGCAGTCCGTCAGGTCGATGGTCAATGTGATGGGTTCAGTCGGGCAGGTCAACAGCGCCCTCTTGGCTCCGTATTCATACGTTGCCACGCCATCGTCCGACTGCGTCTGAAGCCAGGCTTCAACGTCGAGTAGACCCAGCATGGCAGCCGTCAAGGTGAACGTGCCCGTTGCATCGGTCATGGCATAATCCTGGCAGCCATCTTGCCCACAGAGGGCGTCCCGCTCCTCATCCGTCATGCCTTCATCCTCACCGTCGACTAACACACCAGACAGCTCCTGACGGCCGTCCGCCCATCGCACCGTGCCGGTGACCGTGCAGAGCTTCGGCTGGATCTCGTGTTCCCCATCCAAAGCAATCATCCCAAGGTCTGCACATCCATCCGAGCCACAGGTCCCCTGGCTGGAAGAAATGTCTTCGGGCCCGAACTGATACCGTTTGCCAGCAAAACTCCCCTGGACGAGCATGGTCAATGTTTCCCCTGGAACGCCGTTGCCGTTCAGATCCTCACCCTGGGCCTCCGATCGTCTCATGGAAACACAAAATCTGCCGCTCTCGTCCGTCACGATGGGCTGGGACACACCCGCAAAATTGACACCCTGCACGGTCACCACCGCTCCTGCAACCGGGGTTCCCAGGTCATCCACCACGACGCCAGTGAGGCATCCGTTCTCCTGGATGGGCCAGTCCACGTTCCAATAGGAAAAGTGCGACACCTCGGAAACGGAGAAGAGCTCCCCCATGTACGACCCGTCATGAATCAAGGCAAGATCGCTCTCTGCCACCTGATTGCCGTCACCGTCTTCGATGTGACCCGTGCCTTCTCGTACCCAGATGCCTCGAACCTCATCGAACGAATACATGGGCACCGTGATCGCCCCATCGCCTGAGTCGATGTCACGCATCTCGGGCCAGGTATCGACAGGCACCTTCATACGAATCGTGGCCGTCTGTCCGTTCGGCAGCTTCGTGATAGGATCGTCGTTTTCGTCTCTCAAATCGAAGGCGGCGAAAACCCCGGACACGAGCACGTTGCCCTGATCATCAGCAAAGGGGCCGGGGAACCGCGCCGCATCAGCAACCGGATTGAAGACCTTGGCATAGCCGCCTGAGACCTCGACGCCGGAAATGGACAGCTTGCCCCCATCAGCCACGCAGGAATCACCCGAGCATTGCAGCTCCGTCATCTCCGCCAGGGTCGCATCCGCCACGATGGCGCCTCGTCCCGACAATTGAAACGTGCGGATCTGCGGCGCGTAGCCCTCGTAAGAAAACCGAATCACCAGCAGCGCTCCCACCTTGACCTTGGCGTCCAGTTCATAGGTCCCATCCGAAGAAGTCACCGCCTCCATGCGCTCCGCGTCGTCGATCCGGCCGTTGCCGTTCAGGTCGCAAAAAGCCTGCACGTCCACGTCTTCGCCTAAATCGGCTGATGAACCGATGCCCGCTCCAGACAAGAGCATGACCCGACCGGTCACATGCATGGTGTCCGCAGAACCATGTTCTCCCCCAGAATCGTCGCCACAGCCGAACCCACTGACGACGAGCGACAACCAAGCAAGAAAACACGCTGAAATCCTCGAGTTGCGTTGCATGACCGCCACCTCCTTTGATCCCTAAACGGCCATGACCGCCGAGGATCCGCAACAACGTATACGTTCTCGTCGCCGAACGTGACCAGGCAAGGAAAGGTCCATCAATACTGGATGCCAATCGTTCATCCCAACGTTCGTCCCAACGTTCGTCCCGAAAATCCGACCCGCCCAAAACCTGAACTGTTTGATATTACTCGTGCAGTATCGAAATTCTTCCCGGCACGGTCGCATCCCTTCGACCTCGATCCGTGGCAGCAAACCGACATTCCACCCTGCAGGCAATCCACCGAACAGAAACGGCACAGCGCGTTCGCATGCCGAGCATCGTCAAAAAGGGAAACACATCGGGTTTTGGAATGCCCACCGCGATGACAAAGATGAAGCTCAAGCGAGGTGACAAAGATGAAGGTCAAGCGAGATGATGGAGTGGCTTGGCGGGAAGAAGAGACGCGTTGGACGCCGCTACACCTGCACGAGCATGTGCTTGGCGAGATTCCCATGGACTCGTCCGACGGCCTTGGACAGATGCAAGATCATCGGGATGAGCAGAAACCCCAACAGACACAGCAACGGCACCGCCCAGGCACCGAACAAGTAATGGGTCCCGTTGATAGTCAACAGCGGGAGGTGGAACCCGAAACGCGTGATCGGCGAAACAATGAACGCGAGCGCCAGGCTGAGCAGCGTGGTAAACAGAGTGAAGTACACAATCCCCAGGGGCAGCATCAAAAACATGTAGACCATGGACGTCCAAGTCTGCCGTTCTGCAAACAGCCGCTTGATCCGTTCGATCCACCCATCTTCCGAACGACTCATCGCGGGCCGACGGGGCATCCGCACCCCGAGCATCGCCTCGACGAAGCGCCCCTCCAAAAAGGAAACTCCCCGGACCGACGCCAGGAACAGAGCAAACAGGGGCAGGCCGATGACCAGCACCAACAGCCCCAAAGACAGGGACAGACCAATCGCGGCCCAGGTGAAATAAAAGATCCCAGTGAAGAGAGAAAAGAACATGAAGAACAGCGCTGCATAGGCGGCCGGATCCGCCAACACACCGAACAGACGAGCCAGCAGCCCACGCCCATGCGTCGGCCGTACCGTCGAAGTCCCTGGTGACAATCGCGCTTCGGCGCTGCGGTACTCCTGGGCAATTTCGGAGGCTGTACCGTACTTAGCAATGACCTCCGAAAGCGCCTCTTGCGGCGACTTCTCAGGCCGACTGCTGCGGAGTGCGCCGAACTCACTGCGCAGATACTCTTCGGCGTCGTACAGGGCGTCCTGGATGAGAGCCGGATCCGCACCGTACAGTTCCTTCTTCAATGCGTCCAAATAAGATTCTATTGTTTCAGTCATTGTTGCCTCCTCCGAGCACGGACGTGACGATCCTGCTCGTGTTCATCCAAATCTGTGTCCATTCGGCAAGCGTCGCCCGTCCCCTATCCGTGATCTCGTAGTACCGACGCGGCGGTCCTGACACGGACGGCTCCACGCGACTGCTCGCAAGCCCTGCCGACTCCAGGGACCGCAGCACCGGATAGAGGGCCCCTTGCTTCATCATGGAAACATCCTGATCACTCGACTCGATGCTCTTAGCGATTTGGTATCCGTACATGGGTTCGGCGGCTCTATCCAGAATCGCCAGCAAAATGAGCGAAACGATCCCCGCGTTCAGTTCCTTGCGAAACTTCTTGGTTGTCTTGCGTTCCTCGTCCATCGGATCCTTCCTTATTTGGCAGCCGGCACGCCGTTTCCACACCCAACCTGCTCGAACAACGGCTGGCATCCTTCCTCGCACTGCTCGCAGTGCTCGCTGATGAACCATACACAGCACTTCGTCTCATTGTTGCCATCACCATAGGCATAACTTCACGCTAGTCAAGAAAAAAGATTGGTCAACCAGCGCCTTGCTCTGCATAGTTGAAACTGAACACGTGAGCACAACCAAAACCGCTCGATTCGGAGGCTCCTCCATCGACATGCGGGTGGCTGCCAAGGCAGCCGCGGTGCCATTGCGGGCGAACATCTATAAATGAAGATAAGGAGCAGCCCATGCGCCGAATGAAAACCACCGTGATGGCCACGATGCTGGCGGCCTTTCAAATCAGTCTGTTGGGAGGCTGTCCAGACCATTCGTCCCACGCCACCTTGGATGCGTCCATCGATGCTCGAATCGACGGTTCCTCCCTACCAGACTCGACAACGGATTCAGATGGATGGATCGACGATGGAAGTAATCGAGACGCCGTCGCAGACGGCGGCTTCGTCCCAACCGTCTGTCACGCCAGTTCGACCCCGAACTGTGCCGTTGTCGCCAACTATCTACCCGTGGTCACCCACTGGCACGCAGGACAGTTTCAGTACCTTGGAACCGATCAGATCGACCTGTGGAACGCCGGTCCCATGCCGGACGGCTCCAGTTATCACATGGGCTCGTGCTATCCGTACTACAGCCTCGGTATTCCCGACTATGAAAGCTACTTCGCAGACCGGTACAGCCTGGCAAGCATCCCAAACGATGATGCAACGACGACGTTCACAAATGCCTGCCACGCAGTGGGCGTCCCAGTGGAACTTCTTCCCCCCACCCCACAGAACAACAACTATCCCGTGGTCCGCGATCCCCAGTCGGACAGTTGTCGGATCCAGGTGGTGCACGCCTCCATCGTGGACGGATCGCTGGTGACGGTCATCCTGCCGCCAAACTGGAGCGACGCGGCTCCCGATGGCACCTATCCCATTGTCATAAACAGCTTCTACGATCAGAACGATTCACTGTTCCACGTCCATGGGCCGGCGCTCATGCAACTCGTAGGACAAAGCGGCCTGGACGGAAAACGTGGTGTCATCGGAGTGCTCACCAATGGGAGTGGCGCCGTGGCGAGCAGAAGCTTCGACGCCAAGGCGGACGAACAAGCAACGGCGGCCATTGCATGGGTCGCAGACCGATTCCACGGGAACCGATATGAAGTCATCACGTTCGGCGGGTCGCGCGGCGGCTATACGTCCTTGGCCATTGCGAGCAACCCGCACGGCCACGACTACCGGACCATCCTCGCCGTGGCTGTTGCAGCCCCCAGCATCTTGGGGCAACAGGCGGACCTGGCAGGCCCGACCTACCCAGGAATGATCATGGTCATGGCAACCGACACTGGCCTGGCCGATGCCTGGAAGACGGGTTGGACCTACCCAGCCTGTGCAGGAAAAAGTCACCTGACCGGACTTTCAGGCAAGGCGGCGCTCTTGTACGTGCTGACTGGAACCAGCAACATCCAGGAGGCAGACGCACATCGCAGCCTGTCGTCTCCCGCCTTCATTCAAGGCCTGCTCAACGCCGGGACCCAGGTCTATCTCGAAGTCACGGGCCACGACTTCATCGTGCCCTATCACCTCCAAGTCGAGTATGGGGCGGCCCTCATCGATGCCGGCGTTCCGGTCGAAGGCCACGTCCTGCTCCGGAACGGACACATGCCCAGGAGCAACCATTGGTTCACCGTGCTCCAGGCGGCTGTGGATGCAATCGTAGCGCCCGACCACCAACCCACTGGGCCCACCGATCCCATTCCCGCCTTCATTATGCCGTCGGTCCATTACTGGACCATCGACCGGCAAACCGATGCGTATCAAGAAATCGTCCCGGCAACCTATCCCTTCACCTTCGAGGGTCCCTACAAGGTCGCGCCAGGCGAATCCTACCCCTTCGTGTTCGTGGGCCAGCTCGGAACCGACTTCACCCTAACCATCACGAAAGACGGCACGACCTTTCGGACCATCTCCGACTCATTGCACAACTCGGGTGTCAAAGTGCTATGGCAGACCACTCCACCGGGGCCCGCTGGCGGACCGTACACGTACAACCTCCAGATCCGGAAACCGAACGAAACCTGGCAGACCATCTCGAACACGAACACGCCGAGCGGCGACCGCGCGGATCTCTACGTTTTGGACAGCGAACCCATCGTCGACGGAATCCAGGCAAACAGCACTTTTGCGCCACCCAGGGCACCAATGGCTCAAGGAACCAACTGGGGAATCTCGGAATACTAGATCTCGCTCTGTTCCTCAGAACATCAGGCCACGGTTCCACATCAAGAAGGGACAAACGGATGTGCAGGTCTGCACGCGATCCGATTTCGAACACATGACCCAAAATTCGACAAAAACGGGGAAAAAGCGGCCTTTTTTGCTCATTTTTTTCGAAACACATCGATTTCCATGGAGGATCCTTCTTGCTTTGTGCACAAACAGGAGGTATAAGTCTTTCGTTGATTCGAACGGTCTTGTACCTTTTTTGGGCATGCAAGGCCTGTGGAGGCAGCACAACACAGTCTTTTCAGCGTATCTCTCCCAAGACCGTCCACGGTCACGTTTGTGCCGCCGCCGACATGTTTCGAGATCTGCACACGATCATTCTCGAAAGTCTGGCAGAACGCAATTCGACACAAACGTGGAGAGGGATCCTGGCGACTGTTCGGAAACGCACAGCAGTCTTCGCAAAAAACGAGGCTCGCTGACGGATCCGAAACAAACGGCGAAATGCTCTGCTTTGCAGGGTTCTTGAGAGCCATCTTGCAGTGCCCGAGTTGCAGGTATGGTTCGGTTTTTTTTCTTCACTCGGGATGGAGAAGGGTAGAGATGAAGTTGTACGTCGGCAATATGCCATTCAGCATGAGCGAAGGGGACCTCCGGCAGCTCTTCGAGGAGCACGGATCAGTAGACTCGGTATCGGTCATCACCGATCGCGACACGGGTCGTCCACGGGGATTCGCTTTTGTGGAAATGCCTGATGACGAGGCAGCCCGCACTGCCATGGCGAGCCTGGACAACAAAATGATCGAGGGACGGAACCTCAAGGTGAACGAGGCTCGCCCCCGCGAAAACAGGAATCGCGGTGGTGGTGGTGGCGGCGGCGGCTACAACCGTAATCGGTGGTAGTCCGTTTCTGATTCCAAAACAGACGTCGAGCCGGTCCTTGTGATCGGCTCGACCTTTTTTTGGACCAACCTCACAACGTCCGGCCCACGTCCGGCCTACGCTCGGCCGGATGACCGCAGCTTCTTGCGGGCAATGTCCAGGTTCACCGCAACGACCTTGCTCGTGGGATCCAACGCAACGGCCTCTTGCCACACCTCGACTGCCTGCTCGTACGCACCTGACATGTAGGCATCGAGCCCCTGCTCGAACAGACGATTGAACTGGGCGAGCCTGCTCCCCGAACTGGCCGCTTCGTCGTCCTCACTTTGTTCTGCCTGTTCAGCCACCTTTCGCTCCACGATGCTGTGTTGCTCCCGAATGAGCCGCATCATGCTCTGACGGTCACTGCCGGGAGGTACCGCCTTGGCCTCCTTCATGATGGTCTGACCGTCGAGGATGGCCACAGACACGACCATGGGATCCGGATGGGGGGTGCACTCCGTTTGGATTTGGATCAGCTTTCCGTTGCGGCGCACGCCGGACAATCTCCCCATGGGACAATGAATTGCTTTTGCTGCCACATCGTCGGATGCCTGCCCATTGTCGGACGCCGCCCCCCCCCTTGGCGCCCGGATCCACGTCCATGGCAGCCGCGTGTGCAATCTGGCCAAAATCGACCGGGGTCACGTGGACCTCGAATCGTCCATCGACGAGATCGATCAGGTGCCCAACCCGATCCGCCGTCTCGTCATCATAGGCCATCTCGCCATGCTCGAACCGAATCTGGACATCCTGGTTCCCGGACAGGATCCGAACCGCTCCCGTCAGCCCACGGACCTCACAAAACTGCAACAGCTTCACAAAGGGCAACTTGCTCAAATCCCCGACGAACGCAGGCTGCCGATCAGAATCGTCCAATTCTTTCACCCGCCTCAAGATGGCGCGAACCCGAGCCGCAAGAACTCTCCACTGACCCGGCTTGGTCACGTAGTCGTCCACGCCGGCATCAAGGCCCTTTCGCCCCTTCTCCTTGCATTCATCCCATGAAAAACAGCACACCTTGCCAACAGGCAGTTGCTTGATTATGGTACTGTTTTGCTTGTATACTATCACCATCTTCTCTGTCAATGGAAACTTCGAGCCATCGACGGCCACCCCATCTTGGACATCTGAAAACACTCGGCCTGAGACTTCCTCTTTTCGGGTGGCGGGCCCTGTGATAGCATCCGCGGCAATGGTTCCTTGCACCTGGTACGAAACGACCATCGAGACAAAGAGGCAAATCGTGCGAAACCCACATTTGAGCCCACGGCGCGTCGATCAATCGAACTCCGGGCGCCGACCATCGTCTGCGAGCCACTCCCGGCTCGACGGCGGACATGCGGGTCCTGTCCAGGATACCATCGATCCAACCGCAGGACGATGCGCCCGCGCAACGAGGGTCGCCGCCTTCCTGGCGGCGACAGGTTGGCTGCTCACCGGCTGTCCGCATCCGGTGCCTCATCGCGAAATCGCTCGCCCGGGAAAACCTCGCGCCGTCAACCTCCAATTCGCTGCCGGAGACGTGCTCCAGTACCAGGGCAAACTCGTGTTTGCGGCGCGCGTGGACCTGTGGGGTGGAAGCTCGAAAATGAGCCGGCGTATCTGGGCCCGATTCGAACTGCGCCGCACCGTCACCAAAAAAACCAAACAGCGTACCTGCTTCGAAGACCATTTCTTCAACCCACGCATGGGCCTGGGCACAGAACCGGTCGCCGGCCACAAACCGCCGCCGCACATGCGGCGCAATCCTGGAATCGTCTCGGTCGAAACGGAATTGGCGAATATGACGGTCTCGTGGTGTCTCAAGCCTTCTGGAGGACTCGCTGATTTCTCGGTCGAAGGAGCGGGACGCAACCTGGCGAACCTGCGTATCGAGCAGGTGCTCCATCGCATCTATCAACTCGCCGTCGACGCGAGCGTTGCAGGAAAACCCATCGGATCGACATGGAAGACCACGAGTCGGATCAACACAAAGATGGCCGACGCGGCCATGCTCGTAGACCTGGAAACAGACTATGCCTGCGCCGTGCCCACGACCTGCGCAATCGATGAACGGCCACCTGCAGAACCGGGGTCACCCGACCCGGCGCTTTCAGGGCCACCGAAGACCGCTCAGGCGGCCACGGGCGCGACCCCGAAGGATGCGCGTGCAGCCACGCCTTCGGCCCCCCCTGCTGCCGCCGCGCGGACCAGCGAATCGGCCAGCAGCCCTCCCATCAATCCGAATCGACCAGCCTGCCTCGAACTCACGGGCAAGGAGCGAGGAATCATCCCGGACTTCGACCTGAAACGGGAGGGCAAGACGTACAAAATGGGAGGCGTCATCAAGGGACGCATGCGCATCATCGTGGACCAAACCAAGGCCACATGGCGCTCATGGCGCATCCAACGCATCATGGGCATCGCCGCCAGCACCAAAACCGAAAAGGGGGAGGCCACCCTGGGCATGCGCTACGACACGACCTTCCTCCTCCGCCTCACGAACTTCATCCCCAAAACGACTCTTCGCCGCGGGTCCCATCACTGACAGTCTACACAGTCTACAGGTCCAAAAACAAAATCGTGACTCCGTCGCCCCCCTCGTTGCGAGCGCCAGGGCGAAAACGCTGCACCACAGGACTGTGACGCGCGTATTCGCGAACCGCGGCCTTGAGCACACCAGTGCCATGACCATGGATCACCAGCATGGCCGTATGCTCGTCACGCAGGCACGCATCCACGAACCGGTCCAGCCGATCGAGCGCCTCGTCCCTGGTGAGGGCACGCAGGTCCAAGGTGGCCATCTCCTCGCGAATCACGAATTCGCCTCCGTCTGGGCCAGCGTCATCCTGGTCCCCAGAAGGCTCCAGTTGCCCGGGCGCCCTCAAATCCGTGGACGCCACGAACCCAGTCGGCGCCGCCGAAGCCCCAGCATGGTCCCGAATCCGCTTGGCGCCCTGTTTCGGCTCCGATTTCGCCCCCTTTAGGGATCGGCCGGTTCCTTTGCCACCAGCCAAACCGCGTCTTGTGCCAACCTTGGCGGGCAGAAGGAGATCGTCGATGGGCACCGTCACCTTCATACCGCCCACCCGCACCACCACGCGACCTCGTTGGTCCACGCTCTCCACCAGCCCTTCGGCCCGCATGGACGCCACGATCACCTTCTGCTTCGGCGCAACGTCGTCGATGCCAAGGGGCGTACCCTGCACCGGCTCGGGCTGGGGCGCCAAATCCGTCAGGCGCGCGGCACTCCGTGAGGCTCGATCTTCGACCTCCTGCAGGACGGAGGCGGAATCCGAGCTGGACAGGTCCACCTTACGCAGCCGTTTGCGGAGCCGATCCAAATCAGCACGCAGGGACCGCAGTTCCACGACCGCCCCGTCGTGGGCGCGGCGTCTGAGTTGCTCCAACTCGCTGGCCAGGCTGGCACGGATTTCGACCGCCTTGCGCCGCTCGCCCTCTGCTTGCGCAGCTTCTCGCCTGGCTCTCTCAATCTGAGCCTCCAGGTCGGCCCGACGCTGCTCCACATCGGCAAGGAGACCATCGAGCTTGAGCTGCTGTCCTCCGAGCAACTCGGAGGCACGCTCAATCACCGCCTGCGGCAAACCAATGGATTGAGCCACGTCCAGGGCCGACGAGCGACCCATGGCATCCAGTTCCAGCCGATACGTGGGGGCAAGATGCTCTGGGTCGAATCCCATCGCCGCATTGCGGAATCTCGCATCGGTCGCAGCCAGAGCCTTGAGGGCCGTGTAATGCGTCGTGACCATCACCGAACATCCCGAATCGGCCAAACGCTCCAAAATAGCCTGGGCGAGCGCGGCCCCCTGGGTCGGCTCAGTACCCACGGCCACCTCATCGAGAAGCACCAAACTGTCTGGGCCAGCCTGGCGCAGCACCCGATTGATCACGCTCATGTGCGCAGTGAACGTGGAAAGTCCGGAGGTGATGTCCTGGTCGTCCCCCATGGTCGTGTGCAGCCCTCCATAGAAAGGAAGCACCGACGAGGGACGACAACAAACCGGAAGACCTGCACGCCCCATGAGCACCGCCATGCCCAGGGTCTTGAGCGCCACAGTCTTGCCGCCAGCATTCGGTCCGGTCACCACGAGACAACCGCCGCGGTCCAACGCAAAGCTGTTCGCTACCACCGGGTCGCCCGACCCCACCATGAAAGGATGTCTCGCCTCGACCAGGTTCAGCCGGCTGCCTTCGTCTGCTTCGACCAGGTCCACGGCCACGGCGTCCAATTTCCTGGCCAGGGACGCGGCCGCGGCGATCGCGTCCAGATCCGCCAGCACAACCATGTTTGCACGAATGGATGGCAACTCCTCGGCCAACAGAGCCGTCAGTTCCGCGAAGACCCGCGCCTCCTCCATCTCCACGTCTGCGATGGCCATCTTGAGCTTGTTCCCCAACTCGGTGACCTTGGATGGCTCGACGAACACGGTCTGGCCAGTCTGCGACCGGGCATGGATGATCCCAGGAGCAAAGTGCTGCATCTCCACCTTGACCGGCAGCACGTAACGGCCCTCGCGTAGCGTGTAGTAGTTGTCCTGGAGCACCGACTCCATGTCCGGATCGGCCATGATCGTTTCAAGCCGCTCCACGATCCGCTCGCGCAACGACCTGCCCCTGGCCCGCATGGCACCGAGGTCGGCGCTCGCCTCGTCTCGAAGGGCGCCGTCTTCTCCGAAACTCTCCAAGATCGGCCCCCACACGTCTTCGAGGGGCCGAAGCGCCGAGGCGCGTTCTGCCAGACGCGGAACCCGCTCTCGACGGGCCATCAGGTCCCGCCGCAACCTCCACCCCGCCTTGAGTCCTGCTGCCACGCGCCGAAGCGCTTCGGCATCGAGCACGCCTCGTTTGCCCACGACTTCCAGGTCCCGTCCCAGGTCCAGGTCCTCACCGGCTGGAGCCGCCACGAAACCATCGTCGGCCAGCAAAGCCGATTCTTGCACCTCGGCCTGTCGTTGTCTCGCCTCGTCGATCCGATCGAACAGAGGCCAGGCTCGTGCCTGCTCCCCGCCCGCCTCACTGCGACAAAAACCCGCCATGGTCTCGCAGAGCCGATGCCATTCCAAATCCGCCAAGGTCTTGTGGGGAATCGCTGTCTCATCCGCCCAATTGGCCAGAGTCATCTTCACTCCATCCATCCTGCCATCATCTTGCCATCATTCCTTTGCCGGACCATAACGATGCGCCCCCTGCTTTTCAAAACAAATCTCGACCAACCCACCTCACTCGCAGCACAGCATTCGATCACACTCGAATAATGAGTTTCCATCCGAGAAGTGGGAAACATTGGGAATCACAAAATAATCCTAAAATAACTCGAATAGAAACCGGGGCCCAAACGAGCGCTGACGATCAAGCAGATGAACGGCTACAGCAACCAAAGGCAAACCTCGTCAAGATCAAAAACCTGGGCGTCAAGGACGTCTCCTTCCACAAAAAGAGTGGCCTGAAGGTCGCCGACATAAGGTCGCCGACATAGTGAAGAGCACCTGGGTGTACAAACGCCTGCGCAACTTCCGCGCCGACATCGAGACGATGACCTCGTTTCTCAAGCGCAGCTTCGGTCTACGTCATTGCACCTGGCGCGGCCTCGCCTCCTTTGAGTCGTATGCCTGGGCCTCGGTCGTCACGGCGAACCTGCTGGTCATGGCCCGACACCTGCTCCGGTCGTCGCACGCATCTGCTCAGCGTGGACGCTCCCAGAAACCACCGGGCCGAGGGCTGGGGAACGCGCGAAAATCCCGTCTCCTGCGCGAATTGCATGACTTCTTCGGTCGAGCACGGATCGCGGCGCTGCTCTCGCCAACCGCCGGCGCCAGCAGGTGCCGATCCGGTCGCACAAAACCCGACTTCTGGAAGGGAAACCAACAAAGAGGGAAACCAACTCAGTATGATAGGTTTTCATCCTACAATTTAGAGAGGGTGATGGACCCATTCGAAGTTTTGAGACGAACGGTCTTGCCTCCCTGACCCACCGTACCGCTCGCGGATTTTCGACTGGTGTGAGCCAGGGGAAAGTCGCTTTTGACATGGCCGTTGTGCGTGTCGGCTTGAACAGCGAAGGCAACGTCGCTTGCGGCGTAAAACTTGATGGATCCATTCGATGTCCGTATCGATGAGTCTTGGTCCAGTCGGGATCCTGATTCCAGCCTGACAGTGACGGACCCGTTGCTCGTTCGTGCCGCAAAGGACGTGAGCTGACCATCTATTTTGATGGTTCCATTGGACGATTTGGCATCTGCGGCGCCCTTGACGCCGGACAGATACACACTTCCGTTGCTCGTCTTGACCGACATGGGAGCTGCCACCGAATCGACATGGATCGTGCCGTTGTGGTTCTCGATGTCCACCGGCGTGTTCGTGGGGACCTGGATGCGGAACGAAACTCCATAGTTTTTGGTGCCAGACCCAGATGGTTGGTCCACGTTTACGTGCAGCGTGGTGCCTGTCAACGTGGTCGTGACATGAATTTTGCCAAGGAGTTTCTTTGCGTTGGAAAACGCCTTGGCCTTCTTGGTCCAATGGACCTCGATACGTCCAGGAACGCCCGACTCTACCTTGATCGATCCGTTCGCATTGTGCACGATCAGGCGGGTTTTCGGCTGCACATCGAAGGTCTTGTTGCCTTCTTCCTCAGCCTGGCTGAAGAAACAGCCCTGAGCGGTCAGCAGGGCAAATAGAACGGCGGCGAGGGCTACCGGCCGTGCCATCATCTGGCCAGGTTTGACCCAAGTGCGGTTCATTTGCGTGTTTTGGGGTTCGTTCATGACGGATTTCTCCTTGGCACGGGGAGCCATTCCAAAAGCCCTTTTGATGATTTCGAAAGAGAATACCATAGTTCAATGTGTTTTCGGAGACCTCAACTGTCGCGTCGTCGGGTCGTCGAACTGCTGTCCCTCAGACACCCGGCCAGTGGGGAATTCTTATTGTCGTCACCGGTGGCTTGTCATTGTCGCTGACCACCCATTGGGTGAAGATTTCCTCGCCCCGTCACAGCCTCTACCCCCATCTTTGGATCACTTGCTGATGTTTTTACCTAATCGACCCGAGAATTGAGGTTCGACAGAGAGCAGAAGGCAATTGCTGTTGTCCTTCGCTTTGGGTCTGGTAAACATTGCCGTGTCGGGGATGGACCCGAAAGGGGCCTTTCGGTGTGGAGTCGGGCTGTCGACGGCGACGTTCCAGGTAAGCCCGAAAATTGCATTTGACAACGTGTCGAGGACCGATATCGCCATTGGCGGTTGGCACTGGATTTTGGCCGAGACCAGCCCATCGTCGAACGCCACGAAAGGGAGAAAGACAATGGTCGGAGGAGTTCCATCAGGGGCAGATATCAGCAAAGATCTGATGCATTCCGCCAAACGGATGCAGTTTTTCGGACCAATCGCTCTCTGGATATGGGGGCTCGTGCTCGGAACTCTCTCCATCATGGCCATGCCGCTTGTGTCGGCTCAAACCGTCCAAACCAGTCCGAGTGACATGCTCTGGTCCGTGCTGATCACGTTCACCATTGCGATGATATGCGTCGCATACGGCATGATGCTCGCGTTGATGCCCGAATCGCGCAGCGGGGTAGTCACCCTGTTCATCGTCTACAGTACGGCGGTCGTTGCCCCCATATTCGGGGCCATGATGGTTGATGTTGTGTGGGGGAGTACCGCAGGGGCTATCGCGGTTTTTGCTTTCTTGTTCCTGAGTGCACCGATCACCTACCTAGCCAGCTTCGGAGTACGATCGAGCGAACGTTTGCTCATGGAGACACTGGATCCCCCCAGTAAAGACGTGCCCGGCGTCTACAGGAAGCTCCTGGCAGACCTCTTGGTCCGAATCATGACGTGTGATACCGGGAAGATAAACGCCAAGGAGAGGCATCATTTCATCCAGGTGATGCATGACATGGGCATGAAACAGTGGATGGCTCAAGCATTGATCCGCCAACTGGATGACCCGTGGCAGACCTGGCAGGACGTGGTAACTGAAGTGATAGAGAGGGGGGAGGAACTCGGTCAGTCCACACCCGACCATATCCTGATGGAACGACTGGTGGCGGCTGCCAAGTCGGATGGAGTCCTCAATGAGGAGGAACGAGCATTTCTGGAGATGGTAGGACATCAACTGGGATGGACGGGGGATGACGTGGAAGATGCGCTTCTACTGTGATGACGGTCGTCCCCCATGAAAGATGACCGTGATGCTGGACTTCTTTTCGAAGGGCGGATTCGTCACTACGACCGGGTAATGCTGACGCGGCTCGTCGCGCAAACTGTCGTCCACTCGAATGGGGGCTCGTGCTCTCCATCCGCCGGGCCAATGCCATGGAGGAACAAGTTCATGGCGAAAAGTCAAGCGACGCTGTCGACGATCGACGAGTCACGCTTGACCGAACCAACAATGAATCCTATAACTTATGTATTGTCTCTTGCTGATGTATTGTCTTTTGCTGAAATTCCTCCTCTAAAAGCAGCAAAGATCGTCACGAAGGCTGGAGGTCGTCACGAAGGTTGGAGATCACCCCATTCATGGCCGACGATACTGACAGAACCCACTCCCACAACCACGAAACGAACGCGATGGACGCTGCTGGCACGCCCCACCGAGCACAACCGGTCTCATTCGGCTCGTTCGAACTGATTCGACTCATGGGGAGGGGTGGCGCGGGCCAGGTCTGGCTGGGAAAACACCGGGGCCAGGGCGTCGACGTGGCCATCAAGGTCATGTCTGCCCGGTTCACCAAGGGCCAAATCGCAAGGATACGCTTCAACAACGAAGTGCAGACCATGGCGGCCATGAGTCACCCACACGTCGTTACCATCTATGACTATGGCGTGGTGGATGACGAAATGGAAGAGCAGTCCGGCGGCCGCATCGCCGCAGACAGCCCCTACCTGGTCATGGAGCATGTTCCCGGCGGACCATTGCAGAACATCTTACCCATCCATGACTTTGCGGTCATGCGGAACATCCTGTTGCAGATCCTCGATGCCCTGGCCCATGCGCACGCCAGGGGCGTCATCCACCGTGACGTCAAACCAGGCAACGTACTCCTTCAGGCGCTGAATCGCCGCAAACCCATCGTCAAACTCGCTGACTTCGGGATTGCCTTCGCTCTGTCGGAGATGGACGAGCCGACCAGGTCACGAGACGCATCGCACAGCGGGTCCGGCCGACTTCGTCTCTGGATGGCCCCGGACTCCCAGAAACGAACCTCGGGCAGGACGGATGCTTCGACCCGAGGCTTCCTGGCGGGCACCCCCGGCTACATGGCCCCGGAACAGATCCACGGAGACACGGTCAATCTCGGCCCCTGGACGGACCTCTACGCGGTCGGGTGCCTTGCCCACCGAATGGCCACGGGCAACGCCCCGTTTCGTGACTCGAAGGGCAGCCTCCAGCAGATCCTCGATGCCCACGCGTACGGCGTGTTGCCCCCTCCGGCATGGACCCTTCCCGTGCCGGGCGGATTCAACGAATGGCTCTCCATCCTGCTGGCGAAGGCACCATGGAATCGATACCAGCGAGCAGCCGATGCGGCCGACGCCCTCGCCCGGCTGACCCCGGTCACGCAGGTGGGGCCATCTGGTGTTCCCGACTCAAGAAGAATGGCGGTACAAACAGGCCCCACCAACGATCCCGAACTGGATCCGCACAAACAGACCTCACCGGGGACAGCCGCACCCTCAGCACCAAACACGGCCGACCAACCGAGTTCCGTTACGGATGGCGTTCCCACCATGGCCACGTCGACCGATGAGCCCCGCTCCGACTCCTACCACTCCACCATGATCGAGGTTGCACCCAAGCACCGTTGCCGAGTCCCGAAGACCTGGCGACGAGCCCGAGACACGACGCCTCCGACCCGACTGTCCGGTGCAGGACTCGCCCTGTTCGGCCTGCGTCCCGCGCCGTTCGTGGGACGTGAGCAGGAACGAGACCGCCTATGGCAGGCCCTGCGCGATGCCCACGCCCACATGGAACCACGCATAGCCGCCATCCACGGCCCTGCCGGGATCGGCAAGAGTCGTTTGGCTCGCTGGATCGCCCAACGGGCGGACGAGCTTGGCTGTGCCGAGGTTCTGACCGTCACTCACAGCAATTTTCCCAATCCGTCGGATGGCTTGAGTCCCATGCTCGCAAAAACCCTGCGCTGCGTGGGGTTGAGTTCCGACGAGACCTTTCGCCAGACCCTGCACGTGTTGAGCGCCCTTGCAACGGATCGCAGTCGCCACGACGTGGAATACCTGGCCATGGCCCTGACCCGTCTCATGGCCCCGGACGACAAGGAAGACGAACCGCCCAAGAATCGGCCTGACTTGTTCACCGCCAAAGAGACCCGATTCGCCGTCCTGGCGGACTTCTTCAGTCTCAAAGCAAGGCACCGCCCCCTGATCTTCTGGCTCGACGACGTCCAATGGGGCCTCGAAACCCTGGAACTGGCACACGCCCTTTTGGAAGGACCCCGTCGGATCTCCACGCTCATGCTGACCACGTACCGGGATGAGACTCTGGCGGAACGATCCGACGAACGGGCTCTGATCCAAAAACTGCTGGGCAACGACCAATCGCTCGACCTGCCCCTTGTCCCCCTCGATGCCGCAGAACGCCTCGAGCTGGTCACCGGCATGCTCGACATTGCTCCCGGCCTGGCAGACGACGTGGCCACACGTACTGGGGGCAACCCGCTGTTCGCCGTGCAACTCGTAGGTGACCTCGTGGAACGACGGGCCCTGACCCCGAACCGCGGCGAGTTCACCCTCAAGACAGGAACCAAGACCTCGATTCCAGACAACATCCACGACCTGTGGAAGCAACGCACGGCGCGCATCTCCAAGCGGTTCGGAAGGACGACCGGGCAAATTCTCGAACTGGCCGCGGCCATCGGCATCGAGGTGGACCGTCCTACATGGCGGGCATCTGCCGAACAGCTCGGACTGTCTGTCCCTTCAGGCATGACCGAGCACCTCATCCTGGCCGGATTGGCCAACCCCACCGAGGACGGTTGGTCGTTTACCCATCCCATGTTCCGCGAAAGCCTCGAGCGTGCCGCGAAAAAGGAGGGCCGATGGAGGGCCGAGCACCTGGCCTGTGCAGCCGGGCTCACGTCCCTGTTCGGCCCGAGCAATCCAAGGTTCGCAGAAAAGCTGGCGGGGCATTATCTGGCGGCCGACGAGCCGGATCAGGCAGTCGCCCCCCTGTTCCTGGCAGCCGAGGAGCACCTCGGACAGGGACGCCACGGTCGAGCCATGGAACTGTGCCGCATACGCGAGCAGATCCTCGCAAATGCTTCACCAAGGCCCGAAGACGACCGAGCCCCGAAAACCTGGCTCTTGATGGCCAAGATTGCTTTCGAGCAGGGTAACCTGAGCCAATCGGAGACGCTCCTGACCAAGGCCGCACAGCAACTCGGCGAGACCATGCGCCCGTTGCAGGCGGACATCCTGCGCACCAGGGCAAGACTGACCAGAATGCAGGGAAATATGAAACAGGCCCTGGACGTGGCCGAGCAGGCGGCGAACGCATTCCGCACCGTGGGAGATGACGATGCAGCCGCCACCTGCGACGTCATTGCCGCCAGGCTCCATTACGAGGTCACAGGCGACCACGTCCCAGGACTGGCCATGGCCCTCGACGCAAAACGACGATTCGAGGAAAACGACGACGAAGCGAACCTGGCCGAAGCAACCTACGTGTATGCCCTGCTCCTCCTGGCTGACGGAGACGAAGAAACGGCGATCGAAGAAACTCATCGAGCCACATCGTCCTATCGTCACGTGGGAAATCGCTTTGGCGAAGCTGCCTGCGCCAATTTCCAAGGTGAAGTGGCTCGCCAGTCGGAGCGTTTCAACGAGGCGGTGGAAGCCTACGGACGGGCGGCGCGTATCCTCGAATCCATCGGCTCAGAATGGACCTACGTACAACAGATCAACATGGCCCTCACCATGGTGCAAAGCGGTCGATACGATACAGGGCGAACGGAGCTGCGCCGTCTGGCAAAGCAGGAGTTTTCCATCAAGGAAGCCGTGACCTGCTACATCGACTATGCACGCATGGTTTGCGCTGCCCACGACCAGGACTGGCCTGCTTTCGACCGATTCTACGCTTCAGCCGAACGGATCCAGCCGGAAACGGGGCGTGTCGACAAGGACCTGGCCGTTTTGGCCGACCTGGCCGGTTATCTTGCGGCCCAGGCACATGACGTCCACAGAGCCGAAACCGCGTGGAACTTATCCAAGGCCCATTGGTCCGCTTTGGGGGGCGACCTCCAGGTCGAAGCCATCGACGAACAACTCGCCCACCTTCTCGGCCCGTCCACCTGAACGAAACGCCCCACTCAGGTGACCGACCCGGTGAGCCAAACCACTTATCTGCAATCCAACGGCTCCATCGAGGACATGACGCGTGATCGGCCCACACATGGGACCGACGATCACACGAACATGCACCAAAATGTTCCAACACCATGCTTCGCGCAGCGACGTCGGTTCATCCGTCAGCCACGCAACACTCTTTGGTCGTTGTCGATAATGGAGTCGAGTGTGGCATGGCGAGCCGAGTGATTCGGCCGTCGGACTCCACGTGCACCAGGTTCGACACAACAGGGAGGTATTTCATGACAACGCGCATCACGTGCAACACGATGTTTCGGACGGCCCAGATACAGCAAAGCTGTGGTGCCAAATCGGCAGGACCTTTGTCCGGAAAACAGCTCGTCATCTGGGGCTGGAGCCGTTCGAGCATCGCGGCCAACGGAGCCCACGTCCATGTGGGCGTGGACCGCAATACGCTCGAACATGCCGACATCATTATCCTGGGAGGTCATCACTACACGCATTATCACCACCCGGAGCGCTTCTTGCACGGCAACCAGACATTGAACTTGAACCGATACGTCCAACCGTCAAACCCCATCAAGGGCAGAAAACTTGTGGTCATTACAGGCTGTCTCGGTACGAATGACCGGGCCATGAAATATTTTCGAAAACGTTTTCCTCACAGTATCGTCATTGGCGCTGCTGGCAGCAGCCGTGGAAAGCTGTCCGGGTTGTTCGTGCAATTTTTGGCTGACATCAAGGCGGGACGTGTCAAAATCAGCCATTGTCCGAGCAGCGATGCATTGGCCAAGGCGTTTGTCGCCTATGCACGGGCAAAAAACGTGACCATTGGATCGGGCATCGGCGTTTTCGATGCCGCTGCGAATCGCAGAGTGCGTATTCAGGGTGCATCGACGACATGTCATGCCTACTGACAGGAGCACCGGGCACAAAGGAGGAACCTTTGATGTCTCAATTGGGTAAAATCGTGTCTCGGAAACACCATCCAGAGGTGTTCATTGCCGTGGTTGTACTGTTTACGGCTTGCTGTCGAACGTCGCAGACGGGCCGAACGGAGGCCACGACCGCTCCGGCCACCACACGGCCCCATCATGGTGCTTTGTCAGGCCGGCGACAAGGAAGCGCTCAGCGACCCGGCCACAAGGAAGCTTTCGTCCCCTGGGCCATCCCTCAAACCGTGGTTTTCGACACGATCGAGCTGGCAGGCCGACCGGAACCTCGGGTCGCTGTGAAGGGTCAGGTCAGAACCGTGCCGGGCCTGTGTTTCGTCCGTCGTGACACGATGGACCACCATTGGGTGCGACATGGATCACTATGGAAAAAGGATCGTGTCGTCGCCGGCATCGTCATCGACCAGCGATTGACCACCGAGCAAGCGGTGGCCCTGATTCGAGACCATGCGGCGACCATCGAATCCGTTACGTGGTTTGTTTCGCGACGTGCTTGGGACGCAAGGATCCTGAAGGCTTTGGCATCTATTCATTCCAAGTCCATGTGCATGCTGCTCGACCACCACGCCGTGTCTTTGAGACCGTTGAAAGTACTTGGTGACAAACTCTATGCATTGTGGATCCAAGCGCGGGCGAGGCGTGGAACGACACCATATGACGAGGAATTGGAAGCGAGCGGATGGCCGACCGTGGCCGATCTGCCACCGCTGAGCCGTTTGCGTCTTTTTGGAACGGACCGTTCGGGAAGCTGCTATCTCCCCCAGGGAAGTAAAACACCGGCTGGTCGGCATCAGGCACTGTGTCGTTCGGGCGAACTGATGCGAAACGGTCCGGCCACGACGAATGTTCCGTCGAAGATTCGACCGAGCTGGGTCAGGGAAATCATCGCCACGAGCGTGCTCAACCCCGTCCTGCTCAAAGCCGTGGCGGCCATGTCCCATATCTGGCGTCTGGTTCTCGATGGACCTGCGTCAAAAATCATCTGGTCCCTTCCGAATCCATCGCTACTTCGAGAGGCTTTTCTTTCTCGGACGGACATTCGGACCGTCGTCAAGATGATCAAGTCCGCTCCCCAGTTGCGCATGCTTTCCCTCTGGATCGGCGGAAAAACGGCGACCCTTGCGACAGCTTCGCCACCATCGGATGCCACCGTTTTCCACAACCTGCCCCACAGCATCGGGGCTTTGGCCTTGGTCGGAAATCGCTGGTTGGAGTTGGCCGGGCACAGCCTTGGCCGGCTGACGGGACTTCGCGCGCTCTTCGTGCGGGGGTCGGCCAAGAATTTACGAACGATTGGTCCAGCGAGGCTTCGAGGTCTGCGCCTGCTCATGATCCAGGTCGGCGAGCCTGGTTCTCCGCCAAGTCGGACCATGGACTCTCCATTCGAGGGAGGTGTTTACGCCCCAGACAATAAGCAAGGGCCTATCGATGTCGATGCAAAGACACTTGCTCCGTTTGCTCAATCGCCGCTTGTCGCATTGTTTGTCAAGGGAAGGCATTGTTCCAACGACATCGGTCCAATCCTGGCGCGATTCACCCACCTCGAACACCTGGACCTGTCGCTTTGCAATGGTTTGGATGCATCCATTTTGCCCTTCATTGCTCGCCTACACAACCTCCGCGTACTCGACCTGGCCGGAAAAAAGCTGACGTCTTCCGATATCGCGGTCTTGACTGGTCTACGAAAGCTGAAAGTCCTCGGCCTCGGACACAATCGACTCGATGATGCGGCTGCAACATGGATCACTCGTTTCCGCTCGCTCAGACAACTCTATGTCGGATTCAACCCGGGTCTGACGGCACGATTCGTCGAGCGTCTTGCTGCAATCCATCGTTTGGAAGTGCTGATCGTGTCTCGTATTGGAGAAAACCGGAAGCTGCCCATCTTGAGCCGTCGAGCGATTCATGCCCTGGCTTCCATGCGAGGTCTATCCAGGCTGGGAATCGCCGGATGGAAGCTCGATTTCAAAGGACTTGCCGCCCTGGTGCGCATGCCGCAGATCGAGCGACTCGAAGTGGATCTGCACCATCCGAAGCCCGAGTGGGCCGATCGCTTGACGGTCTCACCCAGTTTGTCGGAGTTCTGGTTTGGAATCATATCGAAGGACGGCAGCGACAGCGATGGCCGACAAAAATTGAAAAAGCGCATGATGCAACGCTTCAGTTGGTTGACGGTGGAAAGCGACAGCACGCCGGTCTATACCGATTGTCCGGGCATGTGTTCTCTTTTCTCCCGGATTTCGTTCGGACAGTGATCCGGCCTGGGCCAGGAGCCATTCGGGCTTGCATCACACCCCATCGGTGCTATCACCCAGAGCTGGTGTCTGGGCAAATCCGGACCCCTGGGGCGGCTCACCACGAGAGAAGAACATGATGAAAACACATCCGCTTAGAAATTTTTCGTGCCGCCTCCACGCGCGCCGGGGCCTATTTCAGCTCCACGGCTTGTTCCTGGGCGCCCTGCTCATCGCCGCCTGCGGTGGATCCACTGGACACACGAACCAGAACCAGAACCAGGCTGGGGATGCCTCGGTTACCGATGCCGCCGCCCCATGGGATGCAGAGGTTACCGATGACGCCGCCCCATGGGATGCAGAGGCCGACGCCGCCCTGCCTCCGCCCCTCGCCCTGCTGGAGA
>JAGGXR010000103.1 GCA_021162935.1 Deltaproteobacteria bacterium
AAAGGGGGGGGGGGAGGCAGACCCCAGCCCTCGTCGGGGTAAAAGCGGGGACAGGACAGGGTTGGGCAGATGGGCAGGACTATGCGAGCAAATGACGGGCGATCATTAGGAGGTTCGCCGTCACGACCGAGGCCCATGCGTAGGCATTGAAGGATGGGAATCCGCGCCAGGTGCAGCGTCGTAGTCCGAAGGCGCGTTTGAGAAATGAGATCATCCCTTCGATGCCGGCCCGGAAGTTGCGTAGGCGCCTGAACACCCAGGTGCTCTTTACCATGTCGGCGACCTTCAGACCGCGCTTTTTGTGGAAGGAAACGTCGGTGAGGCCCAGGTTTTTGATGTCGGCGAGGTTTGCTTTGGATGCAAAGCCACCATCAAAAGCGGCCTGGCGCGGCAGGCGACCGTAGATGTGTTTTTGCCGCTCGATCATGCGCACAGCCAGGGTGGAGTCTGCCGGGTTGCCTTGCTCGATGACGAGGTCAGTCAGCAGCCCGGAGGTTCCGCCGGTGAGCGTGATTTTATGGCCGTAGTTCTTTTCACGTCGGTCCTTGATGATGATGGCGGTGTGCGGCTCGAAGATGGACAAGACCTTCTGTTTGGCCGGCACCTTCTCTTCGTGAAACACTCGGCGCTCGGTCTGTGAGATGACCTTGTTGGCCAGGTAAACGTACTGTTCAAGCTCCTGGGCCGCTTTGTCGGATCCCCTGTCCGAGCATCCCCTGCCCAACGACGATTGGTATCCTCCCGACACAATCCCGACACCCACGGTGGCCGACATTCGGCCGGAATCACCATCGGTGCCCGAGATCCTGGCTCCGATCAACGACGGCTATGTGTACGCTTTCGATGCCAAGGCCACCTTGCTTTGGAGATACGACTACAGCAGGGGAAAACCTTTGATGTACGGCTCGGAGGTGGTGGTGGCAGATCTCAACGGGGACGGCAGTCCGGAAATCATCTTCGGGACCTGGGGTGAGCAACTCGGTGACGGGCATCTGGTCATTTTGTCGAGCCGTGGCGAAAAGCTCTACGATATCGAATTGCCGAACCAGCGGGAAAACGGCAATGGGATTGGGGCTGCTGTTGCCCCCACGGTGGCGGATCTGGACGGGGACGGGACTCTCGAAATATTGGTCCTGACCATCGACCATGGTCTCGATGTCTATCATGTGCCAGGCTCGTCGGACAATTGCCTGGTCTGGCCCACCGGACGCGCCAATCTCCTCAGAAACGGACAGGGCCCTGCGGCCAAACAGTGATCTGATTCTCGTCGACCATTGCACCTGGAACGACAGGGCCCGCTCGACAACCAAGGAAGGTGACGGATGTTCGAAGGCCTGCTCGATTGGATTGCCCACCATCCGCAGGCTGCCCAGTGGATTCTCATTGCCGCCGTCGTGCTGCTGGCTCTGTGGGCTTTCCGACTCGTTTTGTCGGTTACGGGGCGAATCCTGCTGCTCGTGGTTGCTTTGGCCGCTACGTTGGGAGGCTCCTATCTGCTCGTGTGCGTCCGTCAGGTGCGGTTGACCAGTCATCGCACGGTTCGGTTTTGGGCCAAGGTGGTGCGGTCTTCTTGGAAGTCGGCCGGTCGTCATTGTCAGGTGGAAGTCGAGGTGGAGCATCTGGCGCTCGAAAGCGTGGACTGGGGCTGTGGTCGTTTCGAGCCGGATCGCAGCCGGCTTTTGCCGGCATCTTGTCGTGTGAGCCTACGCTGCGGGTGCCGGGCGCGCAGTATCGAGTCCGGAGGCAGGTGTCGTTTTGCAGTGGGTACGGGGCGGATAACCTATTCATGCAGTGATTGCGAGCCAGGGGATTCAGTGACCCTGGACACAGAAACGGGAGATCTCGTTTATTCGGAAAAAGGTGGTCGGATCCTGCTGCGTCTGCGCAGGGAAGGAAACCGGCGCAATCGGGCCGCAGTGCGTTCGTCGCGGCGGGTGGCACATCCGGCCCGTTCCTCCGGCCGGTGACCCTGAAATAGTGTGCCGTGCCTTCGTGTGCGTTCTGATGGTGTGGGCATCTGTCGTCGTGGGGTCTTTGTCAGGGGCATTGGATCGTGGGATCGATGCCCACTGTGTCGTCTGCGACGGACTGGAGCCTGGCTGCATTGTTTTCGCTCAGATCCAGATTGCTCAGATCCGTGACCGGACACCCGAAAATCGTTACATAAAGGACTGCGGCGTTGAGATACTGACCATTCGTGCCGGCGTGATAGTCGTCATTTCCATGCATGCGTAGGGGATCGGGGCCGTCGAGGTGTGCCTCCCAGGCATCTCCCACCGGAGCCACCCAGATTTCGTCGGAAGGCGTAAATGTGGCATTTGTCGGGATGTAGTTGTTGGCGGCGTCATTGTAGTGATATCGAAGTTGTGCCTGCATTTCCGCCGGATCCTGGAATGTTCCGGGGTAGATCGAGTGGGTTGGGGCGCGGGCCCAGGTCTCGTAGAGTACGATGAGGGCTGAGGGGCTGTATGTCTTGATTTCGTCATAGAACCAAGTGGCATCGGCTTTGAATTGCTCGGCTGGTCCCACGTTGTCCGTGGGCCTCGTGCTGTATTCCTGGAGTACGACGATGTCCCAGTCGCCTTGGCGGACGAGGGCCAATGTTTCGTTGAGGACTCGATGGCGTTCCAGTGTGGATCCTCCGGGGGCGCTCCTGGAGACATCGGGAGCCGCCCATCCCGCGGATTCAGCAAGAGACCGCACCCGGTTGGGGATGTCCCCGACGGCGGTGAAGCTGTTTCCGATGAATAGGATACGGATGGGACGGTCCCGGGGCAGCGGTTGTCCGTGGAGGTAGGGGGAATCTGGAACGCAGCTCAGGTCCACTGCATGGTAGCCGCCATCACAGTTGCATTCGGCGGCATCTTCCACCACGACGCATTGCCCATGGCCCGAGCAGTCGATGCCTGCACAGGGATCACCATGCAACACCGATATGGTGCGGAGTTCGGTCCGTAGCGTGTGTCCTGCCTGGTCTGTGGCGAATGCCTGGAAGTGATGTTCACCCTGGGACAGAGATTCGAACCTGCGGGTCAGGTGGGATGTTCTTGGTGGCAGGACCCACGAAGCTTTGACTTCCTGGGGGGACAGTGCCCGGGAAAAGATGCGTAATTCATCGATGGATCCATGGAACCGATTGCCCCATCCATCATCGGCAACCAGGATGTCGGCATCTGCTCTCGTTGCCCCCTGTACTGCCGTTCGGTCGGTTTCCTGCCCGTCGAGGTAAAACACCAGACTGTGTCCGTCATAGGTGACGCTCACTTGGTGCCATTGTCCTGGGGTGATGGTGGTGCCGGCGTTTACCCATGCCATACCGGATGTCGTGTTGAGATGAAAGCCGAGAAGACATTCGTCGGGGGTGCCGAAGCGCAGTTGCCAACTCCATTCGTTTTCCGTGCCGTTTGCCATGGAGACGACGCCTGCGTTTCCGTCGTTGTTGCCCGTCTTGCAGGATTCCATCGCTTCGTCTGGCCTGAGCCAGACCTGGAGGGTCATCGGCCCATCGTCATGCAAAGATGGATCCCCTGGCAGAATGAGGCTGTCACCACTGCCGTCGAAGGACAGGGCCTGTCCGAAACGCCCCTCGGTGGGGATGGGCCCCCCTTCGGTGACACCATGGTTGTCGTGACCGGACGAATCCGTGACAGTTCCAGATGAAATGTCTTCGAAGTGCCACAGGCCCACGAGGGTCTCGTCCCAGTCGATGAACAGACAGACCTCTCGTTGCGAGGCCGCCTCCACGGAGATTTCCGTCCAGGACCTGTCCAGGGATGCGTTGTTTTCGTCCGTGGGTGGGACGAAGCGAATAGACAAATCCTCGGAACCTTCCGTGCAAACGCTATCCGTGCATGATTCGGTCATGCAGTCTTCATCGGTGACACAGCGGCTTCCTACGGAACAGGGCCCACAGGTGGGACCGCCGCAGTCGATGTCTGTTTCGTCCCCGTTTCGGACGCCGTCGGCACATTGGCCCGATGTCGCATCCCACCCGCCATCGAGTCCGGCATCACCCAATCCCGAGCCACTGTCGTCGGAACAGCCGGTCGCGCCCAGAGCCCATGGCATGATGGAGATCACCGCCAGGACCGAGATTTTCGAACCGAGACGAGAATGATGACGATTCATGGACAGCCTCCTTTGTGCGCCGGTCAAAACGGGCGAGGTGTTGAATGTGAAAGTCATTCGTGTTGAAGGGTTAGCGACCCACGATATCCCCGAGTCATGCGCGTCTGCTGGTAACAGCCGGCGTGAAGCGTTGACAGGGGTAGGCATAGGCCGGGTATTGAGCCGCGAAAGAAATGAACCACTCCGGGGTGCCGACCTGGTAAAGGAGCAGGGAAGGCCACTCATCTGCTCACCGAGGAGGAGCACAAGGTACAGTGCCTATATCTTTTCTCTCTCATCCAAGGCATGAAATCTCTTTTCCAAACCACCACCCCTATTGCTGAGGAGCCTTGAGAACATGGGGAACGACCCTGGTCTGAGGGTCATTTGTGTACTTGTAATAATGAACCACGTAGTCGTATGGAAATTCGGCATCGCCCTCGCTCGACGACAGGTAAATATTTGTGTCTTCCGGCGAAAGGCCGGGCAGGTCCCGTCCATCGTCGACAATGGGATCATCCATGTTTATCACCGTGTTCTCACCAAAATAGCAGTCCGACCTGTTGCCTCCGACGGTCGCCCAATTCGTGATGGGGTCCTTGACCACGTTGTGCCTGAAAATCGTACCACTGGTCGCCTGCATTCGCATACTGGTACATCGTTCGTTCTGTGCGGGTCCAGAATAGTGGTTGAATCCGCATCCATAGAAAATATTGTCCTCCACCAGCCCATTGCGCACCTCCACCCCACCGTGATTCGAGGTCAACGCGATACCACTCGGACAATCGATGACCACGTTGCCCCTGAAAATGATGTTGTTCGAATTGTAATACGTGACAGTAAAACCTGAAGCAGGAGAACTCAGGATAGATGGTGCGTTCGGATAGAGCTGCCTTGCTCCGAAAAGGACGTTGTTCGAATAGATGACGAGATTGTCGGGGTCTTCGGCCGCTGACTTGATGTCCCCAACCGAAGTCTCGGCGAAGGCAAAGTCCCCGTTGGGATTGGGTGTCCCATCGGCATCACACAAAACATCTCCGTCGAACCAGACCACGTTCGAGTTCACGATGGTCCCGGAAAAATCCTTGTACCCGACCTGTTCGGGCCAATGGCACTGCAATCTCAATGCCTTGAAGTTGCGCAACTCGTTCAAGATGATCTTGGTGTTGAGCGTCCTGGCCACCTGGCCCTCCTCGATGGAATCTTCCAACTGGATGAGCGCAAGGTCAGTGGTCAGCATCGTTGGATCCACACCATCCATGAAACACCGCTGCACCGTGTTGTCGTGGCAGTTCCTCCGGATGCTGACAGCCTGCCAACCTGGTCCGAAATACATAGAATCTATAATGTCGTGGCTGCTCCCTCTCCAGATCTCTATGGTCCCCCTGTTGCCCCATTCATTGTACATTTCTTGGTTCGAGGCCATCCTGCTCATAACCCACCAACTGGCCCCCTCGAACCGAAGAGCAATCTTTGCCCTGTCTTCATCGGCCAATTTCCCCGGATGCAGGGTTGACCCGTCATAGGGTGATATCGTCCTTGTGGCATCCTCCGACCCGGACCTCGTGATGACGGGCTTGCCGGAATAGGTGCCCGGCCTGACGTAGAAATGCTCGCAGATCTCGCTGTTCAGCGTATCGGCGGACCAAGGGACGTCGTCTGGAATGATGCAATGGGTCGGATCGTTTGGATCGTAGGCTGGAATCTCCACTGGCTCGAGATACTGGTTTTCCGGAGAATCCGCCTCGCAAGAAACGGCATCGACCACATGGTAGCCCTCCTCGCAGTCACATTGCCCAGCCCCATCTACGACCCGACATGTCCCGTGTCCCGAACAATCCACACCATTACAGGGGCTCGTACCGTCTTCGATACAAGACAGCGCCTCCGCATGGAAACCCGCCTCACAATCGCACTGCGCATTCCCCTCCACTTCGACGCAGGTGCCGTGCCCCGAGCAGTCCACTTCGAAACAAGGACCGGTCGTTCCGTCCTCGATGCAGGACAACCCCTCTGGGTGGTAACCGGTTTCACAGGCGCAGATGGGCGCTCCATCAGCCACGGCACACACCCCGTGTCCGGAACAGGTGATGTCGGCACAAACGTCCTTATCTGAGCCCGAATTCCCGTCACACCCCTGCGAATACAGCACAAAGACCGCCAGAAGGCTCATTCCGAATCGTCCCCAAGATCGAATTCCAACGAACGTGGCTCTCGTCATCACGACACCTCCAATGAACTGTCTTTTCACTCAATCCCCCTTCGATCTATCATATGTGACACAACGCTCGCAACGTTTCTCCGGCGGCGCCCCACGGGAACACAATATGCTGGTTCCGGTTTTTTTGGACACCCGTTTGGGGTAGGACGAAAGAGATCAGGAGAGAGACATGGACAAGAGACGTAGTGGTACGAGTAGGCAGAAGCGGTCGCGTGTCCCGGCGTCGGAAGCGGAGGGATCCCGTAGGGCGACCGGAGCTTCCGACGCCGAGCCGGAATCGGCTGGCCATGAGCGCTTCGTAATCGAGCACCAAGATGATGCTCGATAGTGCATGAGCCACGAAATCTTCCGAGAGTTCCGCCACGCGTTGTGCAACGACGTCGCTTCCTGCTTCGAGCAGCACCTCGAGCCACACAATGAAACGATGCGCATCGAAGGTCTCTCGTTCTCCTGGTGTATCGTTGACGAACAGATCCTCGTCGAATGCGGCGACAATCTGATCCGTTGTGGCCAGCGCGATGATCTCACCGGCATCCTCCACTCCGATACGGTGTACGAGGGCGGAGAATGTCTGGGCTGGCAGACGGCGAAGCCGGCGCACCAGGTCAGGTGCCTCGATGAGTCTGGTCAGCAAGCTCGAAGACGTGGGGCGCCTGGTCAGATTGGTTGTCATGAGAGGTTTTCTTTCGGGCTCGAACAGAGACTACGCCGGTCGGACTGAGGGCGTCAAGACGCTTGTTCATGGGACGTTTCGACCCACGACTACGGCGTGCACTTCGTAGAGACCCGGCACAAGATTTTTGGGGAGGGTGATGCGCAGGACGAACCGACCCAATGCATCCGTGCGAGCCTGGCCCAGAACAATGGCGATCCGCGTCTTGGGCGCGTGGAGCAGAATGTTGATTCGGCTGCTGCGCCCGGCGCTGTCGGCGATGGTGCCCCCAATGGTAATAGGCCGGCCTCGATACGCTCCGCCAGAGACGCGCAGGCGACCGAGTGGGACCGTGGTCAGGTCCAAACCTCCTGAACGAGCGGGGCGGCTCGGTTGCGTCGGTCCGGTCGTTGGGCCTGTGCCGGACGTTCGCCCCGAACTGGGTGCCCAGGCGGGTTCGGCAATGAACTCGACCACCCGAAGACGGTGGGTGGATCGAGCCGATTTCGGTCTTCCATGTCGTCCACCTGAGCCAGGAGCAGCAGCACCGAATTCGGATGAGGCAACGCTTCGTCCCTTGCGTCTGCCCTGCATGACGTCCGCTGCGGATTGGGATCGGGCGGGCCAGGGTAGAGGGTCTGGACCCGGGACGTGGTGGACCACTGCCTGCCGTTGAGCTGGACGGAGGTTTGGGACGGCGCCTCCCAGGTCGATGCGTCGCCAGCTGATTCGGGGCAGCCGCACCTCGACGAACGCATGAGTTTCATTCGTCACGTAGCGTGCCTGCAGACCGAGCGCGAGGGCGGTGATGACGAAGGCATAGGCTCGATGCCGACAGACGCCGCGTCGGCTGAGTGCGATGTCGAGGTAGTCGTTTCCCGTATGTCGAGTCAGCGGACCGGTGGAGAAGGACCGAAAGTATCCAACGAGCTTGGAGAGGATGCGACCGAATCGGTCCGAAGGTCGGACGCCGATGTGCCGCGCTACTCGGGCGGCGGCTCTTCGAAGAGAATGAGGCAGTAGGATACGATTTGGCGATCGGGTGGTCATTTGGACGGGCAGGGCGCCGCCGAAGTACGAGGCGGGCGCGGACAACTGCACTGTGATGGTCACTGGTTGGGCCAGGGCCGTGGTTTGGGTTGCATCGACGAGCTTGACGTAGAAGTTGTCAGCTCCGTCCTTGAGGAATTGGGCGTGGAGTCGCGGAGGAATGACGCGGACGCGGTCGGGCGTCATGTTCGGAGCCACCGACGCAATGGGGTAGAGGTGCGCTGACCGAGGGTGGGGAGCCCTCTGGGCGAGGGAGAGGATGAAGACGGCTTCGAATCGTTGTCTGGTCGGGTCTTGATGCGTTCGTCCTACTGGTACGGGTGTGAGTCGAGGGTCGCCCACGAAGAGCGAGCCGTCCCGTGCGACCCGATCGAAGACCGCGGTGCGTTTGTACGGGGCCACGGTGGGTGAAAAGACGATTCGGTAGAGGGGGCTACCGAAGTTGTCCGTGTGGCGATCGGGCTTCAGACGCGATGGCTTTGGGCGATCCGAGCTGTATCGTCTGGGGTCACTGCGTGACGGTGGACGGGGTTGGCCCGAATTTCTCGATTTGGGTGGTGGCACGGGTTCATGCAGAATCGGCGCAGTCTCGGCGGGTCGGGCGTCACCAAGCAGGAGCAGGGCGACGAAGAGCGCCATGGAGGAAACGGCATTTGATGGGTGCGCGATGCCGAGGTTGCTGGGGTTGCTTTGCTGGGTGTCACAGGTGCCACCAAGAAGGCGTTGTGCCCTTGGTCCGGTGCTCATGGCTGGACGACGATGTGGGCCCGCCCGGCCCCGTGATCCAGGACGTCGACGTTTCTTGTTGCGAGGGGGTGGAACGTGATGGGACCAGCTCGGGTGGGTATGGTGGCAAGCCCGCATTGGACCTTCATCGTGTCCGGGGACGGATGCGCCGGATCCATCGTGGGTTTGCAGAGGACGGCCAGGATGCTGTCACCGTTCGTCGTGACCGACAGGGCGAGCGTGCTGGTGCCTCGATCGAGGAGGCGTTTCGACCGGACCTGCCCTGTTCCGTCCACAGCGAGGAGGGCGGCGATATCGCCTCGGCCGTCGATGCTTCCCGAGCCTTTGGTGATCATTTCGAACAGACGCTGCTTCGAGGCCGGGCTGGACCAGGGCGGGAGAATATTGAGCAGGTCTGCGCTCTGCGTGGCCACATACAGGAGCATGCGCGCCGGGTCCTGTCGCAGGGCAGTGCCCGAGACGATTTCTTTGGGCTTGAACGTGGCGGAAAAGTCCAAGGGCACGAGACGACCGGGAATCGTGAAGGTGGATGCCGTTCCCGTGCTCGGAAGACTCTCACCGGATCGTGCTGGCACCAGTGGTATGGCAATGAACTGGGCAGGATGGAATCCGGTGGCGAAGCTCTTTCGGGTGTCACCGGCCAAGATCCAGATCCGTTGCGCCGATCCTCCGGATGCGAGGTCTTCATGCAGGACGGTGAACTGCTGGACCACGCCGCCGTTCGTGTTGAGGGCAACTGGTTTCGTCCAGCGGATGCTTTGGGGTTCGGTGACGTCGGCCAGCAGGAGTGATGGCGGATCGACGAGCAGGACGGCGAGCGTCTTGCCGTCCGGGGCCAGGGCCACGTCCCTCACGTGCCTCGTTTTCGACACGGCGGGAAAGGGTTTGCGGTTCCAAGGGGATGGGTGCATGGGGTCTTGGGTATCCCAGAGGGTGACAGAATCCTGAGAGGCGGTGACCGCCAGATTGGTCCCAGTGGACTCGCGCAGGATGGTGTCTGTTCCCGCCTTCTGCGGGTTCGTCGCTTGCTGGGTGCGTCCATCGGTCAGGTCCATGGACATGAGGACGGATTGGTTGCCCTGTTGGACCAAGACATGGGCCACGCCGCCTCGTTGATGCAGCGTGAGCCCCAGACTTTTGAGGCCGGGGAGTGACCTGGCGGCTCCCGTGATGACGTCGGTGACGAAAAGGTTGCCCTCCCACGATGCCAGTGCCTTACGGCCGATGTGCACCTGAAATTCGCTCGAGCCCTTGGTGGTCGTCACGGTTAGTGTTTGGGGGCCGGACGGCAGGCCGAGAGGGACCCGAAAGACGATCCCACCGTCTCCGAGCCGAGCCAGGACGAGGGTAGGCCGGCTGGCGATGAGCAGGGTCGGCAGGCGGCCGAATTGGCGTCCCCGCACCACGGCTGTCTCTCCGGGAAACAGGACGCCGTCGGACTGGGCGGCGGCCATGAGTCCATGATCTGGGATAGGAACGAGACCGAGGTCGGTGACCGAGGCGATGGTCGGTTGGCTGGAGGCCGATACGAGATTTCTGGCCGAAGCAATGCGTCTCGGATTGGGATGTGAACAGGCAGACAGGACGAAGATTGCGGCGATGAATCGTTTCATGAGACAACCTCTTATGATGATTCGTTTCCCTGGAATTCAATGATGTCGTAAGGGGAACCGGTTCCTTGTATGGTTTGCACAGTGAGGAGGAAAAGCCAAGCACGATGGGCACCCTCCTCCTTGCGGCCGAGGGCGGATTGGTCGACTCAAAGGTTCTGGGCATTGAGCCCAGTTGACGTCTCAGCGCAGCAAGGACTGCTACTTCACTTTGAAGTTGGTCTTGGCGAACACCACCTCATGCTTGGATGCATTGAGGAGGGTCAGCCGCATCTGGTACTGCTTGCCCGGCGTGAGACCGAAATCGGATGGAATGTTGAGGAGGAACTGCAGGATCGCACCGGGTGCATAGGTGATGTCCATGACATTCACGTACGTCCAGCGCCTTTTTGTTTTCACGTAGAAGGCCAGGTGCATCTTGCCGCCGTTGGCGTTCACCCTCGATACGGAGGGGCGTCGGCTCAGTCTGGCGGAAACGTAGGCCCTCCAGTTTTTGTCGCCGGTCTCGTGTTTGAGTACCCGGACCCTGTTGCGGCGCAGGAATTTCTGCAGGTTCCTCCCTGAAAGATCCTGCGGAATTTTGGTCTGCGTGAGGATGATCTGGCCCCTGGCTTGAGCCTGCGCCCTAGCGGACCAGAGCAAAGCCACGGCCATGGGCACGACTGCGGCGATGAGCCCGAATGACATGCAGCGTTTTTTCATGGTACACACCTCGTTTTTGGGGACTGTGCGTCTGCTCATGGGACGAAAAGGTCCCCTTGCATATTCACGAGTCCAGTCCTTTCCACACCTTTGGAATATCCCAAAACAGGGTAGGTGTCCAGAATTGACGCGTGTTTGCGTGTTTGCGCGAATATTGGTCTTGGTTGGTCAGAGCAGCTCTTGGACCAGGGGCCTCGTCATGCAGCGCAAATCGGTCAGGGTTGCGTCAGGCTGTGTTCGAATCATCCGACCGGGCCTTCAAGAAGATCCGGATGGCGGTTCCGTCGAACCCGAAGGCATCTCGAAGTTGGTTGGTCAGGAATCTCCGATAGGGCGCGGTGACGGCCTGAGGATAGTTCGAAAACAGGATGAACGTGGGTGGATGGGTTTGGGGCTGTGTGATGTAATAAAATTTGACGTGCTTGCCTCGAAACGCGGCGGGTGGCCGTTTTGTGATGGTTGCCGCCAGCCATTGGTTGAGCTCGGACGTCTTGATGCGTCGGCCGGCTTCTCCGAAGACTTCGATGGCCGCTGGGAGAATTTTCTTCATACCACGGCCTGTCTTGGCCGAGGTCCGTACGATGGGACAGTGGGAAGCGAAGCGGAGCTTCGTTTCGAGTTGCTCCTTGATGGCGGCTCGCTGTTCGTTGGATAGGACCAGATCCCACTTGTTGATCACGATAACCAAGGCCCTGCCTGCATCCCAGATGGCCGAGGCGAGCCGGGCCTCTTGGTCCGTCACGCCCACGGTGGCGTCGCAGACGAGGCAGGCGACCTGGGCTCGCTGCATGGCCCGGATGGCCTGGAGTGCTCCGATGTGTTCGAGGGCTTCTTTGACGTATTTTCGTCGTCTGATGCCGGCGGTATCTACGATGACGATGGGGCGGCCTTCGTGAACCAGTTGCACGTCCACAGGGTCTCGCGTGGTGCCTGGTTCGTTGTGGACCACCGATCGATCCTCACCGGTGAGACGATTCAGGATGGAGGACTTGCCGGCGTTTGGGCGTCCCACGAGGGCGAGGCGGATGGGGGTCTGTTCAGTCGGCTTTGCCTCGTCCTCGTCTTGGTCCGAAATGACATCGGGTCCCTGCTCTGCGAGAGCGTCGGTCGCTTCTGTGTCGAGTCTGGTGGCCCCGGGTATTTTGGAGACGGCGTCCACCACTGCGTCGAGGAGATCGCCGATGCCGCGACCGCCCGAAGCGGCGATGGGGTGGATTTCAGGAACGCCCAGTTGGTACATTTCTGCAACGTTTGCCTCGATCATAGGGCTGTCTGCCTTGTTGGCCGCCCAGACCACTGGTTTGTCGCTGCGTCTGAGCATGTCCGCGATCTGCTCGTCATCCGGCGTCAGGCCCTGCCTGGCATCCGCCACGAAGAGGATCACGTCTGCTTCTTCGATGGCGGCCAGACATTGGCCTCGCACTGCCGCCATGACCCCCTGTTTGTCCGTAGGGTCGAAGCCTCCCGTGTCTACGAGCAGAAACCCCCAGCCCGCCCAGTCGGCCTCCGCGTAATGGCGGTCTCTGGTGACGCCTGGTTGGTCGTGGACGATGGAGACGCGGCGTCTGACGATTCGGTTGAATAGGGTGGATTTCCCGACGTTGGGTCTGCCCACCAGGGCTACGATCGGTTGCTGCGGGTTTGACATGGTTAGATATACCCCATTTTTTTGAGTCCGCGCGGGTCCCTGGTCCAATCCCGTTCCACCTTGACCCAAAGTTTGAGGTGCACGGGGCGGCCGAGCATCGCGGTGATTTCTTTGCGCGCCGCCACGCCCACGTCTTTGATCGTTTTTCCACCGCGGCCCACCACGATGGGCTTCTGGGACTCGCGTTCCACGAAGATGGTGGCCTCCATGACCACGTCCTGCTGGTCGGGTCGGTCCTGGAATTTGGTGACACGGACTGCAATCGAGTAGGGAAGCTCCTGCTCCAGACGGGCCATGACCTGTTCTCGAATGAGCTCGGCGGCCAACCATTGCTCGGGACGGTCGGTGAGCATGTCGTCGGGAAACAGGGCCGGTCCTTCGGGGAGCGTGTCCAGAATGGCCGACTCCAGTCGGTCGAGCCCCTTGTCCTTGAGGGCGCTGACGGGAATGATGGTCTCGAACCGAGCCGCTTTGGACCAGGCTTCCATGATGGGCAGCAGGTCGGTGTGACGCTTCACTCGGTCGATCTTGTTTATCACCAACATGGGCACGACGCCGGCCTGGTCGAGCCGTTCCATGATGAGGTTCAGATCGGCGTGGTCGGGCCGATCCCGGGCGGTCACCATGAGGACCGCCACGTCGATGTCGTCGATGACATCGAGCGCTTGATCGATGAGGTATCGATTCAGGGCGCGTCGTGCTCTGTGCACGCCCGGCGTATCCACGAATACGATCTGGCCGGCCTCTTTGGTGACCACCCCCATGATCCGGTTTCTGGTGGTCTGTGGCTTCGAGGTCACTGCCGAGAGCTTGAAGCCCACCATTTGATTCATCAAGGTGGACTTGCCCACATTGGGCCGGCCCAGAACCGCCACCAGGCCGCAGTGGAACGCTCGTGATTCGTCGGTTGTGGTCATCTGTTCGTGATTCATCGGCGTTGCATCGGAGTCGGTCGTGGTCATGCGGAAGGTGCCTGCTCGTCGGCGGGCGCAGCGATCACGACGTCGGACAGAGCCTTGTGTTTGGAGATGATGTCGTGTTCGATGGCGAGAACCTGTTCCAGGAACAACACGTCTGGGTCACGACCTCTGGTGAGCCGGGCCTTCTTGGTCTGGCGGTAGTTGCGGTCGATGAACGCCCGGACGTCCACGTTCTGGAGCAACGTGGTGTAGGTGCCTTCGGTGATGACCAGATCGTAGGGGCCGCCTGGGATCTGCTCGGACCCGATGCGGTCTTCTTCGAAGTAGACGAGCGGTTTTTCGACCTGTTTCGTCTGTCCGGTCTTCAGAGCAGCCACGTGGTGATCCATCAGATCCAGTTCGACTTCGGACGGCCCGACCCAAGTCAGGTCCTCCTGCCTGCGCCGGTGGTTTGTTTTCGGGGGAAGTTTGAAGTAGTCGTCCTGTCCCAGAATGAACCAAGTGAGACCCTGTTCAGCGGCCAGGTCGGCCAGACACTGGGCCGTTTCCGATTTGCCACATCCGGATTCGCCTGCCACCGATACGGCCAGAGGCTGTTTGCCGAGTCGGTCGGCCAGGAATTCTCGAATTTGTTTGGCTGCATTGCGATGGTAGTCGGTGACTACCAGTTTGTCGCCTATCACGATGCCCTCCTTTTCGTGGAGATGCTGATGGGAAATCCTTGCCGACGCAAGTATCGGAGGAACTGCTCCGTCTGGGTGTGCCAGTTGAGTTGTTCGACCCGACCGGCGAGCCGGTATCCGAGCGTTTCGGCAGATTCGGGATCCGAGAGCAGGCCCTTGATGGCGGCAGCGAAGGCCTCCACGTCTCCGGGAGGAACGAGCCGCGCTTCCTTCGGCGCATACTGGACGGCGAAGGGCAAGGTGTCTGTGCAGACGATTGGGGTCGCAGATGCTGCCGCCTGGGCGACCGACATGCCGAATCCCTCCATGTCCGATGGGGAGACGTAGGCGGTGGCCAGGGCGAAGAGTGGGCCCAGGTACTTGTCCGGAATGTAGCCGAGCAGGAAGGCCCGCCCTTTGAGTTCGGGGCTTTCTGCGATGATGGTTCCCAGATTCTTGAAGACGTCGTTGTCGGGACCGCCTCCGATGACGAGGTAGGTGTCGGGTAGGTCCTTGGCAATGCGAGCGAAGGCCTTGAGCAACACGTCCTTTCGTTTCGAGTTGTCCATGCGGCTTGTTTCGAACAGGACGCGTCCTTCGCGAAGCGTCTTGGCCTTGATCCCTGTTTCTTTGGACAGATAGCGGTATGTGCCGGCCGTCTCCTCGTCATCATGGGTTCGAAATCGATCGTGGTCGATGCAAGGAGGAAAGTAGAACAGGGACTCGGGACGTACGTCCAGCCGAGAAATCATCCGTTCCGCGAGTTCCGTCGAGGTGGCGGCAAAGGCCTTTGTCTGGCGACTGACGGTGAATTCGTGGTTGCGGCGTTCGCAGAACTTGAGACTCCTGCGTTCCTCGTCGGGATGGCCCTTGAATCGTTCTTCTTTGAGCACGCCCAGAGAGTGCGGGGTCCAGACGTGCCGGTCCGTGACCGCCAACAAGGTGCGCAATTGCGCCGCTGTCTTGGGCTTCGCTTGGAACATGGCATCTCCGAGGGCCTCGGCTGCGAGCATCGGTCGGATCGTCTGGACCGTCCGGCGGAAGCTCGCCAGGGTGCGTTCCACCGAGGAAGAAATGAGCGAGGCATCTTTGCGGTGATGGTTCGCCCATCGTCGGGTCGCCTCTTTGATGCCGCTTTTCAGGAACGGCCCGCCTGTGTTGCCTTGCGACTCGAGCAGGAGACGCCCCAGATGATAGGCAGGTGCCAGGCCCACGGCTTTGACATGGGCGTTGGCCAGGAAGGCTTCGAGAATTTCTTGGTCCACCACTTCTTCGAGAAGTTTGACCACGGCGCGTGCGACGACGGTGTCCTGCCAGCGGCGCACGAGTCCGACACCCAGGACAGCCGCGTCCCAGTAATGGGTGTTGATGAATTCATAGACCGCCCATGGCTCCATGGAAAGGGCCTGGGCCTCTTCGGCGATGAAGGCTTCCAGCCAATCCAGTTCTTCATCGATGGCGATGGCGATGTCTTCTTTGCGAATGAATTGGTTGCCGCCGCCAGGGATGAACACGTAGCGGATGTTGCCCATGAAGGGTTGGATGCCCGTACGCATCTTTTTGCTGTCGAAGAAGGGAAACCCGCCTCGTGCGAAAATGGTCACATTGTACCCGATGGTGTCGAGTGCCTTGGCCAGGTTATGGACGTAGAGGTTTTGGCCGCCCGTGTCCGGCGCTCCGCCGATGGGCAGGTCCGGGCCTGCGTAGCCGTGGTTGGTGATCAACGCGGCTCTGGGTCTGACCGTCGGCCTGTTGGTCGCAGTGCTGTTCTTTTTCATTTGTGATACCCCGCTTCTTGGAACCTTCCATATACCAGAATGCCGTTTGTGGGACAACCTGAAACCAGGCGCATTCGTACATGAATTACTGAAATCTATAAGAAAATGCTTCTAGGATCGTCAAATAGATCGTCAATAAGGATCGACAGATGGTACCAGGTGAATTCAGGAAGGGCGCCGAACGGATCACCCAAAATCGAATCAGCCTGCACCATGTTGGGCGACAGGGTCGAGACACAATCGCTTCGGCTCGAAT
>JAGGXR010000080.1 GCA_021162935.1 Deltaproteobacteria bacterium
GATGGCGGGGTGGACGGCGGATCCGACGGAGGTCAATGATTGTGGTCGGGACTTTTTCCCCATGGAACGTGAGTCGACGATGCGCTGCTGCCCTGATAGCGGCATTACCGCTCGTCGTGCTGGTTGGACTGCCCTCCCTTGGGAGCGGTTGCGCGCAGGGAGGTGACAGGGTCGAAAACTGCAGTCCGTCTTCCTGTTCGGATTATTGTCGGCAGCAGAACTACGGGTGGGGTGAGTGTGTGCAGGAGGCATGCCTCTGTCACTATTCTGCCTTGGGCCAGGATGGCGGGGCCTGGCATCCGTGGAACCTGGACGGCGGGGATGCCTGCGGCGGCTGCCCCGAGGGACAGCTATGCTGCGGAGGTGTCTGCAAAGATGTGGAGTTCGATCCCACGAATTGCGGTTTGTGCGATAGGGTCTGCGCCGAGGGAGAACAGTGCGTCCATGGTTGGTGCAAGTGTGGAGGCACGTCCACCTGCTACGAGCACGAGAAGTGCTGCGACGGTCAGTGCGTGAATCTTCTGTTCGATCCCACGAATTGCGGTGACTGCGGGGTCGAGTGCAAGCCGGAAACCGGGCCGGACTGCGTCGAAGGACAATGCGTCTGTCCCGAAGTGGGCAACGACCACCCTCGGGTCTGCGCAGGAACCAACGACGATATGTGTTGTCCCAGGCGTTTCCTGTCGTCGGGCGGCTGTGTGGACTTAGGTTTCGACCGGGAGCATTGCGGTTCCTGCTCGAAGTCATGTGACTACTTCAACGGAGAAACCTGCTTCAGCGGCCAGTGTGTTCTGGGGCAGAACAACTGAAAGGTATGCCATGACGACCGAGACGGCCGCCTCGATCATTGCGGACTATCTCAAGGCCGAGTTCGGTGCCTTGCTGACGGCGTTGGAGACCGTGGTCCATCACGGCGTCGTGGGGCGTACCTGGCGGGCGCCCGTCGTGTGCGTCACGTCCAATGGGACCATCGAGGTGGGGTCCGTTTCGGTGAATGAGGACGGTTCGGTCGTCGAAGGAATCCCTCGGGAAGACCTCATCAGGGTCATCCGCGAGTCCGCTCCGACAACGGTCGTGGTGGGCGGTGGCGCGGAGTCTGATGTCGTTGAGGCGGCTACGGAGGCCGGTGGTGGGGACGAGTCGGTTGACGCCTGGGCAGCGGATTTGGCCGCCGAGTTGGCCGAAGAGACGGCGGCGGACGGCCAGGGATCGCTCGAGTTGTCTGCCCAGGACGAGGATCCTGAGTTGATTTGGCAGCAGGTGGAGTCTCTGCTGGAATCAGCGAACGAAGAGAGCCTGTTGGAAGCCCGGAATCTCCTGCCGAAGATGCTGATGCACGTAGAGCATCGAGCCGTCGCCCTGTCCGAACTGGCCTGGGTGGAGATGCAACTCGGCCACGAGGAACTGGCGCTGGATTACCTCGAGGCAGCGGGACACGAATTTGCGGATCGGGGAGACCTTGCTTCTCTGGAACTGCTTTGCCGCAAGGTGCAGGAACTGATCGGACAGGAACGGTTCGAAAAGAGTGTGTTCCACAGGCTTCTGCGCGAAACGCAGATCCGGGTGCGATCCGTCGAAGCCTTGGAAGACGTCCCGGTCCTGTCCGGCGTGGCGCAGTCCATCGTTGAGGCGGTTACACAACAGTCGCAGGTCGTGACCGTCGAAGAAGACGAGGACCTCCTCAGAGAAGGTGAACCATCGATGAACCTGTTCTTCGTTCGTGAGGGGCGGCTGGCCGTTCTGCTCCAGTCCCCGGACGGGTCCATGAAGACCATCGCGATGCTGCTTCCCGGTGACCTGGTTGGAGAATCCTCGGTTCTGGAGCCTGAGCATCCCACGTGCAATGCAACGGTGCGGGCGGATACGACCACGAGCCTGTGGAAGCTGGACGCCGGTTCCGTGGCGGGCCTGTTCACCGGCTATCCCGAGCTTCGAGAGCGTCTCGCATCCGCGCGTGAAATGCGAAAGATCCATTCGTTTCTGTCCATGCACGCCATGGTGGGCGAGCTGGAAGCCAGCTACCGGACCGCCCTGATGGGGTGCATTCGAGGCGTCGAACGCCCCGCTGCGGGTGACGTGGTCCTGCCTGCCGGACAGCCTCCTGCGTTCGGGTACGTGGTTGCCAAGGGAGCCGTTTCCCAGCGCATCGGGGGCAGGACCGTGGGTCTGTACGGGCCGGACGATTTCGTGGGATTCCGCGATGCCCTCCACGGAATCGCGAGTGAATGCGAGTACGTGGCGTTGGAGCCGAGCCTGTTGGTCGCTTTCGACATGGAAAAGCTCAGACAGATGGCCCTGGAGGCTCCACCTCACGTGGTAGCCGTGCTCGAACGGCTCGGATGATTTCAAAAGAGATCCGGCCGGGGGTGATGAGGGTCAGCCGCGGCGCATGAGGCCCGTGCGGATGATGGGACTGTCCCAGTTGACGAGAATGACCGAGTAGGTCTGTTCGCCCATGCGATCCATTTTTTCGGTCACTGAAATGGCGCCCACCTCATCCATGATGGTCAGCAGACGTTTTCGCTGCGCATTGTTCATGAAGTCGAATTCTTCATTCATGTAGTTCTTGAGAAAAGGCCCGACCCAGATTTCCTGCCTCTTGAGTTCTTCCTGGGCCCGGAGGAAGAGACCCACGCACCTCCATAGATCTTCGATGGCGTATTCGTGCATGAACATCCGCAGGGCCTGATCCGCCTTGACCTCCTCTTCTGGGGTGACGGACACGGATTTCGGCACGATCGATCCGTCCGCAGCGGCATGGTCGGATGAGGCTTCCAGCTTGGCGATCGGTGTTTCCTGGGAGGACTGTTCGGATCGAGAGGATGCGGTCGCCGTTTCCGGGTGGGACGATTCTGCCTGGTCGGAGGTCGGCTTGGCTGACGGATGTCCGTCGGTGGCTCGATCCACGACTGGGAGAACCGTATGGACGGGCCCAGAAGAAGCCCTGGTCCGACGCGCGGCCGTGGCCGGCTGGGCATCGGGAGGGAGCATGGTCGTGGCGTCGATGAAGGACTCCATGCCGACCAGGGCGATGAGGTCTCCTGACGTGGCCTGGCCCGGGCTGACGACCAAGATGGTCTTGGCCTGTTCTTTGATCTTTTCCGCGATGGGCATGTAGTCGCGGTCTCCGCCTGCGATGATGAAGGCTGAAATGTCCGACCGGGTCAACAGAACTTCCATGAGGTCGATGCTGAGTTTCAGGTCCGCGGAACTCTTTTGAGGCCTGGATAGCACGTATTGGGGCACGATGCCCAGCAGGCTCAGATGGCTCAGTGCGTCGCGGGTGGCACCGTACTCCCAGGACCCATAGGCCCGGCCGAACACAACGTCCACCCCGTGTTCGAGTTCCAGTTCGTCTCGGAGGGTGGTCAGGACGTGCAGCGTCATTTCGAGCGGTCTCGTGACCACATCCCGAAAGGCCAGGAAAATGTTTTCGAAGTCCACGAACAAGGCTCCGAGACGTTTGGGCCGCCCCGCCGGAACGGGGCGACGGTCGATATACGAACCGGAGAAGTTTGCCTGCGCATTCGCACCAAAACCTCCCGATTCCCAGTAGGAACCATAGGGGAGGGAGGGGACGGGCCCCGAGGCTCCCGCTTGGATGGATCGCTGTGCCTCATCTTGGACCGGTGCGTCCTGCGGTGGTGCATCCGTTCCGGCGTTCACAGCCTTCGGGTCGACAAAGGGCACAGTGGATCCACCTTCTGGGCGGTTCTTTGCGTCTGACATGGTTGGCCTCGTGTTGGAACCGGAACATATCTTGCGACCTGGTGGACAAGACGCAAGATAGCACCATTTATGTGGGGATCGATGTGGGATGCAAGGCTTTTGTGGCTCCTGTGCATTTCGACCTTGCAGCGATGTCTCCACTGTGGCCTGCTGACAGGACCGACGCGGCCAGGTGGCGCTCAGTGAAAGGAAGTGATGTCTTGTTCGTGCGGCGACTCATTCGGAATGGCCTGGTTGGGACTCTGGCTGCAGCCTCTGTTTTGGGGGCTTGTTCCAGGCGGCGCCATGACCCGATCCAGGCCGGCAGGTCTCGAATCCGCCAACTGGCTGAGGTCGCAAGTCCGTTGGATACGGGGCTGAGTTCCAATTCGAAACAGCGTTTCATCAACCTCATGCGCTATCGTCTCAACTTGTCCCTGCCAGCAGGAGAGGGGCGGAAATGGGATCTGTGGGCCGAAGGCTCCTCACCTTTTCCATTGCCGGGAGGCAAGGGGGCGTTCCTGTTGAGCTTTCGTCGTGTCCTGAATCGAGATCATCAAGAAGGGCTGCTCATCATTGGGCGCCTCGAAGGGCAGATGCCCGTGGTGGTGGCCCAGTGGAAGCGACACGCCAGCATCGACGACATGCATGCGGTAGACATGGGGGCGGGGCTCGGCGTGCTGCTCCACACGGTTGCCATGGGCCCGGTGGGCGCGGAGTATCGGGAGCTGTATAATGACCTTCTGCGCCTCGACGGGCATCACCTCGTGAGCACCTGGTCGGTACGGGGCGGCTATTCCAGGGATGCGCCTGCTGCCTATCGTCCTCCCGTGATTCGGTTCACGGACGTGAACAAGGACGGTCGGCGTGAGGTGCTCGTTCGTGTGCCCGGCAAGAATGCTCCCCGCAGGAAAGGTCGGCGATGGGCCGTTTTTGCCTGGACCGCCTACCAGATGAAGTTCGTGCCTCGGCGTGGCCTCGCCTGGTCCGGCGTGGCGAGACAGAGACCGGTCTGGTCAGCGACGGGTTTCTTTGAAGCATTGAAACATAAAGATCGAAGTGCTGCCGAGCGATTCGTGTCGTATCCCCGCAGAGGCTGCCAGCCTCTCGATGACATCGTCTACATGCTGGCAGCAGGGAAGTGGGGCGTGGCCGGCGACGCCCGGCTCCTGCGGAGCAAGGACAACCAAGCCGTCGTGCGGGTGCCGCTCAAAAGCCAGTTACAACAAGCGCATTATGAAGCGGAATTGGATCTTCGTCAGGAGCGGACGCCTCTGCCGTCATGGACCATCTGCCGAGTGAAGATCTTGAAGTGGTGATCCATGGTCAGGAAAGTTCTTTCGACATTTTGTGTTCGAGCTGTTCTTTGACCTTGCCCGCCATGGCCGACACGGGGAAGCTGAGATTCAGGTCCACCACGACGCTTCCCTGGCCGATTTCCGCCCATCCCTTGACGCCGCTTCGTTTGATGGTGACCTTCGTGTCACTCTGCCAGTCGATGGATAGTCCGTACTTGCTCGCCATGTCCGCCAGAACCGTCGCCATCTTGGTCTTCACGTCGACCGGGTCCATGGTAAAGGGTTGTTCCACGTGTACGTTTTTTGCCATGGTTGATCTCCTCATGGGTGTGTTCGATTGACCCTACGGCTAGCATTTTTATCCGGTCGGGGCAACTCGGCCATACGATCCTACGCCCTTGGGCAGCAGTTGCTCGCATTTGGCCCGGCCTCGGCTCGGAGCCGTCGAACACCGTAAGAAGCTCTACTCGTTGCAGTCCGTGGGGGCGATGAGGATGAGTTGGTCTTCTGCGACGAGCAGCATTTCCTTGGGAGGATTGACCACTGGTTTCGTCTCGCCCTTGTGATGTACGGCCAACAGGATGGCGTTCACGCGGTCTTTGAGCCAGACGATGGCGTCTGCGACCGTGAGTCCGACAAGTTCCTTGTGGATGGGGCGCTTGATGAAGGCGTTGCCCCAACCTCTGGTGAATAGTTCGTTGAACACGGGCACCATGCCTTCGTTGGCTGATGATGCCGCGATGATGCTGCCGCCGTATTCGTCCAGGATCACGAGTTCCTCGACGCCCATGGTCCTGAGTTGTTCCATGTTGTCCGGGTTCAGCAATTCCACGCAGGTGAAGATTTCCTTTCCGACTTTCCGTCGTTCCCGTTCGATGAGGATGGACGCCAGGACGGTCCTGGCATCTCGATCCTGATCGGATCGGAGCTTCGTCTTGTCCGCGAGCAGAATCGCGGTATCGGCTCGCTCCAGACCTGCCTCACGAAGAACCGAGAGTTTTGTGTAGTCTCCTTGGAGGAACAGCACGTTCGCCGGGTAGCGGATTCGAGACGGAACGGACGGTATCTCCTCGAATTCGGCCACGATCACGATGCCCTTGTGTCGATATTCGGGCAGGTACTGGAGTTCTTCGATGATGCGGCCCAGCATGCGGTTCATGCCGCAGATCATGACGTGATTCCTGAGTTTTTCGATTTCCATTTTTTGAGCCTTTATCTGGTTTTTGAAGCTGTTGATCATCCCAGCCGAGACCACACCGATCAGGATGGCGAAGATGGTCATGCTGGACGCCATGATGGCCAGGAGCAAGATCTTGCCGGTCATGGTGTCGGGCATGGGGGAGCCCTCCACCGGGCTTCCCGCCACCAGTGAGAAAAAACTCCACCAGAACGAGAATCCGAGGCTGCCGAAGTGCGAGTTGCCGCGTTCGGCCAGATGCATGCCGATGGTTCCCAGCAGAATCACGGCGACCAGGAGCACCAAGATGAAGGTGATCTCTCTGAAGCTTTCCCGAAAGGTCCGAGATATGGCGGAGAGACGTCGGTTCAAAATCAGTCCGACCCGGACCACGCGCAGCAGCCGAAGGATCCGCAGCAACCGAATGGGGCGGAGCACGGGTAGGATCGACAGAATGTCTACCCAGTACGATTCGAGGAACTCCTTCTTTCGTTTGCGTGGCGTGACATAATAGCGGATCGAAAGTTCCACCACGAACATCCAGGTGATCACGTCTCCGAGGAAGTTTACCAGATCCCCCATGGGGCAGTCTTTTGGGTACACGGCTTCTGTGATGAGGAGACCAACCGAGGCCAGAATCAGGATGATCACCGCAGCGTCGGTGATTGGGTGATGGATGAAGGCATCCAGGTCCTGTCGGAGCGTGCGTGGGCTGGTCGATTTCTCCATGGCGTCAGGTGCCCCTTGGGCCGAAGATGGCCGTGCCGACCCGAATCAGGGTGGCGCCCTCTTCGATGGCCACCTCGAAGTCGGCGGTCATGCCCATGGACAGATGGGTGAGGTCCACGTTGCCACCAAACCTGGGGCGCAGGTCGTCACGCAGCTCACGCAGCCTGACAAAGTAGGGTCTCGATGCTTCCGGGTCGGCAAAAAAGGGAGGCATGGTCATCAGCCCGAGGCAGCGCACGTTGGGCCGGTCTGCAAACTGGGCGAGCATGGAGGGAAGTTCGGCCTCCGACAGACCACTCTTACTTGGCTCGCCGGCCAGGTTGACCTCCACGAGGATGTCTTGAACAATGTCTGCTCGGGCGGCGCGGCTTTGGATAGCATCGAGCAGAGAGACCGTGCCGACCGAGTGGATGAGCACGGCTTTGCCCACCACGTATCGAACCTTGTTGCGTTGGAGCGATCCGATAAAGTGCCAACGCAGGTCCGTGACATCCGACAGTTCGGCGGTCTTGTCCCGAAACTCCTGTGCGTAGTTTTCGCCGAAGTTCCGGCAGCCGGCCTCGTGGGCCCATTGGATCATTTCGACAGGTTTCGTTTTCGACACCGCCACCAGGGTTGTTTTTTTGTCGGTGCGTTTGCAGACGGCATCGATCCGTTCCATGATGGTCCGCAACTTGGATTGGATTTCTTCCCTTGTGTGCATCGAACCTGACATGTCAGCTCCTTACATTGGATGGGACATTTGGCACCCTTGTGACGGCCTCCAGGTCCCACAGTGCTTCGATGACGTGGCTGAGGGGCAGGCCCACCACGTTCGTGTAGGAGCCCTGTACCGCGGATACCATGAAAGAGGCAAGTCCTTGGATGCCGTAGGCGCCCGCTTTGTCCGTCCATTCGCCGCTGTCCAGGTATCCTTCCACTTCTATGGGGCGTAGGTGCTTGAAGGTGACTTTGGTGGTCACCGCGTCCTCGCGTTTCCGTCCGACACTGTCCAGGATGCAGTATCCGGTCATGACGGCATGGCTTCTTCCGGAGAGACGCGAAAGCATGGCTAGAGCGTCCTCGCGGTCCAATGGTTTGCCCAGGATGCGTCCGTCGATTGCCACGATGGTGTCCGCCGCAAGGACGACGTGGCCGCTGCCCGTTTGTGGGGTCAATTGGTGGAGAACGGTTTCGGCCTTGGAGCGAGCCAGCCTCAGGACGTGGACCTCCGGGGCTTCGTCGGGCAGCGCGGATTCGTCCACCGAGGCGGGCCTCACGTCGAAGGTGAGCCCGAGTTGCTTCAGCATGGCAATGCGACGGGGGGATCCGGACGCCAGGACGAGCCTGCATGGATGGTGGTGATGGGTCATAGCCTTCCCTGCGTGTCGAGCAAAGCTTGGAAACGCGGGTCGTTCAATGGTGCCTGCGAGTTGTAGGAGGGTTTCCTACTTGACCGGGTTGATTTCTTTGATGTCCGATCCGCCTGGGTAGCCGTAGGACCCCACGTTGTAGTAGCCGTAGACGGACAGTCCCACCGGAACATTGGATTCCACTTTGTGGACGCCTTCATCCATGAGGCATGTAAGCTGCGAGTAGAGTGTGTTGTTCAGGGTCCCGATGGTTTCCGTTTCGCACGTCGTGTTGAACTCCCCGATGGTATGGCCGTCGATGTGGACGTCGGCGGCCGCCGGCATGGCCAAGACCATGTAGTTCTTTTCGAAGGTCGTGGGGATCAGGAAGACGTAGGAGAGACGATGCTGCTCGGCAGGTGGGAACACCACGAACGTGGGGTCTCCGATGCCGCCCTGAGGGATGAAGCCCTGGGAGACGAGAATTTGCCCCAGCATGATGGCGCCTCCCTGGACCTCCACGGTGAATCCGTGGTCCGCGTAGAAGGTCGCCCATTCACCAGCGTTCAGGGTGAAGCTGGGGAAGTCGTCCAGGGTCGTGGTGGCCACGGTGTTCGGCTCGCTGGCCAGGATGCGATAGATGTCGGGCTCTCGCCAGTTCGAGTCCGTGGAACGTACGGGGCTCCTGGTGACCACGAATTTCCAGCCCCAGGCCGTGACCGGGAACATCTGCTGTTCGAGATGGTCGGTGCAGCACGTCTCGCCGTCCCAGTCGGGGGGATCGGGAGGCTTGGCACCGCCGAATCCGATGCCGCGTTCGAGGCTGGAGAATACGGCAACCGGCTTGTCGGAGGTGACCACGGTTCCTGTAAAGTCGCCGTTCTGGTCCGTGTGGCTCATGCATTCCGTGATGGAGCCGACGAACTGCAGGGACTCCAGATTGACCACGTCGTACGGTCCAATGGTGAAGGTGATGTCCTGCCCCTTTTGCGTCTCGGGAATGTCGAGTCCCGAATCACCACCAGATGCCATGACGGGATGGGTCGGCGTGACCGTCACGTGGGTGTCGGGCTCAGCTCCCACGATCGTGACCGATGTGTGGTCCGGAATGCTATCCATATGCATGGGATCGCCTTCCGGTGCGCCACAGGGATTCGCCGTGGGCCAGCCCATGACGATGTGGTTCTTGCCGAGGGCCTGGGTCGGAATCAGGATGGAGGCGTCATTCGAGAACTTCTGGATAATGGGATTGAACTGGTAGGCGATCACTGGGCCGTTGCTCTCGATGCGATACGCATGTGAGGAGACGAAGGTTCCCGATCCAGACCCCATGACGTACGAGCCATTTTGGCCCATGCATCCATCCACCTCACGTTGCGGCAGATCGAATTCCTTCAGGGACATGGGGGCCACCATTTCCTGTGCGACGACCTGTTCCGAAATGGCGGAACCGAAGGGCGCCGTATTCTTGTAGATGGTCACCTGTACCGGGTAGTCGTTGACGTTCGCCACCGCCACGGCGTACTGCTCTGCTGCGGCATCGTTCGATGTACCGCCCATGTCATAGGCTTCGTTGTCCAGGTCCACTGCGAAGAAGTGACACCCGACGTTACTCGCGGTCAGGACCCGCGGGTCACACTTGGACACGCATTCGCCTACGATACACACGGTCGTTTCGTCGCACGGACTTACCACCTGAAGCTGCTGGTTTTCGTCACAGATTGCAATTTGGTTATCCAGGCAGTACTTCCTGCCCTCGACGCAGGCCACGCATCCCTTGCCGTCAACGCAGGCACTGGGGCACTTCTCCCCCTCGCCCCAGTGGCCCGTGTCGTCGCACGTCTTGGCCGTGGTCCCTTCACAGTGGATTTCTCCTGGATTGCAGTCCTGGGTGGACCCGTCTCCGTTGCTCGTGTTGTTGTTGGGGGCTTTGGCCTTGCATTCCGACAGGGCGAACAGGGCCGACAGAGCCAGCAACACGGTCGTGATAACGCTCATGCGCAGGGGAACGAAAATGGACCGACGCCCACGGCCTGCGATACTGTGTTGTCCGATAAATATTCGTGCCTTCATGACAATACCTCCCCAGCGAATAGGCTGATCGATCACCACCGCAACTTTATCTGATTATTTTCACCACGGCAACGATGATTTCAATTCATCTACTGAGTTGATCGAGTCTCGTCCAGGTGCGAAGGGCCTGGATGGAAGGCCAATGGAATCGGATCGGCCTCAGGACGGACAGAATGGACGAACGGTGCGATCGACGGATACGCACCCATAAGGAGGTTGTGCCGTGGGAAGAAAGAATGGCCCACCAGCCGGCAGGTAGCTTTGGGGGGGCCCAGTCAAAGAGCCATCGTGCATCGGCAGGGCTCAGGTTGACGCAGCCGTGACTGTGGGGATTGCCGAATTGGTCGTGCCAATAGGCGCCATGAAGGGCGAGACCCTTGCGAAAGTACATGGTCCAGGGCACGTCCCACATGGAATACCGGTGTTCCGAGTCTGGGGGGCTGGTCATGTCCGTCGCCGCCAGTTTCGCCCAGACGCGATAGAGCCCAGTGGGGGTCCTGTGATTCCTTCCGGCAGAAACCAAGGTGGCGTAGACTGGCACCGAACCGTGGTAGGCCACGAGGGTCTGTTCGGAAAGATCGATGTCCACCCAGAATCCGTGGTCGGGCACGGCCGCGGGTTTTGCCGAACGGCTCGCAATGCGGACCATTCGGGAACGCAGTATTCCGCCATTTGTGCAGCGCAGCCAGGTGCGGCGCCACCCGAGCCGCTCGGCGGACCTGCGTCTGACGGTCCCAGACCGGCCGGTCGTTCTTTGACTCCACTTGTCCGGTGGCGCGCAGAGGACGGCTACCACGCTGCATCGGTCGTAGCGTTTCCATCGCGCCAGGATCCGAAGTCTCGCCCGGATTCTACCACGACAGACCGCGCCTCTGCCAGAACGACAGTGCCGTCTGTGTCCCGAAGAACATGCGTGGGTCCACAGGTTTGCACGACGAGCTGTGACAAAGGCGATGGGCAGCGCGGTTTTTGCCGTGACCCGTTCTCCGTGGAGTCGGGACCCGCGGATCCGAAACACATCTTGGGTCAGAAGGTAGGTTTTTCTCGTAGTGCGCCAGAGCCGGACGTCGTCGATCCGTACCCGTTTGACCACGGTTCGTCCGAATCCAGGCGCGAGGTCGTCGATGGGCATGTCCGCCTCGGCGTCCTCTTGGTTGGCGTATTCACCGGCTCCATCCTGTCCCGCCAGTACATATTGGTAGGGCAACCGCTGGCCGCGGGGCACCACTGGCTGTGCGACGCCTCCAGGCGGGCGGGTGGTCAACCGCGCCTGCTCCGAACAGATGTAGCCGCTGGCGGCGAGCCGATACCATGGCCCTTGGCAGCCTGCTGTCCAGACTTTTCCGGCGACGCGTAGTCTCGTGCCCCGGACCACCACGCCCAGGCGGGATGCCGTCCGCGACGGTGTCTTGCGGACATAGGTTTTTCTTGCGGTCACCTCCGCCACCATGGGTCGGCGGGGTGGTGATGCGGCGACATGCCCTGATTGGAGGCAAAAAAACGCGATGACTTCGGCAGGGACGGCTGCGATGTTGCCTCTGGACGGCATCATAGGCTCTCTTCGACGGCTAAAGCTCTGCGTTCAGGTCGCATCATGTGCCCCTTCTCGCGAATGCCGGATGACGAAAGCGGATGACCTGGCTGCTGCGATCAGGAATCCTTGGACCCCTTGTCCACAGGATCGTCCTTGGACGGTCCTGCGTCATTGCGCTTCGGTTTGAAGGGCAGAACTTTGCCGTCGGGCTTTTTGGGTTGAGCCTCACTTGCTCGAGGTTTATGGCGGCCGATTCGATCGTTTCGAAATCGTCGATTTGACATACGGCCACCTTCGGTGGCGTCGCTTTTCATGGTTCGTCGCGTCGAATCAGAGCGCCGATGCTTCTGGCTCCAACGACCGCCACGGGGTTCGTGGGACTGGGCGGCTGCTTGGCCATCGTCGTCCAAGTCGTCATCGTCTTGGTCGAAGGCATCGTCTCTGCTCAGTTCCTGGTCCAGTTCATCCCAGTCCACCGAGTCATCCCAGTCGTCCATGTCCTCTTCGATCTGGTCGTAGAGTTCTTCCAACTGGGCATCCGTCGGGTACAGATAAACGATTGGGACAAAAATTTCAGCGATGATTTCACCCCAGTTCGACGAGGTCACCTGCTCTTCGAACAGTTCATATGTGTACCCCAGGGACTCGATGTCCAGGTCGCCTGATTCGGTCACCTGTCTCATGCGGGGCAGGACCTCGGCGGCCCTTATTTCGGTCAGGATCTGCAGTGCCACCTGGGATTCCTCGGACGACTGCATGACCTCGTCGAACAGGATGTCGATGGCCCTGTGCCGAATGGCTGGGTGCCTGGCCGCCATGAATCCGATGGCCCACAGCGCCGCCATACGGCGGTTTTCCGGTGGATTGCGTTCCTGGAGCACCGTGAGGAGATCGGGCAGGATCGAGGGGCCGAGACGTGCCAGGGCCGGAGGCATCTCCTCGCCCAGTGGGTCCAGGTTTCCGAGGACCGCAATCAATCTCTCCGCGATGCCGTTTTCTCCCATTTCGCTCAGGATCCGCGCCGCGTTGGCCGGCGCCTCGCCTGTTCCGGGGAAGGGAATGTCCCGGAAGCTGTCGTCGAACAGCCAATGGATGAGTTCCTCTCGGACGTCTTCGTAATCGAACAGGATGGCTTCGACCACCTTACGTGGCGCATAGCGGTCCTCGATCGAGAGGATCTCGAGCGCTTCCACTCCTGTCATTTCATCATCGAAATCGTCGGACAGAGACGCATCGTCCTCGTCGTCGTTGAAGTCGTCATCCAGCGGGTCATCGTCGAATCCGCCTTCCTGGACGTTCTCTTCGAATTCTTGCTGAAGGGCGTCGAAGGTGGCTCCGTCGGTAATGGCAAGAACGTCCGCTGCGATCGAACCGTCGCCTTCGGTCAGGGTCATCAGACAGACGTCCCCTGGGACAGGAGGGGTGGGAACCTGATTCGAATAATGGTCGACGAAGACTTTTTTTCCGTCCGTCAGGTCGCGGAGCGTCAGCGTTCCGTCCGACACCAGCAGCACTTCATAAAGGGTGGAGTCGTCATCGGCTCCCTCGATGAGCGACAGCGGGGCAGACCCTCCGTCAGGAGCATTGTGCTCTGCAGAAAGCGCCTGCAGTGCCTGCATGGTGGTTTCCTTGAGCGCATCTGCCTCTCCCTGGTCGATGAGGTCATTGCTCGCCAGGTACGTGATGAACGCCTTGGTCGCCTTGAGATGGCGTTTGAGCAGCTTTGGCTGGTAGGAGAGTCGTTCTACGAGAAAGTGGTGGGTGTACCGTTCGAGGAGGTCCGGCTTCAGGGCTGTCACGCGGCCTGCCGGTCCCTGTCCGGAATGCTCCTCTTGTCCTTCTCGCATGGATTCCGGGTCCAGCAGCTCCAGGGCGAGGTAGGTCAGCAACAGTTCCATCGCCTTGGAATATCGCTTAAAAACAGACTCCGACCTGCGTCGGCGGGTGTCTTCCAGGAATCGTTCCACCGCCTCCTGGAGGTCGATCGGTTCTTTTGCTTCAGTCATGGATTCATACTCCGACGTGACTGGGACGGACCGTGGCTGGCGGCTGGTTCGAACAAAGGCCATTTCCCAGATCGCGACGTTCATAGCATGGCCAGGACAAAGATCAAGAGATGCACATGTCTTGGGCAGGTCAATGCAAAGTCCTGCGCCACTGCAGGATGTCGTGCAGGGATGGCCCGGCACCACATTTCAGGTTTGGTTTGGCATCGATTCTTCGGTCCTTCTGCGTTTGTCGCCTGTTTGATTGACACGGCGCGGCCGAGCGTTTAGTCTTTCTAGGGACATAGGAGACAAAGCGACCAAGGCAAGGGCCACGGCGCGGCGAGAGACACGGCGTTTCGCCGCGTTGGTGTGCAGTGCCCCTCTCATATGATGGGCCGGGCGAGCCCGTTCTGATCGGGATCTGGAGCGATGGGAATTGTCTTAGAATGGAGTCGAGGGGGAGGTATTCAAGGGCGGTCATGCCGTGGTGGAGACCAATGAGACGAGGAGACGCTCATGTGTAAGCAAACTGTTGGAATGAAATGGCCTCTGGCTGGCCTGGCCATCCTGGCTCTGGGGTTTGTACTGGCGACAGGATGCGGAGGCAAGAAGTCATCATCTGGGCCTGTCTGCGGCAACGGGCGAATCGACGAGGGTGAAGACTGCGAAACCGAAGACCTTGCCGGCCAGAGTTGCACGAGCCTCGGGTTTGTTTCCGGGGGGCTCGGTTGCACGGACTGCCATTTCGACACGTCGGGCTGTGTCGAGGCTGGCTGCGGCAACGCCGTGATCGAGGGCGGCGAGGAATGCGATTCGAGCGACCTCGGTGGAGCGACATGCAAGGACTTCGGGTTCTCCCAGGGCGAACTGGTCTGCAAGGACTGTCACATCGACGCCAGTGGCTGCAGCGAGACGATCTGCGGCGATGGTTTGGCGGTTGGAGATGAGCAGTGTGATGGGGACGATCTGAAGGGAAACACCTGCGAATCTTTGGGATTCGCATCGGATGGGATCCTCAAGTGCCGGGCGGATTGTCGATTTTCCATCACGAACTGTCTCAAGTGCGGGGATGGCGTCTGTCATCTCGCAGAGCGCTCCTCGACCTGTCCAGCCGACTGTGGAGTCGTGAGTATCTCCGCCGGGGCGTTCCATACCTGCGTGGTCAAGGCGGATGGAAGTGTGTGGTGCTGGGGGGCGCACGAGGGACATCGCATGGGCGGGACCGGCGACGTCAACTTTCCCATGCGTCTACCCGACTCTTTTCGTGGTGCGCGGGCCGCCGTGGCGGTGGCAGCGGGATTGGAGCACACCTGCTACCTGACTCAGTCCGACAACGACACGGAGAGCAACGTTTGGTGTTGGGGGCGAAATGGCTTTGGCGAGGCTGGTGCAACGCCTTCGGCCGAGGTGTTTCCTCCAAAGCGGGTCGATGGTATCCCTGCCATGGATGAGCTGGCGTTGGGGTGGTACCATACCTGTGGCCGTGCGGCTTCGAGTCATTCCTTATACTGTTGGGGCAGGGGCGACCATGGAACCGTGGGCAACGACGCCTTCGACACGCGGATTTCGAGTCCCGCCCAGGTTCTGTCGGACGTGATTTCCGTATCCCTTGGGCGTGACCATTCATGTGCCGTGGTGGGCGCCAACCACAATGTTTTTTGTTGGGGAAGCAATGAACGCCGGCAGATTGGATGGGATACTGCTCAGTGGCAGGACGTGCCCGTGCAGGTCGGGACCATTGCAAACGCTGTTGCCTTCGGCGCAGGCGCTGAGCATTCATGCGCAGGCGGCAACGGGGCTTTGGTGTCATGGGGGAGCAACGATCACGGACAACTCGGGCTCCCGGCGAGCTACGATACCGGTGCGTCTCTTTATATCATCGATGGTGTCCCAGAACAGGTCGTGGCCGGAGCCGACTACACATGTTTCCTGCTGGGCATGCCCGGTCAGGTCTGGTGCATGGGCGGCAACGATTATGGCCAGCTCGGGGATGGGACTCAAGATTCCCGAAACTGGGTGGCCATGGTGCATCAGTTGGACGACGTCGTGTCCCTGGCCGCCGGGGCGCACCATGTCTGTGCCGTGCGGTCCGACCAGACCGTGCGTTGTTGGGGAAGGAACGAGTACGGCCAGCTCGGTGACAACGACACCGAGGCGTTCAGCCCCGTTCCTGTGGCGCCTTACGGGTTGGACTGAGAGGGGAGGATGACATGAGAGTACTGATTGGGAGTATATTTCTTTCGATTCTGCTCCAGACGACTCAAGCCTGGGCTGGTGTCTGCGGCAATGGGATCGTGGAGAGCGGCGAAGACTGCGATGGGGACAACCTGAACGGACATAAATGTTGTGATGTCGTCCATTTTTCTGGGACCTTGGCCTGCGATTCGCAGTGCCATTTCGATACGTCGGGTTGTCAAACAACGTCCAGGTGTGGCAATGGATGCGTGGAGGGCGCTGAGGAATGCGATTCGGGCGCGGCAAATAGCGATGCCGCGCCGAACGCCTGCCGCACGGACTGCGTGTTGCCACATTGCGGCGATGGGGTCGTGGACAATGGCGAGGCGTGCGACGACGGGCATCGCAACTCAGACGCGATGCCGGATGCCTGTCGCACGAATTGCGTCCAGCCTCGTTGTGGCGATGGGGTCATCGACGTGGCCCACGGCGAACAGTGCGACCAAGGGAGCGACAACGGCGGGCTGGGCGTGTTCTGCAATAGTCAGTGTCAGTTTCCTTACTGCGGCAATGGAACCGTGGACAACGGCGAGGAGTGCGACGATGGGGCGTCGAATTCGAACAGCACGCCGAATGCCTGTCGGGAGAACTGCAAGCTGCCTCACTGCGGCGACGACGTGACCGATTCCGGTGAGGAATGCGACGACGGGTTGGACAACTCGGACTACAGACCGGACGGCTGCCGCTCCGGTTGCACGCTTCCTACCTGCGGGGACAGTGTGGTGGACCCCGGACAAGGTGAAGAATGTGACCTGGGCGATCAGAATTCCAACAATGGAAGCTCGGAATGCAGGCTGGACTGCACCCTCGCTGGCTGTCTCAACGGGCAGGTCGAGACGAACGAGATCTGCGACGACGGGGACCAGGACGACGGCAACGTCTGCACGACCCACTGCCGCATCAACATCTGCGGAGATGGACTGTTGCGAACATCCATGGAAGCCTGCGACTCCGATGTCGATTGCGGCTATGCCTGCCGGGTCATCGGGTCTACCTGTGGGGACGGGACCGTGGATTCCTACGAGGAGTGCGACCAAGGCAGTGGCAACTCAGATGCCGCCGATGCTGCCTGCCGGACGGACTGTCGGGCGCCGCGTTGCGGCGATGGGATCGTGGACAGTGATGAGCAGTGCGACGGAGGCCGAAATTGCACACCGGACTGTCGCGTGATCTGGGTTCCGTGAACCGGATCGGCCAGTGCTTTCGACGTCCTTTTGTGTCCGATCATTGAACGATCAGACGCTTGGCCCGCCGCTTGGCTCGACGTTTGGCTCGACGTTTGGCTCGACGTTTGGCTCGACGCGGCGGTCGTGGCGGTTCTCTTCGTGAGCGTCGTTTTTTCGTTCTATCGACAGGCGGGGTTACACGGCAAGGGTTCGGCGTTCGTCCGTCGCCTGCCGTCGTGATGTGTCGCGTGATGCGCCCAGTCGATTCAAGATGCGGTCGGCCGCGACCTGGGCTCCGTCGCTGCGAATCTGTCTCGCGATGCGAGTCGCCATTTTCTGGTGGTACCCATTGTGAAGCAGGCTGTCCATGGCTGCCGCCAGCCCGTCGACAGTGACGTGATCGGGTTCGATGGGCTTGGGGCCCAGACCGAGGCGCCAGATTCGATGGGCCCAGTAATACTGATCGGCGATTTGGGGCATGCCGAGTTGGGGGATCCCGGCTCGTGCTGCATTGTGCAGAGTGCCCGACCCAGCGTGGTGCACGATGCCTGCCAGTTTCGGAAACAGGACCGCGTGGGGCGTTTCTGCGACGACAGAAGCCCAGTCGGGCAGGTGGTCGGCTCCCATGCCGGTCCAGCCGCGTCCGATCAACAGGCGGCAGCCCACCTTGTCGGCGGCTTCGATCACCTTCTTGGTCAGGGCTTGTGGATCCCGGACGCCCACGCTGCCGAATCCGACGTACAGGGGGGGCGCTCCGGCGTTCAGGAACGCCTCGGTTCGTTGGTCGATGGAGCCATGGTCACCACCGAAACAGTATCCCACGTACTCGTAGGGATAGCGCCACCGGTCGCCTGGAGGACCCAGCGTTGGGCTGATGCCGAGCAAGGTGAGGCTGCGTGCTGCAAGGTACGTCTCGATACGATCGATGGATTTCATTCCAAGGCTTTGGCGCAACCGGTTGACGTTGCGTCCAAAGGCGAGATCAACCGTTCCGTTGACGATGCGCCAGGCAACCAGATTGGCCCAGCCGGGTAAGGTCTGGAAGGGCTGCAAGGGAGGAGGTTGCGTGCCGGGAATGATGGGCGCATAGCCCACACGGAAATGTGGAATGCCGCGATATTCAGCCACCGATGGCGCCATCAACTCGTTGACGCTGGACACGATGGCCTGGGCGCCCTGCGAGGCGGCCATCAGAACCTGGAATTGGTGGTCGAGATTGCTCGCCATCCAGGCAAGCGCCCGTTTGGCTGCCGTCCACTTGGCCTCGAAGGACTGCATGGCGTGGTAGATGTCTTCGTCGTAGAGGACGTGTGTCAGGCCCATGTCTTGGGCTGAGTCCGTCAGGGCCCGCGGGACGCAGGCGAGGACCTCGTGACCCGCAGCGGCGAGGTGCGTGCCGATGCTCAAGATGGGCATCACGTCGCCGCGTGAGCCTCTGCTGGAAACCACGATCTTCATGCCGCTTGATCCTTACAACGCCGGACATTGTCGCCGTCGCTTTGGCCCTGGTATCGCCGGGACCAAAGCATTTGCGGCCGTTGGTCCCGAACGTCCTGGGTGCTTTCCACGCTAACTGGTGCTGTCCTGGATCGCCTCTTTCACGGACATTTCCCGATCCGATGCCGGTGCAACCTGGTCCATGCGGGCCAGTTCCGGGTACTTGTCCCTCAGTGTTCGGCTCACATCGGGGCCGATGCGCACGTGGGAGCCCTGGGGACGCGCTCGCCAATACGCTTTGGGAACTTCGTAGAGCAGGGTGGCCGGGCTGAACTTCATGGAGGACAGGATCCAGCAGCTATGAGTGCACCAGCAGTTGGCTCGTTCGCCGCCGCCGATGGCCTCGATTTCGTCTTGCATGGCTTCGGCCTGCATGGCGGCCGTCAGGTCGAAGTCGTAGTCGGCGAGGTTGCCGAGTTTTGGCCTCAATTCGCAGGCGCGATACGACCCGTCGTGGTCGATGACCACGGTGGTGAGCCCGGCCGTGCAGGGCATGCTCCAAGGGGTCGGACCTTGATAGTTTTCTTCGTGGGTCTGATACAGGTATCTCGTGATCCCCACGAAGGTTGCCTTTGCCAGAACCCGGGCCGGGGCGGGGAGGGGCTCGAAGAGTCGATCCGCCATCACGTCGTAGAGGGGCATGATGCGACGGTGCAGTTTCTTGATGTCTTCGAGTGAGAGATCCTTGACCGAATCGTCCCTGGGATCGCCGCGCACCGTCTCGAAGAAGTGGGTGGAAAGCTTGTGCTCGGCCAGCAGGTATAGGGCCAGGTCGTAGAGTTCGTCGTAGGCGTCGGGCGTGATCACGGTGGCGGCATTGATGTGGAGGCGCGGGTGGTCATGGTACTTGTTCTCCATGAGCTTCATCGTGGCCATGGTCTTGGCGAATCCGCCCTTGACGCCTCGGACCTGATCGTGGGTCTGCGGCATGCCGTCCACCGAGAAGTTCAAGTGGATGGCGAGGGTCGGACATCGGTCGAGGAGCTCGCCGACCATGCGTTCCACCGGCTCCGTCAGCAGGCCGTTCGTGGGCAGGTTGATGGATTTGATACCGTTGTTCTTGTAAAAGGCCTCGATGATTTCGACCAAATCCTTGCGCAGGAACGGCTCGCCACCGGACAGCCACAGCTTGTCGAACTTTGGGGCCGTCCGGGAGATGGTCTGGATCTGTTCCAGGGTCATGTCGCGTCCCTGGTTCAGCTCGCTTGCATAGAAGCAGGTTTTACACTTCGAATTGCACCGTGACGTCACGAAGAGGAATACGGATTCGAGTTTTTTGGGACGGATGATCTGCTTGAAGAAGCCGGGTTCTCCCATGGACATGTCGCGTCCCTTGCTGCGTCCGGTCCATTTCGACCATGTTGATTTCAAGTCTTGAATCGGTTTCATGCTGGGTCTCATCCTGTGTGATGCTGGGTTTTGAATCCTGTGTGATGTGGGGCTGGGACGCGTAACTCGGTCCCTGCGATCCAACTGTTCTCGTTTGGGTCCCATGCGCCTCGATGTGGGTGGTTCGCAGACGACATCGCACTTCCGTGTTCATAATGTAAAACGGCATGTTCGTCACGAAAATATCAGTCAGTAATAGGAAACGCCATTTTAGGATTCAGTTCAGAAGCAGATACCCGAACCGATGTGCACGGCGATGTCGTGGAACAGGACCGTGCGTTCGTCGTCGTGCGCGCTGTCCGCGAGGGTAGGATACTCGTACCATCTCGACCATGACGAAGGAGGCTGTTCAAATTAGGGTTGGCCGTCTCAATCCAAATGTGTCGTGAATCAGAGCGAACTTGATGGAGATCAAACAGGATATTTGGATCGAAGTTGGCGAACCGGTGTTATCGCGCGTCTTTCATGCACTTGGCGAAGTCCGTACAACTTGACTTATTGAAGCACTTTTCGAGGGATTTTTTCTGCTTTTTCGCACGGTCGCTCTTGTCGTCCCAGTGACGCTTGCATCGTTTCATGCAGTGGGTGCTGTCGGCCAAGCGCTTTTTCATGCGTTCCTTGATCTTGGCTTGAGCGTCTTTGGGAATGCCTTCGGTCATGACGGTCGCCATCTCATCGGCGCATTTCTTGTTCTTGTCACAGAAGTTCTTGCAGTTGAATTTCTTTCCGCACCCGGCCCATGCGAGCATGGTGACGATGAGGGTGATTCCTGCGACTTTCTTGAACATGATTTCCTCCTTGGCCCCTTGGGCCAGTTACGCCGAGACGCGTCTCACCGTGCGATACCCATCAGTCGTGGATA
>JAGGXR010000015.1 GCA_021162935.1 Deltaproteobacteria bacterium
CCCCGAGCCTCCGCCTGGCCCCGCGCGCCCCCTTCTCCACCGACTGCGATCCCAAGCCAAGTCGGGCTGGATCGTGCCTCGTGCCCACCTCGCCTCCAGCCTGTCGGGTAAGTGGCTCAACCAGGCGAACGCGCTCTTCGACGGCATTCATGCGGACCTCATCCTCCTCCTTGTGTTTCAGGGGAAAATTTTGGGCTTCCTGGCAATCGGTAAAAAACTGAGCGGGCTGCCCTTTGATCGCGACGACATGGAACTGCTCCGTTCCGTGGCCCCGCAGGCCTCCGTCGCCCTTCGAAACGCCATCGCCTACACCCACATCTCTCGCCTCAACGAGCAGCTCCAGGCCCGACAGCAGGAAATCCTCTCCCTCCACACGAAACTGCGAGCGGAAAACCTCTATCTACGGGAGGCGGCCAAACGAGCCGCCCTTCCAGAGGAGGTCGTGGCGCAAAGCGATCGATTCAAACACCTACTCACCCAAATCGACACCGTCGCCGCCACGGACGTCACGGTTCTGCTCCTGGGCGAAACCGGCACGGGCAAAGACCTCCTCGCCCGCCTGATCCACGAACGCTCCCCGCGTGCCGCAGCTCCACTGCTGAGCCTCAACTGCGCCGCCATCCCGGAGAACCTCCTCGAATCCGAACTCTTCGGCCACGTCAAGGGCGCCTTCACCGGCGCCGTCTCCGACCGGCCGGGCACCTTCGTGCTCGCCGACAAGGGCACCCTCTTCCTCGACGAAGTGGGCGACATGCCACCTTCCATCCAATCAAAGCTTCTGCGCGTCCTCGAAGAACATCGGGTCACCCCCGTGGGCGGCAGCAGCCCGAAGAACGTGGACGTCCGCATCCTCGCTGCCACGAACCGCCCCCTGGAAACCATGGTGGAACAGGGCACCTTCCGCCAGGATCTCTACTACCGACTCAACGTCGTGCCCATCGCCATCCCGCCCCTGCGGCAGCGCACCGACGATATTCTCCCCATGGCCCAGTACTTCCTGCTGCGATCCACCAGAAAGCTCGGCAAACGAGTCGACGACTTCTCCGCCGACGCAAAACAACGCATGCTCGCCTACCACTGGCCAGGCAATGTCCGAGAACTGGCCAACGTGGTGGAACGAGCCGTCGTCCTGGCCACAGGGCCCATCATCGACCGGGAGGTCACCCTCCCGAGCAACCAGGCCAACACAACGGCCGGCGCCGCGGGGCCAAATACCGCCACAGGCGCCCACGCCTCCACCGGCTCGCTCGGCATCATCACTGGATCCACCGATCCGAGGCTCGACAGCCTCTTTGCGCTCCCCTATGCCCAGGCCACCGAGGAATTCAAGCGACTCCTCATCCGCCAGGCCCTCGCCAAGACAGACGGCAATAAATCGCGGGCTGCCGAGCACCTCGACCTCCAACGCACCTACCTGCATCGCCTCATGAAGAAATTGGGGTTGTAGAACAAAGGCCGGAAATACGCTCTGCATGCGGACAACCGATACATCGCTATCGGGACACGCACCCCACTGTGCCTCATCTCACATTCTGGTGAGTCCCACCGAAATTCGCATGCCTGTCACTTTGCCACCGGGACCGGACGAGGCTGGGCGCCATAGGCCACCGAATAGCCCTGCTTGAGATCGAACTCGTCGTCGTCCCAGTCGAAGATCTTGAGGTAGTACTTGCCAGCGGGCAGGACCTGGTTGATCGCCACCTTGGTCGTGCCGTCGGCTCCGTTTCCGTCGTTCTTGCCTGCAATCTTCTTTCCCGCCTCGTTGTACAGGGTCATCGACAGGTCCACAGGCGTGGTCGTGGCAGGAGCATTGATCAGGTTGACCTGGAGGGCGCCGCCCTTGTGCTCCAGCACGAACCAGTCGCTGTCGCCTCGGTATTCCACGTATCCGACCAGACTTTTGCTCTTGGGCAAAGGCTTGGCCATGGCCTTGGAGGAATCGAAGTTGCTGCCCTGGTTCGGCTCGTTCTTGTCGGGATCATCGAGCACCGTGGCGGTCAGATGATACGGAGACTGGATTTCGTACTCGTTATCGTCCCAATCGAAAATCTTCAGGTACCACATGCCCTTGGACGGCACGTAGGCCACCGTGTGGAGCACCGTGGTGCCATCGGACCCATTTCCATCGCCCACGCGCACACGCTTGTCCTTGTCCTGCTGGCCCCACAGTTCCACGTGATAATCAACGGGCGAGGAGGTAGCCGGTGCGTTGCTCAAAGTGATGTCCAGAAGCTTTCCCTTATCGGCCGGAATCTTGAACCAGTCCTGGTCGCCACGATACTCGATCCAGCAGATGACCGTCTTGCCACTCTGCAGCGGCGTGGCCAGGGCACGACTTCCGTCCAGGTTGCCGCCGTTGTTGGGTTCGTTCTTGTCCGGCTCGGGCAAAGCGACGACCGTCAGTTTGTAGCCGGCATGCGAATCGTAGTCATCACCATCCCAGTCGTACACCCGAATGTAGTAGGTGCCGTCTGCAGGCACGTAGGCCCTGGTGGCGAGCACGGTGGTGCCGTCCGAACCGTTCCCGTCTCCCATGCGCCACACCTTGTGCTTGGTCGTCGCGTTCCAAAGTTCGACCGTATAGTCCAGCGGCGACGAGGTGGCTGGCGCATTCGTCAGGCGCACGTCAACAATCGTATTCTTCTTGGCCTGGAACTTGTACCAATCCTCGTCCCCTCGATATTCCAAGAATGCTGAAATCGGCTTGCCCAGCACAATCGGCTTGGCAAGAGCCTTGTTGCTGTCCAGGTTCGGACCGTTGTTCGGCTCCAGCGAATCCGGGTCCGCCATGATCCGGACCGTCAACTTGAAGGGCTGCTTCGGGTCCACCTCGTCGTTGTCCCAATCGTAGACCACGACCTTGTAGGTTCCGGCCACCTGGCCATAGACCCTTGTGTTGATGGTCGTGGTCCCGTCCGAGCCATTCCCGTCCTGCATCCGGGCGACTCGCTTGCCCTGCGGGTCTATGAGGTCTGCGGTGTAGTCCACCGAAGACGATGTGGCCGGTGCATTGGTCAAGGACAGGTCGATGAGCATTCCCTTCTTGACGTCCACCTGAAAGGTCCGCTTGTCGCCCTTTTTGGCGATGGTTGCCGTCCCAATCACCCCATCCTTGGTCTTTTGGATTCTCTGGGCCGGCCCCCCCGATGACGCAGCCTTGTCCTTCCCCGACGACGTATTCCCCTTCTTCTTCGAACAGCCCGACACCGCAAGCATCACAGCCAGGCCCGACATGATCAACACATTCTGCAGTTGCATACGCATCTTCATTCGAACGCACCTCCTTGTATCAGGTCAGCGCCAACCTTCACCCTGAATGCGATATGCGCCCGACAGGTCACTCTGTCAAGCAACGTGGTGATCAGGGCCCTGTGCCCCAATGAGCCCCAAAATGTGATCGACAAACGCCACAGTGAAAAGACGACCAATCACAGGACAACCGTCTCGATGTGCCGACGATCGGCGCGTCGATTTCCAAGATCTGTGATAGAATGATGTTTTTCTTGCAGGTACCATGACGGGCATCGCGAAACGGAGGAGTCCTATGAGATCAAGTACGGGCACAGGATGGCTGAAAGTCTCGACGTTGATGATGGGGTTCATTGCCGCAATGCCGGGCTGCAGCCATGATGGGGATTCGTCGAATCAACAGGTCTGTGACGATGTAGCCTGCTCCAATCACGGTGAGTGCGCTGCAGTGAATCGCGCAGACGGCACGGTACCGGTATGCATCTGCGATCCTGGATTCCGGGCCGACGGGTTGGACTGCGTGGAGGTCACGCCAGGGCAGGAATGTGACGGCGTGGACTGCTCGGGACACGGTGACTGCGTCGTGGTACAGGGCGACCCAGACTCTGCCTTGTGCTTGTGCGATGAAGGGTACAAACTCGTGGGCACGACGACCTGCGTAAAAAGCCAAGGAAACGTAACCTGCGGGCCAGACACCCACCTAGAGGACAACCAATGCGTCCCGGACGGCCAGGAGCGCCCCGAGGGTTTCTGTGTGCCTGATGTCTTGAATCCACCTGGCGTGGTCCAACTCGAGGCAAACCGATCGGAAATTCCCCAAACCGCAGCACTGGAATGGACAGGGGACCATTACCTGGCCACCTACCTCATCCGTACAAGCGGCCAGCAATCGAGCAACACGCTCTACGTTCGCACGATAGGCACTGATGGGAGCCTGGGGCAACGCTCCGTCGTCGTTTCCAGCGACGAGCTTCCGGAAATCAAGTATGGCGGTCTCGTCGGTCTGGAGCCCTGTGGCGATGCCTTCTGCGGGTATGTTGGGGACCGGGTCGATGTGCCCGGAGTGGCATTCGTACTTGAACCCGACGGATCGATCCGGCACAAGGTGGACCTGGAAAACGGCCATCTCTTGCAGATCGTCGGCACAGACACGGTCGCGTATTTGTTCCACATAGACGGATATCAAACACTGGATCCGGCAACCGGACAGCTTGCATCGGAACATGCGTATCAGGATGGTTCTCGATACATCACTGCCCTGGATTTCGATTCAGAACTTGGAATTCTCGTGACAGACTATCCGGCCAACCAGAGCTGTGCAGACACCGCGAGCCTCCAAGCATGGAACCCGGATGGCAATCCAACGTTTGGACCGATTTCGTTGTTTTTCGGAGTGAACAGCAGTATCTGCCCAAAGCAACTGGCGGCCACGCACCTCGGCGCGCTCGTGGTAGGCGGAGGCCATGGCACCTACGTGGAGGGCATTGACCGAGATGGAAACAGCAGCGGAATCCACATTCTTCAGGATGGCTCCGCGCTGGGCGCGTTCAAGGCAACCGATGCTTTCGCACTGGGCGTGACATCGGGCTTTCATTGGTACGTCGTGGACCTGAAGGGAAGGCCTATCCAAGATGCGGGAGGCCGGGTGTTGGTCAACGAGTCGCCGGTCCCGGTCAGTAACTTTTCGCCGCCAATGTATGCAGATGGTCTCGCCGTTGAATCGTCGAACACCATTGGCTGGATGAGCACCTACTTCGATGATGACGCGATGACCGGAGTGCTCTACTTTCTGAAGGTCGGTTGCCAATGACACGCTCCCGATACGATCGTGCTGGGGATGGAGTCTCGCAAGACTGACGAACCGATACAGGCTGGTGGGGCGTGGGTCGATGCGAAACCGAGGGACCGCCGAAAAAGCCGAGTCGGCCCGAGTCAGATGGACGGATCGGCCTGACGCAGTCGCGCCTCGACGAATCGGTAGTAAGCTTCGGGACGACGGAAGCTGTACTGTTCGAGCGAAAAGTTCGGCCCCAGGTCCCGGTTGCGTCGGACCACGATACGGCCCTGCTCGTACCGCACGGGACGAAAGGCCTTGAACCCTCCGGTCATGAGCCGGACGTAGACGGGGAAAAACTGATGGTGCGAAAAATGCCGCACAGTGACCGTCATGTCGGGATGACCGTCGATGGCCGTCAGGTTGCCGTCCTCGACGCGCGTGACCACGAGCACATGACCACCCGGGTCCACGTAAACCACGCCGGGAACGAGCGTTTTCCTGGTGACAGAAATCGGGTAGAAGTCGCTGTGCGTGTCGGCGGGCAAGGTCCTGGTGGTACCAGAATGCACCTGCCAGGAGATGTCCCGTCGCACGAAGGCATCGAATCGAGCCACTGGATCCGCGATGTGGTCGTAATGGTCCGTCAGGTTCGTCCCGTAGGCGCGGCAACGCGGTCCATGGCGACCAGAGCCGCGACTGCAGATTCCGAATCGCATGGGCAACCGCATCTTCCAGGAAAAATAGGTGCGCACCATGTAGGCCACATCGGCACAGTCTCCCCAGAGCGCCACGCGATTGCCACCTTTGGCCCCGCTGTCTTCAGCGAGGCCCAAAACATCGTACAGGAAGTTCTGTTCCGGCCGCCGGACTACCTGATGGAGAGGCCGCCAACTCTTGCGCCCAGGCACGTCGAACAGATGGGCGATCCAGGCAGAATAGAGACGCTCCATACCAGGCGTCCATTGGCGACGCACGGGCCAAACCCCGCCACGATGCATCATGGGCAAGGGCCGAATCCGCTTCTGGGCCAACAGCCAATACCGCCCCTGCGTCAGGCCGGCATCCGTGCTCACCAGGTCATCGATCCAAGCGGTCGTCTTCGAGACCGAAAATCCCGATTCATGCCTGCCGCCTGTGCCCTGGGCCGCCTGGCCCCTTAGCTGGCCCCTTAAAAGGAACATCTCCAAAGGAGCGCCATGGACCCGCACGTGAAACAGGGCAGCATGGGGTCCCCGGTCGAGCAGCAAAAACGGCTTCGTCCGGGTCGAGCCTCGGCTGGTCCGAACCACGAGCGTGAGGTCGCCACCTGGCGGAACCAGGGCATCCGGGCTCACCGCAGCCACTACGAGCATCTGGCCCTGCTCCTCCCGATTGACCCAGAACAGGTTCACCTGGCTCTGCGACAGGTCTCGGTCAACCCGAACGTGACTCGGGGACGCCTGCAGCCAGGCCGGCGTAGACGACGCAGACCGACAACCAGCCAACCAGATGGTCACAGCCGTGACGGCCATCACAGCCATCACGGCCATCACGGCCGTCACGGTGGTGAGACCCGCGGCCCAAAACCAGACTCGGTTCGACTGTGCATCTCGCAAGGTTCGCATCGAAGCTCTGTGATTCACGTTGGGTTCAGCGTTTCGAGTTCAGGTCTTCCCAGCCGCTCCTACCGATTGGTCCCCATGAATGACAGGACCACTACGACACGCAACGTCTCCGTTCGGGGCGAAAGCGGCGGAAAAGGAACCATAGCGCAGATTTTGCGGAGATCAAGCAAAACTGAACTTCTGTTCAGGTGTTCAAAACTGCGGGTCAGGCGCTAAAAGCCCAGGCCAGCCGATCATTTGGCCCCATCTGGACAGGAAGCTGCGGCCCAACACTCACAGGAGGGGACGACGTTGCAAACTCATGCCGAAAACCAGAACCGGGAACCAGAGCATGATGGACGACGTTGCGAACTCAGGCCGAAAACCAGAGAACGATGGACCATACCTTGGATGTTGGACGTTGGACGACGGACGCTGGACGACGTTGCGAACTCAGGCCGAAAACGAGACAACGATGGACCATCCGTTGGATGTTGGATGTTGGACGTTGGACGGAGCATGATGGACGACGTTGCGAACTCAGGCCGAAAACGAGACAACGATGGACCATCCGTTGGATGTTGGACGTTGGACGTTAGACGACGGACGTTGGACGACGAAATGAACGACGCATCAACCGTCGGGACGGTACCGCTCGGCGAACCATTGGCGCACCAGGCCCATCTTGGCGTGTTGGTGCCGCGTGGCCCGATGGCTGCAAGTCATTGCTTCGCCGGAGCCCCGCCTGGCGCCCCAACGGATCTCGGGACAATCGTTGGGATTGTAGGCCATTTCGAGCCGCTGCTGCCTGGCCACCACATCGGCAAGGGACAGCTTCCACTTGGTCCTGTCCGAGCGCCGATAGGCGAACGTTCGTTGCTTCAAGAGCATGGCGAGACGACGGACCAGTTCATGGGCGAGGCGATGGCGGTCTGTCCCCTTGGGGACGAGATAGAGATCGCGGTCCTTCATCACGGTCCTGGGAAACTTGAGCAGGTCATCGAGCGCCTTGAGGTACCGCAGATCCCGGGCCGGCGTCGAGTATGCCTCCCACGGGCCCACCGTCTGGAAAATCGTACGACCGTCTGGCATGGGAATCCTGGCCCACCCACGTTCCGCCATGAACTGCTGACCAAGCTCGATGGCCTCGACCCGCTCCAAGGTCGCCTGATAGAAGGATTCCACCTTGGCCACCAGACCGCGATACGGATCGATGGGCTTGGGATTGAAGACCTTGAGCACCTTGTGGTAGAAAAGATGCGCCACGTGGATCTCGGCCTGCTCGTCGCTGATCCGTGGGCTCCAGCCCATGGAACGCAGTTCAGCATTGGTCATGAAACGCATCCGTCCCTGCTCGTAGATGACGGGGCGAAATGCCTTGAACCCGTCGGTGCGTACGTGATGATTGAATACAAAGGTGCCGGGGCCGAACATTTTTCTCGTGACGGTCATGTCGGGATGGGCATCCACCCCGAAGAGCATGCCCATGCTGCCCGGACGCTGGGAACGCACCTGGGACACGGTGATCACGTGGCCTCCGGCATCCACGAAAATGGTGCCAGGCCTGAGTCCCTCTTTGGTGAGCGCCACGGGATAGAAGTCGGTGTTGTCGTCGTCGGGCAGGGTCCTTGGGTTCCCTGAATGAACCTCCGAATTGATCACCATCCAGACGAGCCGGTTGAACCGCTCCACCGGATCCTCGACCCGATCGAACTGGGGGTCGAGGTTGCTGTGCACGGTGCTGCACTTGGGCCCGGCAATGGAATTGCCCCTCGTGCAGCGATGGAAGGCGAACGGCAACCCGAGCTTCCATGAAAAATAGGCCCTGAGCACGTACGGAGCGTCGGCGCAGTCGGCCATGACGCGAACGCCTGCCTCACCAGAACTCTCCTCGGCCAGGCCGAGCGCATCGAAGAGCAGGTTGCGCCTGGGGTTTCTGAGAATGTGGATGAGTCGATGCCAGGAACGAATCTGACCACCCGCCACCAGAAACGTATGGGCGATGAAAGCCGAGTACAAATCCTCCATCGCCGGAGTCCACACGCGGCGCACCTTCCATACGCCGGTGGCCGGCGCCCGTTGTCTGCGCAAAGCGGCCATTCGGTCGTCGAGCATGCCGGGCTTCGCCTTCTTGGCCCCAGGGCGGATCCGACTCCGGCGCACCGTAAACTCCAGGCAGGTCTTCCGGTTGCTGCCGGCCATTGCATAATAGGCCCGATAGCGCCCAGGACGAACGGATCGAAAATGCAGCAACTCCGCCCGAGGCTGCCGTCCCCATTGCTCCTTGCGGTCTGGCAGAAGCGCGAGCCCCTTGTCGTCGTACACGGTCAGACGGCCGAGCCGGCCATCGTGGCCCACAGCAATGACCGACAGGAACCTGTCCGAACTGGGCGTCAACGGCAGCACCAGGACATTTTCAGCGCCACGACTGCACGCCACCTGAGAGGCGGGACCGACGGCGACGTGGCCACGCCGGTGCCTCTTCGTCCCGTGGAGGGCCGGACGAACGTAGGCGAGCGCAGACCGCCAATCGGGATCCACGGTCATGCAGGCGCTGGGATCCGCCTCACAGGTCTTCGGTCCATCGCACCAGGCCGATCCGGAGACAGGTGCCTCTTCGTCGACCAAGGCACAACCGGCACCAAGCCAGGATCCGAAGACCACCCCTACAAAAGCGATTGAAATCACGATCTTCGGATGCAACAACGGGGCTTCGACCCGGCACAACCGGGAAAAGCTCTTTTCGCTTCCGTTGCGCCCCTGGGCGAGCATCCCACACCTCCAGTCAAAATTCGTCATCATCTCGGCGAATTTGTGTACTACCTATTCTCATTATACGGATCCCAAGAGAAAAAACCAAGTTTCAGCCCGAAAATGCTGGATTTTTAGAGAAAATTTCTGTATTCTGTTTTGTTCTGTCTGTTTCTGCTGAAAGATAGATTACAAACAAACGATCGAAACCTCGACGAGGATCCGCAAGCGCACATCCCCGACGCCCATGTATCGTTCCACCACCACCACAAAACCCCAAGTCCATGTGGCCATCCCAGCTCTCGATGAGTTGGAGTTTCTGCCCGCCTGTCTGGAAAGCCTCCACGCGCAGACCCGCGCTGCCACCTCCGTGTGGATCTGCGTGAACCAACCCGAATCCTGGTGGTCGGATCCCCTGCGCCGAGACGCAGCCGAACGGAACGCAGCAACCCTGACCTGGATCTCCTCTCAGAA
>JAGGXR010000152.1 GCA_021162935.1 Deltaproteobacteria bacterium
AAGCATTGGCCATGGGAGTCGACGACACGTGGAACGACGTGGCCGTTTCCATGGGGCCGACCCAAGGCGGCGGCCATTGGGTGGTGCGTGCGGTGGAAACCGGTGGGTATCATCAGGTCGTTTGGCGCAGGCGGGTCCCGCCCGACTATGGCGGACAAGATGTGCCAATCACACAGCCCCAGCGCAACGCCTTCATTCCCGCAGGCGCGGTGGATGATTCGGGCAGGCTCTATGTCGTCTGGTATGAAACGGACGAAAACAGCGGTCGTCTCAGGCTTGCGCGAAGTTTGAGCAGTGAATGGGCCGAGGGGTTCTGTGAGCCGATTGTGGTCGACGCGTCGGCTTGCCCAGGAAACTTCTGGTTTCCTTCCATGCAGGAGGGCGCGAACGACAGGCGGCTGAGGGAGTATATCGACATGGCGGTTCAAGGGAACGTCGCATACGTGGTTTGGACTCATGCACCCGTTCCCCCGGCCCGGGTGCGGACAGTCCGGGTCGTTTTTTCCGACTGACATTTCTTCCACTTTCAGTCCTGTAGCCTTGTGGGGACCAAGGGCTCTATTGTACACTCTTGTCGAGTGGTTTTGCATGGAATGGACGTGAGACGAGATCAACGGTTGCAGCTACCAGGAACTGGCCTTCACCGGCCGCTTGCTGAATCGTGGACGCGTGATCGTGTAGATGCGTGAGACATCGTAGGTCCGGTAGAAAGCCGGCTCCTCCCGCCTGTTCCCTACATACGTAATCACCGCCGCCTCACCGCGCTTCCTGTCCACCCAGAATACGAAGATGACGCTGTGCGTGGCCAAAATGTCCGGGCAGTTTATGATGTAGAGCCAATCGCCGGCCTTGACCAGCCCTGGGTCCGCGTACGGCCCTTTTTTTCGGCCGCGAAACACCCTCTTTCGGGTCCGCCAGTTCTTGAATCCGGCCCGGTTGAAGACAGCGTTGGCGTAGCCCCAGCAGGAGCCGGCCACCACGACACCGGCTTTGATCATTTTCCGAGCCGCAGCCAGGACAGCCCGCCCCGCCGGGGCTGCCTGATGCTCGGCGCGCAGCAGCTTGTCTTCAAAGGACAACTTCCTGGGCGGGGCGCGATCCGGCGCCCGAGCTTCATCGCGAGGCTGATATTTGAGCTCAGCGGTCGTTGCGGTTCGTGGCGCCGGAGAGGGTCCACAGGCGCTGAACGCCACGGCACCCAAGCACGAACCCGCCAACGCAACCACCGCCGCCGCAAAACCTTTCTGCCGCAAAGAACCCGATCTGGCTGTATTCGACATCGTCGCTCCATGTTCTGCGTCCACACGATCCAGTCTTGAGTCTTAATGATACGCCGAACCGCTCTTGATGATACGCCGAACCGCCGACGTTTCCTGTATTCATCCATTCGTTTCCTGTATTCATCCATTCATCGAGTAAGCGAATTCGGCCACCAGCCAGTCAGCCCCTCGCAGGTCGACAAGTGACATATGTGTTCCGTGCCGAACGGGCCACCGCTGGCGCAAGCAGGCCGTCTGCCCTTGGCCTACGCTCCAGACGTCATCCATCTTTCAATCAGCCCACTTTGGGACGACACCACAAATTGGCCTCGAAACCTTGGATCGTTCCTATCATGGCTCGAAGCCAGATTTGCGCCGCGCCCACTGATGTGCTAGGAGTATATACGCATGAGCTAGCGTTCGTAATATGGCAAGAACATTCATGTTCGCAGATAGTTTCAGGTTGAATTCAAACTTTGGAGGCAGGCATGGCAGACGACGTAGAAGCCCTCGTGCAAAACCTTGAAAAACAAATCGACGCGCTTAAGGAGCGGGTCGAAGAAATCGGGGAGGCAGCCCCCGACGATTCCCTGGCGATTGGGGTCATCAGTGGATCCTTGGACCGGATCATCGCCACCTTCATCGTAGCCCTGGGAGCTGCGGCCTACGACATGGATGTGCATCTCTTCTTCACCTTCTGGTCTATCGCGGCCCTCCGGGATCCGAAGAAAACGGCCAAGAAGAGCTTCCTCGGCAAGATGTTCGGATGGATGCTGCCCAGGGGCAGCAAAAAGCTTCCCCTGTCGTCCATGAACATGGGCGGTATGGGCCCCAAAATGATCCGAGGACTCATGAAGAAAAACGGTGTGGCATCTCTGGAGGAGATGATCCAACAAGCGGGCGAATTCGGTGTCAAAATCTACATTTGCGAGATGTCCATGGACCTGATGGGGTTCAAGCGGGAAGAAATGATCGACTATCCCGGCCTCGAATACGTGGGGGTCGGGACCTTCCTGGGCCTTGCCCAATCCGCCAAGCAAACCTTCTTCCTCTAGGATCTTTAGGACCTTTTTCAGAATATGCCACAATGCAGGCTCTGGCCGGGCTCAGCCGCAGCACCCCCCGATGGAAAGGTCCGGCTGCCCGTATCTCCAATTCTATTACCCCCACTTCGTGCTGCTTTCGCTATGGCGCTCAAAATTTGTCCGTCGATGCAGTCATCTCCAACCCATCCAGTCAATGTCTGTGGTGAGGGCGAAGACTTTCTCCTTGAAGATAGAAAAGATTTCTACTATCGTATGTTCGTTCGCACATATTGGGGTTTCGTTTTGGGCCAGCTCGCAAAACGTAGCTGTTCGAGCATCGATTGGAGGCACGAAATGGCGAAAAAGTTATTGTGGGTGGCTCTTCTGGCCGGAGTGATGGCGGGTTGTGCTGCGCAGCCGGCCCCGGACAATACGAACAGTGCCCAGAGCGCAGACCAGGCGTTCGACAACCTCCATAACGGGTTCAACGACGGCCAGTTCGGCAAGGATTCGAAACAAGACGGATTCTGGGATCGACTGGATGTCTGTAAGGTCCTGGGCGACGTGTTCAGCACCGGCGACCAAGTCGTGCGGCTCGGATTCTTCTACGGAGTCGAAGGCGAAGGCGTCCTGGGCGCCACTTATGGAATGGCCGGCTATGACGTCGTCTTCGACCTGTATCACCGCCAGATGTCCGTCTCGAAGTACTTTGGAGGCGGCATGGGCATGCCTGGACTAGGCGTGTCGGCCAGCGTCTATGCCGGCATCGCCGAAGGCTTTCAGCATGGCGTCGGCGACTGGGATGGATACTTCGTCAACGCCGAGTTCGACGTGGGCCTCCCCTTCCTGAAAGACTACTTTTCCGTGACCCCGGTCTTTTTCGTGAGCGGCGTGGATCAAAATGACGACAACATCATTTCGCCGTCCGAAATCCTGACGCCGCCCAACGGCGTCTACGGATTTTCGGTGGGCCTCAGCGTAGGCGTGGACGCCCTGCCCGACGTGCTGCCCGTCTCTGGCGCCATCACCGAAGGCTTGTGGATGCCCCACAAAAGCGCCATTCGTCACTTCTATGACTTCCTCGACGACACGAACATCCTTGGGTATCAACTGGACGTGGAACTCGTGGATCACGAAACAGGGGAACTCTGCCCAAGCGATTGGCCGGACGTGGATTCAGAACGAGAGTGTATCGTGGAATTCGGCAACAACCAATCCTCGAACACCAAGGCAGCCCTCCACATGGCATGGGGCATCTGCGAGCTGAACGGCGGATGTCTGTTCCCGCTGGCCGGGTCCGCTGCCCTGTCCGCCGTGGCCATCGGCGCCTTCCAGGACGCGGGAAATTCCCTTGGCGACATCTGTCCCGACCTGGCAGCCTCCCTCGGCGAACCATCCGGGGAGTAAGTCACCGGGTCACAATGTTGTTCGTCGGTCCGGCGCCTTGCTTTATGACACCCTCTTCATGACCGCCGATCGTCGCTGTCTCGGGAATCATCTCGCAGCCCGATGATCCAGGCTACCGGCTGCTCCTGGTTGGTCCCGAGCAGCCTCGCCGCCCACAGACGCGCTATCGCCTGTTCATGCGAGTCAGCCATCTGCTCCTCGAAGGAAAGCGCTGGTCCTCCTCAGGACAACGAGTAAAAAAAGAACCGGCGTCGAGCGTCCCGCCTCAGGGCAAGGTCACTCTCGTGGCAAAAGACCGATCGGCCGTGGACTCATCACCAAGCTGCCCCTTGTCGTTGGCCCCCCAGCAATAGGCCTGATGGTTCACGCCTACCGCGCAGCTATGCTTGTCTCCAGCCGACACCTCCAGGGCGCTCAGACTCGACGTGGTGGTCTTGACCCCAACCGCCGTATTGTGATCGTTTGTGGACCCGTCGCCGAGTTGTCCGCGGTCGTTCTTGCCCCAGCACCAAACGAATGCGTCCGGTTGGCTCGCATCCAATCCACAACTGTGGTGTCCACCCGCCGCAACGGCCACTCCACCAGTCATGTTCGTGTTCGTGACCGCCGTCGGAATCGCCATCTGGTCTGGTCCAGTGACCATGCCAAGCTGACCATCGACGTTTTCGCCCCAGCAATACAAGGCATTACTCGCATCCACGGCGCAGGTGTGTTTCTCTCCCGCAGAAATGGTGACGAAAGTGTGGCCGCCGGCCACGGAAACAGGCACAACCTCGTCACCATTTGCGCCCTTGCCGAGCTGGCCCTTGTCGTTTTGTCCCCAGCACACGGTGCTCCCACTGGACCGCACGGCACAGGCGTGCTTGTTGCCCGCATCGAGCGCCGTGGCATCGTCCGACGAAAGCGAGACCTGCACCGGCCCAGCCCCGATGGTTCCATTGCCATTGCCGAGCTGCCCATGATCGTCATTGCCCCAGCACCAAACCTCGCCATTGTCGCGCAGGGCGCAGGCGAAGTCACCGCCCGCCGTCACCGAGGCAACGTTGGTCCATCCTCCCAAAACCGCGATCGGCGTGGAACGGTCCGTGATGGAGCCGTCGCCGAGCTGTCCATGATCGTCGTGGCCCCAACACCACACGGTGCCATTGTCGCGCACCGCACAGGTGAACGAATGTCCGGCCGAGATGCCCACCACATTTGTCCAATCCCGAACCTGGACTGGAGTCGGGCTGTCATTCGTAGTGCCATCGCCGAGCTGCCCCTTGTCGTTTGCGCCCCAGCACCATGCCGTGCCATTGCCCATGACGCCACAGGTGTGATCGAATCCCGCCGAGACGGTCACCCATCCGCAATCCTCTGGGCAAACATCGATGGTCTCACCCTTGTCCTTGTCACAAACCCCGTCGTCGCAATCGAAGCATCCGGATTCGTCGAAGGTGCACGAATTCGTGCAGCCCATCTCCCCGCCCGCGTGGTTGCGGTCCGTACACTTGACCCCCGCCAGGGCCAGTCCGTCACATTCCTCCATGGGGCCTTCGACCGTCCCGTCGCCACAGGTGTGGCAGGTCCCCTTCAACAGCGCCTTGCAGTCGTCACTGCATGACAGGCTTCCTTCGGTCCCTTTGCCCTCCGACGAACAGGTGGCGCCGCCGAAATCACTGCCGTCACAGGTCTCTCCCGCTTCCTTGATACCATTGCCGCAGCCGTAGCACTGAGACGTATCAAAGACACAAGTCGCCGTGCAGGACAAAGTGCCACCTGTCATACCCAGACTCTGACAGGTGGCCCCCCCAAGGTTGCCCCCATCGCACTCCTCGTTGTTGTCGATCTGCCCGTTGCCGCAATCCAATGGAATACATTGCGTCTCATCATAGGTACAGGACGCCGTGCAGCCCAACACCCCACCACTGTACCCAAAATCCAGGCAGGTCTTCTGACCGAGATCCTGACCATCACAGAGTTCGCCGTTGTCGATCTGTCCATTGCCACAACCAGTGACCACATCAGGCCTTGCGTCTGCAGCAACGACTGCATCCGGGTCGAAACGACACCCATTCCCCACGAGAACCATACCGGCCAAGACCGGCCACATCCACCGCTTCATTCGAGTCCTCCTCACCAGAAGCCAACGTCCAATCGGCCCATCACCCTGCACATCCACCGCTCCTCATTGCCCGACAGCACGATCCAACCAGCCGGCTTCTTACCACAGCCTCATCACTATCCACCAGTGGCGCCGTGGCACAACAATCCCTACGAGCTCTCATAGTTGCCTGACTTACCCAAAATGGTCAAATACCGAAATGTCCCGACAGAAAAAAACACACAGCCTCGACGACGCCCGTCGCGTGGTCCGCCAAGTCGAATCCCTACGGATCATTCTTCGCCCATCCTCTCGAATCCATCAAATTCTTCCAGGATTCGGTCCTGGTCCTCACCCAGCGTCGGGGCCCTGCGGCCCGGGGTTCGCCCCGGGGCCAACCACGGACCAGGAACCAGCCCCTCCCCTGCCTGGCCCAGGCGTTCCGTGCGAGCCACGAGTCCTTCATACCCAAGACGAACTGCCTCGCCCAGGTCGGTCACCAAAGTAACCGGCAATTGCTGTCGTGCGGTCCGTTCGAGCCAGACCGTCGCCGACTCATTGGCGAAGCATTGCTGGACGAGTGTCGCAACCCGATCGGCCTCGGCCCCGGTCACCATTCCCTGTCCACGAAGTTCCTCCAGCCCCATCATGGCCATCAGTTCATTCCAAAATTTCATCTCGACGGTGGCCACGGACACCTGCCTGCCATCGGCGCAGTCGTAGATACGATATCCGGGACAAACCCCGCCCAAAATGTCATCCACGATCCCTGCGCCTCCACCTGCCGCCCGGTCCGCCATAGGCCACGTGAGAAACGGGATGGGACCGGACGAAAGGGGCTGCTCGATCGTCGTTCCCCTGCCCGTCCTGGTCCTTGCCAGCAAAGCCGCCAAAATCGAAGAAACTGCCATGAGTCCGGCAGATACGTCTGCGAGTTGGATCAACGGGACGCCCCTGCTGCGCATGGCGGTCAACGCCCCTGAACGGGCGACGAAATTCAGATCATGTCCCGGCTCGTCTGCGTGAGGACCAATCGTCGGGTATCCAGACAGAGAACACACGACCAGACTCGGATTCTTCGCTGCCATGACCTTGGGCGCAAGGCCCCATTTCTCCATGGTCGAGGGACGAAAACTCGTAAGCACCACGTCGGCCCGCTCAATGATCCGCCAGAGACTCCGCCGGTCCTCGTCTTGGTCCAGCGCAAGACAAACGGACTCTACCCCTCTGAAAAACGCGCTGAATCCGGCTCCCACGGGACCCACCATGGGAGGCAGGATGCGCATTGGGTCCCCACCCTGCGGCTCCACTTTGATCACCCTGGCGCCCAGGTCCACGAGCTGCCGGACCACCACGGCGCCGGGCAGCATACGCGACAGGTCCACCACCAGAGCGCCGTCCAGAGGGCCTCGCGCCTCGCCTTCCATCGCATCGATGGGCCCTGTAGGCCTTGAAGGTTCCATTTTCATCCGACTTCCATCGATTCGGTCCGACTCCCTACTTCCTGCTCCATATTTCGGTCGAGGATCATCGGGCCGATGATCCGGCGTCGACAGACGAATGGCAACAGGTGATGAGCAGGCCTCACTTCATCGGCAGACCGGTATGGCGTTCCAGCCAATGCCCCATCGTCTTGATGAACGTGAGATCGACCTTTCGATGCCAATCAGCATAGGACGCCATGCTGGAATGGTGCGGTTCCACCTTGAAGAGATGGTCGAGCATCGGAAAGATCTTGAGAAAAACATCTTTGTTGCCCGCCTGTTTGAGCATGGCGGCCATCTTCTTCGCATCCTTGGTGGGACTGACCTGCACGTCCTTGCCCCCGTCGAAAATCGCGACCGGGCAATGCACCTTGCGCACGTACGTCGCGATATTCAACTGGATATGGTCCGACAGCCACTTTCGGCTCAGGTGTCCCATTTTCCACTTCGTCTTGGACACAAGCTTCTCGTCCGGAACCTTGCCCGCCTTGATGGCCGCCACCGTCGCCTCGAATTGGGCCCGAGTCTTTTTGGCCTGGGCGGGCGGTGCGTTCTTGAGGACCAGATTCTCCATCTGCTCTCGCATGACATCCACGAGATTGCGGGCGGGTCCCGCCATCAGCACGATACCAGCCACCTTCTTGGGATGTTTCGCCGCCAGAATGACAGCCGTTATCCCCCCCTCGCTGTGCCCGATGATGAACACCTTGCCGGCCAGCACCTCCGGTCGCTTTTCCAGGAAGGTCAACGCCGCATCCGCATCAGCCACGAGGTCCCAATACCCGAGCTTTGCCGGATTCTTCCCCATGGATGTCTTGCCGGTCCCTCGATCGTCGGTACTGAGCACCACGAAGCCATGAGCAGCCAACCAATCCAGGATCTGCCACGTACCGATATCCAGTCCTGCTGCGAATCCATTCCGGTCTTCGCTGCCCGACCCGGAGATGAACAGAACCGCCGGATGGCGTCCCTTTGCCTTTGGTATCCGCAAGGACCCGGAAATGGACACGTCCCGTCCCGGCACCGTTACGTCCACATCGTTCCACGTGGCCTTGGATGGATGCTTGTAGGGTGGTGCGCCGGCCGACGCCAGGTTCAGGGTGGGCTCGGGCCGGTCTTCGCTCACGAAGGTCACCATCCCGCCACCGGTCGAAACCGATAGGATCCGGCCAGTCTTCCATCGAATCGTCTCCCCCAATGAATCCTTTAGAACCAGCGATCCGTCCTTTTCCTTCGGCCCAACCTGAACATGATAGGGAATCGCGATGCCCGCCTTCGGGCTGTAAAACGACATGGCGATCGTCTGCCCGGCCTTGGGAGCCATCATGTCCAGGAGCAACTCCACGAGAAACACATGATTGTTTGCAAGAAGCGGCAGGCCGCCCGCCCAGGGCAGATCGACATTGGCGCTGCCTCCCTTGACGGATACCTTTTTGCCGTGGAACGTCATCTCGAACGTCATGCCGAGGGACGTCTTGCCCCAGTACCGAATGGGCACGGCCTTGTCATCCGTGACGAGGTGGGTCATTGCCCGCACCCGACCTGTGAAGGTGCTGCCCAACTTGACCATGTCCAGGTCGATCTTGAACAGAAACTCGTGCTGCAACCCAGAACCAGCCGATCCGCCGACTGTTCCCTTCGTCCCCACATACTTCCCGAACGTGAATCCGGCCTCGACCGGCTTGCCGCCCTTGTGCTTCGGCTTTCCATATATGACGTAGATCATGTGCCTGCCAGGCTTCCAATTCGCCATTTGCGAGATGAGCCTGACCGGTTTCCAATTGACCGAGCCTTGGCGCTTCGAATCCGAAGGGGACCCACCGACCCGAGCCGCGGACTTCGACCCAGAACCCGATGCTGTGCCGCCCGTCTTCGCAGCACCCGACCTGCTCTCCTTGTCCGACGACGATTTCTTGCCGCAGCCAACCGCTGGCAGGACCAACGCCAACGCTCCAGCCAGCAACCACAGCACGAACACCGTCTTCTTGTACTCACGTGGCATGATAACGAATCCTTCCATTTCTGAATGCCCCCCCTGCCCTTTTCGCTCTCATTCCAATTTCGTTGCAAAGGCGGGCATCGAATGCCCCAGATGCTACCCAAGCCACGGTCGATACACAAGGGACGTTTTTCATTCGGGAAAGAGGGAATCGTTGACAGCAAAATCGAGCCTCTGGTACAGATGGCGGGCAAGGCACGCTAACAGCGCGATCACAAAACGACAGACCGTGCGTTTCGGTCTCAGTCGGCTGTTCAAAATAAGGTTGCCAATTTGGCTCGCCGAGGCGCCTGTCTGGCACGAAGCGACGAGGTTGCGTACTGGTCGTACGCGACCGAGGAACGACAAAGCCACACGGGATGGATGGCAGTTCCAAATGGCAGATTTATTCTGATCAGCCGAAAAGGAGGTACCAAATGAGTAATCTCGCCTCGGGAAGAGGGGCGCTCTTCCAGAAGGAAAAGGTGGATGACCTGCGCCATTGGGTTCGAGAAAACAAGCCCAAGGGACTCATGTCCAAAGTGATGTCCGAGCAGGAAGCCATCGCTAAGTTCATGACCGAAGGTTGCTACCTCGGGGTGGAACTGTATGGGTCGGTGCGCTGCCCCATGTCGCTCGTGCGCGAAGTGGTCCGACAGGGAATCGGCAACCTGCGTCTCGCCGGCCAGGGCGTGCTCGAAAACGACCTACTCATCGCGGCGGGGCTCGTCAAAAAACTGGATATCACCTACCACGGATACGAAGTTTTCGGCATCTCACCCGTGCTGCGTCGGGCCTGCGAGTCGGGTGAGGTGGAGACGGTCGAATGGTCCAACGCGGCGCTGGCCTGGCGGTTCAAGGCAGCGGCCATGGGGCTGCCCTTCCTTCCCGTGCGCTCCATGCTGGGAACGGACACGTTCACGTACAGCGCGGCAAAGGAAATCGAATGTCCCTTCACCGGGCAGAAGCTTGTCGCCCTGCCCGCTCTGACCCTCGACGTGGGGCTCATCCACGTCCACCGATGCGACGAATACGGAAATGCGCAGATCGACGGGATCTCCGGATTTGCATCGGAGATGGCGCGGGCCTCGAAGCGACTCATCATTTCGACTGAGGAGATCGTACCTCACGAAGAAATCCAGAAATATCCGGAACGAACCATCATTCCGTACTATATCGTGGACGCGGTGGTCCACGCTCCGGGCGGCGCCCTTCCAGGCGAAATGCCCTACGTGTACTGGCGCGACGAAAAACATATGAACCTCTACTTCGAGCAGGCCAAGAATGCGGAAGGCGTGGAACAGTACGTGGAAAAATGGGTCCGAGGCACGAAAGACCACGAGGACTTCATGAAAAAGCTGGGCGGCGCGGAACGGTTCGAGCAGCTCAAGGCGCAGGCGACTCGGAGGTGAGCCATGACTGAGTACAACAAAAGTGAACTGCTCATCTGCACGGCGGCGCGCCAGATGGCGGACAACACAATCTGCTTCATCGGAACCGGTATCCCCATGCTCGCCGCCGCCCTGGCCAAGCGAACGCACGCTCCCAATCTGGTGGCGGCCTTCGAATTCGGCGGGGTAGGACCGGACCTGGAGAAATTACCCCTTGCGGTTGGAGGTTCGAGAACCTTCCATCGGGCGGAAATCGCTTCATCCATCTGCGATCTCATGGAGGCGGCAGCCAGAGGCTACGTGGAGTACGGATTCCTGGGCGGCGCACAGATCGACCCGTACGGAAACCTGAACGCCACAGTCATCGGCGATCACGATCGGCCCAAAGTGCGATTTCCGGGCAGTGGCGGAGCCAATGACATTGGATCGCTGTGCTGGAAGACCATCGCCATCATGCGACACGGAAAGAAACGCTTCGTTCCCAAAGTCGGCTTCTTGACCACGGCAGGGTACCTGGATGGACCGGGAGCCAGAGAACAGGCTGGCCTGCCTTCCGGTAGCGGCCCCTATCGTGTGGTGACGGATCTGGCACTGATGGGCTACGACGATGAAACGAAACGCATGAAACTGCTCGCGCTCCAGCCGGGCGTTACGGCTGAACAGGTGCAGGCGGAAACAGGGTTCGAGTTGATGATTCCAGACGACGTTGCGGTCAACGATGAACCCACCGATGAAGAACTCCGGCTCCTGCGCGAAGAGATCGATCCAGACCACCTTTACACGTAAGTCGGCTGTTCAAATTGAGATTGCCAATTTGGGGCGCCGAGGCACCCGTCTGGCACGAAACGCCGAGGGCGCGTCCTGGTAGCATGCAGGCCAGCAGAGACAAAGCCAGGCGCGATGGCTCGCGGTTCCAGATGGCAAATCTATGCTGATCAGCCGACGAAGATAAGCGGATTCTGTCTTCTTCAGCTCGAACAGTCCAACCCAATGGGCCCCATGCCCACGCGGCCATCTATCATTCCAAGAGGCATGCTGCGCTGAAATCCATAGGCTTGCCTACTTCCAAATGTGGTTTTGATCCTTTTCAATGGAACTCAGTTCGATTATTGTACCCAAGAAGATAGGAAGGTCCCAAGTACCTGCACGGTCCAGACATCACCGGTACCACTATCGGTGATGCAGCGCACAGGGATCCCCGGCGGTCAAACAAACCACGGTCCTCTGTCACGGACCCGCCATCCACAATGGATGCGCAGATGGCCATTTCGTTGCGAGGAAGACGATGATTCGACAAAAAAACGTACGTTATCTGTGGTTCTTGACTGTTTGCTCCGCTGCAGTGGTTGGTTGCGCCGCGGGAGGCTACACGCCGGCTCACGAAACGAGTTGCAATGATGGAGTGGACAACGATGGCGACCATTTCACCGATTGCGCGGACTCGGACTGCAGAGGCTTTGCTGGCTGCAGCAACATGCAGCCAGAAACGGTCTGCAACGACGGCAACGACAACGACGGCGACGGATTGATCGACTGCCTCGATCCGGACTGCACAGGCAGCGCCGCCTGCCTGACCACCGAGATCTGCAACAACGGAATCGACGACGATGACAATGGCGCGATCGACTGCACCGATCCGAAATGCAACAACTCCCCATACTGTGCCGGCCACGAGAACTGCACGAACGGGCTCGACGACGACAATGACGGACAAACCGACTGTGCGGACTCGGACTGCTCGAGCGCACCCTCGTGCCAAGCAAATCACGAAATATGTAACAATGGAATCGACGACGACGGCGACAACTTTGTCGATTGCGACGATGCCGATTGCTTTTCGGACCCGGCTTGCGCCCCCACACAAGAAATATGCAACAACGGAATCGACGATGACAACGATGGAGCCACCGACTGCAACGATCCCGACTGCGTGACCTCTCAGTACTGCAAAGAAATATGCAACAACGGAATCGACGACGACAGCGACGGTCACACCGACTGTGCGGACTCGGACTGCGCGTCGGACTCGGCCTGCAACACGCAAGGCCTGTCTTGCATGGCGATCAACAACTGCTACGGCTGCTGTGCCAGCGGGGACAACTCCTGCTACGATGCCTGCGACAGCGCGGGATCGCCCACTGGGTCGAATGAGATGACCGCGTATCTGTCCTGCGCGCAGACCAACTGTTCGACTGAATGCCAGACGAGCCAGGATGCCTGTTCTCAATGTACTGGGCAATACTGCCAATCCCAGGCGGATGCCTGCGACTGGGACCCCAGCGGGACGCAGGGCTGCAACGCACTCAACACCTGCCTTGGAACCTGCCCAGCCATGGCCGCACAAGGCAGCGGCAGCAGTTCGACCTGCCCCTCTGATTCTGGGCTCACATGCATCGACAACTGCTTCTACCACTCCTCATCCCAAGCCGTGAGCCTGCTCTTCGCCGTGCTCGACTGCCTGGACCAGAACTGTCAAACCGAGTGCTACGGAACCGGCAGCCAAACGGACTGTCAAAACTGCCAAAGCGCCTACTGCTCGAACGAAGCCTCGGCCTGCGACAATAACTAAAATCTGCGAGAAAAGACGCGCTGTATCAGGACTTCGTTCGTGGCACGCGAACCACGGCGGCATCGCCTTGGGCCAGACCACCGCAGATGGCGCATGCTCCAAGTCCGCCGCCACGCCGCATCAACTCGTAGATCATGGTCAGCAGAATCCTGGCGCCGGACGCCCCGACAGGATGGCCGATCGCCACCGCACCACCGTTCACATTGAGACGATCACGGATCCACTGAGTCCGGTCCGGGTCGCCACCGGCAAGGAGCTTGGATGCCACCAACGGCATGGCGGCAAAGGCCTCGTTGATCTCGAACAGAGCCACGTCATCGAGTTTCAGCCCCGCTTGATCCAATGCCGCTTGGATGGCCGGGGCCGGAACCTCGGCGATGAGCCTCGGTTCCATGGCCACCGAGGCAACGGACAGCACTTCGGCCAGAATCGTCAGGTCACGGCGCTCGGCCTCGGCACGACTCGTGACGAGGACCATAGCGGCGCCGGCGTTCAAACCAGGAGCATTGCCTGCCGTCACCGTCGGGCTGCCGTAGACCGTTTTGAGTCGCTCCAGCTTTTCCATGCTCGTATCCGGTCTGGGAGATTCATCTTGGTCGACGACGACCGATTCTCCGCGCCGACCCTGGACCGTGATGGGCACGATTTCACATTCGAATTTTCCCTCGGCCTGAGCCTGGGCATATCGTTGTTGACTGAGCAGCGCCCAACGGTCCTGTTCCTCCCTGCCGATGTCATGTTCCACGGCGACCTGGCCGGCATCCACCGAAACCGGATTGTAATTCGGATACGACATGGTAAAAAGTTCGTCGCGCAACGCGAGATGACCCACCTTGGTGCCCCAACGAACGGACGCGTCGAGTTGAAGAGGAACACGGCTCATATTTTCAGCCCCGCCTGCAAGCACCAGCGAGGCGTCCCCGCATCGAACCGCCCGGCCGGCGAGCTGCACCGCAGCCAAGGACGAACAGCAGGCCCGGTCCAGGGTCATCGAAACGGTTTTGGGAGGAAATCCGGCCCGCAACAGGGCCTGGCGGGCCACCACGGGAGCCATGGTACCCGTTTCCGCCTGACTGCAGACCCCCAAGTAAATCTCGTCCAACTCCGACGCATCGAGGTCCACCCGATCCACGCAGGCCTTCATGACATGGGCGGCCAGGTCCACGGCAGAAACGTCCTTGAGAAGCCCTCCGAAGCGGCCGAAGGCCGTTCGCACGGCTGATGCAATCACCACCTGCCGCTCCGGATCCGAGTCCCACCAATGTGACGTCGTCATGGCTTCTCACCTCACTGGCCGTGGTTCGTGATGCCCACAGCCGCAGCGGCCTGCCCCTGGCCCAACAACCGAAATGGAAAAAACATCCTGATCGCACGACGAGATTACGAGTTGAGGCCAATCGAAATCAAGAAGAAATCGACAGGCCCAAAAGATCGTCGCGAGTTAGCCCCATCTAACTTATGTTTGCTGTATTATTTCATGCATCTGGACATATTCTACCCGCGCGCTATACAAAACCCTTGCCTTTCCGTCACTTCGCACTACATTAAGAGCAACAAAGGACCGTCACAAACCACGGTTTCGGCCAAGCCCCAAGGGAGCGCCGACTGAGCATTCGCCGAGGCACGTGATCAGACAAGAAAGGGATCGAGATGGCGTGGGACTACACGGACAAGGTCAAGGAATACTACAGACACCCCAAAAACGTCGGCGAAGTGGAAGCCCCGGATGCAGTAGGCGAAGTCGGCTCCATCGTGTGCGGCGATGCCCTGCGTCTGACTTTGAAGGTGGATCCGGAGACAAAAATCATCACGGATGCGAAGTTTCAGACCTTCGGTTGCGGCAGTGCGATCGCCTCCTCCTCTGCCCTGACCGAGATGATTCTGGGCAAATCCCTCGACGATGCCGCTCAGGTGACCAATCAACAGATTGCAGATTTCCTCGGAGGACTCCCCCCGGAAAAAATGCACTGCTCGGTCATGGGAATGGACGCCCTGGAAGCGGCCATTGCAGATTATCGTGGAGAGGAACACAAGCATACCGACGAAGATGAAGGCAAGATCGTGTGCCACTGTTTCGGTATCACCGACAAGTACATCGAACGCGCCATTCGGGACAACAAATTGACCTCGGTCGAGGACGTGACCAACTACACCAAGGCCGGAGGCGGTTGCGGCAGTTGCCATGATGAAATCGAGTCGATTCTGTTCAGGGTGCGCAGCGAACAGGCCAAGGAGGCCAAGGAACACGGTGAGACGCCCCGAAAAAAGAAACGCATGAGCACCCTCCAAAAGATCAAGCTCATCGAAGAGACCATCGACCAAGAAATTCGCCCGGCCCTCCAACAAGATGGAGGCGACCTGGACCTCATCGATGTGGAAGGCAACGAGGTCATCGTCGCCTTCCGCGGATTCTGCAGCGGCTGCGTCGCGTCCCACCTGACCCTGGAAGGAATCCAAATGAAGCTGCGCGAGGTCGTCCTTCCGGACCTCGTGGTCGTCGAAGACCGAGACGAGCAACTCTAGGACGACAGGCCACAGCAAACGAACTGGACCGGTGGTCCAAGAAGACGAAGGACGAACATGAGGACAGTCTATCTGGACAACAACGCCACCACGAAAGTCGCTGACGAAGTCATTGACGCCATGATGCCGTACCTCAAAGAAGAATGGGGCAACCCTTCGAGCATGCACGACTTCGGCGGCCATGTGAAGCAGGCGGTCGAAGAGGCACGAGCAGCGGTTGCCGGCCTGCTGGGCGCCAAAGACCTATCGGAGATCATCTTCACCAGTTGCGGGTCGGAAAGCGACAACACGGCCATCCTTTCCGCGCTCCAGGCGCAACCGGACAAGAAACACGTGATCACGACGCGGGTGGAGCATCCGGCGGTTCTGGCCGTATGTCAGTACCTCGAACGCAAGGGATACCGGATCACGTATTTGGGCGTGGACAACCAAGGCTTACTGGACCTGGACGAGTTGGAGCGGAATATCACGTCCGATACGGCGCTCATCACCACGATGTGGGCCAACAACGAAACGGGCGTCATCTTCCCGGTCGAAGAAATCGGGGCCATCGCACGAAGGCACGGCGTGCTGTTCCATACTGATGCAGTGCAGGTCGCCGGAAAACTCAAGATCGACATGAAAAATACGCCGGTGGACATGCTGTCCATCTCCGGACACAAATTCCACGCTCCCAAAGGTGTTGGAGCGTTGTATGTACGCCACGGAGTTTCTTTCAGGCCCTTCCTGCGAGGCGGTCACCAAGAACGCGGGCGTCGCGGCGGCACCGAGGCGGTCCCCAATGTCGTTGCTCTGGGCAAAGCAGCAGAGTTGGCCGGTGCCCATATCGAGGACGAACAAAGCCGCGTCGGAAGGCTTCGCGATCGTCTCGAACAGGGTATCGTCGAGTCCATCCCGCACCTTCGCATCAATGGGCACCGCAAAATCAGGCTACCCAGCACCACGAACATCAGCTTCGAGTTCGTGGAAGGCGAAGCGATCCTTCTGCTCCTAAGTGACCACGGCATTGCGGCCTCGTCGGGATCGGCCTGCAGCAGCGGATCCCTCGAACCATCCCACGTCCTTCGCGCCATGGGGGTCCCTTACACCTATGCGCATGGTTCGATTCGCTTCAGCCTGAGCCGCTACAACACGGACGAAGACATCGACTACACGCTCGAACAACTGCCGCCCATCATCGCACGGCTGCGCGAAATCTCGCCTTTCTATAAGAAAGAGCATCCCATGCCCCAGGATACGAGGGGGATGACGAACCGTCAGACTGCCCGATAGGCCCCATCATGGAAACTGAAAGGCGAGGACTCAGTACTTGATTGAGGCTCCCACCACGAATCCAAAATACTGGTCCGCTGCTGAATTCGCCACGAACGTGTAGTCATACCCAGCCTGTCCCGCCTGGGTGTATTTGATCCCAAAGTAACTGTATCGCCCTTCGAACGACATGTGGAATTTCCAGGTGATGCGCACGTCCAGGCCCAGCATGGTCTCGATCCCCCATGCCTTTGCATCGCCGAACGCCCACCATTCGGTGGTGGGGCCGATCTGGAATGGATGCATGTACCCAAAGGAGAACAGCACGCTCAACCTTTTGGGCAAAACCGGATACAGGAGGTGGAGTCTCGGCATGACGTACCAATACTTCACGCCGACCGCCTTGATCTGGTCGCTTCCTGCAGCGGACATATCGGCATCCACCATGAACCGGAAGTTGCCCAATCCGAGGTCCAATCTCAATTCCGGACTCGATATCTTCTGAAGAATGTTCCATCGATACGTCAGGTAGAAATCGATTTTCTGGTACACGGTTTTGTACCCGTCGCCGCTGCCGTCTCGATGGGACTTGATGCCAAAAGCCCTGGTCCACCAGAACCCGATGCCGAAATTGGCCCCGGCAAGATTTTTGGTTACGAAAGCGCCCGGATAGACCACGAATTGGAACCCGATGGGGGCGATGATCCCCTTTGTCTTGTAGTCAGGATTGCCGTCCTGTGGCTTCATCGTGAAACGACGGGCAACCGCATCCAGAAGCAGTCCGCCCTCGACGGCCGTAACGTAGGGGGCACGATCCACCAACAAAGACTTGGAGGGCCCCTTCTTCTTCTTTTTATGGATTGGTTTTACAGGAGGTATCGTCGGAGTCTCTTCTATGCCCTGCGATCCCCCTGACGAGGTCTCTTCCCCACTCGTTCCCTCATCGCCTCCTTCGACGCCCTCGACGCGTGGGATGTACCGTTTCAGGAAGCGCCTGACGTCGTGACGACTCGATGCATTCATTCTGGGACCACGAAGCCGAATGACGGTCCGTTTCACCCTCCTGCCCGATGCACCGTCCCGAATCATCAACCGCAACCACCAACGCCCGCGCCGTCGCAGGACACGACCGTACACCACGGCATCCACACCAGCAGCCTTGCAGATCCTCCGCACGTTTCGGCGACCGGACAACCTGCGGTGCATCCTGTGGGCCGCGCGAGTCAATCTTTTGATGGAAATGAGATGAAACTGATCACGCACGACACGAATCACATAGGACCGTGCCCTGCCGCCGCCCGGGCCTCCGAATCCCGTGACCACCACACGTTTTTCAGCATGTAATGCCCCGCCCCATCCGAGCAGGAAAGTTGCACATACGACAGACAACAGCAACCGACCGAACATGCTGACTCTGACCATAAATTTCCCCTCTTGGTTCGTTAGTCGTCCAACTGGATTCCATCCATGGGCATCGCGCCGTCCCGATACTGCCCCTTTTCGGCCCAATCCGATGCAACCGCATCGTGGGTCCCTTCTGTAATCCCGCGATAGTACAAGGCGAAATCATCACCGTTCGTCGCGTTTGCGAGAGCCGCTTCGTAAGAAATGGCTCCGGACTGTACCAAGGCAGTCAAACTCTGGTCGAAGCTCACCATTCCGTACGTCTCACTGCCCTGGGCAATCACGTCCCTCAATTCACGCGCCCTCGTTTCATCCAAGATGAGTTCCCGAGCCCGCTGATTCACCACGAGCACTTCTGAGGCAGGAATACGTCCCTTGCCGTCCGACCGCTCAATGAGGCGCTGTGAGACGACCCCAATCAGCACCGAAGCGAGTTGGACGCGAATTTGCTGTTGATGATGCGGGGGAAACACGGAAATGATCCGATTTACCGTTTCGACCGCGTCCGCCGTGTGCAGGGTCGAAAGCACCAAATGGCCAGTCTCGGCGGCCGTCAGTGCGATCTCGATGGTTTCCAAGTCTCGCATCTCGCCAACGAGCACCACATCCGGATCCTGTCTCAGAGCGGACCTGAGCGCACTCGAAAAAGTCGTCGTGTCCAAACCAAGCTCACGTTGGTTGATGAGACTCTTCTTGTCCAAAAGCTCATACTCGATGGGGTCCTCGATGGTGATGATGTGACAGGATTTCGACGTATTGATGTGCTCGACCATCGATGCAAGGGTCGTGGATTTTCCAGACCCCGTCACGCCCGTCACGAGAATGAGCCCTCTCGGTCTGTCGGCAAGCGTCAAGACCACGGGAGGAAGCCCCAAAACTTTGAACGTCGGCACGGTGCTGGGAATCACCCGCAACACCATACCCGTAAATCCCCGCTGTTGAAAGACGTTGACGCGATATCGCTGCCCCGGCTCGGGCGAATAGGCCAGATCCACCTCGCGCATCTCTTCGAAAATGCCCCGCTGTCTGGGATTCATCATGCCCAGCGCATATGCATTCAGCACTTCCTGGGTCATGGACTGAAAGCCCTTCACACCATGAAGCTTGCCGGAAATACGAAGAATGGGCGGCTGCCCAACCTTGAGATGAACGTCCGAGGCTCCTGCCTGCCTCGCCTGCGCCAATATTCTGTCTACGTTCGAGTTCATGACCGGGAAAATAGCACAAGTCCCCACATTAGAAAAGTGACTTGCATCGGCTTTCAAACACGGGCACGCTGAGAAGAACCGTTGGCCCAGCAGCAGATCCGACTCAACCCAACGTTTCAACCGTTGCGGGTCACGGCCTTCATGTTGCAGGCTGCAGCAACACAGAAATAATAGAGAGGTTCATGGCGAAACGACCACGACAGGATACGATGGGGATCGGCAGGACCACGAGACTCCTCTTCAAGGCCATTCGGCCCAAGCGACGAAGTCTCTTCATTCTCCTGTCCGTAGACGCACTGTTGGTCGCATCCGGTGCGTATTTCATCTGGACCTGGGGCCGGTCCAGGACACCCCAGGCTCCTGCCCCGGCCCTGATACGGCACCAACCGATGGCTCATGATGCCATTTTGCCAGATGCTGGTACGCTCAAGCCTTCCATGACCGCCCGGACCGCTGTTCGTCGCAAGACGCGACGAGGCGTCGCGCTGCCCCGAGGGCATGTTGGCGTCGCCGCGTCGCGGCCGACCGGTCTTCCGCCTGGAGGCCACGCACCCATTGCTCTTGGAAGGGATGCCGGTCTTCCGACCAATCAGCCACAGAAGAACCGACCGAGGAGACCCGACTCTGGCGTTCTGGCCGCTCCGACCGACGCGGCGGCATCTTCCCCAGGAATACAAAACACGGTCACCGAAACACAACGGACGAAATATCGAAACGCCCTGCGGAAGGCATTGCGAAGCCGTCGCAAAAATGTCAAACAATGCTACCATGAAAGCTTGAAGCTGATCGGACACGGCCTATCCGGTCGACTGCTCCTCCGCTTTCGGCTCAAGGCCGACGGACGGGTCGAAACCGTTTCTTCGACTCAGAACACGACCGGTTCGCCGACGTTGGAACGTTGTATTTTGGCCGTTATGAGGGCCGTGAGGTTTCCGGCGCCTCCTTCGGGCACGAGTGAATTCGTGTACCCCATTTCATTCAAGGCTCAGAAATAGCGCGACTCCTGTGGAGCCGCATCTTTCATGCGGTCGGTTGAGGGATCAGCAGGATAGGTTGGCCGATGGTGCAATTGATTGGTTTGGAAATACTGGTTGTCGATTCGGATCCCACGGTCATTGCGGGCCTGGGTGAACTCTTGGGCAAGGGCGGATTCGTCGTCAGTTCCACAGACCAGGTGGATCGGGCACGCGCCTTGCTGTCCGAAAAATTCTTCGCCGTGGTCCTCTGTGACCTGGACACGCCTGCCCCTGGATCGGGTCTCGAAGTCGTTCGTGCCGCCCGCGAGTTAAGCCCGGCAACATCCGCCATCGTGCTGACGTCGCGCCGCGCTTACGATGCCGCCGTCACCGCCTTCCGAGCTGGAGCGGACGACGTCATTGCCAAGAGCCCGGACCAAATTCAATACCTGGTCGACCGAGTGGAACGCGCCGCCATGGAGCATCGTGAGGACCAGAACCGAACGGATCTGTTGCGTCGCGTGATGGACCTCAATGAAGAATTTCTCAAGAACATGATGGAGCTGTCCCGCCAGAAACTGGACCTGGAGGATCAGCGGACAGGCCGGTCTGACGACAACGGAACTCGACTCGGGCTCTGCCGTCTCCTCTTGGTGGACCCGACGAGCCAGACAGCGCAATTCCTCGCCCCCAAGATGACATCCGAGCAGGGCTGGGGCCTGACTTCGTGCCAGACTGGAGGCGAGGCCCTCGACCAAATCGGAAGGAATGACTATCATTTGATCATGGTCCAAACGGATCTTCCGGATCTGCCCGGAAGCATGGTGACCAGAACCGTCAAGGAACAGACGCCCGACGCCATCGTCCTCGAATATGTTCCTCCCTCCGCTGGTCAGGGGTCCCTGGCGGTCGTAGAAGAATCAGACAGGATCCCCGTGCTGGAAGGCTTTACGAAGGGACAGGAACTACTTGACGCGCTATCCACGCTCAAAAAAGCCTACCAGGCGAAACTGGATGAACGCCGCTATCTCCAGGCGTTTCGCGCCCAGCACTTCGACTTTCTCAAACAGTACGCGGAAACGAGAAAACAGATCCAACGGGTCCTGGACAAGGAGGAACAGGAAACAGGCTCCTAGCAAGGTCCGAGCACGAGCTCTGCCTCACTTGGCCTCGCCTTCGAGACGGGCCAATATTTTCCTGGATCGCCGCTTCGAAACATACCCATTTTCGCAGAACCAGTGAGCCGATTTGGCCAGAGCCGTTTCGATGCTGCCTGGATCCCACCCCAACTCGTTGCGCGCCTTGTCGATGGAAAAGAAAAATCTCTGTCTCAACAGACGCACATTGGCCAGATTCAACATGCAGGGGCGCCTCAGCACCCCCTGTACGAAAAGCTGTCCGGCCAGGCCACCGAGGTAGGCAAACAGGTACGGCAACGCCCATGGCCTTCGCAGCCCGGTCACCCGGGCAGCCGCGTCCAGCAGTTCCTTGGTGGTCATGTTATGGCCGCCCAGGATATATCGCTGCCCAGCACGCCCTTTGTCCATGGCACGGAGATGGCCTTCGGCCACGTCGTCCACGTCCACGAAATTGTTCAGTGCGACCGGAACGAAAGGCATCTTGCCGCGGAGATACTGCAGCACGATATGGCCCGTTGGCGTCGGATTGAAGTCGCCCGCGCCAATGGGGCCGGCTGGATTGACCACGACCAGTTCGAGGTCCTCACCAGCCTCCTCCACAGCCCGCTGTTCAGCCCTCCATTTGGAGGTCACGTACGGAATCCCCAATGAGTCCAGGTTCCACTCGGTCTCTTCGTCCGCGAGTCCATGGTCGGGAGCGGCCCCCACCGCAGCCACAGAAGAGGTGTAGACCACCCGCTCGACTCCGGCAGCCTTGGCGGCCCGGATCACGTTCACCGCTCCCTGCACGTTGACTTGGTCGAAAAGTTCCTGGTCCCCGAAAAGGCGATACAGGCCGGCCACGTGATAGACCCGATCACAGCCTTTCAGGGCACCGGCCATCTTGGATGCGTCACGGATGTCACCCTCGACCACCTCCACGTCCAACCCCTGGATGCGACGCACGTCGGACTCGGGCCGCACGAGGAGTTTGAGTTCCTCGCCGCGGTCCAGAAGCCGTCCCGTTACGGTCGAACCGATAAAGCCTGTCGCTCCGGTCACAAATGTCTTCATGATCTCCTGCTGTCACTTGAGCACGACCGGATAGAACCAGCCGAAAACCACAAAGTCAAGAAAGGGGCCGGAACGCATGTGGAAAGCAACCCGTCACGCGTCACCCCAACAATCCTGCAGGTTCATATTATATCTTGCCCGCCGCCCGGCGGAGTCTGGCCAGTGCAATCAGATAATCGTATCGAGAACGGATCAGATTGCCGCGCGCCTGAATCTCTCGAATCTGGGCATCGAGGAGGTCCGTGGTCTTGGCGTTGCCGGCATTGTACAAGAGTTCAGTGCTGTGATGTGCTGCTGCAGCCAGTTCCACCTGCTTCTTCGAAGTGAGCACCTGCTGTTCCGCCGAGCGGACGTCGAGCAGAGCGGCACGAAACTGGTGCCGCAGAAGGCGTCCTAGATTTCTCGTCTGAACCTTGGTCTGGAGCAATTCGTACTGCTTGCTCTGCGTCTGATAGTAATCGGACATGGAATCGAACAGCGGCATCTTGAGGCTGATGCCGACCATCCAACTTCCGATCCACTTCCTGGGCACCACATCCAGATACTGAATGTACTTCGACCACGAATATTGGGCCGTGAGGCTCAAAGTCGGCATGAACCGAGCCTGCACGCTCCGCAGGTCGAGCCTCTTTTGAAGAATCGACATCCTGGCCAGACGCATCAGCGGATGGTGTAGAACGTCCCGGTCCGCCAATCCCGTTGGCTCGGGCAGACGACCCGTAACCTCTGCTGGCGCCACGAGGACCAGCGAGGCCTTGATAGGCCGCCCCAACAGGTTGTTCAGCAGCATCTTGAGTTGGGCCACTCCAAGATGCGCCTTCAAGAAGTCGAGGCGATTTTGTTCCAACTGAGCTTCCCAACGAAGGAGATCCGTCTTGGTGGCCGAACCGGCCTCGACCAGGGCCATGGTCTGTGTGAGGTGTCCCCTAGTCGATCGCATACTCTGCTGCGCCAGACCTGCCAGTTCCTGCAATTGAAGCGTCTGGTAGAATGTTGCATAGACGCGCAACGACACGTCCTGGCCCTTGTCGAGGACCTGGAGACCCGCCATCTTCACACCGACCCGAGCACGCTTGATGCCGACGAGGGCCTGGGCATTGAAGAGCGGCCAGACCAAGGTCACAGCAGGATTGAAAGAATTGGCCTGGAAGATCTTTCCAATGCTCGAAAAACCGCCCATCGTACTCGATAGCGTGTTGCCCAACATCTTCGCCGTGTTCTGCCCTTCGCTCGTCTGCAGAAACTGGACGCAGGAATCATTCGGATCGGTGGTGCCACACATGGTCGTTAGCATGGTGTTGATGCAGTTTGGATCCGACATATCCTCGCAACCAAATGGACTGGAAGAAGAACTCCCGCCTCCTTCGAACGCACTTCCCCCCCCCTGAAACCGCAAGTCGGCTGAGAGGCTCACGTGTGGTCCCAACGATCCATAAGCAGCCTTGACTCCGATCCTCGCCGCTTTCTGCTGGTATCGTACCGCCTGCAATTCCAGATTGTGCTTCTTTGCCATGATCAGGGCGGCTCGCAGGGTCAAATGAAGGACCCGACCCGATCGACGTGCGGGCGTTCGGCTGCTGGATCGTCCAACCCCAAGCGTGCCGCGTGCGCTCTTCCTGACCGCTCGTGCACGCGCATGCGCCGCGACGGCTGCGCGCGCAGAATGAGCGCTTCTGGGTCGCGGCGCGGCCTGACCACGAGACGATGCGGTCGTCCCTGGGGCGACAGGCACCGATCGAGGCGGCTGCGCCCCCCCTTTGGTCGGCTGCGACGACGGAACGCCCGGAGTTCCAAATGCGCTCCCAGACAGACAAAATAACGCGGCCGTGGCTGCTGCCAATCCAACTCTGCGGACCTGTGAGTTCTGATTCTTCATGCTCCGACCTCCTCGAGCTTCCCTGCTCGACATCTTCCCCGAACGCCCTGCCCTCTCCCAACCGAGTCATGAGCGAACTACGGTGTTCGTTCAGTTGTCAAGGAATTCGGGACAATGGCTGGAGCCATGCGTCGTCGTTCCCCAAGCCCTACTTCGTCGGGCATCCAACGGCCAATTTCGCGTTCAGATGCAGCGTCTCCGGTCGGAGGCGCCCCGTCACATATGGCACATATGAAACGATGCGCACTTTTTTCTTCCTGCCGCAATCCACAAGATGATATTCTAAGAAAGGTGATTTTGTTATGCCGTGGCGTCGGCACATCGACGCTGAACGCCAAGGAGGACGTCATCGTGAACACAAGACACATGTTGCTGTCTGCCGCCCTTACGATACTGGTGGCAAGCAGCCTGTCCTGCACCGGAGAGACGACCGTGCGCTGCAGCTCCGGGCAAACGTTGGCATGTCATTGCAATGGCAGTCAACAAGGCATCCGAACCTGTCAGGCCGATGGAGTCTGGACAAATTGCGCCTGTGATGGAGACGGCGGAATCACGCAGCGCGATGCTTCGGTGCTTGGAGATGGCTCCATCCCGAACGGTGACGGATCGACCCTCTGCAGCGGCGTGGACTGCTCGAACCACGGCACATGTCAGGTCCAGAACAACCAAGCAATTTGCCAATGTGACAGCGGATACCACGCAAGCGGTCTTTCCTGCGTGGACGACAACGATCCCTGCAGCGGCCAAACCTGTTCTGGGCACGGCACCTGTCAGGTCCAAAACAATCAACCCGTGTGCCAATGTAACAGCGGATATCACGTCGAAGGGCTCAACTGCATCCAAAACAGTCCTTGCGACGGCGTGGACTGCTCGAACCACGGCACATGTCAGGTCCAGAACAACCAAGCAGTTTGCCAATGTGACAGCGGATACCACGCAAGCGGACTTTCCTGCGTGGACGACAACGATCCCTGCGGCGGGCAAACCTGTTCTGGGCACGGCACCTGCTATGCGTGGAGCGACGGACCTGTCTGCGCCTGCAATGCAGGCTACACGCCATCAAACAGCGCCGGCTTGGATTGCGTGCCCACGAGTCAGATCTGCGTCGGCGGATCCATCGACTATGACGTGGACGGAGACGGGACCAACGAAACGCGCTTCGATCCAAATGCGGACGAATGCACCATGTACGAATTGATCAACCTGACCCGCGCCGCCCACGACAACGAAGGATCACCGGAATGTCACAAACCGCTGGCCTGGGACGTTTTGTGGTCCGCGCATGCCAGAAACCATTGCTACAAGATGCAGGCAGCCGGCCACCTGTATCACGAAGACTACCCAGGAGGCCAGAACTGTGCCATGGGCTGCGGTCCATCGTGCGAAATGAACATGTACATGACAGGCACGAACGAAGGCCACTGTCCGCCCCTGTCCCACCATTGCAATATCATGCGTTGCCGCTTCGGATACGTCGGTGTGGGATACGTGGGCACCTGGAACACGCAGAACTTCCATTGACGGCGGCCTAGAATCCGGACAAAAATACCTCCCGAGCCATGGACACGGGCCGATCATCATCGAACCACAACGAAAGCGATGTCACCATGAGTGAAACCCAGCGCCCCCACTGGGGCTCCAAAATGGGCTTTATCTTGGCAGCCGCCGGCTCAGCCATCGGCCTGGGCAACATCTGGCGTTTCCCCTACATCACGCAACAAAACGGCGGCGGTATCTTCGTAATCGTCTACCTCCTGGCCGTGCTGTTCATCGGGCTTCCCGTCATGCTGGGAGAGATCACCATCGGTCGCCACACCCAACGCAATCCGGTCGGGGCCTACGGACGTATCGCCCCAGGTTGGCGATTCGTCGGTGCTTTGGGAATCATCAGCGGCCTGGGAATCCTTTCCTATTATTCCGTGGTCGCCGGCTGGACCATTGGATATGCGGTCAAGTCGATAGGCGGATCCCTCGATCCGAATGGCTTCGGTGCCTTCTTGGGCGACTGGCGCCAACAGATCGGATACCTGGCGGCCTTCAGCCTATTGACATCCTTCGTGGTGGCAAGCGGCGTCCAGGCAGGCATCGAACGCATGGCCCGCGTCTTGATGCCTCTCCTGTTCCTGCTCATGCTCGGGCTCATCATCCGTGGTCTGACCCTGCCGACCGCAGGCGCAGGACTCAAGTTCTACCTGATGCCGGACGTGGACAAGTTGACGACCAAGACCTTCCTGTTCGCCGTGGGCCAGGCATTCTTCTCTCTGTCTCTTGGCATGGGCGCCATGCTCACCTACGGCGCCTACCTGAAAAAGGAGGACAACCTGGTCACCTGCGCCGTCGCCGTGGTCGCGCTGGACACCCTCATCGCCTTGATGGCAGGCTTCCTCATCTTTCCGGTCATTGGACACGGTCTGCATAAGGGCGGCCCTTCGCTCGTGTTCGTGACCATGATTGCCCAGTTCAGCCACATGACCGGCGGAACCGTGACGGCTATCCTCTTTTTCGTGCTCCTGGCGCTGGCTGCCCTCACATCGACCGTCTCGCTCATGGAGGTCTTCATTTCGTATCTGATCGACGAGTGGCACATGCGCCGCCTGTCCGCCGTGGTCCTGACCGGCACCCTGTCCTTTGCCCTAGGTGTGCCCTCGGCCCTCTCTCTGGGCGCCGTGCCCTCCTTAACCCACATCATCCATGGAAAGGGATTCCTCGACATCTTCGACTTCGCATTCGGAAACCTGGCGCTCACTTTGGGCGGACTGCTCATGTGCATCGTCTTGATCTATCGATGGGGCTTTCGCCATGCAGCCGATGAAGTGCTGGGCAGCAGTCCAAAATTCCGACCATTTGCCCAAACCTGGAAGATACTGCTACAGTACGTCGCCCCTGTCGCCATCGCCGGTCTGCTCATCTACTGTCTCGTGACCGGCACGGGACTGAGCTGATCAGCCTCTTCGGACAAAATCACGATCAACCCAACTTCGATAGGCCTCCCATGTACGGACGAATGGCGTCGGGAAGAATCACCGAACCATCGGCCTGCTGGAAGTTTTCCAAGAGACCAATCATGGTGCGACCCACTGCAAGCCCCGATCCATTGAGGGTATGACAGAATCTGTTGTCGCCCTTGGCTTGCCGGTATCGGATCTGGGCGCGCCTTGCTTGGAAGTCCCCACAGTTGGAGCAGGAAGAAATCTCACGATACCGATCCTGCGCCGGAACCCATGCTTCCAAATCGTAGGTCTTGGTCGCGGAAAACCCCATGTCGCCAGCCGACAGGAGCATGACGCGATAGGGAATCTCCAGCCTCCGCAGCACCTCCTCGGCGTTGCGACGCAGACTTTCCAGTTCGTCATAGGAGCCCTCTGGTTCCACGATCTTGACGAGTTCCACCTTGCTGAACTGGTGCTGCCGCATCAGGCCACGAACGTCTTTTCCGTGGGAGCCGGCCTCGGCACGGAAACAGGGCGTGTAGGCCACATACTTGATGGGGAGCTGATCCTTGTCCAAAATTTCCTCGCGGTGCAGGTTCACGAGCGGCACCTCGGCCGTCGGAATGAGAAAGTAGGGGTCGTCTCCAGCCGTACGATAGGCGTCCTCCTCAAGATTGGGAAGTTGCCCCGTCCCCTCCATGGCATGGCGCCGGACCAGGTACGGCGGCCACACCTCGACATAGCCATGTTCCTGCGTGTGCAGGTCCAGCATGAACTGGATCAAAGCACGCTCCAGTCTGGCTCCGGCGCCCTTGAGCACCGCGAACCGCGAACCGGACATCCGGGCGGCGGATTCGAAATCGATGATGCCCAACGACTCGCCCAGTTCCCAATGGGCCTGCATCTTGAAAACCGGATGGCGGGGCTCACCCCACCGATCCACTTCCTTGTTATCCTCCTCACTCAGCCCGTCAGGAACCGATTCGTGGGGCAGATTCGGAATCCTAAGCAGCACGTCCCGCCTCTGCTCTTCCAGGCTGCGAATCTGCTCCTCGGCGGCCTTGACCCGGCCCGATACCTCTCCCATCTCCTTCCGCAGCTTGGCGAACTCCTCTCCGTCCTTGGCCAGACGCCCCATCTGGGGGCCCATCTGCTTCTGACGATGACGCAGGCCATCCACCTCCGATTTGAGTTCCTTCCATCTCGACTCGATGTCGAACAACGGCTTCGCAACCTCAGCCGCGTAGTCGCCTCGACGGGCGAGCCCCTTGAGGTATGTTTCCGAGTCCGACACCAACTTCTTTCTGTCCAGCATGATATTCGACTCCCAACCTTCGTTCAAAACCAACCAATCCTTAGCACGGGTCGTTCAGCTCTGGTTCCCGAGACATCGAGCCGCCTCGTCCACTTCGAAAAACGGCAGCGACCGCCGCTGTCCATCCTTGAGCATCCAAGCGCCTTCTTCTACCACACGTCCCACCACCCGGCAGGACGCTCCTGCGAGACGAACCGCCCGCGCCACCAGGTCCGCCTCAAGTTCAGCGCAGGTCAAAAGCAGACCACCAGATCCGATACTCCCCAACGGGTCAGCGCCTGCAGCCTGGCAGACCTGCACCGTCAGGTCGCTCAGAGGCAGGCGATCCCATGCCAATTCGAGTCCCACGCCGCAGGCCTCGGCCAACTCATGCGCCGCCTGGGCAAGGCCTCCTTCGGTCACGTCGTGCATGGCGCTCACAAGGCCCGTGGCCGCTGCCGCGCGCGCAGCCTGCACCACGCTCAACCCGGGGTCCGTCAAATACGCGGCCGCAGCCTTCAGATCCGCCCGATCCAGCCCGGCTGCCAGGAGTCGCCCGGGGATCTCGCGCGCCAAGAGCGCCGTGGCCTCGACCGCCACGCTGCCGGCCATGAGCAACGCGTCTCCTAACCGAGCCCTCGGCAGGATGAGCTGCTCCTTCGTCGTCCTACCCATCATCTGGCCCACGAGAATAGGTCGATCCAGCCCGATCGTCACCTCTGAATGGCCCCCGATCAAGGTGGCTCCCAAACCTGTCAGTTCCTTGCGAATCTGCCCCATAATCCGCGCAAACGTTGCCTCGAAATCAACGGTGCCACCACCGGTGGCGACCTCGTCCGCCGCATCGCGCGTTCCAACGTCCGCAACGCCCTCTCCTTCCCTTCTTCGATTCTGCGTCCCCTTCGATCGCGCAGGATCGTCGGGCATCAGGACGACCACCTGAAACCACTGCGGCGCCGCGCCGCTGCATGCCACATCGTTCGCATTGACGATCACGGAATATCGTCCGACCTCCTCCGAGGCGAACGTCACCGGATCGGTGGCCGTGACCAGGACCTCGTCCCCAAGCTCCACGGCGGCAAAGTCGAGGCCAACTCCAGGCCCGACCAGGACCGACGCATCCTCGATGCGATTCAGGTGACGTGCCACCACGGGCCAGGGAATCTTGCCTGCTGCCATTCGTTCACCGTTGCCTGAAAGAAAACGTCGGCCGAGCACTCCAGCGTCGCCGTTGAGAATCGCCGGGCGGCCGCCACAGGCAACTTCGCCCTGTCGAACGCCTCATTCATACCCGAATCCGCCCGGCTTTGCCGGGGTCGACTCAGTAGAGCCGGATCAGCTTCGTGTGGGGATAGTAGTGGCCCAAAATCTGACGAAAGGCAATACCATGCATGGCCCGACCGATGGCCCCCATCTGGCACATACCCACGCCGTGACCCCAGCCGCCGCCGATAAACAGCAGGCCGGCCGGCCGGCCGGAAGCGTCGTTGTACGGGGCCACGATGAACATGGTGCTCTTCAAATTTCCAAGGAGCTGCCGGATCTTCAACTCACCGGATACCTTGGCCCGTCCCGTCGTGCCCTTGACCAGGATGGCGAGGGCGCGGCCGGAACGACCTCGGTGCAACACGGACAGGCCTGTCACACGCCCCACGGCCAACCTGCGACCCAGGGTCCGACTCAAAGATTTAAAGCTCTTTCTGACTCTCCAGCGAAACAAACCGGCACGCCGCTTCCCCAGAGCCTCCTGACAATATGTCCTGGGTGGATGCAGGACCCAGGTCCTCAGATCGGTCGCAACGAGATGCGATGCCCACCCCGTAGAACGCCCCCTGACGGGAATGACGTCGGAGACGCCCTCCAGATGCCGTCTGGGCACCGTGCGCCACACGTTCGAATTGCTCTCGGTGTGTCCCCCGCAGACCGCATGGAATACCGTGTCGGCCAGATGTCCGTGCTCGTCGACCAGGACAAGCCCCCGCGTGTCGCGGATCGCCCTCGTGGACCTAGCCTGCTCCTTGCCGGCCCCGGCATAGACCTGGCAATGCTGGGACGCACACATCAGGTACGGATCCGCCAGATGCCGCATCCCGATCTTGACCAGGAGTTGGCCGCGCGCAGCCACTGCTTGGGCTCTGAGGGCTGCCATGGGCGCCGACGCGTACATCTCGGCCGGCACCAGCCCAGCCAGCAGTCGATCGGCTGGAACGGCGTTCACCACGGCCAGGAATCCGTTCCGGTCCACCGCCGCGTAGACCATTCCCCAGTATCGCCGATCGGCGAATCCGTGCCAGGCGTAGCCCTTTGCGTACTCGATATGGTGCACTGTGATGGTACCCGGCCCCACGGGGCTGAACCACATCATTCCTTCATTTCGGATCACGACGCCAGTGTCCCTGTCTCTGGCCACGATCCATCCATGACTCCTGGACACCAGCTCCGCGTGGAGCGCCGTTCGAACCCCATACTTTCTTGCCAGCCGACTGGATGTCCTCTGAGCCGATCGATAGGACCTTTTCGGCTGCACCGCCACCAGAGTCTTCCTATTGTCCACCATGGTTCCCGATACCGCAAACACGGAGCCCACTTGGAAGACGCGGACCTTCAGACCGTCCGCCTGGTATCGTTTCACCCGAGCGGCCGTCCAAACCGGGTCCATGCCCACCCGAGTCTCCATCACCGTCCAGTAGCGGATTCTGGCTGCCTTGCCGCGCAACACCGAGACCTCCCATCGACGACCACCCCGGATCGAAGCACCGCTGCGACCGTTCGGCAGCACGACCATGGCGGACGGACAACTCAACTCGGCCCGCCTGCGGCCCTCTGCAACCATGACCCGAATGAACGGAATACCCCGACGGTCAAACTCGAACCGATTCGTGTAGAGCAACTGCACCTGGTCGTCCGAGGTCAAGACGCCAGCGCGCGCCCTCGCAGGCAACACCGTCATCACGATCAGCGCGACCACCCCGAGCCCCCACAGCAACCACCACCGATAGACGCGCACGATTTCGTCACTCCTTTCCATGAAGCCCGATGGGCCAACAACGACCGAACCGTCATCCAAACGACGCCGGACCCACCTCTCCAGATATAGACCAGCACCTGTCGTTGGGCAAAAAAGCCACGAGAGCCGTGACCATCCCCAGGGAAAGAAACCTCCTAACGGTCGCCGCAGCAGCACATGGCCGCCCCACGGCTCCGCATCCCCTTTTCAGGTCGACTCGTCCCGGAGCCCCTGATCGACGATGTCCAGAAGATTCCAGTAATTGGTCACGAAATGGGCGACCATCGCCCCGAGCACCGTTCCCGTCCCGAGCGTGATACTGGCCAGGCCCAGTCCCACGATGAACGCAAACAAGGGCCAAAAAGCCAAGCCACGGCCCATGGGGACGTGGAGCAGCGCAAACACGGTCGTGGACCACCAGATCCCGAGGATGGGCAGCAACGCCCCCCGAAAGAGCAACTCCTCTGCGACAGCCGAGCTGATCGCCACCAGGAACACATCGCTCCGACTCAAGCCGGACAGCACGTCACCGAAAGCATCCCGCATGGCCCGCAGCGCAGACCAGTACTTGGTTCCCAAACGCGTCAACCACACGATCGCGCCACCAAAGAGCAATCCACCGAACAAGGAGAGGCCTGCGCAGACCGCTCCGCCGAGGCCCGCACAAGGCGACGCCGCCCGATCGGGCAACCACAGGCCCCAGCCTCCGCCATGCCAATGAGCCAGCCCGACCCCGGCAGCCGCCAGCAAAACGTAGAAGGCCACCATGATCCCTACGGACCAGGTTTTCGTGTCTTCGTGCGATTGGCTCATCACCCACTAAGCTCGACATTTTCCGATGAAACAGCGGCTGACCTCGAGCGAGCATGCCCTGTAACAATCTTGGCTGCTTTGTCGGACATCAGCAAACACCACCCCCCAAATCCCTCGTCCGACAAGATCAATCCATTGAGAATACAAGGCAAGAAAATAAAAACAAAATCCTGGACAGGATCAGAAGAGCGGACAGTCGAATCATCTCGTGCGAGGAGGGGGACTCGAACCCCCATGAGGTTGCCCTCACTAGGCCCTCAACCTAGCGCGTCTACCAGTTCCGCCACCCTCGCTTGTACGCCTTTTTGAAGCGTACGGGCGTCTGTGCGTTTCGTGAGTGGGTTTTTAGGAGCATTTTTTCCGTCTGTCAACTCAAAACAGCCGCGGCTGCAGGGGCATCGCAAAGTCAAACGTGAATGCAAGATGTCGTACCGGAAGGCCAACCGGGTCTACTTAGGCACAAAGGCGGCGTCGACTTTACGATCACCATGGCCGGTCCTGGCAAACCCCTATCGACCTTCGGAAGCAGACCCAGGTTGGTGTCTGTATCGGCGCATTTCTGCTCCAGCAAGCAACTTCACCGGTTGCGCCGCCCGCCCACAGAAATGAACCATTGATGCTAAATTCTGAATCTTAATTCGTCGATTGAAGATTTTGTTGATTTTGGACCAAAGCAATGCTATCTGAACTGAGTATCGGCTATGCGAGTCGGGTCGGCTGAACGCAGCCCACCCCCGCAAGCCATTTTTCTGCGCATTCCATTGGAATAGGATCATGAGCAGGGAGCAGGAAATCCAGAAACGTCGGACCCGCGCAGAGGCGGGCCAAATCCAACTACGCCGTCTCGACGAGAGTCGACGCGACCTGCCGACCAGATTCGAGGTCACGGGACGCTACGGGCGCAGCTATCAAGTAACGATCAGGAGCGCGAACCCGGCACTGAACCACTGCACCTGTCCGGATTTCGAAACGAATGGGCTGGGGACCTGCAAGCATATGGAAGCTGCCTTAGCGCAGCTCAAGTCAAGCATCGCAACGATCGACGAGCCTTCGAATCTGCCAACGATGGTCTACCTGGATGCCACCAAGGTGCCCATGCAGCTACGCATCCTGGCAATGGACCCGACCAACGAACAGCAGAAATTTATCCACAAACACTTCGACTCGGACAGTCAGGCCGCCAAGCAAGACATGGTGAATGCCCCGGCCATGGACGAAGCAGAGAGCCTGGGCATCATGGTCCCTGATGAGGTCCGCCGGTTCGTGGAGACACAAACCGCCAGGGCCCAGGCCCTCTCCCGATACGCTGCCCTGGCGGGCAAGGTGTCCGGGGTCAAAAATATCTCCGACATCCAACGAGTGGGTACAACCTTTCTCTTGGAACATGGCAGAGCCCTGCTGGCCGACCAACTGGGGCTTGGCAGATCCCTGCAGGCTGCTGTTGCGGCGGACATCGCAGTCAAAGCGCGAGTGGCAACCAAAGTCCTGGTGGTCTGCCCTGAATCCAGGCGCCGCCACTGGCGTCGCCTCCTGGTCCGCACGAGTGGACAGCGCGTCTTCCTCCTGATGGGCCCTTCTCTTTCGGTTTCAGCCCAATCCTGCGCTTCTTGGCCCTTTGCCATCATCAGTTACAAAGACGTCCCAACGGCCAAGCAGTTCGTCCGGGACTACAACCCGGATATCGTCATCCTGGACGAGGTGCATCGACTGAGGCATTGGCAAAAATCCACAGGCACCATCATCAAAGAATTGCCCGCCCCGGCTGTATTCGCCGTGGGCGCTCCCGTCTTGTTGGAACGACCTGAACAGCTTTCCTATCTCGTGCAACATCTGAACACGAATCTTCTGGGCCCAGCCTGGCAGTTTGATGAAAAATACGTGCAGCGCAACAAGCACGGTATGGTCATAGGTTTCAAAGACCAACCAGCCGTCCTCAAAGTAGTCGAACCCGTCACGCTCGCGCGCACGCTTCCTCCCAAGAAAACGCATAACGTACTGTTGGCCGTGGATCCGACCACGCAACAAAAGAAACTCATGGCCATGCCGGCCGTGGGCCTCCTCGCCAAGCTCAAGGTGGCCGAACGACGGTGGACCCAGGTGGACCGGGCCGAAGCCGTGGCGCTCATTTCCCGCCTGCGCAAGATCAGTAATTTGGCCGGAACGGGGATGGCCCCTGCGCGGTCCCCGAAAGTTGCAGAGCTGAACACCATCTTGAGGGAAATCTCCAGGGAACGAGACCAAACGAAGGTCGTGGTCACCACGCGCTTTCGAGACACCGCCACCGTCCTCGCCGAACACCTGACGGAATTAGGCTGGCCCTCCCTTGCGCTTGCAACGTCTTCGGATCTGAACGACGCAAAAACTCGCATCGAGTCCCTGCACAAGGCAGCCTCCCTGTCCGTGGTGGTCACATGCGACGACCTGTCGGGCAAACTCCCATCCATCGCATGCGACGTCCTGGTTCATTTCGACGTGGCATGGTCCCCGACCACCATGGCGGCCAGACGCAGCATCTGCGCCACGAGGCCCAGCCTTCAGATCGAACTGATCCTCGCAGAAAGCCCCGAGGAGCCCGTACGACTCGCCCTCGTGAAACACGCGGAGCTTCTTTCCGAAATCATTTCAGACCCGGTCACCGAACTCGAAGGACTTCCGTCTTTGGACCCGAGCGGCCTCGACCGCGTCGTCGAGGCCTGTGTCGACCAAGCGGTCCTCAAGGCCCTCTGTCCGGCGCAGGCCGTTCAGCAACAAATCACGAAAACACAGCCCAGCGACATCAAGCACCACGCGGCACACCGGCCGATTCGAAAATCAGGCGCCCGGGCCGCCATAGCTGCAGACACTGGCAGGAGGGCTGTATCCTCGGGAGGCCTGGGTGATGTCTTGGTGGTCGCCTCCGCCCTACGAGAGCACCTCGAAGAGGACAACCCTAGCCAAAAACCGGCTCTTGCCCTCGCCGTCACCTACAGCTTCAAGAACGACACCTTCACCGGATGGAAACGCGAATATGTGAACCATCTGATTCGGCAGGTCACATCCTCGGCCCTGGTGGTGAGTTGGTCACCCGTTGCTCGGGAATTTCGGGTCCTGTCCACCTACACTGGCCTCAATCTCACCAAAATTCCGACCATCGGCATCCTGGACGAAGTCGCCGACAAGGTCGGCCTCAAGATTCCGCCCGAGTTACTCGCTACGGGAACGCTCGAACGGCGGCGCATGTTCTCCGACGAAGCAGGTGTCCAATTCTGGAAGAACGGGCGTCTCGAAGAACTCGCTCAGCTCGTCTACGAAGAAGCTCGGCTCATCCGCGACCTGTTCGTCGTGGCCATCACCGAGGGAAAACTCTACTATCCGGCAGGCCCCACTGGAAAAACCACCCCCGTGGACCTCGATTTGATGGAACGGCTGCCGGCCGGCCTTGCCGCCAACATCCATAAGCGCTACCGCAGCAGCGGCACCCAGACCGTCCCATGAGATGGACACCGCGGGCTCGACTTAAGAATCTGGTCAGAAATCTGCTCTTTTGAACAGCCTCCTTATCATCGCCCAGCCACCTGCTGATCGATGATTGCTCGCGATCCCTGTCGAACATTTTTTTCGGAACTGCACAGTCAGTCGATAAATGGGTTGTCGCCGCCGCTGCGGGGTCTCGGCCTGGGACGAGGCCTTGGACGCGGTCGAGGATGCGTCATGCCAGGCCGGCCGTGACGCGAGCCATGCCTTGCACCGTGCCGACGCGACCCGTGACGCGAGCCGGATCGTGGCGTGGTCGTCCCTCCCCCTGATTCCAGGGTGACCGAAATCGGGTCCGTGGCCGAACCGGCGACGGACACGGTTTTCGTGACGTACCCAGCAAGAGCAATGGTTGCCTGCACGGTCTTGTCCTTGGGCACCTGGACGAGACAAGGCGTCTTGCCGACTTCCGTCCCGTTCACCACGACGGAGGCACCGGTCGGTGTGGACACGACACGGATCTTGGACGTGGCGGCAGGAGCAGCGTCCATGGCGTGGACGGCTCCTGCATCGGTCTTGAGCGCCACAGCCTTGTTCGTGTTGGACGACGAGGAAGACGAGTCGTCCGAACCACCGCTCGATGACTTGCCCGGCCCCAGGAAAAAGTACCAACCAGCCGCGCCTCCACCGCCCAGCAGAAGCACGAGGCCCACGATAAGGCCGATCACGAGCCCGGTGGACGACTTGTGTGGCTCCTGTCCAAAAGAGGTCGCCTGTCCCACCCCGAGGGGCATCTGGGTCGAGGGCGGTACAGTCGACGGGACTGGGGCCCCAGGTGCCTGACCGGGAGGGGGAGGCTCCAGGGAAGGCCCGGTCGCCTGCCCGGTCACGCGAGGTTGGATTCCAGTCCAGCCGCCACCCTGCGGCGTATTCGGGCTCGCTGCTGGCGGAGGCGGCAACCCCGGATCGGGACGTACCACGTCATGGAAGGCGGTGACGGCCCGCTGTACCTTGTAGAGTGCGTCGAGCATCTCGATCACCGTGGCGAACCGCTTGTCCGGATCCTTTTCCATGGCCTTCATGATGACCATTTCGATCTCGGGATGGATCTGACGATCCGGCGCGGCCTGCCTAGGCGGAATGGGTTCTTCGGTGACGTGTTTGGTCAAAATCCCGATGAACGACTCGGCCTTGAACGGCACAGTGCCGGTGAACATCTCGTACATGATGACACCCACCGAATAGATGTCCGCACGGTAGTCCAACGGCTTACCCATGGCCTGCTCTGGGGACATGTAATGGGGAGTGCCAAAGACCTGGCCGGTCCTGGTCAGTTGGGAAGAGGCAGGATCGTTGATCTTGGCGATTCCGAAGTCCAGGATCTTCACCAGGTCGCCTCCGTTGGCGTCCTTGGTGATGAAGATGTTGTCGGGCTTCATGTCCCGATGCACGATCCCTTTGGCGTGAGCCGCAGCCAATCCCCGACAGACCTGAATCATGATATTGAGAGCCCGTGGCGAATCGAGCCCACTCTCCAACATCACGTCAGACAGCGCCGACCCTTGCAGGTACTCCATGGTGAAAAAAACGCTGCCGTCGGGCAACTTGCCGAAATCATCAATGGTGATGATGTTCTCGTGTCCAATACTCGAGGTGGACCTGGCCTCGCGATGGAACCGCTCAAGGGCTTCTTGATTGTTGGCGATCTCGGGCCGCAGCAGCTTGAGTGCAACCTGCTTGTTGATGTACACATGTTCGGCCAGGTACACCTCGCCCATCCCGCCTTCACCCAGACGTTTGGTCAGGCGATACCGGTCTGCGACAATCTGCCCCACCCGACTCGGAGACGAATCCTGCGTGACCTCGAGTTTCGTGCCATCTTTCGGACAAAACGCTACGGACTCATCATACGTGCCATTGCAGGCAGGGCACACGTGCATCGAAGACTCCCAAACGATTTCACAGACCGAAGTGTCCGGCGCACAGACATCGCCAAATTGATCTCAAACGGGCGAAGCTCCGCGCAGACACAGGCCGGTCCGCGATTGACGGAACCTGTATCAAAACGCTGCTATTATGGCCTCGCCACGACGAAAAGTCCAGAATCAGGACAACAATCGTTTCGCCCCCCCGCCCCTGGACACGGGTCCCAGAAGCGACAAGGAAACGAACTACTCGTCGCCCTCTTCGTCTTCCTCTTCACCGAGGAATACATCGATGAGGTCATGGATGTCCTCATACCATTCCTCTTGAAGCACGTATTGATAAAGCACTCCGTCTTGTACGAAGGAAAGAGCCAAGGAAACCAGTTCACCCTCCTCGTGCTCGCCCAAAGCATGGATACGATCCGCCAGGGCCCCCAACTCCGCATGGGACAATTCCCCCTCGATCCACTCGTCGAGGTCCACCTCATCGTGGAAAAAGTCCAGAGCCTCCAAAAGGCTGTCATCCACCCGGTCTGTTTCCTTGACGATGACCTTGACCCCGAAGGCACGAGCAGCGGCCAGAAAGCCTTGCACGTCCTCCATGCGGGTATCGCCCGGCTCGTCGATCAATTCGCCCGACGACCAGAGCACGACAGCACCTGGGTTGGTTTCCAGGATGTCTCCTCGAAACACCACGAAGCCCTCTTTCTTCAACAGGGCGTCTATCTGTTTCATTGCCTGTTCCAAATCACTCGACATCGTCTTTCCCTCCGTGGCTCTCACCATCGTTGTCATTCCGCTGTCCGTTTCATTCCTCGCTCGACCTCGCTTTCGCCGATCTCGTCTCGCAAGGACAATCGTTCTCGGTGATCTCGTTCCTCAATCCGCAATTCCGGTCGGCCCTGGGCCAACTGCCACTCGCCGATCACGCAGTCAACCTCCGTCACGTCTCATCCATTCCTTTCTCTCTTGATCTCTATAGGTCTTGGGAGGCATCGACCGACAGGGTCCACTTTTCCACGCCTCGAACCTGACGAAACACCGCACCCTGCGCAATCGTCCGAAACAGGGCTTCACGATCCACCACCACGGCCCCTGCCAGGGCATGCACTCCCCAGTCGAACAGGACCGGCGTCAGAGGGGTCGATGGCCCCACCATCATCACGAACGCCCCTGGTGCAACCAATTTCATCAACCCCTCGAATGTATGGTTGATCAGGGTCGTGCCACTAATGACCACCACGTCCGCATCGGGGAGGTATTCAAAGGCTTCACTGGTGTGCCGTTCGTCTGCTTCCGGAATGGGATCCAGTTCAAAGACATCCACCCTCTGTGCAACCGATCGCACCCGCTTGGCAAAAGGAAACCCACCAATCACGGCCACGTTACGCCCCGATGCGCGTTGCACGAGCACGTCGGCAGCATTCACCTTGATTCCGCGATCCAACGGCGGCGTCAACAAGGAGTTGATGGAAGCCAAGCCGATGGAAGCCTCCAGGAGCCGTTCGGACCGGGCAAAAGATGCCAAATCGAGTGCCCCAGCCGGCAAAATGTCGCCTGCAGACGGCATGGGGTCCACCTCATGCAGGCCTCTGCGGGGACGAAGCACCGACGACAAACCGCACCCACGGGAACACACTGCGCTGAAGAAACAGCCCATCAGTAGATGGTCGACCGGAGCATTCGGTCCACAAGCCGAAACGAGATCATCGATGATGTTCAAGGTCTACTCCTGACCTGCAGTCCCCATGGCCGTGTGCCACGAGTTTTTTAGGACCAGTAGGCTCGTTCGTCAAGCAAAGGAACGTTAGGCTTGAGTCGTGACCGCCCGCCGTCCCATTGCTTTTCGAACTTGAGTTTGGATGCTCCTTCGGTCATGCTAACGAAGTACGCGAAAGGAGCCGACATGGATCCCAAGGTTTGGACGCTTCTCCTTATCGTGATCGCTGTCAGCCTCGTGCTTCTGGTCGTCCTGAAAGTACTGGCCCGCGTGGTGGCCGATCGCAGAACCAAGAATATCATCTTGACGGGAATGTCCCCCGAAGATAAGTCCGTTCAATCGACATCATCGTCGCCTTCGTCGGGCCCCGACAGCCGGAACGAAACAGACGACTCGTGATGCGTCCACGACCGATAGACGGGGCCAATAGACAGCGGCAAGGCAGACGAATCAGCACGTGCCACCAGACGCCACACCACAACGGAATAGGTGACCATGAGTAGACTCTTCGCATTCAGCCTCAACGAAGCTCATTTGTTGGCTCACGCTATTTATCCTTATCGCCACCTCATGGTGATTCCCGACGTCGAAAGTCCCTACGGCTGGGGAATCGGGTACCACCAGAACTCAGAGGTTCTCCTCAGAAGACGCCCCAATCAGATCGGACGGCTCGATTTCTATCGGAAACTCCATGACGTCAAGGCTCAGACGGTCATCGGGCACGTGCGTAAGCACACAGTGGGACGCACCGCCCCTGAAAACACGCATCCGTTTCGGTACCGGCAATGGGTGTTCGCGCATCATGGAACCATCGAACGGTTCGAAACGGTCAAGCCATGGTTGACGAACTCCATTCCGAATTTTCTGCGGCGCAACATGCGCGGCGACACCGACTCGGAACACCTCTTCTTTCTCTTCCTGGCCTTCCTGTACGACGACGGCCTCATCGATGCCAGTGACCTGACGGCGGAAGCAACCGGTCATGCGCTCAAAAACACCCTGCACATGGTCCGCAGGCTCGTCAATGAAGCGGGGGGCTCTCCTTCGGGATTGAACGTGGCGGTGACGAACGGACGCATCGTGGTCACGAGCATCCTGGACCGACCAGCCTACGTCGCACACATCGACGGCATCGAGGACTGCGCGCTGTGCCGCAAACAGGAAGGTTGGCGTGGCGACGAGGCACCGCCCAAGCCACATCCCCATCTCAAGGGTGTGCTGACGTTCTGTGACCCACCTTCGGGCAGTCTCGAAGGACTCCAGCGACTCAAGGAAAATACGATTTTCGGCGTAGAACAGGACTACAGCACTGTGAGTATCGACCTCGGACTCCTGTCCACAGACAACTGATTCGAAGGACCCCAGGGGACACCCGCGATGGGACACGCACGAGCAGCCGGTTCCCACGTCAGGAAAGATGGCTCCCCCCGGAGCAATAAGGCGACAGCCTTGATCGTCCTCTTTTGTAGCGCATGTCTGCCTGCCGGGTTCGCCTGGGCGCGCTATCGTTCCGGAAGCGATTGGATCTGGGGGCTCTACGTGGCGGCGGGAGCCGTCGTGGCCTTGGCCTGGTCCGGGGCCATCACGATTTCCCATAGGCGAGACGGCCGACGGATCGACCTCGCCATGGCCGTGACGGCTGGCATCTCTGCGGCTGCGGCCACTTTGGTCATTGCCGCCTTTCCGCCGTCAAATCCTCATCGTCTACGCATGTGGCGCATCATGGCCATTGCCTACCAGCCTTTGTCCGCCCTCGTCGCTCTGGTCCTCATCGGTCGCTGCGGACCTCGAATCCAAACGTCTGTGTGGTCTGGACTCGCCGCAATCCTGGCGGGAACCACCGCTTTGTATTCCTTTGGATCTGTGCTGGTCCAAGCCGGACTGCATCCGACTCACTGGTGGTTCGGAATTTTGCTGCTGGTCAGCCTCCTGGCCTTTGGTTTCGGCCGACTCGTACCACGTGGCTGAATGGGAGCCGAGCGCGGCAGCACGCCCACGACCACAGGCCACCTGCGGCCTAGGATGAGACGGGAATCCAGGAGGATGGATTGGATCTCGGTCACGCGTCCGGGAACAACGAGGGCGGCGCAGCGAATGCCCCCGAATCGTCTACTCACCGGATCGTATGAAAACGCCTTGACTGGAATCCATTTCGGTCGGTCGGTGCAGAGGACGGAAACGTCATAGGGTCCAGCCAGGACGTGACGCACCACGAAGGACCCGTCCACGCCACAGCGGGCCTGATATCGATGTCGACGCCGCGGACTGGGCCACGGAGCAGGCGACGCGTCACAGCCCACGGATTCTTTGAGACGAATGAGACAGCCACCACGGAGCATCGCCGGATCGACTCGCACCACGCGACCTTCGAGGACCCCAAACCCGCCTCCCGCCTCCACGCGCCGAACAATCGCCAGGTACTTGTCACGAAGGGGCAACGGCATGGAGGCCAACCTGGCACAAACGAGTCTCTCGTACAGAGACCGATGCGTGCGGAAATAGGAAACCACGCGATTCTCGGTGGTCGTATTCCAGTCGGCGCGCGCCAGATACGCTTCGACCACCGTTTGGCCCAAACTATGATTCAGGGCCGATCGGACTGCTGCCGTCATGGATCGAACCGAGTCGTCAGCCGCACGATCCACCAACGACAGCAACCTGAGGACATCGGCGCGATCCAGTTGGTCCAAAATCGCCGCCACCGTGGGCACCGAATGTTTCAATCTCCGGGCCGCATACCGGCCCCAAAGTCGGCGCTCGATCGGCTGGATCCTCGATGAAAACAAGGCAATGAGCCGTTTCAGGCCATCGGTGTGAACCGTACTCTCCACGACGTTCTTCTCGAACAAGGACCGCACTTCATCCGGAATCGGGCCGCCCTGCACGAGGGTCCGAATGCTCAGCGCCAGAGCATCATCCGGCGACAGATGAAAGACGACCGGAGTCAGACGCTCCAGTCCTTTGAGGTCCCAGTGGTGGACGACGACCGTCCAGACCAACACGGCCAGGGTCCGACAGAAATCAGTCTCGTCTCGACGCTGCACCGAATCGGTGCAGACCCTGATCACGTATCGTTCCGCACTACCAAGCAGCGATCGATCCGCAACCAATTCCATTGGCACCTGGCTGCAGGCCGACTCGAACCGACCGGCCAGTTCCGACAGGCATGCCATCTGAAAAAGAACCAGGGCCGACGGTCGCAAACTCCGATTCCTCAGCCCAATTCGAAAGTGAGCGGCCATGATGGCGTCACAGAGCCCGCTCTGTTTCGACGATGCCTCGACACAATAATCGAGTAAAGGCTGAACCCCGCCCCGGGGAAGCAGTGCATGGACGAAGGCGACATAACGACGTGTTCGGTCGCCACGCAGCCCCTCACGCGCGCGCCACTTTGCAATGCCCTTGAAGGCCAAGTCCATGGCATCTTCCATGTTCCCCTGACGGGCGGCGGCCTTCGCCCGATCGTACAGGTCCTCGTGGGGCAGGTACCCACCGGCATCCAGGTGACTGTCTCCCCGGTCCAGCCATCGACAGCCTGAAAGGAACGGCTCCAGCAACGAGACGACAACCACGACCCAGACGAAGAGAACCGCCTGTCCCGCCATACCGTAGGGTCCAAGATGTCGACCAACAACTCTTGTTGATTTTGCCGCCATAGTCCCATAATGGGCCAAACGATCATGTGTTGCAAACGGAACGAAACAGTCATCCTCACGTCGGTCGTCGCCATGCTCTTTGCGGCGTCCTCGATCCGCTGCGGCTCCAGACACAGGCCATCACACCCGACCTGCAAGCGCCCAGAACTCCTCCACGTCGTGGACCTTCGGGTCCAGGATGTCACATCGGTGGCTCTGGATCCGGTTCGTATGGACGCGCAATCCTTGAAACGGACCGCCAAGGAGGTGCTCCAACTGGCCGACGGTCTCTTGTTCGTGCCAAACGGGCGCACCGGATGCCGGCCGCGCTATCGGCTCACCATCGGTGTAGAATTTAGCCGATTGGGACTGGATCGAAAATCCCGCGCAACCGTTCTCATCGCCCTCGCCCTCCATCGTATGGGCGACAAAAATTCGACGAACGATCTCCTCTACAGGGCGACAGCGGAAAAAGTGTACGCGCCGTCCCGAACCATGCCACGCAAGGCCGTTTACGCCGATCTGTTCCGAAACGGACTCCGGGATATCCTTCGATATCCCATCGCCCAGCACAAACTGGTCCGCGCACCAGCGCACATTCTGTCCCAGGCCATCGAGACCGGTTGCCTCCACGAAGCCGAAGCACGCCTCCACAGAGCCGTTCTTCCGGTGGGCCGACTCATGGCGGCCCTGGCCGGTTTGACCGCCCCCCCCCTCGCAACCGGGATCCCCGCGTTTCGTACCCTTTCCCGCTTCGTCTCCGCACCTCTGAACCCATTTGAACACGACGTGCGCGACATGGCCATCCAAGCTGCCGGCCGGCGAAAGATGGACGCGACGGTCCCAAGCCTGATCGATGTGGTACGATCCTCCAACTCACGGCGGAGCAGAAACCTGTCCATTGGCGCACTCGTCTCGATAGGAGATGAACGGGCCGTCCCGGCTCTCACTGCGGATGCCGACTTCAGCGATCCCGATCGTCTCAGGGAGATCATCGAAGCCTTGTCCCAAATCGGCGGCGACGAGGCACGACAGTTCCTTGAATTGACAGCGGACGGCAATCCGGATCCCGAAATCAAGACCATGGCCCGTTCGAGCCTCAAACACCTCGAAGAACGGGCCCAGTCCCCGCGATGAAAGCTGATGGTCAAACGGTCATCTGCATGAGGGATGACACAAGATGTTCAGGACAACAACACCCACAAGGCCACACCTGACGCCACCACAGCCCCAACGAGCATGATCGATTTGAACAGGGGTGCCACAGCAACCCCCGTGTCAGGGTCGTCGAGCAGATTCAGGTCTGCTTCCACCGCCTCCCGATGCCCCTCCACATCATCGAGACGATCCATGGTGTCCTCCAGTCCAGGATGGGATAACCTATTTTGATAGGTGCTTCGACCGGCCTCCAGGTACAACTCTTTCAAACCAGAGGCCGCTCCTTCCAGTTCGGAGTACCGGCCCTCCTCAGCCAACGCTGATTCGAAGATGCGTCGATCCCGATCCGCGCTGAACGCGCGCACTTCTTCCTTGAGCGCCGACACGTGAGCTGCCTGCTCACGGTAGACCTTCTCCACCTCACGCAGCTTCGGATTCAACAGTTCCATGCGATGCTTCAGTTCGTCTCGCTCATGAGCGATTCGGTCCTGCCTGCCGGATCGAACGTCAGAACGCCCCTCAGGATGAGTGTGCAACGCCGACGTTCGATCTTCTCCCCCTGCCTGCCGTTCTCGGATGAAGTCGTGTTCGAGGGACAGTTTCCGCACCTTCTGTTCGAGAGCTTCGTGCTCCTCGACGAGGCCGTCCAACGACCGTCTCGCCTTGGCAGCTTCCTTCTGTGCATCCGCCAGACGTTCCTGCATGGTCACCAGACGTTCGTCGAGAGCTTCCTTGTCTCGTCGCCACTGCTCCTGCGCCTCGGTCAGAGTCTCTTCGATGTGGGCCTTGCTGTTCGTCAGTGCGTCGAGTCGAAGACGAAATTCATCGAGCATCGGCGCATCCAGGCTGTCCATGTAGAGCGCCGTCTTGCCCAAACGGGCGAGCTGCTCATCCATGGATTGCTGAAACTCGCCCCTCGCCCGCCGGAGCTGTCGACGCAAACGAAAACGACGAACCAGAGCCACCAGAACCCGGCCAAGGTACCGTATCGCATGCCACCAGGCACGCCCCCCAAGGCCGGTTCGCCCATGATAGGCGAGGTCCATTCCCCTCAAATCAACCGAAACGGAGCTGCTGGACGCAGCATCTTCGTCATTGTGAGACGTCATCGCCAGCACTCGCCCGCAATTCCTCCTCGATCACCGAGACCAGAACTTCGTGGAGGTCCTCGGGCTGACGACACATCTTTTCGACGTTCTTTTGGTACACGAGCATGTACGACACCCCATCCCGACCGCCGACGAGAACGGGGATACGCGGATCCACTCCGTCCAGCACGAGTTCCGTACCCGGATACGGACCGCACCGAACGATCAAACGGGAGCAGTCTCGCTCCACCTTGCCGGCAGCCTGCTCGAGCGCATCCAGAACCGCCAATTTGAAGGCGTCCCGACTGTATGCCCATGGAGGAGAAATCGCGTCCAAATCCCGTTCTCGACAGTCCAGGAAATGCAGGACAGACTGGCGTCGGTCTCCCCTTCGATACGCAATATGACCGAGAAAATACTGAGCATCACGGGTCTCGCCCTGTTCCATGGCCAACCGGAGATACCGCTCGGCAGAACCGTCATCACCCAGGCGGACATACAACGCACCAACCCGCTCGTAGAGTGCCCCCCTGCCCTCCATCAGCTCGGCATCTCGGACCATGATATCTCTGGCCGCATCCTCTTTGCCCATCTCGGTCAGGATCTCTGCCCGCACCAGCCAAGCCTCGGCGAACAAGCCAGGCTCCTGCTCCACATCCAGCATCTCGATGGCCTCGTCGCACAGGGACAGGGCCTCTGTGAGTCGCTCAGCATCCTGGGACAGGATCTCCGCAGCATAAATGAACGGGTCCGCCTTGACGGGTTCCAGTTCCATGGCCTGCTCAAACGCGTCGAGTGCCTGGTCCGTGGCACCGGCACTCCACACCACCGCCCCCCACAGAGTATGGGCGTCGGGCGAATCCGAATCCACGTCAAGCGCGCTCAGGGCAGACGTCCTGGCAGCCTCGTAGTCGCCTCTGGAAAGGCCCTCCCAGCCACGATAGATGTGTGCTGTAAGTTGATCCATAGTTTCGGGCTCACTAAACGCCGTGGGCGCACCATCATCCTGTCCCTCTTCTTCTGCCATTCTCCTATCCTGCATCCTCTTCCGATCCTGGTCCATGTGACGTCATCTTTCTCTTTTCAGCCAAGGCATCCAGGGCCTTGGCCGCCTCGCGACTCTGCGGATTGCAATGCAACGCCCGCTCGAAGGATTCCTGCGCCTCCTGGAGCTGCTCCTGATCCTCGAGGAGATACCCCAAAAACAGGTGGGCACGATCCAGGGACGAATCCAGTTCGATGGCGCGATCGAGGAAGGAACGTGCGTCCTCGATTTGATCGCGTTCCCCCTCCTGGTACAGGGCCCAGCCCCGATAGACCCAATATTTTGCCTGCCGGGGCTCCAAACTCACCGCCTTTTCGAGGCTGCGGGTTGCATCGGCCGCCTTGCCCTTGCCAAGCAGCGCCTTGCCCTCCTCGAAGTGTCGGCCAGCGGCCAGAGAAAGGACCGCCGAGGTCAGGTATTCGTCCATGTCAGGGTGCTGCTCGGCCTCGGCAACATCCTCTCCCAAGGAAACAGCCGTCACCTTGTCGTATGCGGATTGAAAAATCGCAAAGAGATTTTCCGCCAAGGAACGCGTCACCTCTCCAAACTGGAAATATCTATCCGGGTGAAAGGTGGTCGCCCGCTCCAGAAAAGCATCGTCCAGTTCGAGAGGATCTGCATCCGGCCCCACACCGAGAATCTGAAAGTAATTCTTCCCTTTGAGGGACACCAGTTCGGCGGCAAGATGGGACTGGACATCGCTCTCGTCCAAAACCGGTTCGCCCCTCAAAGAAGGTCTCAACGTTGGCAGACGCATGGGTCTGTCCCACAGTTCCACGATTCCGGACGCCACGAGCGCGTACATGAGGGCCAAACCAAGGTCCGCTCCCAGATCCATTTCCTCGATGAGCTTCTGAACCGTTCGACTCCCATTGATTTTCTTGACGAGATCCGCCTCCTGCTGGGTCTCCAATTCCATGACCTGATACCGCCACTGGACGTCGCGGGCGGGCGCTGCATATGCATGCATCATGGGCGCCAACAACTGGGCGACACGCTCGGGAGGCATTCCCAGCCGTACCCCCTCGTAGATAAGGGTCGCCGACGTGCAACCCAACGATATCTCGCCAGGAGGCACCTTGGCATTCTCCTTGAACTGATACTCGCCCTCAAGCCAGGCGAAAACCTGCAGGATTTTCAACTTCAGCTGACGTTGCAAAGCCTCGACCAGATCTTGAGGCGTCAGCAGACGCATGGAGACCAATTCGGTACCCTGGAGCCTGCCGCTTTCTTGCATCCGCTCCAGAGACCTTGCGCACTCCTCGGCCGTCAGGATGCCCTCCTGGACGAGCATCTGGCCCAAACATTCCTGGAGGAGATTCGACTTGACGGAAACGGGACGCCCCTCGAAAAGATAGAGGATCTTTTTGACCTTGCCCTTCATCAGGAACAACGCCCCTGTGCCTGCCGTGCGATACAGCTCGTTCAGCAACCTGGCAAACTCGGTCTCCTTCAGATTGCCACGCATGGACACGGACTGCGCCGACAGAGCGCGCGTTTCCCGTTCCACCTCCCGCTTCTCCGACCGAGCGGCCGCATCCGCCAACAGGGTCGAATATCGCTTCGACCTCGTGCCATCGGATTTGCCCTGTCCTCGTTCGGGCGCGGAAGGATAGTCCTCGCCGAAATGGACCTTGAGCAGTCGCCGAATCGCCGCCACCTCGACCGGCTTGTTCAAATAATCGAGCAGGCCAAACCGCTCGATAGCGTCCACCCGGTGTTCCTTGCCCCGATACACGCCTGACAGCATGATGATAGGGACGTTTTGACCCTTCGATGAATCCCGTATCGCCGCCGCCACCTGGAGTCCGTTCACCACCGGCAGGAGGATGTCCAGGATCAGGACATCCACGTCCGTGCTCTCGAATGTCTTGAGTCCCCAATCCCCGTCGCTTTCAACGAGAATCTTCCACCCGTCCGTTTCGAGCGCCTTCCGGAGATATACCTGCACATCCCGGTCGTCGTCCACGATGAGAATGGTCTTTCGAGCCATCAGCGTCCTCGCTTCCGCAGCCTCTTCAGCCTACCGGAAAACATCACCGTCTCGCAATGTCTTTCGCCCGACGGCCTTCATCCCGCCGGCCCATACCATCAGCGATGACAGGAGTCCGAAATACCGGCACCCCGTCGAGGCCATCCCACAGACAAGAAGGGTTGAGCATCTCGCCGACCGGCAAACGGCACCGCCCATCCACCGCCCCTTCCCGCTCCCGTCCAAACACCCGGAGTCCATACCATTCATTGCATCCAAACTCAACCTTCGCCGCCGTGGATGGAGTCCTTTATGGCACCAAGCCTTGGCCCACGCATTCGGCCCATCAATCACTTGTTGAACGACGCAGGGGTTGGATGTATCCTATTATTAACATGCTGTGTCAGATGCTGCGCTCGCCCAACACCCTTTGCAGGGAGCGCCTGTACCGTCGGAGGCGGCATTGCGTGGAACCGTAGATTTTGGGTAGAAATGAGAAAGCCTCGGGGATCCAGGATGAATCGAATCGAGTGGTCGCAGGCTGAACGGCCTGCATGTCAGGAGGGTGGATCGTGACCGTCATACGGAAACTGGATAAAGAAGCGTCCGTGTCGGACAGAGTGGACGAACCCAATAGCGATGGTCAAAATGCATCCAGAAGCACAAACAGGGATGGGGCTGCCCAGCCCCACGACATAGGCCCGGTGAAAGGAGGCTCTTCGGGACGGCAAACCGGTCACATGCTCCTGCGCCTCGCCCTACTCATCATCGCGGGTTCCCCCATCCTTTTGAGTCGTTCGGGCTGTATCAAGCGCGTGGGGACCACGTCCTGCCCCGACGGCACCTATTGTGAAGATGGTTATCTGTGCGTGGAGGCCGGCAATGGCCATTACCTTTGCACCACGGCCCAATGCGGCAATGGCGTCGTCGAGAAGGCGTCAGGCGAAGAATGTGACGACGGTCAGCAGAACTCGATGGTTCCGAATCACTGCCGCCCAAACTGCAGGGCTCCATACTGCGGCGATGGCGTGGTGGACGACGGTCTTGGTGAAGAATGCGACGATGGCGCGAATAACTCGGACACGGGAGCCTGTCTGACCAACTGTCTCAAAAACGTCTGCGGAGACGGCCATGTCCTGGACGGCGTGGAAGAATGCGACGACAACAACCTCAACGACCACGACGATTGTGCCAGCGGACCGCTGGGCCAATGCCGCAAGGCCAGATGCGGCGACGGAATCCTGCAGAGCATCGGCGCCCACATCGAAGAATGCGACTGTGGTGACAGCACCGAATCGGCCTCGGACAACCCCGCCTGCCAGGGGCTCAACTCCTTGGACCATGGGGCCTTCTGTCGTCCCAACTGTCAACGGTCGGGATGCGGCGACGGCGTCCTGGACTCGGGGGAAGAATGCGACGACGGCGACGGCAACTCGAACACAACTGCCGACGCTTGCAGGACGACCTGTCGCCATGCCTATTGCGGCGACAAAATCGTGGACACGGAAGAACAGTGCGACGACGGCAGCGCCAATGCGAACCAGCCGGACACCTGTCGATTGAACTGCCAGCTTCCCCGCTGCGGCGACGGAATCACAGACCAAGGTGAAGAATGCGATGACGGAGCTAGAAACAGCGATACGCGTCCCAACACCTGCAGGACGACCTGCAAACTGCCGCGGTGCGGCGACGGCGTGCGAGATGAAGGCGAAGAATGCGACGACGGAAACACGGTCGACGGTGACGGATGCGCCCACGATTGCAACGGCGAGATATGCGGTGACAACTACCTCGACCCAGGAGAGGGCTGTGACGATGGCAACCAGGACACCACGGATGCCTGTCCGTCGGGCCCCATGGGCAACTGCCAGCCTGCGCGATGCGGAGACAGCTTCCTTTGGACCAGAAACTGTTCCACCCACTGCGAGGAATGCGACGACGGAAACACCACAGACGGCGACGGCTGCTCCCACAACTGCAAAATCGAAGGCTGTGGAAACGGCATCGTGGAGCCGGCACTGAACGAAACCTGTGATGACGGAAACCGCATACTGACCGATGCTTGTCCGGACGGCCCCACCGGGACCTGCCATTCCGCTGTCTGCGGAGACGGATTCCGCTGGCATGGAACCAGCGACGCCACGGAACTGTGCGACGACGGGAATCACATCACCACGGATTCGTGCCCGGACGGCCCCAGCGGGACATGCATCCCTGCCCATTGCGGAGATGGATTCGTTTGGGCGGGGTTCGAATTGTGCGACGACGGGAACCACAGTAACCATGATGCATGTCCAGACGGCACAGGCGGGAGCTGTGTCCCTGCTTTCTGCGGAGACGGATTCGTATATAGCGCAGGAGGTGGAACGGAAGCCTGCGACGACGGAAACGACAGCACGAATGATACCTGTCCGTCCGGTCCCTCTGGCACCTGCGCCCCTGCTTTCTGCGGCGACGGGTTCGTGTGGCAGGATCACGAAACCTGCGATGACGGCAATACGATGGATGGCGATGGGTGCGATCACACCTGCCACAAGGAATAGGAACCATGCGGGATACAGCGACAAAAAAAATCTCTCGTCGAACATCAATCCTCGAAATGCTCCCTGACGGGAATGCGATGGCGCGACTGACCATGCTTCTCATGCTCGGCGTGGGCTCCCTCCTCCTGTTCGAGTCCTGTGCAGAACGCGTGGGCGCGACGGCATGTGGAGACGGCACCTACTGTCCTCATGATCGCGTGTGCGTACCCGCCCAGAGTGGTGGCTTCACCTGCGCGAGCCGAGGCTGTGGAAACGGGACCGTAGACCAAGACTCGGAGGAAGAGTGTGACGAGGGAGCCGCCAACTCATGGGATCCGGACCATTGCCGCCCCAACTGCCTGAATCCATATTGCGGAGACGGCATCGTGGACCCGCAGCAGGGGACTGACGGGCCTGAAGAATGTGACGACGGCAACATCGACCAGAGCGACGACTGCGCAAACTGCCACATCGCCACGTGCGGCGACGGCTTCATCCACCGTGGAGTCGAAGAATGCGACGACGGCAACACGGACGACCATGACGACTGTCCCAGCGGCCCACTGGGTCAATGTCACCGCGCCCGTTGCGGAGACGGTATCGACAACACGAACGGAGCCCAATCAGAAGAATGCGACTGCGGCGACGGCGAAAACATGACCCAGCCACCGACCGGCTGCTCGACCTTCAACTCTCGCAACCCAGGCGCCACCTGCCGTCCGGACTGCACGAAGGCCGGCTGTGGGGACGGCGTCGTGGACCAGGGAGAAGAATGCGACGACGGGGACCGAAACTCGAACGAAAACCCGGACGCCTGCCGTCTCGACTGCACCCTACCTCGATGCGGAGACGGAGTGGTCGATTCGGCCGAGGAATGTGACGACGGCGATCAAAACTCAGACACGACGCCGGATGCCTGCCGGACCGATTGTCAGCTTCCCTTTTGCGGCGACCACGTGATCGACCGACTCCATGGCGAGGAATGTGACGACGGGACCGCCCTCAACTCGAATACCACTCCAGGTGCCTGTCGGGCCGATGATTGCATCCTGCCCTACTGCGGCGACGGTGTCACCGACGACGCGTCGGGGTACCATGAGACATGCGACGACGGGAATCAACAGGCCGGGGATGGCTGCAACGAATTTTGCCAAAGTGAAACCTGCGGCAACGGCGTGGTGGACGCCCAGGCGGGAGAAACCTGCGACGACGGCAATCACGACAACTCGGACGACTGTCCCGATGGCGCAGGCGGCACCTGCCGAGCCGCAAGCTGTGGCGATGGTTTTCAATGGACCGGCCACGAAGCATGCGATGACGGCAACAACATTTCGGGCGATGGCTGCTCAGCGAACTGCCAGCAAGAAAGCTGCGGCAACGGCTGGGTGGACAGCAGACTCGGGGAAACCTGCGACGACGGAAACCATGATAATTCGGACGCCTGCCCCGACGGTACGGCAGGCACCTGCGAAAAGGCGGTGTGTGGAGACGGTTTCACATGGACGGGCGTTGAAGGCTGCGACGACGGAAACAACGTCAACACGGACGGCTGCCCCGACGGCCCGGGGGGAACCTGCCAGAACGCTTTCTGCGGCGATGGTTTCACATGGTCCGGTCATGAGGACTGCGACGACGGCAATAGAAACAACAACGACGCCTGCCCCGACGGTCCCACCGCCACCTGTCACAACGCAGTCTGTGGCGATGGTTTCCTGTGGACCCAGAACTGCGGCGGCACCTGTGAGACCTGCGACGACGGAAACAACAGCACGAGGGACGCATGTCCCAGCGGTCCGACGGGCAACTGCAAACCGGCTCAATGCGGCGATGGCTACACGTGGAACGTCGGAGGGCCCGAGGACTGCGACGACAACGGCGTGGACACGGCGAGTTGCGACTTCGATTGCACCTTCGTAGTCTGCGGCGATGGTCACAAAAACGTCCCTGCCGGCGAGGGCTGTGACGACGGCGACCACGACATCCATGACCAGTGTCCCGATGGTCCGGGCGGCACGTGTCAGGACGCTTTCTGTGGCGACAATATCGTCTGGAACGTACACTGCGGAGGCACCTGCGAGGACTGTGACAGTGGCGCGGTGGACAGCCCGACCTGTGACTCAGACTGCTCCTCGGTGGTCTGTGGCGATGGTCACCAAAATGTCCCTGCGGGCGAGGGCTGCGACGACGGCGACCACGATCTCCACGACAGTTGTCCCGACGGCGCGGGCGGCACGTGCCAAAACGCCACCTGTGGCGACGGCTTGGTCTGGAACCATGACGGTGGAAATGAACAGTGCGACGACGGCGATCACGACATCCACGACGCTTGCCCCGACGGTGCAAGCGGCACGTGCCTAAACGCCACCTGTGGCGACAGTATCGTCTGGAACGAAGACTGCGGAGGCAACTGCGAGTACTGTGACAGTGGCGCGGTGGACAGCTCGTCCTGCGACTCAGACTGCTCCGCGGTGGTCTGCGGCGACGGCCATAAAAACTCGGTTGCAGGCGAGGGCTGTGACGACGGCGACCACGACATCCATGACCAGTGTCCCGACGGTCCGGGCGGCACGTGCCAGGACGCCTACTGTGGCGACAGTATCGTCTGGAACGTACACTGCGGAGGCACCTGCGAAGACTGTGACAGTGGCGCGGTGGACAGCTCGACCTGTGACTCGGACTGCTCCGCGGTGGTCTGCGGCGATGGTCACCAAAACGTCGTTGCGGGCGAGGGCTGCGACGACGGCGACAACGATCTCCACGACAGTTGCCCCGACGGCGCGGGCGGCACGTGCCAGGACGCCTACTGTGGCGACGGCTTGGTCTGGAACCATGACGGTGGAAGTGAACAGTGCGACGACGGCGATCACGACATCCACGACGCTTGCCCCGACGGTGCAAGCGGCACGTGCCAGGACGCCTACTGTGGCGACCATATCGTCTGGACCGAAGACTGCGGAGGTAACTGCGAGGACTGTGACAGTGGCGCAGTGGACAGCTCGTCCTGTGACTCAGACTGCTCCTCGGTGGTCTGCGGCGATGGTCACCAAAACGTCGCTGCTGGCGAGGGCTGCGACGACGGCGACAACGATCTCCACGACGCTTGCCCCGATGGTCCTGGCGGCACGTGCCAGGACGCCTACTGTGGCGACCATATCGTCTGGAACAACCACTGCGGAGGCACCTGCGAGGACTGTGACAGTGGCGCGGTGGACAGCTCGTCCTGTGACTCAGACTGCTCCTTCGTGGTCTGCGGTGACGGCCATAGAAACTCGGTTGCTGGCGAGGGCTGCGACGACGGCGACAACGACGTCCACGACGATTGCCCGGACGGCCCGAGTGGCACCTGTCAGACCGCCTTTTGCGGCGACGGCTTTACCTGGAACCATGGCAGTGGAACCGAAACCTGCGACGATGGCAACAACGACGTCCACGACGATTGCCCCTCGGGTCCGAGTGGCACCTGTCAGACCGCATTCTGCGGCGATGGCTTCGCCCACACCGAGGGATCAGGAGGCGAAGACTGCGACGGTACTGATTTGAATGGAAAGACCTGCATCACCCAGGGGTTCACCGGTGGGACCCTCAAATGCACAGCCGGTTGTGCGTTCGACACGTCTAGCTGCATCTGATCCTGACAATCCTCCCGTTTCGCGTCCGTCTGAAATTTCCAATCCTCGCCCAGGCCGCTTCAAAGCGGCCCGGTATATGGCAAAACTGGCCCCAGCCCCATCTTGATGATATATCTCAAGGAGAATCGGCCGTCGCCTGACCACAATCCAGGCTGAATCGACACGCGGCGCAGGGCGTTCCACAGCCTGGACGAGGCGAAATGGCCCCACGACTCACGTACAGGGCTGCCGCACGACAGACAACACAATGAACCGTATTCGAATCTCGTTCGCTCTCATATCCGTTGCTCTGTGGGTCCATCCCGCCCAGGCACGTCACCGTCGGGCCAGGCGCCCCGCCAGCCCGCACTACATCCTGACCGCCCCCCTCTCCATACACAATTCGGGAAGGCGCCACATTCGTGGAGACGTTCCCAATTCGTCTTTTCGACCAGAATCCATTCAGGCCATGGACCAAGCCGAGGCCAAACACGACGCCGAGGTTGCCGTGGCCAACGCACGGCAACCGAATCCAAGGGGCACGGGCCCCAGCACCTCTCGGTCGCCCATCCGTCTTCCTGCACGCTCACGATCAGCCAATACGGGGGCCCCACAGCAGTTCGTCCCCGTGCCGCCGCCAGGCAGCCCAGCCTGGATGCATACGCTTAAAATGCCTGACATCTCATTCCGTTGGAACAAACATCTCATCCATTACCTTATGTTTTATCACGACACGAAACACGGCCATGACATCCTGGCATCCTGGTTTCGGGATATGGGCCGATACGAGCATCTGATTCGCTCGTTCCTGCGCCAATCGAACCTGCCTCAGGACCTGATTTACATTTCCATGATTGAAAGCGGATTCAATGCAAGGACCCTGTCCTATGCCGGTGCCAGCGGCCTGTGGCAGTTCATGCCGGCTGGCGGTCGCATCTATGGACTTCGCTACGATTACTGGTTCGACGAACGCAAGGACCCGCTCCGCTCCACCATGGCCGGCATGAAATATCTGGCCGACCTGCATCACCGATTCGGCAACTGGCCCATCGCCCTGGCGGCCTTCAACGCAGGCTACGGAGCCGTCACCCAAGCGATGCGTCGATTCAACACGAACGACTACTGGACCCTATGCGAATTCGAAGCCGGTCTGCCTTACAGCACGACCAAGTACGTGCCCAAATTCCTGGCCGTAGCCATCGCCGGGCACAATCGCGCCGAGTTCAACCTCACCAAGGTCCAACCTCGCCCCGAATGGGACTACGACGTGATCACGGTTCGCGGCCCCGTGTCCCTTCGTCGCATCGCCAGGCTCGCCGGCGCCTCCCTCAAACAAATGCGCTACCTGAACCCGGCCTTGAGGCGAAGCCGAGTTCCCCCCTACTACAAGAGCTTCCAAGTACGGATTCCACGAGGGGCCAAGCGCCGCTTCCTTTCGCGTGCGGGAGCAACGAAACTGCTGGCAGGTCGGCACGCACTGCACCGATTGCGCTGGGGCGAGACCCTCGACGATGTGGCAAGGCTCTACGGCACCAGGACGTCTGTCTTGCGGAAACTGAACGGTATCCGATCCAGCAGGGAGTTGCGTCCCGGCGTCCCTCTGCTGGTTCCCCTGCAACGCCACGCCGCGCGCCGGACCGAGTCCGCCCAAGACCGACCGCTCGTCGTCCTGGCCACGACGACGCCCGTCCCGCCCAAGGGGCAGCGCATGGTCCTGTATCGCGCCTGCCCAGGAGACACGATCGCGTCGCTGGCCCGCCTGTTCCACTGCAAGCGACAACAGCTTCTGGAATGGAACCAGGTGGCCGATGACTCCAACCTCGTCCCGGGCCTCTTCTTGACGGTTTTTCTGCCCAGGCACCAGCGCTTCCCCCTGGTCCGATTCTATCGGCCCAAAGACGTAGACCTGGTGGTCGTGGATTCGCCAGAATTCTTCGACAAGATGCTCGCCCGCAGGGGACTCGTGCGGATCACCTACCGCGCAAGACGCAACGACACCATGAAACGCTTGTCCCGACGCTTCCACCTTTCGGCGGGATCCATCGCCCGCATCAACCACATCAGTCGGTTCTCGCATCTGAAAGCGGGCCAACTCTTGGTTCTGTACGTCGATGCAAAACGCATGCGTTCACGACGCATGAAACGGCACCTTCGACATCGCCGACCGAATGCCCACAGGGCCGTCCACCATCCCTCCAGACCGCGATCACGTCCGCGGCCCGTGACCTCGCCCACTTCGTCCGCAACCACGAAGGCACGTCCGGCCCCAAAGCGCACCGGCATGTCGGCTCGCCCTGCCCCGCCGACCACCCATCCGGCCCGGACTCCCAAGACCACCAATCGGCGCAGGGGCACCAAACAACGAAAAGCACGCCGAGTGCGGCCCAGCCGCAAAGCTCCTGCTCGGCAGCATCCATCACCTCGATCGGCTCCTCATGCCGACGCCGCGCCGCGACCGTATTCGAATCCGGTTCTTCGGCCCTGCGCCGTCGTCGACCGACCCTCTTCTCGCTCATGAATTGGGTGGTAAAAAGCAGTTCGGTTCGACTGGACCGATTTCTCTCGGATCAAACCGGCAAGGGACGTCGTGTCGTGTCGCGGTGGATCCAGGATGGCTTCGTACTCGTGGACGGCCGACCGCGCCCCGCCGGATTTCGGCTCACCAAAGGAAACCTGGTCTCGATCTCGCTCGAAGATGACGCCATGGACGACTGGGCCCCTGCGCCGCAGGACGACTTGGACCTGCCCATCCTCGCCATCGACGATCAGGTTATCGTCCTGGACAAACCATCGGCCATGCCGGCCCACCCAGTCCGATACGGACAACGAAACACTGTTGCAAACTTCCTGGCCGGCCGATTTCCCGAATGCATCGAAGCGAGTGCCCAAGGCGGCGGCAAGGCACGCGAAGCCGGTCTCTGTCACCGACTGGACAACGGCACATCGGGAGTCCTGGTGGCAGCCCGGACGGCTGCCGTCTATGGAGCCCTGCGCAATGCCTTTGCCACGGGCCATGTGCACAAGGAATACATCGCCTTGGTCGAAGGCCATCTCGACACATCAGGAACCATCGATAGCCCACTCGTCCAGGACTCCGCCCAGCCAAGGACGATGCGGGTCATCGAGGCATTGGACGACGAACGGAGCCTGGGGCGTTCCCGCATCCTGACCGCTCACACCGAATACACGGTCCTCTCCTCGTCGAAAACCAGATCGCTCCTCCTCGTCCACCCCACCACGGGACGCCCCCACCAGATCCGGGTCCATCTCGCCTCCATCGGCCTTCCCATCGTTGGAGATCGACTCTATGGCCAACGCCGTCGCTCCGGCACCAGTCCTTCACCGAACGACGATCCGTTCCCCAGCCTGGACATCATCGACCCGTCCCACGCCAGTCTGCCCCAAAGCGCACGCCCCGACGACCTGGAACGATTCTTCCTCCGGGCCGTCACCGTAAAAGCCAATGTGCCTGCAACGTCCGCCGGAAACCTTGGCCTGATTGTCGACGTCCACCTCGACGTCCCGGCGCCATGGAAAAAACGCATCGACGATGAAATATAGACCTCGGTCAACAGCCCACCATAGTTGAAGTGCGTTGGCTTTTTCGCATCGAGACAATCCATCTTGACGCGGTCTCCACTTTTCCTGGAAATACGCGCCGGGGCAATGACAGCAGGACCATCATCCTATTGCATTGCTCACGCCGATGGGCCACACTTCCAGAATAGATATGGAACGACGAACGAACATACGATCGACCAAGAAGCGACTCGGCAAGGCGCTCCTGCTCTTGCTGATATCCCTGCAGATCCACATCCTGGTGGGAATCGGTGTGTGGTGGTGGCAGCGGTCCCAAAGAGAGGAAACCACGCCACGCGAACGCATCGTGGAATTGGAGTACGTTCCGCAGACCAGAAAACCGGCGCCGAGGCCGAAAGCCAGCATCCCCCTGCCCGCCCGGAAAAGGCCTATTCCGGTCAAGGAAAAGAAACGGCCCCAAGCACCGGCAAAGCCAAAACTCACCAGGAAGACGCCGCCCAAGCCACGTCCCAGAACGATTCCCAGGCCGCGGCCGAAGGCGAAGCCTCGCCTCGTGGCGCGTCGATTCCGTTTCCGCCGCAAGATGGTCGATCAGCCCACCAGGGACAAACAACCTGCGCCGAAACACTTCGACTTCTGGGCCCAGGCCAACAGAAATGTAAAGAAGCAAACCAGGGCAAGGAAGACGAACCTGACCCACAACGATGCGCGGCCGAAGCACGTGCTGCACGGTCGAAAACGACGCGTGCTCCAGGCGGAACGTCGGGCCCCGAGACCAGCGCCCAGGACCAAGCCGGTCCTACCGAGGCCCAAGCGTCCCAAACAGCCGCGGCCTCGACCCATGATCGCCAAACAGCAGCCTAGGCCGACGGCGCGGCCAAAGCCACGCAAGCCGCCCGTGATGATGACGCGCATCCCGCACAAGGTGCCCATACCGAGGCCGGGCCACGTGCAACGGCCCACGACCACCGTGGCCGGCGCAGGCCCCCTGGACATGCGACTGCACCCACGACATCCTGCCAGAACGGTGCCGGAACGGATGCGGGCAGCCAACCGGATTCGGCCCCGTCGCAACTCGATTCAGGTGATGCCCACCAAGAACACGATCCAAAAACTATTTGCCGCCCAATGGCGAAAAGAAGCATTGCGACGCATCAGGTCCGGCCCGAAACGTGCGCCGTCCACCGACCCGAGCGAACGCCGATGGAAGCGAATCAAGGCGGCCTTGGAAAACTACATCGCCGAGGTGACGCCGGCCAACACGACGGCACTGCGGACGAGAGCGCATCCATTCGCACGATACATTGCTGCCATGCACCGCAAGATCCACCCACTATGGGGGGATGGATTCCTTGTGGACTGGGACATGAAGCCCAAAGAAGACCCCATGAACGAGTGGAGTCGCTGGGCCATGGTCGAGATCGTCCTGAACCGGGACGGCACCCTGGCCAAGGCAGGACTCGTCAAGTCGTCCGGATACATGCCGTTCGACGTGGCCGCCCTGGACGTGGCATTCTCGGCGGCCCCCTTCAGCAGGCCGCCGGCTTCCATTCTGTCCGGCGACAAGAAGGTGTATCTGCGTTGGAGGTTCCACCGCGACCAGCGTCAATGCGGCACGTTCGGCGTGGACGCCTTCATCCTGACCCATCCCAGGAGTCGGCCGACCACCGACCCGGGCCATGCGGCGACGGGCGGCGTTCGATGGAATCCGGGACGCAGCATCGCCAGACTGAAGCGGGGGCCGGCCCTCGAAGTGGCCAGGCCACGACCCGGAACGAAAGCCGCACGGCAAAACGGCGCGGCTGCCTGGACGGCGCGGGCCTGGCTGGCCGCCGCTTCGTCGCGCCGCTTGGACGCCCTGGAGGCCGTGACCGCCCTGCCCCTGCGATTCGCCGGCCGAGTCGTGGCGCGGACCAAGCAGGACCTGACGAAAGTATACAAAAGCCTCCTGGCCGAACAATCAGGAAGGGCGAGCGGAAGGGTCCGCATCCTGTCGGCATCGCAACTCCGCCAGGCGCTCGGGTACCTGCCCAAGGGACTGAGTTCGCCGCCAGGTGCCCTCTTCGCCCTGACCAACCTGGACCGAAACGTGATCGTGTTGGTTCTCTGCAGACAGAGTGGTCGGTATCGGGTCTGTGACATGGCGAGGTAGACAGACGTGGGCAGAAACAGCGGATCGGCTGGAACGACACGATCCGGGACAAAAGTGGCGCCACTCCATGGCTGGAGAAGACGCAGTGACGACGTAGAGACGAAGATGGGACAGCGTTCATAGGAAGGGACAGCAACCATGGGGCATCGATTCGCGCACCTGCATCTCCACACCCAATACAGCCTCCTGGACGGAGCGATTCGCATGGCCGACCTCCCCAAGGCCATTCTGGATCGGGGCATGGACACGGTGGCAGTGACCGACCATGGCAACATGTACGGCGCCGTGGACTTCTATAAACGGGCGACTGCCGCCGGCATCCACCACATTTTCGGCTCAGAGGTCTACGTTGCGGCCGAGGACATGACGGATCGATCGGTCCGCAGCTCCTTCCATCTCGTGCTCCTCGCCAGAAATGAACAGGGCTACAAAAACCTCCAATATCTGGTGTCCATGGCGCACCTCAAGGGCTTCTACTACAACCCTCGAATCGATCGACATATCCTCAAGGACCACAGCGCCGGACTCATTGGACTTTCAGCCTGCCTGAGTGGCCACGTGGCCAAGACCATCTTGACGTCCGGCACGGAGGCCGCTCGCGAAATCGCCCGGTCCTACAAGGAAATCTTCGAACCGGGGTGCTATTTCCTGGAGGTCCAAAGAAACGGGCTGGACGCCCAGGAAACAGTCAACGAAGAACTCGTCAAGATGTCGGCAGCTCTGGACATTCCCCTGGTGGCAACGAACGACTGCCATTACATAGACCGCAGCGATGCCCTGGCTCAAGAAGTGCTCATGTGCATCGCCCAGGGCCGAACTCTGAATGACGAAAAACGCATGCGCCACGAAACGGACGCCTACTACATCAAAACGCCCGAGGAAATGGACGAAGCCTTCGCCCACATCCCTCAGGCCATGGAGTCGGTGGGCCGCATCCTGGACATGATCGAGCCGGTGGCCATCAAACTCGGAGGCCATGAGCTGCCGAAGTTCGAGCCTCCCGACGGATCGAATCTGGAAGACTATCTGCGCCGTATTGCCAAGGAAGGCCTCGAACAGCGATTCGATGAAATCGCGGCCAAAGGGCGCTCGTTGGACAAGGACGCCTACTGGAAGCGTCTTGAATACGAGTTGGACGTCATCTTCGAGATGGGCTTTGCCGGCTACTTCCTCATCGTGTGGGACTTCATCCGATACGCAAAGTCCCAAAGCATCCCGGTTGGCCCGGGGCGGGGATCCGGAGCTGGATCCCTAGTGGCCTACTCGATGCGGATCACCGACCTGGACCCACTGGAACAAGGCCTCATCTTCGAGCGTTTCCTGAATCCGGAACGCGTGTCCATGCCCGACTTCGACGTGGACTTCTGTATGAACCGACGGGACGAGGTCCTGTCCTACGTGGTCCAAAAGTATGGAGAAGACAACGTGGGTCAGATCATCACCCATTCGACCCTCAAGGCCCGTGGTCTCATTCGGGACGTGGCCCGCGTACTGGGCATGCCCTATGCCGATGCGGATACGGTGGCGAAGCTCGTGCCCTTGGGCCCGAAAGTAACGGTCAGTTCCGCGCTCCACGACGAACCCAAGCTCAAGTCCCTCTACGACGACGACGAACTCATCCATCAACTGCTGGATCTCGCACTCAAGATGGAGGGTCTACACCGCCACGCAGGCATGCACGCAGCCGGCGTGGTCATCGCCGAAAAACCACTCTGGGAATACGTTCCCGTGGCCCGAGCCCAGGAGGGCCAGGTCGTCAAGGGCATCACCGGATTCGCCAAGGACGAGGTCGAACAGGTCGGCCTCGTCAAGTTCGACTTCCTTGGCCTCAAGACCCTGACCATCATCGATGAGGCGATCAAACGCATCAACATCATCCGCCGGGCCAATCAGAAACCTGATTTCGTGCTCCAGGACATCCCAATGGACGATCGCGAGGTGTTCGAGATGCTCCAACGAGGGGACTCGGCCGGCGTATTCCAGATGGAGTCCTCGGGGTTCACCGAGATGATCCGCAAACTCAAGCCCGACCGGTTCTCGGATCTGGTGGCTGGCATTGCCCTCTACCGCCCCGGCCCGCTCCAGGGCGGAATGGTGGATGATTTCATTGATCGGAAACACGGCAGGCAGAAAGTGACGTATCTGCACCCCGATTTGGCCACAATCCTCGAAGAGACCTACGGGGTCATCGTGTACCAGGAACAGGTCATGCAGGTGGCCTCGAAGCTGGCCGGCTTCAGCCTCGGCGAGGCCGATATCATGCGACGCGCCATGGGCAAAAAGAAGGCCGAACTCCTCGAAGGCCAGCGGGCTCATTTCATGCAAGGCGCGATCGAACGCGGCGTTCCCGAAAAAACGGCGGTCGACATCTTCAACCTCATGGAGCAATTCGCAGGATATGGGTTCAATAAATCCCACAGCGCCTGCTATGCGCTCATTGCCTATCAGACCGCGTACCTCAAATGCCACTATCCCGAGGAGTACCTGGCCGGCATCCTGACCTGCGAAAAGGACAACTCCGACAAGATCGTGGAATACATGGGCGTGGCCCGCCAGATGGGGCTATCCATCCTGCCCCCGGACATCAATGAATCGGACGTGGATTTCAGCGTCGTCGTGCTCAAGGACGACAAAAAGGCCATCCGATTCGGTCTGGGGGCGGTCAAGCACGTGGGAGAAGCAGCCGTTCAGTCCATTTTGGAGGCCCGTCAGGAGGGTCCATTCGAATCCATCTTCGACCTCCTCCAACGGGTGGATACAAAAAAAGTCAACCGCTCTGTCCTGGAGGCCCTCATCAAGGCTGGTGCCCTCGACGGTCTGGCCACCGACGGCGTGCACCGCGCCCAGTTGCTCGCCAGCGTGGGACAGGCCCTGGACTTCGCCCAACGCATCGCCAAGGAACGGGCGTCCGGCCAGACGAACCTCTTCGGAGCCATCGACGAACCCTCGGTCCTTGGACGCCCCGCATACCCGGATGTGCCTCCGTGGTCGGCCATGGAACTGTTGCAGTTCGAGCGGGCCGCCGTGGGATTCTACATCTCAGGACACCCGCTCGATCGCTACCAGCAGGACATCAAACACTTCATCACCCACGACGCGACGGACGTAGAAGATATGATGGGCAGCCCCTGGTTGAACCACAGGCGTCGATGGGCCAAGGTGAGGATGGCTGGCATCATCACCAAATACCGGGAACGCATGACCAAATCCGGATCCGGCATGATGGCCTTCTTCGAACTCGAAGACCTCAAAGGCCGCGTGGAGGTTCTCGTCTTACCCAAAGTCTATGCCAGCATCCCAGAAGACGTGCTCCATACCGAGGAGCCCATCCTGATCCAAGGACATCTTCGATCTCGACAACAAAACAGGAAACAGAATGCGAGGAATGACCAAACCGAAGAACATGGCGAGCAAACAGACGAAGAACAGCAGGTCCATTACGTGCTGTATCCAGACAAGATCATGCTCCTGAGCCAGGTGCGCATGGAGAAATTCCACAGACTCCAAATCTCGGTCCTATCCAGTGAACTCGTGCCCAACAAGACGGCGAAACTTGCGGAACTCTTCAGGAGCACCCCAGGAGAATGTGCCGTGAGCATCGCGGTTCAGGATCCCACCCGATGGGAGACGATCCTGGATCTCCCCTCTCGATTCAACGTCACCCCGAACGACCATCTCGTGAGTCGAATCGAAAATCTCTTTGGTCGCGAGGTGGTCTTGTTTCTCTAGGACATTCGCTCGAACGACCGGTCGGCATGGAGAACCGAAAAGCGCACAATGCTTCGTCTGCCGGCTAAGGCTTCGTCTACCGGCTAAAGAGGGATGTTGCCGTGCTTGCGCCAGGGCAGCTCCTTCTTTTTGCCACGGAGCGTCTCATAGGCCAAAATGAGGGTCGGCCTGGTCTTTTTGGGATCGATGACGTCATCGACGTACTGCAAACCCGCTGGGTAGTACACGCTGAGGTAGGTCTTGCGGAACTCATCCTCGAGTTCGGCGCGCTTAGCTGCTTCAGCCGCCTTGCGATCCTCACCGCGCGCCTCCGCTTCGTCTCCGGCCTTGCGAATCGTCTTGCGCCCCACCACGTTGACCGTGCCCTTGGGGCCCACCAGGCCCAGTTCCGCCGTGGGCCATGCGAACACGTAATCCACGTCGAAGTCCTTGGAGCCCATGGTCAGGTAGCCGCCGGCATAGCCTTTGCCCACGTAGAGCGTGATCTGGGGAACCGTGGCGCAGGACGTGGCGTAGAGCAGCTTGGCCCCACGATAAATGATACCGAGCCGCTCCTGTTCGCTGCCGATCATGTAGCCGGGTGTGTCCACCACGTTCAGGATCGGAATGTTGAAGGCGTCGCAGAACAACTTGAAACGTGCAGCCTTCTCCGCCGCCTGAGTCGTCACCACCCCGCCCTTGTAGATGGGATTGTTGGCCACGATGCCCACCGTGTGGCCACCCAGCCTTGCAAACGCCACAATCATGTTCGGATGATAGTCCTTGTGGATTTCGAACAGCTCGCCGTTGTCCACGACCTCGGACAGAATCTTGTGCATGTCATAGACGCGCTCTCGCCTCGCGGGAATCAGATCGTAGAGCCGTTCGGATTCCCGGTCCACCGGGTCGCCCGTCTCCACGTAGGGAGGATCCTCCCGATTGTTCTGCGGCAGGTAGCCGAGCAACTGGCGCGCCTGGGCGAACGAATCCTGTTCGTCTTCAGCCACCACGTGACACACGCCCGATACCTTGGAATGGACCTCCCATCCGCCCAATTCGTCGGCGGTCGCCTTCTCTCCGGTCATGGCCTCCACAAGCGGAGGTCCAGCAATGAACGTGTAGCCCATGTCCTTCACCATGAACAAAAAGTCCATCAGCCCAGGTGAATAGGCCTGACCGCCGGCCACAGGACCGTGCAAAAGCGAAATCTGGGGCACCACGCCCGACGCGATGGAGTTTAGATAGAACAGCCGGCCATATTGGCTCAACGGCCCCATGTTCTCCTGGAGCCTGGCCCCCGCGCAGTCGTTGATCCCCACGATGGGAATCTGATGCTTCAGGGCAAACTCGAACATCTTGTTCATCTTGCGCCCATGCATCTCGCCGAAAGTCCCTGCCATGCAGGTGTAGTCCCCAGCAAAAATAGCGGTCTCTCGGCCGTTGATCTTGCCCACGCCAATCACGATCCCATCACCGGGCAGGTCGAACTTGTCGGCTCCGAATTCGCGCCCCAACCCCTTGGCGAACATGTCGATCTCCAGGAATGTGCCAGGATCGACGAAGGCGTCGATCCGTTCGCGAACGGTCATCTTCCCAGCCTTGCGCTGAGCGGCCACCGCCCTTTCGTTCCGCTTGTTCCTCAGCTCGCTCTTCTTCTCCTCGAGCTCTGCCACTTTCTGTCGAATCACGTCACCATCACTCATTGCATCGCTCCTTCTCCATTTCCTAACATTTCCAATCTCAGCCCTCGTCAAAAAACTTGAACCTATCCCAAGGCACAAAATATGGCCAAGCGGAACCTATCACCTTGGCAGCGAAGGGCAACCCCCTGGATCCACCCTCATCTTTGGATGCTGAGGCTGCACCGAATGGACGAAGACATGCTCTGGAATCACTCCCCGTTTTGCCCCTGATCTGCAGACAGGACCACCACAAAACCATCATGTCCTCGGGTTGGTCCGATAGGCGATCCTGTTTCTAGGGAACTTCCGTTCCCGTGCCTTCGGTCAGCGTGCTCCTTGCGTTGTCCGGCAGGCCGGTGAACCGTTCCGTTCGGCCCGACGGCCAATGAACGGTCACGGTCACCGCATCCGTGACGTCCCCGAATCCGAAATGGACGACCCTGGTCGATACCGTGTTGTTGTGCCCCTTTCCGCCCTTCACCTCATGGATCTGGACGAGACTCCCCGCCTCGGCCGTGACCCTGGCGCCGATGGCATCCCGGTTGGACGGAGGCACACCCACGAGGTCCAGCTCCATCCAGCGACTCTGCGCCCCAATCGTGTTCTCGTACAGATAGACCGTTCCACCGCCCCTGCGGCTCGTAGCAATGAGGTCCATGTCTCCGTCGCCGTCCAGGTCGCTCCAGACACCGGCCTGGCCGTCGGGAATGTCGATGCCCGCTAGGTAGGTGACGTCCTGGAAGGTGCCATCGCCGTTGTTCCGAAACAGTCTGGAGGCATGGCCGGTGTAGAGTATCGAAACGAACAGATCCAGATCTCCATCGTTGTCAAAGTCCACCCAGGAAGGATCGATCATGCCCTCATCCCTGGGCAGACCGGCGGCCAACGTGTCGTCGCTGTATTCGAATCCATAGGCATTGGCCGATGCGGTCCAATGGAGCAGACGCGACGGGTCAGACCATGGCTGGTAGCGAGGATGCGCAATTTCCGCCAGGAAGAGATCCAGGTGCCCATCGTTGTCGTAGTCGCCGCAGTCGATGCCGAAGGTGTTGCCTCCGTAGCCTCCATTGTCGTCCTTGGCCACGTGGGTCAGCAAGCCCGCCTCGACGAAAGTGCCGTCGCCCTGGTTCAGGAACAAAAAATTCGAGGCATACCCATAGTTGGCCACCAGGATATCTGCGAATCCGTCATCGTCCACGTCGCACCAGGTTACCCCGTAGCTGGGACTCGGATTCTGTCGCGCCGTGCCCGCCTCCTGGCTCTTCTCGACGAAGGTGCCGTCGCCCTGGCCCTGGAACAAAAAATCGGGCATGGCTGCTGGATCCGGGTAATGCACGAGCCAGTTTCCCACGTACAGATCCAAATAGCCATCGCCGTCGTAGTCGGCAAAGGCGCCGGCGGCGGTGGTGCCGTTCAGATCCACGCCCGATCCCACGACCTCGTGGAAGGTGCCGTCGCCGTCATTTAACCAGACGGAACTGTAGTAGGCAAAGTCGGTTGCATCCTGGGGGCGATAGACTCCGAGGTACATGTCCTGGTCTCCGTCGTTGTCCAGGTCACCGAGAACCGCAAAGTTGGAATGGGTGTCAGTCACGTCCGTCGTGTCGGTCACGTAGGCGAACTTCAGGTTGCCCTCGTTTTCCTCGATGATGGGCTCAGGCGAACCGGCCGTCAGGTGAAACACCACGTCGTCGTCCTGGTCGCCGTCCAGATCCGACATGGCGATCCTGCCAGCCTGGACCTGGTCCAAGCCGCTGCCAGCGGTGCGGTCCGAAAAAAACGTCCTCGTGGCTTTGCAAAAATACTCCCCCGACGACTGAACCATGTACTCGACCTGTCCCGAGATGCCGGACCAGACAAAGGGCGCATTGATGAGGCTGGGAGACTTGAAACGACTCAGCCCGCCCGGGCCATCGGCGAGCGCCAGGTGCACGTCGCCGGACACGTGGACAATCCCGACCCAAAATCGCTGACTCGGATCGCGAAGAATCGTGGAAAACGACATCTCCTGCCAACCATCCGCCGTGATGGTCTTGGTCTCGGCAGGAGTCAGGTCGTGCTCCAAATCCGGTTCACTTCGAAACCAATCGTCCCAGACGTGAATCTCGATGCTGCCCGTCCCGCTGACGTAGACGCGCACCAGGTCGAACCGAAATGGGTGCTTCGGTGCAAAACCGATGGCTTCGATATCGCCGTCCTGCAGGCCCTGGATCACGCCCAATGGTTCAGTCCCAGCATGGGTCAGTTCCGTTGCCTCGGCCGTGTCGTCGGGCGACCGGCCCGCACAGATTTCCATCAAATAGTCCGACAAGACCGGTTCCCCGGCGTCCCCTCCCCCGTCGCCGACCGCCGCATCGACTGATGCATCCACGAATGCATCGACGCGGCCATCTGGAGTCGCGTCCACCCGACCCGGCCCACTGTCGTCGGAGCAGGCGCCCAGCCCGAACGCCGTCAGTGCACCAATGCTCATCGCAAACACGACCTGATGGAATCGAACAGAAAAACGTCTCACGGACCTACCCTTTCTTGATGACCATCTTGGCGAAATTGTCCTTCTCGACCGTCATTGTAGAAGTGGCACCCTGTGGCCGGAACAGCAATCTTGATGGTCGACATCTCTTTTCTCATGAAAAACGAGTCATCAGTGACGATGACAAAAACAGAATATCATAGACAGGAGGAGACACGTGGAAAAACCGCCACAATCGCAGCAGGACGCTGCGCCCATACTGGCCAACAGCTAAGCCCGCACCGGCAACAGAAAAAAGACACGGACAGGCGGAAAATCCGAGCGCTCTACCTTGCCTGTTGCGGAGACGAAATCGCCGCCTCCTAGAACAGTCGAATTCCTTGCTCATTCGTTCGTGCGCTCCCTCTCGTGGGCTCCTTATCCGTTGACCCAGTCTCTCCACTAGGCTACAAACGACAGACTGATGGGAGACTGGGATGCGATACGAAACGATGGGCTGTGATTCAATGGAAATGGGGATCGGGATGCATGTCATACCTGAATCGATGGGCGGTGGCGCCCCCGTACTCTATTCCGTAGATGAGAGCCAGGAGGATGACCACCATGGCAGGGAGCAAGGGACGAAAGACGGCGGCAACCACGCAGCGGGCGAAGAGGGGACATAGGCCAACAGACCCCAAAGGCAAAGGGGCAGAACCTGCCAAGGCTGCAACGCGGCGCAAGGTTGCCAAAAAGAAGGCGGCTGCTGCAACTGCGGCGACACCGCGTAGGACGGCCAAACGGACGAAACAGGCAGACACAACCAAGACCGCGACGCCGCGTAGGACGGCCAAGAAGCCCCGGACGGCCGGGACGCGCGATGCCAAGCAGAGCCCGAAAAACCACGAGCCGAAACAGTCGGGTTCGAAAACCAAGCAGGCCGCAGGTCGAAACAGGGCGGACGCGGCATCCTGGTGGAAGGTTTGGTTCGACGCACTGAACGGCTTGTCCCAAAAAACGCACGGCGACAGTGAGTCCTCACGCGACCAGCAAACAGCCTCAAATACTGCGGACCCGACCGCATGGTTCAAACAGTGGCAGAACTGGATGCAGTCCGCTATGTCCGCGTCTTCTTCGCCCTTCGGCGGAAACATGAGCGACCTGGGCAAGGCCTTCGACCTCGGCTCGATGCCCAATGTCGCGGACCCGACCGCATGGTTCAAACAGTGGCAGGACTGGATGCAGTCCGCCATGTCCGCGTCTTCTTCGCCCTTCGGCGGAAACATAAGCGACCTGGGCAAGGCCTTCGACCTCGGCTCGATGCCCAATGTCGCGGACCCGACCGCATGGTTCAAACAGTGGCAGAACTGGATGCAGTCCGCCATGACCAGGCCCGGTGCCTCCCGTGATTCTGGGGCGGCCATGGCCGACTGGATGAAGCAGTGGTTCGGCCCGGGGCAGACGTCCAGCTTGGGATTGACATGGGGGCTGCCGTCCAAGGAATTGTTGGACCCAGCAGCATGGACCCGAATCTGGCAGCGATTCCAAGCACGACAACAAGAAGTGGTCGAAGACTTCATGGATGCCAATCCGTTCGTGGAGGCTACGCGCGGCGAGCGCCCCGACCAAAAACCCATGGCCATCCTGGCCGAGACCCTCTATCGCCTGACCAGTCTGAAATGGATGCCGCTGGCCCCAAAGCTGCTGGCCGACGCCATGGGAAAGCTCACCAAGGACGCGGTCGAGTACATGGTGGACATGGGGCAACGCAGAATCCTGTTCATGGATGCGATGCGGCAGCGGGGTAATAACATGCTGGCCCATTACGAGGCGGGGATGCCCCCCCTACTCGCCTACGACTACGAGGTGCTCCTGGATGCCAGGACCTTCGATCGACCGGCGAACTACCTCCTGCTGAGGATCAAGGATCCTCATGGAAGAAAACCGGCACCGGGACACCGCCCCATCGTCATCATTGATCCGCGGGCTGGGCACGGCCCGGGCATCGGCGGTTTCAAGAAGGACTCGGAGGTGGGCATGGCCCTGACCGAGGGTCACCCGACCTACTTCGTGGTCTTCACGCCCGACCCCATGCCGAACCAAACCATCGAAGATGTGGAACTGGCCGAGATCCGGTTCATCGAAGAGGTGTACCGTCGTCACCCCAAAGAAGGCCGCCCCATCGTGTACGGAAACTGCCAGGCAGGCTGGGCCGTGGCCATGTTGGGCGCGGACCGACCGGACGTGACCGGTCCCATCGTGATCAACGGGGCCCCACTTTCCTACTGGTCCGGCGGCGCAGGCGTAAACCCCATGCGGGTCACCGGAGGCCTCATCGGAGGCTCGTGGGCCACCAGGATGCTCTGTGATCTTGGATGCGGGGTCTTCGACGGTGCCCACCTGGTCATGAACTTCGAGCATCTCAATCCAGCAAACACGCTCTGGAAGAAAGACTATAATCTCTTTTCCAAAATCGACACCGAACGCGAGCGATATCTGGAGTTCGAACGTTGGTGGACCGGTTTCTACTTCCTCAATGAGGACGAAATCCTGTGGATCGTGGACAACCTGTTCATCGGCGACAAACTCGAACATGGTCGGCTGCGACTCAGCCCGTCCCATCACGTGGACATGCGCAACATGGACGACCCGCTCGTGGTCTTCGCCTCCAGCGGTGACAATATCTCACCTCCCCAGCAGGCCTTGAACTGGATCTCCGAGGTCTACAAGGATACCGACGACCTCAAACGTGCGGGGCAGCGCATCGTGTACCTGCTCAACCCACACATCGGCCATCTGGGCATCTTCGTTTCGGCTGGCGTGGCGCGAAAGGAACACCGGGCGATCATCGAACACATCGAACGGATCCGGGCCCTCAAGCCGGGGCTGTACCAGATGGTCATCGAAGGTGAAACCGGCGAACCGGACCGCCTCAAGGATCAATTCATCGTGCGATTCGAGGAACGTCGGATCGAGGACGTACGCTTCCCCTTCGATCGAAAGGCATTCGAAAAGACGGCGGCTGTCTCCCGGGCGAACGAAGAACTCTACATTCGCTACGGACGCCCCCTCGTCCGCGCCATGATCACCCCGCCCGTGGCCATGGCGCTCAAGTGGCTGAACCCGGCCAGAGTCTCTCGATACATGTATGCTGAAAAGGTCAATCCCTGGATGCACATGTTCGTCCCCTGGACCAGGCAGGTCGAACAGCACCGGATGGCCGTCGATGATTCGAACACCTTCAGGTATGCCGAGCACCGTCTCGCCGAGAACCTCACATCTCTGTTGGATGCGGTCCGTGACATCCGGGACAACGCGTCGGAAATCCTCTTCGATGCCACCTATCTCTAGGAACGCCTTCGCTCGGTGTCACGCATGATGCGTGGCACCGGCCTTCTCACTGCTTCAGGGGGG
>JAGGXR010000111.1 GCA_021162935.1 Deltaproteobacteria bacterium
AGCATGCTCCCCGACGTATCCACGTCCAGATACATGGCCGGGCTGATCTCATCGGCCCGGACCGATCCGGTCACGAGCACCCCTGCCAGCACTGCCCCTGCCCACATCCATTGGTAACGACTCATCACACGCCTCCACATCGGCTCTTCAAGCCTGCTGACCGCGTCGCCAAATCGCGGGAAAACCAGACCACCAGGCCCAGTCGACACCCCATCCAGGCGACGCGACACATTCACCCTTTATACAAATAACACGTACGTAGTGTGACACACATAACATATGGCGTTCAAGAAAAAACGACAGGCCGGTCAAAACTCCAAATTCCTTGGCGCCCTTGGAAACGGAACCGCGTCCCGGATATTCGCCATTCCTGTGGCATACTGGACCGCCCTGCCAAACCCAAGCCCAAAGCCGGCATGGGGCACCGTGCCGAACCGACGAGTGTCCAGATACCACCGGTAGTCATCCTGACTCAACCCAAATTCGGCCATCCGACGTTCCAGGACATCGTACCGTTCTTCGCGTTGGCTGCCACCAATGATCTCTCCCACCCGAGGCAGAAGCACATCCATGGCCGCCACAGTTTTGTCGTCGTCGTTGACCCGCATGTAGAAAGCCTTCGATTCCTTCGGATAATTGTAGACCACCACAGGGCCCTTGAAATGCTCCTCGCACAGAAACCGCTCGTGCTCTGTCTGAAGGTCCATCCCCCACGTGACAGGAAACTCGAAACGGCGGCCCGACGACTCCATGATCCTGAGCACATCTTGATAGGACACCCGGGCGAAGCGACGATCCACACAGCGCTCCAACTCGGCCACGAGGCCCTTGGACACATTCTTTTCCAAGAATGCAAGGTCGTCCTCGTGGTGATGGAGCACATCGGAAACGAGCGCCCGCAGATAGTCCTCGGCCAGATCAATGTCGTCCTCCAGGTCGCAGAACGCCATCTCCGGCTCCACCATCCAAAACTCGCTGAGATGGCGTGCCGTGTTGCTGTTTTCCGCCCGAAAGGTCGGGCCAAACGTGTACACGTCGCCCAGACCGAGGGCCATCAACTCAGCTTCGAGCTGCCCCGAAACCGTCAGGCCTGCCTGCTTGCCGAAAAAATCCCGACCAAAATCCACCTGCCCGGCTGGTGTCTTGGGGACAGCGGCCAGATCCATGGTCGTGACCTGAAACATCTCACCGGCCCCTTCACAATCCGACCCGGTCAGAATCGGCGAATGCACATAAACGAACCCTCGATCGCCAAAAAAGTCGTGGGTGGCTCGAGCCAATGCCCCGCGAATCCGAAACACGGCGCCGAACGTATTCGTTCTGGTCCGCAGATGAGCAATTTCACGCAAAAACTCGAAGGAATGGCGCTTGGGTTGCAACGGATATTTTTCCGCATCCGCCTCGCCCACGATCACGATCCGATCGGCGATCAACTCACTCTTCTGGCCTCGTCCTGCCGATTCGACCCAGCGGCCCTGCACGGCCACGGAACTGCCAACCCCCATACGCAGCACAGCTTCGTAGTTGTCCAACGATGGATCGGCCACGACCTGGGCATGTTGGATCGTGGACCCATCATTGAGATGAATGAAGGTCCGATTCTTCTGCGGCCTGATGTTCCGCACCCAACCCATCAAGGTCATTTCAGCGCCGTCGCCATCCTTGTCCAAGGCTTCTCTGATCTTCGTTCTCCTGATCGACATCTACAGCCTCCTCAGTGATTGGTCGCCGTGACGCACTCATCCCAAACCACTCGAGTACCAGTGGGCCGACCAACCAATGCTTCGCCGACTCGACCGGGCACCAAAGCGTTCACGATCCAGGCCGACACGCCCTGACGTGCCCAATCCATCAGGCTCTCCACTTTGGCGGCCATGCCGCCGGTGACATCCACGTTGTGCGAGCCGCCCAGCTTCTCTCGAACTTCCTGCCATCGGTGTCGATCCAAAAACTCGATAAAGACGGCATCTGGGTCGTCGTTGGGATCCGACTCATACACGCCGTCCACGTCGGTGGCATGGATGACCATGTCCAGACCGAGCGCTCGTGCCGCCACCGGAGCGAGCACATCACCTGACAGGATGGCGCAGCCGCCGTGCACATCCGCAGCCGGCACACCATAGAGAACCGGCATGAGCCCCTTTTGTACCAGGAGACGCAAGGGTTCCATCTCGACCATCACGAGACGACCGCCATCCATCCAGCCGGCACTGGACGCTTGGTAGGGCACTGCCGGCACCCCCTCTGCGAGGAACGCACGGCACACCTGGGCGTTCAATTCGTTTTGAAGGACTTGGGTCTCGGCCCAGGCTTGTCGGTCCGACTCCGATTCGACCCGCTCGTGAATGCGGGTTCTCGAAACGATGGGATGACCGAAGCTGCCCGCACCGTGCACCAAAACCTTTGGACGAGCAACCGGCGGAACCGATGCGATTTCGCGGGCAAGCCGTTCGAGGACATCCTGCCGCACCCGAGGACTGCTGGCCGATTTCACCGTGATCACCGACCCACCCAACTTGACGACCGTCATGGACGCTCCTCCCAAGACAACAGGGCTCCGTCCAGACTCGCATCCGATACCCCATCGAGGAGTTCCGCAGAAAAACCGTCCACACAGGGAATACCGGCCATGATAGCCCCGGTCGCCACGATGGCCTCACAGTGTTCCATAACCAGAGCCGCTGGAGCCAACCCGGAACGTGCGAGTCGGTAGAGGGCATAGGAACCAACCGTGGAACCTTTGCCCGTTGGGAACACGAGGATCGTACCTGCCAACGACTTCCCTTCGAGAGGATGACCCGGCTCGGACACGACACCGCTGGTCAGATCGACCCCCCCAAAAAACGAAATCGCCTTGTCGGACAGAAGCACGGGGCCCCGTGCGCGACCTTGTTTGATCACTCGCAGTTCGACCTGTTTTCTTGCCACGACACACACCGTCCTACGAAGAACCGCCCGGTCCCTCTCAGTCGCCTTTGCGCTTGAGGATGATAAACTCCACCCGTCGATTCTGGGACCAGCAGGCGGGCGTGTGCTGGCGGCACTTGGGCCGACTCTCGCCGTAGCCTTTGGCCACGAGACGCTTCGGATCGACTCCCTTGCCCACGAGATACTGTCGCACCGAATTCGCTCTGCGATCCGACAACTGATAGTTGTACTGGTCCGAACCTCGCTCGTCCGTGTGCCCCTGGATCTCCACCAAAAGAATCTCGGGCTGATCCTGCAGGGTTTCGGCTATGGCATCCAGCAATGGATAGGACACCGGCTTGATGATAGCTTTGTTCGTGACGAAAAAGATCTTGTCCAGGATGACGATGCCCCTGCTCGTGACCCGCACCCTCGGCTTGTCCGGACAGCCATCGGTATCTTTGTAACGATTGTACGTCTCGGGCTCATCGGGGCAGATGTCCTTGCCCTTACAGACCTTCTCCCACACGGCAAGATGCTTCTGAATCCGCTGGTTGTCGTCGCAGATTCGATCGTGATCATTATCCGGGTCGGGACAGCCGTCCGTGTCCTGGAAGCCATCGATGTCCTCGGCCGTCTTGGCAAATCCACTGACCTTGTCGGCGTCCTTGCCTGGGCACTGGTCGTCGGCATCAGGCACCCCGTCGTTGTCGTTATCCAGGTCCGGACAGCCGTCCTTGTCCTGGAAGCCATCCACGTCCTCGGGGTCGTCGGGGCACTTGTCCAGGTTGTCGTTGATCCCGTCTCCGTCTCGATCCAGCGCCTTCTGGGCCGGACAGCCGTCCACGGTTCCCGGTCCCGGTTCGTTCGGACAACGGTCATTCACATCCAGGATGCCGTCACGGTCGTTGTCTGGTTCGGGACAGCCGTCGCGATCCTCAAAGTCATCGAAATCCTCGGGGTCGTCGGGACAACGGTCCACATCGTCCTTGATGCCGTCACCGTCCCGGTCCCCAATGAGCGGCTCGAACACGAAAGAGGCGAGCACTCGGAAATCCGGCGCGCCTACGTTGTTCAACGGCCCCACCCCGGTCAGACCGACGCCTCCTGCAACAGCCAAAAACGAATTCGTGGCCAAATACAGCTTGAGTCCCGTGAGCAACTCCATGGGAAAGACACGCTTGGTGTAGTTCTTTCCCGCAGCAAGACTGGCAAACTCGATGGAGCCATACAACTCGGACACCCAGTCGATTCGTCCCTGAACCAGGGTCCAGTTCAGGCCCACTCCATAGGTCAGCTCATAAAGACCCTTGACCCGCTTGGTCTCGGCGTTGTCGTCCTCTCCAACGAACTGGCAGGGGCCACTCGTACAGGTGTTCCACCCTGGGTTTTCGCGCAACTCGCCGTCCGTACCCACGCGCATTCGAAACCCGATGTTTCCGCTCAAAAGCATCTTCTTGGCTTTGTCCAGGAACCGGTCCACCAACAATTTAGGCCAGAGCATAACGCCGCCAGCGCCCATCAAATGCTGATCTCCTTTGGCGACCCAATGGGACGTGGGGATGCTGAAGGTGAACATGGCCCCGAGCCCCACCGGCGACTGGGTGGCGGCCAAAAACCGTAACTTGATGCTGAAATACGTATCACCCATGCCCTGGGCGGAGAAATTGCCGTTCTGCTCATACTTGAGGGGGGCCTGCACGCCCACCTGTTTCGGATCCTGGTCCCAAATCTGCTCGGCAAGTGGCTTGGCCTTTCCGGTAGTAATATTGACCGGCAGACCGAACCCCACTTCCATGAAGGGAAGGCGCCCAAGCTTCATCACACCAATGGCGAACTGGAGGTTGGCCGAGGTCAAAAACTTGACGTCGAAGGAATGACCTCCCGAGCCGCTAAGCTGCAGTGCGTTGTACGCAAAATTCGCGGTCAACCCCAATGAAAACATTCCAGGACTGAGGGTCTGGGTCGTGTCGACGCTCAGGTGCCCCTTGGAGTCCATGGCGGGATGGAACTGCTGGATGTCCAAGGCACCACCTTGGGCTCTGGCTGTCCCGGCAACGCCAAGCACAACAAACAACGAAACGAGAGCAAACCGTTGTGGACCTCGCATGCATACCTCCAAACAACCTGGACATCGACCCCGACGAGTCGTTGTTCGGTGCCGTCACACCATATTGGTGCCGTCACTCGATTCTAGAATTTGAACGAAACACCTGCCTGTCCGTACACTCCCCAGTCCACCTCTGTCAATACACCCTTGGTGTCCACGCGTGGTCTGGACACATCGCCGTGATACTTGTAACTGGACGCCGTGTAGTACTCCATGAAAAGAGCGCGCTGCTGCGCGTTCTGGGCAGGAACGAAATCGACGCGCAAAAACACGTTCAAATACCGCGTGATTGCTGTTTCCACCATGAATGAAATGAGAAACTTCCAGCCATTGAATCGATGACGAATGTTGTGTTTTGCGAACGTCTTGGGCTGGAGGTACACGCGTTTGGTCTGACCCGGATTCTTGGGGTCCGGTACGACCTGATAGGGAGCGTTCCGTCGACCATCCAGACTCGCATCTCTCTGGCCCACCCCGTCCGGATCGGTGGGCCAATGTTCGGTGATGGCACAGATATCCGGCTCGGTCTCTCCTGCCGCCGAATCCGCTGGCTTCGTCCGGCACACTCGGTCGGAATACACGTTGAACCAAAATCCCAGACTTGCGGTCACGAGATTTTTGAACGACAGACTCATCACTGGACCGATGTTCCAAAAAAAGCTATTGCGCCGATCGAGGCCGACGCCCGCTCCGAGTTCCGTAAAAAGCCCCAGAGAAAATGGCCCGCGTTGAAAGAGTTGCCCGCGCGCATGGACCGAAAACTCATTCATGTACAAAAAGAGAGTTCGAAAAGAAATGCCGGCGTCGATGCCGAACATGCCGTGTCTCCAGGCGCCCACGGTCAAACTGGCAGAAGCAATGTACGGAAAGCCGACGGCGATGTCGGTCGTGAAACTCTTGGGCGGAACCGTACGGGCTCCCATTGAAGAAAGTCCCCTCTTGATGGCGTCAACCTGCTCACGCGATGGCCCGGTGCGTTTGGTCCGAAATTCGATGGGGAAATTGAGGCTCTGCCCCCCTGCAATCTTGAATGTCTTTCGATAAGGCTCATACTTCCCACCGGGCATCCGGACCTCCATCGTATACTCACCCGCCTCGATCTCATGGTGCTCCAGTGGAGTGGTCCCGACCTTGACGGAATCGATGTATACTGCAGCTCCCGCCCTGCGGGTCACTACCTTAATGGTGCCTACGGCGAGCAGCTTCGCCGTGATCACCTGGACCGCCCCTTTCTTGACCAAAACCGTCTGCTTGAAATCCCGATAACCCGACTTGCGCACCACCACGACATGTGTGCCGATGCTGACGCCCTTGCGCTCCACCGGCGCCTTGCCGATGGACGCCCCATCGAGGAACACCACGGTGTCGGGCCGTTCACTCTGAATGCGCAGGGTGCCGACCGGCCGCTCCTCGGGCCGCAACTCCAGATTCAGCTTCACCAAGGACTGCTGCCGGGCAACCACCTTGATCTGCAATTCTTTGTTCAGATACCCCTTGGCCTTCACCTCGATGAGGTGGTCACCAGGGATCAGGTTGGCCACCGTCACAGGCGACTGCCCCTTGAACTCGCCATCCACGTATACGTCTGCCTTGGACAGATTTGACAGCACCCGCACCGAACCCGTGTTCGCCTGGGGCGGTGCCTCTTTGGGGGCCAGATGCGCCACGACCTTGACGAGTTGCCCAGACTTCACTTCCACGATCTGTTTCCAGACCGGCTTGCCTGCTTTGCGGACCTCAATCGTATGGGCACCTGGTTTGAGCTGACCCACGACACAGGGTGTCGTGTCCACCCGCTTACCATCCACCAACACATCGGCGCCAGCAGGGTCCGATGTCACCAGGACCGATCCAGTAGGCTTGACCGTTGCAGCCAGCGTCACGACGACCGTATAGACCTGTTTCTCGCTCAAGACGATCCACTGGCGCCACTGCTTGTAACCAGGTTTTTGGACGTCCACCGAATGCCGCCCGGGCTGGACCTTGACGCGACTCGGAACGGTCCCGAGGGCGACTCCATCCACCACGATACGGGCACCCATGGCGGATCCGGCCGTGTCCGCGCGGACGTCGATGATTCCCGGCTCGATCTTGCGCTGCAGCACAAACCGATACCGACGCGCCCGACGATGCCGCGACACGGTCACCTGGCCCTGAAAACTCTGGAAGCCAGGTTTCTCCAAAAAGACGGCAAAGGTCCGGCGATAAGGCAGCCGAACCCGACAGGGCGTGTAGCACGCAACGCCGTACGACTTCTTTCCAATGTACACGGCCGCCTGTTGAGGAGACGAATCGATGGACACAGTCCTTCTCCTTCCACCACGCTTCCACGGAGCCCTCTGCCCGAACGCCGTACCCGACGATGCAAGCATCACCACCACACCAAAAAGCATTGCGGACCGAAACTGCTTCGCCACGTGCTTACCGCTCATAGAAAACCTCCTCACCAAGAGGGTCGCCGTTGTTCGCCCCAGCGTTCCCTGCCCGTTCCATCCTTCGCACAAAACCTCGTCGTGCAGGCAGAGTACGGCAGGTCCATGACACGCGTCAAGCACTGCGCGGCCCTGCTGCATGGTCCACGCGTATCACAAACGAGTTTTTTCTTGTACGCTTCGTTGCCCCCAAGTACATTCGGCTCCATGGAGCACACCATGAGCCATGATGAATTCGTGGACTTCGCAAAGCAGCATCTTCTTGCGATCTACGATGTCGTCTTCCGTGCCACGAATCATGACGAACAGGCCACGAAAATCGTCCTGGCTACATTCGAACGGGCCTATATCGGATATGAAAACATTGACCCTTCCAAGCCCAAACTCATGCGTGCATGGCTCTTTCGCATCGCCGCCGACCTGGCGAGCCATGTCGTCAAGAACAGTGCGTCCATGTCATTTGATGCCCTCGACGACATAATTCGATCCGACCCGACCCGCGTCACCAGGGTGCAGGGGCTTCCTGATTCGGAACGAAACAATCTCTTGTGGAACCTGGAGCAGGGGTGTCTCACCTCCGTCTTGAGCTGTCTGAACACCGCCGAACGCCTTGCCTTCATTCTGGCCACCACGGCCGGCCTATCGGACAAAGAAGCCGCCAGGGTACTCGACATTTCCGTGCCCGCCTACCGCGTGCGTCTGTCCCGGGCGAGAAAAAAGGTCGTCGGATATCTCGCCCCCAGGTGTAGCCACATCAACCCGGCCAACCCGTGCCACTGTCCCTCCAGGCTCGGCGTCGCTCTGGACAAGGGATTCGTCAGCCCCTTGTCCGCCCCCATCCGCCCAAAGAACTTCGATTCCCAGGCCACCAGGGGCGATGTCGGTCGTCTCTACGAGACGCTCCCCGCCGTCCCCCCCCCCAAAGACATCATTGCCTTGGTCAAAGAAAAACTCTCTGTGGGCCGATGGGATCGGCTGCGCCAGGCAGCCCTCAAAGAACGCCACCAAAGCCAACAATCATAGCGTCGAGACCGTCACCGCCCCGCAGACCTCCCATGATGGGCCTTCGCAGAAGGCGCAGCGCCCATGGATGAATGCGCTGAATCCTGTGAGGGGCGCACAGAACCTTTCACCGGACTGCGACGTCTGGGATCAGGCGTCCGTAGCATCACTGCAGGACGGCCAGACTGGGACGGTTTGACCCAATGTCCTCCGCGAATGGGTGGAGGTCCTTTCCTGTTAATATGGACCACCGGCATGGCGGGCAAACGAATGAGTTCCACCTTCCCGTTGGGGGCCTCCACGGAAAACAACGTGCCGCCGCCCGCCAGCGATGCCGTCGCCTGGCCCTTGCCAACATGCTTCAGGTCGAAATTCGCCGACAAGCCTTTGCCGGACCGAATCACCAGATTCGCCTTGAGATCGTCGGGGAACTGGACCCGCACGTTCCCGTGATCAGACCGGATCAGACTGGGTGCCAACCCTGCTTTGGGCGCTCGATTCCAACGCACCCTCACGTCCCCATGGCCCGTGGTCGCCTCCACAGCATACAGAAACCCCGTGACGACCACATCCCCATGTTTCGTGTGTGCTTTGACGGATCCCACCATCCCTCTCAGATCGACGGCGCCCCGATCGACATCCGCGGCTACCTGGCCATGAATCCCATAAATCTTGATTTTGCCGTGAACCGTGACCACCGACAGGTCGGCATCCACGGGCATCTTGAGTTTGAGGTCCGCCGTCGCCCAGGATCCACCACCCACCACCGAATACTTCAGGGTCCCCTGGCCCGCTTCGTGAACGACCGCCAACTTGTCCAGACGATCCTTCGCCTTCTTGGCATTGGCTGCTGTGACCTTGCGGACCATATGCCCCCAACAGGCCGAAGGCAGGCTCCTGGCCCCCAAAATGAACACCGAGCCCCACTTGTTCGACACCGTGAACCGACTCCTGCCTTGAATCTTCACCTTGTCTACCTTCACAACGTCGGACAGGGACTTCGAAGAACCGCAGGACAAAAACAACGATGAAAGAGCCAAGACCAACAACAATCTTTGCATGGGGACCTCCACGTGGTGTCGTTCGGACCGAAACCTGATGGGCCACTATAGCGCCCGGGGGGGGGAAGGCAACCCGAACGCCGTTGATCGGTGGATTCCGGCTATTGGCCACAATTGGGATCCGGCTATTGGCCACACAGGGAACCGAATGTGGCTTGGAACAAAATCGCGGGGAAGACGGAAGAAGACGAAACGGAGCACCAACTACTCGACAGGATCGTAGACCCAGTCCATGGCGCTCTTGTCCCCCGAACGAATGGCGTCCGCCTTACCAGGAGCAAGGGGCAAGATGCTGTTCGAGAAAAACACGGCGGCCTTGAGCTTCCCGTCGTAGAAACGGGCGTCCCGGTCGTCGGCAAGCAGCTTCCGCATCTTGCGCTTCCGCGACGAATCGATGCCCTTGGCCTGGCAGATTCCCTCCAATTTCTCGTGAGCGATCACCGCCTGATCGAGCAGATAATATCCAGTCAGCACGTCGCCAAACAACTCCAAGTATGGAGTCGCGTTCAATAATACGGCCAAAAATTCACCGCTCTGTCCCGAGGTGAAGAAATACATGTTCACCTCGTTGAGGGCATCGCGGGCCGCAGCGAGCCTGGCCACGGCGCTGCCCAATAACGGATGGTCCTTATGGGCTGCGATGAACTCGTTCAGCATGGCCATGACGGTCATCAGATTCGCCCCCGTCTTGGCCGTGATCTTGCGCCCCACTAAGTCGAGTGCCTGCACGCCGTTTGTGCCCTCGTAAATCGACCCGATCTTCACATCCCGCAGATACCGCTCCACCGGATATTCCGCCATGTACCCATATCCACCCATGGTCTGGACTGCCCACTCGGTCACCCGGAATCCCATGTCGGAACCGTAGGCCTTTGCCACGGGGGTCATAATCTCGACGAGGCCGTTGTACTTGTCGAACTCCTCCTCGTTGCCCGCGGCATGGGCGATCCTCGCCCGGTCTGCAAAATAGCCGACGTGCAAAAGAAATGAGCGCATACCTTCAGAGTATGCCTTCTGCAACATGAGAAGCCGCCGAACGTCGGGATGTTCGATGATGGCAACCTTCGGGGCGGTCTTGTCCTTCATTTTCGTATAATGTGGGCTCTGCAGGCGCTCTTTGGCATAGGCCAGTGCGGCCTGGTACGCCGCATTGGCCGCAGCCTCTCCTTGCAGGCCGACGGCGCGACGGGCGGCGTTCATCATCTGGAACATCTCCCGCATGCCCTTGCTCTGTTCGCCCAGGAGCCAGCCCTTGCAGTGACCGTCTTCACCCAGTACGATCGTGGCGGTCGGAGACGCATGGATCCCCATCTTGTTTTCGAGGCCCGCGCACTTGACGTCGTTGAACTCACCAATGGAGCCATCGGGATTCGGCAAATACTTGGGCACAACGAAGAGGCTGATGCCCTTGGTCCCGGGAGGATCTCCTTCAACCCGCGCCAGCACGGCATGAATGATGTTCTCGGTCATGTCGTGATCTCCATACGTGATGAAGATCTTCTGGCCCTCGATGCGGTACGAGCCATCCCCGTTGGGGATCGCATTGGTCTTGACCGCACCCACGTCGGTGCCGGCCTGTGGCTCGGTCAGACACATGGTGCCCGCCCACTTGCCCGTATACATATTCTCGAGGTAGGTATTCTTGAGTTCTTCGGTGCCGAAGGTCTCGACCAGGTGAGCCGCCTCGGTGGTCAGCATGGTCGAGAGGTCGAAGGATGTGTTGGCCCCCACGAACCAATCTCCACAAGCCATCACGACCGTTTGCGGAACGCCCATGCCGCCATACTCGGGACTGTAGCCCATCCCAAGGAAGCCCAGTTCGGCAAACTGCTGGTATGCCTCCTTGTACCCGGCGGGCATGGTCACGCTACCGTCCTCGGGATGATACTGGCAATGCTCCTTGTCGCCCGTCTCAGCAATAGGAGACAGGACCTCCTTGGAAAACTTGGCCGCTTGCTCCACGATCGCCAACAGGTCGTCGATCTCCCAATCCGAGTAGACGTCCGACTTGAGCAATGCATCCAGCCCGATTTGTTCGTTGAGCACGAAAAGCATGTCTCTCAGGTCAACATAAAAATCCGCCACGGCCCTTTCTCCTTTCTATCGATGTCACAGTCCGTCGTTTGTGAATGTTAACTAACCTTTTCGTACCCTCAACCATTGTGCTTGTCGAGAAAAAAGGAAACTCGTTGACAACCGTGGGACGGCAACGCTAATCCAAGACGCAAGACTAGAATCGTTTCGTCGCGGCTGTTCCGCCCAGCCCACCTGGAAGGCGGCGTGATTCGGACCGACCCACCCCTCGTGGGAGACGCCTAAGCCATGGAGCCGACTGCTGTGTTCGCCCTCGACCAGGACATCACCACACTCATCTTGGAAAGCCTGGATGAGGGGGTCTTCACCGTGGATCGACGGTCCCACATCACATACATGAACAAGGCGGCGGAACAGATCACCGGCTGGAACCGAAATGACGCTGTCGGCACACTCTGTCACGACGTCCTCAAAGCGAGCATCTGTCAGCAGCAATGCGCTTTGGAAAAGACCATGGAAACGGGCAGAGCCCAACGAAACATCAGGGCCACCATCCTGACCGCTGACATGGAAGAAATTCCCATCTGCCTGTCCACGGCCGTTCTCCGAGACGCCAACGGCACCATGCTCGGCAGCGTGGAGATCTTCAGGGACGTGTCGGACGTGGAAACACTGCGACATGAACTGGCGGAAAAATACGTCTTCGCGGACATCATCGGCGCCAGCCGCCCCATGCAGGAACTCTTTCGCATTCTGCCCGACGTGGCGGACTCCGATGCCCCCATCCTCATAGAAGGCCCGAGCGGCAGCGGCAAGGAACTCGTGGCCCAGGCCATCGTGGACCTGAGCGCGCGCCGGGAAGGGCCGTTCGTTCGAATCAACTGCGGAGCCCTGCCGGACACGCTTCTCGAGTCTGAACTGTTCGGATACAAGAAGGGAGCATTCACCAACGCCTTCCGGGATCGCCCCGGCAAGTTCATGCAGGCCAACCGAGGAACGTTGTTCCTTGATGAAATCGGTGACACGTCCCCGGCGTTCCAGGTCAAACTCCTGCGAGTCCTCCAGGATGGGCTGGTCACCCCACTCGGGGACAACGAAAGCCACCAAGTCGACGTTCGGGTCATTGCCGCCACGAACAAGCATCTCAAGAAAAGAATCGCCGAAGGGACGTTCCGCGAGGATCTCTATTACCGGCTGGCCGTGGTCCCCCTGTACCTGCCGCCACTGAGAGAACGACGCAAGGACATCATCCTACTGGCCGAGCATTTCCTGGCCCGAAGCAGTCTGAAACGAGCAAAGGCCATCGATCGGTTCACATCGCGGGCGCTCAAGGCCCTGTATGATTACGATTATCCGGGCAATGTCCGCGAATTGGAGAACATTATCGAACGCGCCGTTGTCCTGTGTCACAGTGACGAAATCGACATCGAACATCTGCCGGACGAGGTGGTCGTACCGATGCAGACCAACGCTGAAGCATCGGCGGATTCCATGGACGAAATCGACCTTGGTGACAGGCGACGTCCCACCACGAGACGAATCCTGTCGGCTCGGGCTCCGGATCGCAAAGTCGCCCACCTCACTGCAGAAGCAAAAAAACTGGTCCAGGTGCTCGATGCCCATGGATGGAACAGACAACAGACGGCACGAGCCCTTGGAATCAGTCGCAACACGTTGTGGCGCCGAATGAAGGAATATGGTCTCATTCCATAGACTATGGGTGAAACGACGCCGCACAAGTATTGACGACCGTATCGATCTGAGTCATGGTGAAAGACGCGCGTAACCAACGTCGAAACGACGGCTGCGCCCAACGAGCAAACAGCGGCTGAGGCCACAGCAACATCGAACCAGGAAGACTTCTTGGCACGCAAGCGGCGAAAGAAAAAACGGCGATCGGGACCCGATACGTCACAGGTACCGAAGACGCCAAACCAGAGTAGCGAACAGCCCCTGTCCGGCTCCTCGTCATTGAAGAATGCGGCCCAAGTCGCCTCGCCCACACCTGCCTCCTCGCCTCCCCAGCCCGGCACACCCACACCTGCCTCCTCGCCTCCCCAGCCCGCAAAAGAAGCCAAAACATCCACGTCCGAAACGACTCGTGCACGCGCACCATCGGGACGAACGGGCCCTGTCCCCGAACCGCAGACGGAACGGCCGCGTGAAGAATCCGTTAGCGCCAGACGACCATTGAAAAAGGCCAAGCCGAAGGCAAAAGGGACCACCGGCGAGATCCATGTGAAAGAAGATCCGTCTCGCCCCAGCCGGGCATCGGCAGCAAAATCGTCCTCCCCACGAAAGGCTCGGCCGGCAGACCGGCCAAAGAGTTCACCTGCCTTGGCGGTGACCTTCGGCGAGCCGACTTCCATCGTCATCGATGACCAATACCAGGCCCTGGCGGAAGCGCTCGAACAGGACGAATCATCGGTGAGCCTCCAGGGTCTCCCGACGGAATCAACGAAACCGAAGGCGTCCGAATCGACTCAGGCTGCCGGTCCAGACGCATCAGTCGCGCCGTCTCACGCGCAACCTCGCAGCCCTGACGAACAAATCGACCAAAAAGATACAGACGACATCACAGCCAAGATGCTCAAGATTCCCCTCGCCAGGGAAGCAATTTCAAAGAACCTAATCAAAGCCAAACAGGCGCGTCATGCAGAATCCGAGGGCTCTGAAACAAGCCCGCAATCCACAGATTGGGCGGCCGGCGGCCCAACCAGCCTCATGGCACGCCTGGACTGGGATGGCCTCCCCATCCGACCAAAGAAGGAATTAGACGACACCACCGGACGGTTCCGTCTCGTCCATCCATCACCATTTGGGCTGAGCCCCGACCTTTCGGACAGGGACGCCACGACAAAAAAGAAACAACCCGACAAAGGCCTGTTCTCGGGGACCAGTACCGCAACCGCGGCGGATCGAGAAAGCAGGCGGCCGGGCATCATCACGGACATCGGACCGTCTGGCGCAAGTCAGGCAAAAACGAGCCGGGGCAAGCGAGAATCGGCCTTTGCATCCGACTCGAAATCCAAGTTCCTCGACCTCGTCGACGAAAACGACCTGGTGAGCACCACTGCGGCCTCCGCGGCGCAAATACCGGACCAATCCAGAAACCAACAGACAAAGAAAGCACCTGCTTCAAGAACAAACGTTCTACCGCCGCCGCCGGTTCCTGCGGCCAAGGACAAAAAGCTTGGCACGTCCATCGCAAAAACGGGCCAAATGCCGCCACCGCCGGCTCCTCCCGTTCGTGCGACCAAGGATAAGGAGCTTGGCACGCCCACCGAAAAGACGGGCCAAATGCCGCCACCGCCGGCTCCTCCCGTTCCTGCAGCCAAGGACAAAAAGCCTGACGCGTCCACCGAAAAGACGGGCCAAATGCCGCCACCGCCACTATCCATGGCGGCGACCCCCGATCGTCGACCAGTGGAGGCCCGCCTGGTGGACGAAGAACTCCTTGGACGAGGAACGCCAGTGAAGGAACCGCACGAACCAGGCAAGAGCCCGGACCGAAACGCCACGAAAAGGACGGCGACGACCAAAGCGTCTCGATCCATCGCAGGCGAAATGTCTGTTCCATCACCAAAACCAACCAAGCCCCCTGTTGTGCATCAAGGTGGAGGCATCGAATACATCCGGGGCCTCGAATCGGATCTTCCGCCACCAGCGTCCTCGGGGATGGCCGGGGAAATGCCCGACCTGGAGACACCGGCGTCGAAAAACGCCTTTTCGGATTTAGAAAATGCGTTCTTCGACAAGAGTGCCGAACACGAACAGGAGGACCTCGATACGTTCGATGACCTCTTCGTGGACGCGCCGGACACGCCGTCGCTCTGGAACTGGCTGAAGGGTAAGTCCGGAAGCACAACTCGCAACGCCGGCAGGGGTCGCAGTGGAAAAAACGGCAACGGGACACACGCCCAAAAACATGCGGCTGCCGTTTCTACCAAAAAGAACGCGCAAAACAAAGCGGTCTCAACACAACAGACCGACGCCTCAAACAGTCACAAATCCGGGCCTCAGGCCACCAAGACCAACAACCGCAAAGCGTCCAACAAGAAACGTCCGAAAAAAAAGTAGGGGGCCGACTACCGAGTGACTTCCTGGTAACCATCCTGGGTGAAGTGATACCGCACGCTTTTGTGCTCGCCCCAGGGAGTCAGGATCGTCTGGATATCTTTCGCCTCGACATCAGGGTGATTCTGAGCGGTGAACCCCTTGCAACGATCCACCCGAAATTCCATGTCATACCCTTGCTTCGTGCGGATATAGCGATACCGGTTCGTCAGAATCTTGCCGCCTGGACCGCGGTGGACGATCACCTGTCCAAAGATCAGCCCGATCCCTCCCGTGTCTTGATATCGATAGATGAGAAACACCTCGCGGATCCTGCCCGCGACCGCCTGTCTCAGCCGGACGAGGATCTCCGGTTGACCGTCCCCATCCATATCACGAGCTGCGAATCGGAGGATGTCGGATGCAGTGCGGACCGGCAAGGTCAAGAAGAACCAACCGCCTCCTGTGATGTCTCCCCCCATGACCGCCAAATAGCGGTCTGCGATGATGGCACGTTCCAAGCTTGGCCCTGTCACGAAATTGTCGATTTTATTGAACACGATCTGCGAAGTCCGCAGACCTCGACTGGCCAGAAACCGCTTGAGGAGCACGGCGGCCTCCTCGAACACGATGCGCCCCAGGGACGTCTGCGTCCCGGTCCCCATCACGGTCTGGGGGACCAAGTGCGTCTTGCTGTCCGCGTCGCTCACCACGACACTCACGCGCAGAGCCGCAGAATCCGAGCCATACGAAGGCACCGCCTGATTGGCCATGCTCAACTCGATGCCATATCCATCGGCCAGACGAAAAATCGCGGCATCCATCCCGCGTGCCCGCCGCAGCCGCAGGCGATGACGGCGGCGATGGCGGCGATGGCGGCCACTGGGCGGCAACCAACCCCAGACCGATCGATTTTGCCCATCGGAAGGAAACAAGACCAGGGTTTTTGCGATTCCTCCGTCCAAAAAACACAACGCCACGTGGTCCTGCTTCAGATCCGCTTTATGAAGACGGACCACGTACTCGTCACGGACCCGAATCAAAAGGTACAGATGACTCGACGTGTACTGACACAGGACCCGAACGGAAAGATCCGACCGCCCCGACCAGGATCCCAATCCTCCGGGAATGATGGCCGAGCGGCTATCCAAAACCGTCTGACCCACCCCTTTCCAATCGGAGGTCACCCCATCGGCCAGAATCGAACCAGCCTGGGCACGTTGACAAACAATGGGTGCCGCCTGCGCGCTACGGCTGTGGACGAGGGGGAACGCTGCGGCCAAAAACATCATGACAAGGCTTGTTGATCTCATGAAACACGATTCCTTCCATACTTGAGAGAGCAACAGATATCGAAATCAGTCCGTCTTGTCTAGCCATCGTTGGTATGCTACAAACGACCGCCAATTGGTCAGACGCGCAACACACCGATTCATTGCGGTTCTTGTTGCGACTGCGACGTGGACGACCCCGTTGCCCGATGGCGTCCAAGATTAAACAAGGGTGTATGCGATGCTTGAAGCATTGAGCAAAGGTTTTCGGACAGCAAAACAGCACTTGGCCGGAGAGGCCGAGCTGAACGAAAAAAACATCTCCGAGGCGCTTCGAGACGTTCGAATGTCGCTGCTGGAAGCCGACGTGGAATTCCGCGTGACCAAGGCCTTCCTGAAGCGCGTCAAAGAGAAGGCCTTGGGCGAAGTCGTTCGACTCAAGGTCAAACACAAAGGAAAAAGGAAGAAGCTCGCGCCAGGTGAGCATTTCGTTAAGATCTGCCAGAACGAACTCGTTCAGCTCATGGGGCCGGTGGACACCTCCATCACCTTTGCCAAACGGGGCCCAACCGGCATCATGCTCGTGGGTCTGCAAGGCTCTGGAAAGACCACCACGATAGCCAAGTTGGCCCGACTCCTCGAAAAGGAAGGAAAGAAGCCCCTTCTGGTCGCCGCCGACGTCTATCGCCCCGCCGCCATCGAGCAGCTTCAGGCGCTCGGAGAGCAACTCAAGCTCCCCGTGTACTCCGAAGTGGGGCAGGACCCAGTCGACATCTGTGAACGAGCCGTCAAGTTCGCGGCCACGAAGGGGCGCGACGTGGTGCTCATGGACACGGCGGGGCGCCTGGCCATCGATGAACCGCTCATGCAGGAGCTGGTCAACATCAAGGGCAAGGTCAAACCGGCGAACGTCTTCCTGGTCATCGACGCCATGATTGGACAAGACGCTGTCGGGACCGCCAAGGAATTCGACAAACGTCTCGATTTGAGTGGAGTCATCCTGACCAAGCTCGACGGGGACGCCAGAGGCGGTGCCGCTCTGTCCATCAAGGAAGTCACCGGCAAACCAATCAAATTCGTCGGGATGGGTGAAAGCCTGGACCGCCTCGAGGAATTCCGTCCCGAAGGCATCGCCAGCCGCATCCTTGGGCTTGGAGACGTGGTTGGACTCGTCAAGGACTTCGAGGATGTCGTGGACGCGGAGCAGGCCGAAAAAGACGCCGAACGGATGCTCCGCGGCCATTTCAACATGCAGGACTTCCTCGAACAGATCAAACTCCTGAAGAAAATGGGGTCCCTGACGGACCTCATCGACAAGCTTCCTTTCTTCCCCGACGGCCTTCCCAACGACATCGTCGTGGATGACCGAGAACTTGGAAAAATCGAAGCGATCATCCACTCCATGACGAAACAGGAGCGACAGAATCCCGAGGTGTTCGTGATCACCAGCTTCGAGGAGATCAAGGACAAGAAAGGCCGAAAAAAGGGACGGCGTGCAGTGAGCGATTACGAACTGGGCCGCGTGCGTCGAGTGGCACGCGGAGCGGGACGAAAAGAAGGTGACGTCAAGGACCTGTTGGTCAAGTTTGCCACCATGCGCCAATTCATGATGCTCATGGGCGCCCAGCAGGGGCTCCTCGGCAAGATTCCCGGAATGAAGAACCTCGCCAGACTCAAGCAGTTTGCCGGCATGGACATGGAACAGATGTTTAAAGGCATCGCTCGATTCCAGAATGCATCCGGCCAGGTGAACCAACCTCACCCCAAGGAAACAAGAACCGGCTACGGTCGCTCCGCATCACGGGAGAAGATGAAACGCAAAAGAAAGCAGGCCCGCAAAGACCGAAAACGCACGAAGAAACGCAAGTAGACCCAGCCTCCCTCCTCCCGAATCACTCTATGCGGCAAAGAACAGGTACAAAAGGCCACCAATCGCTAGAAGAACGAACAGGACCCCAACAGCCCCGGCAGCCCACCATTTCCAGATGGAAGAATCGTTGAAGGTCGTCTTGGAGACATCGACCGCCCGAACGGCAATACTATCCGACCGTTGTTGAACTGCCGACTCAGACGGCGACGCCGATGTCAGTCCTTTCGACGGCGCTTCCGGACCAGCCCCAACATGACGTTCTGCCCCCGCCTCATCCGCTACTCCCCGATCACGTGATTCCTCTAAACCCGATGGTACGACAGCCTGATCTCCCTGGAGCAAACCTCCATCTTCCCCTCGATCCCATCTAGACTCTAATGCGAGCGACGGCCTGGCGTCTGGAGGCACGCCGCCCCACATCGACACATCGTCCCCCCGCGCGTCTCCCTCATGGTTCATGACCTTCGCCTCGGGGGAGCCGTCCGCAACCGCTGCTGCCGCGACATCCGCTCCAGCATCCAAAAGCTTGAGATACTCTTCGGCCGGATCCACAAAGACGATGCTCGTAGATCCTGTTTCTATGACCTGTCCTGACTGCAACTGCCAATGACCGGCAATGGCCCGTCCATCGACCCTCGTGCCGTTCCTACTGTGGAGATCCGTGAGCCAACAGCCCTCGGCATCCGTGTAGAGCTTCGCGTGGCGGTGAGAGATGTCCGGATCGTCGACAAAGGCATGACAGCCGGGATCTCGCCCAATCACAATGACCCGCCCGCGAGGCACCGCCACCTGAAGGCCTGCAGCAGGTCCAACGGTGACCTCGATCGTGGGCGGCCGTTCGGCACCACTTTCCATGACCTGCTGCACGAACTCGATGGCAAGGCTGTGCGTGGAAGTTCCACTGCCCTGGGTGGCCGGTACATCGGCTGCACCAAAGCACAGAATCGCCGGCCCCACCCGGACCACGTCGCCGGGCTGAACCATCGCCTTTCTGCCGTGCTGGATGCGACGTTCGTTGACAAAGGTGCCGTTCTCGCTGTTCAGATCCTCGATCCATAGGACCCCTGCAGACAGAGAGACTTTGCAATGCTCAGCGGTCACTGTTGGATGGGCCACCAGGAGTGCGCAGCCCTGCGATCGCCCCACCGTCACCCCCTCACCATCCCCCAAAACAAAGGATTGTGTCGTCTCGGTGCCGGCAGAAGGGCCACGCAGCATCCGAACCTGAATCGTCAGTTCCAAAAGATCCTCTCCATGATCAAATCTGTATCATGATACCAGGTTGCAGGCAGAGGCCAAGCCCTAGATCGAGCTGAAAGAGCCCCCTTTTTAATTCCAGAGGGGACCGTTCTCGTGCCGTCGGCCCGCCAAGGATCCTCCCCCCCGGGACCCTTGTGGATGGTCGAATCGTCGATCGTCCAAGGGGATAGGAGGCTAGTCAGAACAAATCTATCATCTGAGACGCCGATCCATCCCGCCTGGCTTTGTCGCTCCTTGGTTGCGTACCACCCGCGCCCTCGTCGCTTCGTGCCAAACAGGCGCCTTAGGCTAACGCGAAATCTGCTTGCCGGCAAAGACGGAACCAAGAGCGGCTCGACGCCAGGAAGCCTGCCCTCTGGTGAGACCAACCCGACAGGCAGCGATCACTCTGACAGCCTGTACAAACTTCGGTTTGACCTTCAAAGCACGCTGCAGGATAGAAATGGCCTCTTGGAACCGCTTCTGCTGAAACAAGGCGTATCCGAGGGCAAAAAGAACTTCGGGCTGCTTCGGCTTCCTAGCCAGAACCCGAAGCAACTGCTCGATCGCGGCACCGGGCTGATTCAAAATGATGAGACTGACCGCCAGGTAATGTCGAGCCTGCCAATCAGAGGCATCCACGGCCAATGCGCGCCGGAATTCCTGCACGGCCTCGACATGAGCGGAACGGATCTGCAAAAGTCTGCCCTTGGCCTTGTGGGCCGCTGCCATCTTGGGATCCAACTCCAGGGCCCGGGCGACGTCTCGCCCTGCGGAAGCGAACTGTCGGAGCCGAATCTCGATCAGAGCAAGCTGTGCCCACCCCCACGGCTTCTGCGGTGCACTCACCGTCAACTTGACCAGCTGGCCACGAGCCTGTACAAGACGCCCCTGTCGAAGAAGCGCCAGGACCAAATTGTGTCTTGCGTCGCTGTATCCCGGGTCGATCCCCAGAGCAGCGATAAGATGCTGCCGACATTGCTCATACTTGTGACGCCGACACAACAGGACACCCAGATTATTGTGTGCCTCTGCCAAATCCTCGTTGAGCGACAGGGCACGGACAAACAATCGCTCAGCCCGACGCCGTTCCCCACGTGCCATGGCCACCAGACCCAACCCATTGTATCCTTTCGCCAGATTCGGCCGGTACTCCACGGCCATGCTGAAGGTTGCTTCTGCTCGATTGAGGTCTCCACGGGCCAGGAACTGCGCACCATTATTCAACAAGGCACCCACCTGGGGCGGAATCTTCTTGGGTGCATGGGCACAACCCACACCCAAAACAATGGCAACTCCGACAGCCACTCCAACAAGGGTACCAACGAAAAACGGTGGGATGCGTTCTTCCGACTCGTTCCATTTTTTCATCACAACTGCCTCCTTTGCTGCATCCTGATTATCGGTCGATCGGCAAACTTGTTGCGCCGAGATCGGTTTCGAGAGAAGATTTTTCAAGTTGTAGCCGTATATCGTTATGTTAGACTGTCTACATCGACTCAATGAAAGGAGAGCATGATGCCAGGCAAGAAATTACTTTGGGCACTCGTGTTGGTCGCTGGTATTGGGACCTTCGGGGTGTCGGGTTGTGTCGTACGCCCGTATCCAGCCAGAGCGTCGGTGGTCGCATATGACTATCAGCCAATGCTGTATAACGGATACGTCGTCTACTACGACCGTGCTGCTCAGCCCTATTACTACATCGGCGGATCCCGATACTGGGTACCCAGAACCTACTGGGGCCGGTATCGCAGCCACTACCGTAACAACCGTAGCTATTACTGGCGCTGGTACCGCGCTCGTGGCCATTATTATCGCGGACGTCACTATCGCAAGGGCTATTTTCGACGAGGACGATACCGCAGGCGGGGACGCGTCCGCAGGCGGGGACGCGTCCGCGGGCGAGGACGCGTCCGCGGGCGAGGACACGTTCGCCGTCGCCGTCGTTATCATTACTGACCACTGTCCAAACTCCCTTTGTTCCTTCCTTACCTCGTATCTGCTTCTCATGAAGGCAAAAGGCCCACCCAAGACGCTATCGTCCCGTGTCGTCATTGCTGGAAGACCATGTGATGAACAGGGACCATGTGACGGGAGGTCTCGGTAGTCTCATGTCCTCCAAAGAGAGCCGACCACGCTTCTTGATGATCACGCACCCTTCGAAGACGCTCGCCCTCACCGCCCTGGGCGTGCTCACCATCCTGGTGACCGTAACCTACCACATCGAATACCCACGGCGTTCGGTCTTCGCCTCGGCGCCAATTTCCGATGCCGCTCAGTACCACCAGATGGCCTGTGCTCTGGCCAAAGGGCACGACCGCCCAAGCCCTGAACTGGCTCGACACACAGTGGGCTATCCCCTCGTCCTGGCCACCATCTACACCCGGTTCGGGTGCCGACCGGCCTGGGCGCGGATCGTACAAGCAGGCGTGGGAATCCTCATCATCGGCGCCACCATGCTGCTCGCGCTCCTCCTGTTCGACCTTTCAGTGGCCGTCCTCGCAGGCCTGGCCACCCTTCTGTACGGTCCCTTGCTGTTCTATGAATCCAAACTGATGCCCACGGTGATCGCAACGTTCCTGGGACTCCTGCTTCTGATCGTGGCCGAGCTCTTTCGCAGACGTCCCTCCTGGTCTCTGGCCCTGACAGCCGGCGGAACCGCTGGTTTGGCCCTGCTCTTTCGGCCGAACATGCTCCTAATGGTAATCTTTCTTGGCGCTGCCATGGCCTGGACGTTGTGGAGGTCCGTTCGCTCGGCTCCACGCGTACAGCCTCGGCTCGCATCCACTCAAGCACCCAAGGCCCCAGGGGCGCAGCCACGAAAGACTGCAAAGGCGGCCATCGGCCCCGTCCACGCGACGGCCATGGGGCTGCTGACCATCGCTGGCTTCGTCGTTGCCCTGTCGCCAGGCATCCTTCGGCTCCGTTCGGCAACGAAATCTTGGCATCTCATGCCCGCCACTGCGGGTGTGACCCTCCTGGCAGGCAACCATCGGGGAGCCAACGGTTTGTATGAACCCGTCGGCGGCCTCAGCGGCGATAAAGCAAGCCAGTATGGCCAAACGTTTCGGATGGCGACCCGCCTATCGGGTCATTCGCCTCAGGCCCTCGACCCGTACGAAGTGTCCGCGATTCTCACGCGGCACACAGTGAGCTGGATCATCGGCCACCCCGGACAGTGGCTCGCGTTGCTCAGCATCAAGGCCTACCGCTTCGCCATGGCCGCCGAGCCGAGATCGTCCTACTCCTTCGACCAAGAACGTCGCATCATTCCGATCTTGAACCTGACGTTTCTGCCCTGGTCGTTCCTGTTCACCTTGGGCCTGCTCGGCATGGCACTGACCCGAAAGCGGCCTGGCGTTCTGGCGTCATTCGTCTACATCGGAGTCTTTGCCGCCACCGCGCTCATTTTTTTCGTCTCCTGCCGCTATCGAGTGCCCGCTGCGCCGGTGCTCGCGGTTTTCGCCGCCGCCGGCCTCAAAAAAGTCGTCACAGGTCTCCGGTGGCACCGTTGGGCGTTGCTCGGGGCCCTGGCCGCCGGGTTCCTGATGACCATCGACCCACTCGACGATCCCATCCGACTCGACTCAGTCGAACAGTACAACCAGGCTGTGGCGCTCGAGCACCTCGGACGAAAGCAACTCGCACTGAAACGGTACCATAAGGCCATCCTTTTGAGTCCATCGACCTCCGTGTACCGCATGGGAGAAGCAAACCTGCTCGTGCGCATGGGGCGTCTCCAACTGGCCCGACAGCGCTACCGTACCCTGTGCACCATGCATCCACGCAATGAACAGGCCCACATCAATCTGGGCGTCATTGCCTCACGGTTGGGGCGCCTCGATGACGCCGCATCTGCACTCCAACGTGCCGTCGCCCTGGACCCCACAGATGCACGAGCCCGTATCCGTTTGGCTCACGTCCTCACCCGTCTGGGCCACTATGAGCAGGCAGAGCATCAGTTTCAGATGGGACTCAAGCTTCTGCGGCCCGGTGAGCACATGGAACACGCGTCCGTCCAACGATCGCTCAGAGCCCTCGCTCGCACCAAACGCCGAGCTCTGAAATCGGGTCCCCTGCCGCCATAGGATCTCAACGCGAACGCACGATCAGAATGCGCATAAAGGTTCCATCCAACCCTCGCGTGAGGCGCATGGTCACGGTCCGATGCTTGTTGGAAAACACGAGCACCCTGAAGTCAGGACCACCCAAAGTCTTGCCGGAACCGGCAATCCGAGCCCACCCCTTATGCCTCATGGCTCCCACGACCCCACGTACCAGAAGCCCCATGTTTCGCGATTCGTTCCGAAAGGTGACGCCGAAATTGAGACGCGGATCTCGATACCGATGCCACCCGTCAGGCACATGGATGTCCTTGGGCAGCCTATACGCAAAGGCCACTGCGTCCCCCTTGTGCTTAGGACGGCCTGACCTCGCCCCCAAAGACACTGGATGCGCCTGATCCGTGATTCGGGGCCCCCGCTTCAAATCCGATGCTGATCGCTCGCCCGTAGCGTCGCCGGTTGGACTCTGTGTCGGTGACGACCGCGCGGCACGATGCTCCTTTTCCTGAACGAGCGCTTCGGTCTCTGTACGCTTCCACCGATGCAGGGTCAAACGCGCATGTGCCCTGCTGTGGATCTCGATGACCAATTCCAGCCGATCCAACCCCCTGGTGGCATCCAGACGCATGCGATCCGGCCCCAATGAACGCGTCTCCACGCCCCATCGACGACGAAACAACAGGTTGCGGTAGTATCGAGCGACCCTTGGAACCGGAGCCGGCACAGCCACGACAGCGCGCACATCTCCGCCAGAACTTTTCGTCGAAATCACGCTCGATCCAGGATACAACGGGATATCCCCGATGGAATCCCTATCCCGCGTCGGCCCATTTTTGTGGCAAGAAACCAGCATCGCCGCCACCACCAGGCCCCCTGCACGATACATCATGGCTCCATCTCGTCCCCATCGCCAGCATCGGAACCTGCAGGGCCACCATCGGGCCCTTCCGATGCCTTCGAATCCCCTTCCGAATCCGACATCTCGGCATCCACGTCGTCCGTCGCCTGGTCCCCATCGCTTTCAGCAGTATCGGCTGTCAGACTACCTTCGGGCGACTCGCCGTCCTGCTCTCCGCCCTCGCCCTCATCATCCTCATCCTCGGCGCTGAACGGTATCCGAGCAACGACGTTCACCGCTTCATCGGAATCCGTCTTGACCAGGGTCACGCCCGTCGTGACCCTGCCACGAACGGAGATGGAGTCAACAGGAATCCGAATCACCTTTCCTCGTGTGGTGATCAGCATGAGCTGATCGCCCATCTCCACGATCCGGAGGGCAACGACCTCTCCGAACTTTTCCCCGAGCCTTGCGGTCAAGACCCCAACCCCGCCCCGATGACGCACGGGAAACTGAGACAGTGGACTCAGCTTTCCATACCCGCGCTCAGTGACGGTCAAGACGAAAACATCACTTTCGGGCAAAACGGTCGTCATGCTGACGACCCGGTCCCCTGTCCGCAGGGTCATTCCCTTGACCCCCCGACTGACACGCCCCATGGACCGAATCTGGCTCTCTAGAAACCGTATCCCCTGCCCCATGGCGGTCGCCAGGACGACCTGCTCGTTGCCGTCTGTAATGCGAACCTCGATCAGGCTATCGTCTTCGTCGAGCACCACCGCGATGATTCCCGAAGACCGGACGTTGCTGAAGGCTTGCAGCTCAGTCTTTTTGACGATTCCATTGCGAGTCGCCGTGACCACATACCGGTTCTCTTCAAACTCGCCGACCGGGAGCATCTCGACAACCCGCTCGCCTTCCTGCATCTCAATCAAATTCACCAACGCCTTGCCCTGGGAGGACGTCGATCGCTGGGGAATTTCGTACACCCGCTTGGAGAAAACACGCCCCCGATCCGTAAAGAGCAGCACATGCGCGAGGGCTCCGCCGATGAACATACTCATCAATTCGTCCTCGGCGCGCACGTGGACCCCGCTGCGGCCCTTGCCCCCACGCTGCTGCGCCCGAAACTCGGACAACGGCGTTCGTTTGACATATCCGGACGTAGTCATGGTCACGACCATATCTTCGTCGGCAATGAGATCTTCTGGATTGATCTCGCCGGATCGATCCACGATTTCGGTCCGACGTGCGTCATCGTACGCTGCCAGGATCTCGTCGAGTTCGCTCCGGATCACCTCTTTGAGACGCTCCTCGTCTGACAGGATAAGCTCAAACTCCGCAATCTTGACGCAAAGCTCACCGTATTCCTGCGCCAACTTCTCCTGTTGCAGCCCTGTCAGATTCTGCAGCCTCATTTCCAGAATCGCCTTGGTCTGCCGCTCAGAGAGATGGTAGATGTCGGAAGCCTGCTGCACCTTGTCTTCTGGTTGACCAGCGCGACGCAAAAACTCGGCCAACCCACCGAACGCATGCTCCATCAAGCGACTCTTGGCCTCATCACGATCCTTGCTCGTCCGAATGAGATGAACCACAAGGTCGATCTCCACGGCGGCCAAACCGAGCCCCTCGACCAACTCACGGCGCAGCATCGCCTGGTCGAGCAGATACCTGGTGCGGCGAACCACCACCTCTCGGCGATGCCGCAAGAAAACGGCCAGACCGGACTTGAGGGTCAACATCTTGGGCCGTCGGTCCACGATGGCGATCAGATTCATGCCGTAGCTCGTTTGGAGCCACCGCATCTTATAAAGATTGTTGAGCAACACCTCCGGCTGAACGTCTTTCTTGAGAGCGATGACCACCCTGATACCATGGCGATCGGACTCGTCCCTGATATCGGAAATTCCTTCGATCTTCTTGTCCTTGACGTGATCGGCGATGGATTCGAGCATCCTGGCCTTGTTGACCTGATACGGAATCTCGGTCACGATGATCTGGCTGCGCCCTCCTGGGAGCTCCTCGATCTCGGTCTTGGCCCGCACTGTGATGGTCCCACGGCCCGTCTCGTACGCGGTGCGAATGCCTGCCCTGCCGTAGATGATTCCACCAGTGGGGAAGTCCGGCCCAGGGACAAAGGCCATGAGTTCCCTGGTGGTCATCTGCGGATTGTCCAACAAAGCCTTGGTGGCCCGGATCATCTCCCCCATGTTATGAGGAGGTATCTTGGTGGCCATGCCGACGGCGATGCCCGATGCCCCGTTGACGAACAAGTTGGGGAACCGCGACGGAAGGACCGCTGGCTCCAGGTCCTTGTCATCATAGTTGGGGATCATATCGACTGTGTCCTGGTCGATATCCGCCAACAAAGAGTCCGAAAGCCTCTCCATGCGCACTTCGGTGTATCGCATGGCAGCCGGTGGATCTCCGTCGATGCTTCCGAAATTCCCCTGTCCGTCCACGAGGCAGTAGCGCAACGAAAAATCCTGCGCCATCCGTACCAAAGCCTCATATATGGCCGAATCACCATGTGGGTGCAATTTCCCCATGGTGTCGCCGATGACTCTGGCCGACTTGACGTAGGACTGGTCCTTGGTGTTATGCAGCCGATACATCGTGTACAAAATACGACGATGAACCGGCTTGAGGCCATCCCGAGCATCGGGCAGAGCCCGTGAGATGATCACGCTCATGGCATAATCCATGAACGAGTTCCTCATCTCGTCTTCCATGTTGACAGTGGTCACTCTTGGGGTATCAGTCATGAAATGTTCCGCACTCAACTTTCCTGCTGTTTGTCCAACATCAGGTCATCGCGATAGATTTCGATTTTCTTCAAAAAGACCTCGACCACCGATGGGTCGAACTGAGTCCCGGCGCAACGAATCAACTCGTCCCGCGCCACTTCATGGGATAACGCCTTCCGATAAGGCCGATCGGAGGTCATGGCATCGTACGTATCGGCCACGGCGATGATCCGACCCAGCAAGGGGATGTCTTCGCGTGCCAGGCCTTCGGGATAACCCGAACCATCGAAGTGCTCGTGATGGTAGAGGATTCCAGGAATGAGATCACGCATGAAGGGAATCCCCTCCAAAATGTGCTGTCCGATGATCGGGTGGCGACGAAACATCTCCACCTCACTGGGAGACAACTTCCCGGGCTTGTTCAATTTTTCATACGCGATGCCGATCTTGCCGATGTCATGCATGAGGCCCGTCTGATAGGCCAGCTCGATCCTGGCTTCCTCCATCCCCATGCCCTCGGCAATGAGGCGTGTGTACACGGCGACGCGCTCCGAATGACCTCTCGTATACCGATCATTCTCTTCGAGGGCCTTGGCGAAGCCCTGAATGGTCTTGAGAAAGTTCTCCTGCAGGCTCAGATTCACCTGCCGAAGCTGATCGTTGGTCTGGCGCAAATGTTTGACCAGGCGAGCATTTTCAATAGCAACAGCGGCCCGACTCCCGAGGACGGCGAGGAGTTTCCGATGTCCCTCTGTGAACCGGTGCCCACGGGTGAAGCTATACGCATTGATCACCCCGACGAGGCGTTCCTGCACCCGCAAAGGCACACTACAAAAAGACACGAGCGGCAACTCACCGGGCAACCGCAGGAAGAACACGTGGGTCGCCACACCATGCGCTCGAACAGGAACGGCATCTTCGAAAAAATGAAGTAATTCGTCCATATTCGGCTCGCCGGCATCCACATCCTCGACGATGCCGGTTCGCGTCCTGTGGAGACTCTCCACCCATCGGGACTGATCTTCCTCCCTGAGATGGAGTTGGATGAGATCCGCTTCAGCCTCTGTGATGGAAACGTCCAGGATCAAATCCAGAACCGCACTAAGCTCATTGTTTTCTGCGATGGCCTGAGAGATCCGATAGAGACTCACCGCTTCCTTGAGCTGGATGTTCTCGATTTCCAGTCGCTGCCGTTCGAGCCCCCTCTTGATGATGTGAACAATTTCATCGAACTTGAATGGTTTGAGAACATAGTCGTACGCACCACGCTTCATCGCCTGGATGGCCGATTCCACGGTTCCAAAACCCGTCATGATAATGGTCAGGACTTTGAAATCGTGACGCTTGATTTCTTCGAGGAGCTCAAGGCCGCCCATATTCGGAATCTTCAAATCCGAAATCACAATATCATAGGATGTGCGCCGCAGTTCCTCGACGGCACGGAGCCCATTCTCTACGGCTCGCACCAGGTATCCCTCGGTGGACAAGAAATCCGTCAGCACGTCACGGATGACACGATCATCATCGACCACCAGAATCCGTGCCGGCTCATCACTTAAGACTTCTTGTGTATCGACCGTAAAACCCATGACGTCCTAGCGACGGAACAGGCGCCTGAAAATGCCCTTCTTCTTTCCGCCGTCCTCTGTGTCCAATTCGTCGTCTCTGTCTTCTGTGCTTTCCTCGACGGACGCCTCGCCCTCCCGGGGTTGGCCGTCCTCGCGAGCCGGGGAAGATCCCTTCCCTGGCTCCCCCAAATCGCCTGCGCCGCGCTCCTGAGGCTCGACGGAACCAGCCGATGACGATTCTTCCGCCTCGGTACTGGACTCAGCTTGATGCCCAGGTTCTCTGTCCAGAGTCTTCTCGTTCCAATCGAAATCAAAAGCAGGAACATCGACCTTGCGCTCCGGGGGCTGACTATCCGACATCCCTTCCCACAAGAAACCAAGGCCCTTTTCCAAAACGGAATTACTGGCAGACCCCACCGGCTTGCGCGCCTTGGCCCGTTCCTTTCGTTGCTCCGCTGTATCGATCTCGGTCTCGTCGTCCAGGTCCAACTCGGAAGAAGGCGACGGCCCTACATTCCCAGCGCCAACGTCCAAACCCGCCCGAGGCTCCGACTGTTCCTGTGCCTCCACGCCAGCCGCTGCCACGTCCCGTCCAGACGCGTCCTTGTGTTCTGCATCAATCTGTGAGCGACCGAACTCGTCCTTGACGTCGGTCCGAATGTTCTCGAAAGCCGCACTCAGGTCCAACTCGACCCCCAATGAATCACTGGCGAATCCTGATTTTGCTCCTAATTTGCCAGTTACACCGCCTGATTCTACGACAGCGGGAGGCTCCAAAATCCTGCCGGCATGTTCCCGAGAAATATCGTCGAACCCGCCCACAGGGGCACGCGGGGCCTTTTTGGCACCAGGAACCGGCGGGGGCACAGGCACGAAGGGTTCGCCGCGATAATCGCCTTCACGGGGCTCTTCTTCCACGACGAGTTCATCTGCATCCTGGACCAACTCGATCTCGTCCGATGCAATCATGCCGACCTCGTTATCGGACATGCTGTCCCAATCTTCGACCAGTTCCCGCTCCCCCTCCCGAAGAACAACATCCTCGTCAACCGTTCCATGACCTGCTGCCTCAACAACCGGTGCCGGCTCGTCATCCACGCGGCGCCCATCTCCCTCGACAGCAAAAGCCGATTCCGCCGCCTCCAAAGCAGATGGCAACCGCTCCGGAATCGTCGTCTCCACCCGAATCTCTTGGGCCCCAACCACGTCAAGAGGGGACTCCTCAGCAGACGATTCGACCCCGTGCTCTGCTTCGGACGGCCCTGCCTCAGGCAAACCACCCGCACCAACTGCGCGCTCAGGCACCTCTCCGACGTGCGCCACCACCGGGGGACTCTGTTGGTGGGCCTCATCGCGCTCCAACCGATCCCGCTCCGTGACCTGTTCGGTCACGTCTGGAAACAACAGGTCATCACCGCCTTGCCCGGCATCCCATTCTGCAGCAAGATCTCTTGGGGGCACCGCATCCCGAGGCTCCTCACCCGCCGCGCCAAACATCTCATCCGACTCGGGGGGCAATTCTCCATCTTCCCCACCGGTCCCCTGGGACTGTGAAAACTCCGCCTCACCCCCCATCACGTCGGCCCCCTCTTCATCGACCAAGGCCCCGACGCCTTCCTGCTCTCCTGCGACCCATGCATCCATTTCCGGCACATGCTGCGCGAGATCCAAATCCGTGGTCCTCGGACTCCGCGCCTCTGGTTCCCCCGCTGCATCCGAATCAGGATGAACCCCACCCCCCGCTTGCCGCTTCCCAGGAACCTCCTCAGAAGGCATCGACGACTCATCCCAAAGGGCATCGGCCGCCTCCACCCAATGATTCGACGCCCCTTCGGTTCCAGGCACAGCTCCTGCGTCAGACGACGCCATCGTCTCTTTCGGAATGGCTTCTGCGATGGGCGACGCACCGCGCACAGGTCCATCCGTGCTGCCAATCTCCTCCAAAATGTCGTCGAGACTCTCCAAGGTCGCGGTCTTCTTCTTGCGAACCCGGTCCATCACGGACCGGACCAACCCCTCAGACGTTCCCTCCCCGCCCAAAAGGGCGTCCAACCCCGCGTCGAATCCATCCGAGGCAGACACCTCGGCCGGTGATTCCGGCTTGGCCGGTTGTTCAGGCTTGGCAGCCTGTTCTGACTCGGCAGCTTGTTTCGACTCGGCAGCCTGTTCCGACTCGGCAGCTTGTTTCGACTCGGCAGCTTGTTTCGACTCGGCAGCTTGTTTCGACTCGGCAGCCTGTTCCGACTCGGCAGCCTGTTCTGACTCGGCACCTTGTTCCGACTCGGCAGCCTGTTCCGACTCGGCAGCTTGTTTCGACTCGGCAGCCTGTTCTGACTCGGCAGCCTGTTCCGACTCGGCAGCCTGTTCTGACTCGGCAGCTTGTTTCGACTCGGCAGCTTGTTTCGACTCGGCAGCTTGTTCCGACTCGGCAGCTTGTTTCGACTCGGCAGCTTGTTCTGACTCGGCAGCCTGTTCCGACTCGGCAGCTTGTTTCGACTCGGCCGGTTGTTTCGACTCGGCCGGTTGTTTCACACCCCTTGTCCGCTTCGATGCGGACTTTCGCGCCTCCTTTGCCTCCTTGACCGCCACCATTTGCTCCACAATGGGGCGACTCTCTTCATCGAGACGGGAAAATTCTACTCCCATACCATGTTGTTTGCTGGGATGATCTGGATCAAAGGGCTTGATCCACTTGACGACGCCCTCTCCTCGCACAAGCTTCGTGCCGTCTGTGAGCACGAGTTCGAACCGAACTTTGGTGTCCACCGGCCTCGGCTTGCGACTCACGATAAAGATCCCACCCTTGGAGATGTTGTTCGAGTACTTCTTGATGAAGGTGTCCACGTCAGGATACTTGAGCTTGATCCTCAAGGCCACCTTTGTTCTCTTGCTTGTGCGTCTGTCGGCGTCCGTCACGACGAACTCCCCGATGGCTGACTCGATCTCGAAAACACATCCTGTGGAGCCATCTCGCTATGGTCTCTTTTCGATTCGAGGCACACTGTACCCCGATGCCCGTTCTGGGTGAAGAAAAAAGTGTTTCTTTTTGAAATGATTAGCAAAAAATATCTTCACAAGCAACGGTTCCATGGACACCCACGGCTCAATCACCAAAGCCGTCTCACCGGTCATTTCTCCCCGGAAAAAGGAGCCTCCTCCGAGTCATCGATTTTCATATCGTCCATCTTCTCCCATAATGACCCGACCGTCAGCAACGAGACTTTCCAGATGCTTGGCAATCATCTGTCCCTCCCAATACCGCGTCAAGGCAGCATTATCCCGATGGCCACCATAGATGGGAGAAAACTCGACGAGTTCATCGAGCGTGGATCGTCCAGCACGCACGAGTTCCACGATGGCCCCCTCCCGCGCATCCAATACATGGAGATAGCGGCGAAACCGCTCCTGGATATGGTCTCGAATAATGCCCATATGACTCGACACGACCGTTCTCGGCTCCAGGTCCATCAACGTTTGGATGGTGGCCCGAAAGGCCTCGATACTCGATTCACGATGACCATACCATGGCCCAAACGGAGTCAGATCCACGTCGAAACTGATCAGAACCCCCGTGGTGGACTCGAACAGTGCCATATGGTCCTTGGTGTGCCCAGGAGCACTGATGGCCACGAAATGGAGTTCGCCGAGCCGAAAAGTCGTCCCGTCGTCATACAGGTCGGAAAACGAACAGTCTTCGAATCCCATGGCACCTGTCACGAACGACTTCCACGTCGTGGCCAAGGGTCCGGGCTCCACGAAACGTTCTGCAAGGAGATCCTTGCGCCCGAAACTGTCTGCTGCCAGACGAGGAATCACGATCGGACGATCCTCGAGCATGGAACACCCTGCACAGTGGTCTGGATGCGAATGGGATACGATCACCTGCTCAGGGTTTGCCATTTCGAGCAATTCGGCCAAAATACCGACTCCACAACCGGCGTCGATGAGGGTGACCGGAGAGCTGTCCGCCAAGAGACAATGGGAAAAGGGGAATCGCCCCCGGCCGGCTCCCGGGATCAGAAACAGATGTGGGACGATCGGGACCAACTCCATGGAGTACTTCCCTCACTCCTTGTCTCGGGTCGCTGGTCGTCGACCAGATGTCACGTCCACGACCACACGAGGGGTGCCTACCCCTGGAGCCAACGTCCTCGTATGAATCCCGTCGGGGGCGTCTGCATTGAAAAAAGCGCTCGCTCGATAGGATTCCATACTCCGCCGCAGCAACACGTGGATGATTCCAGCCACGGGAACGGCAAGCAAGACTCCCACGAGTCCGAACAGCTTTCCGAAGACCAACAGCGCCAGCACGACCACGGCTGGGCTCAATCCTGTTTCGTACCCAAGAATATTCGGTGTGATGAAAAGACCGTCGAGGGTCTGCACCGTTGCGAAAACACCCGCAACGCCGAAAACATGGCTCCAACCCTGCCAATCGAGAAACGCCATGGTCAACGCCATGGCAAAGCCCAATGCAGCCCCCAAATATGGAATGAACGCCATCAAACCCGTCAGCATCCCAATGACGAGACCCAATGGGATACCGACCAAAACATACCCTGTCGAGTAAAGCGTCCCCAACACGAGCATGACGAGGAGTTGACCGCGGATCCAACCGGACAGCGTTTCATCGATCTCGGTCCAGGTTTGTCTGGCCCAATCCCGGTGACGATGCGGGATCAAGCCATGAATCAACTCTGCCATCTTGTCGAAATCACGGAGAAGAAAGAACGTAAAAAAGGGAATCAACACGAGCCCGGCCAAGAACATGACAACCTGATACGCGCCCTGGACCGCCCGACCAGCCAGCCCACTGATGGGCTGAACCGCTTTTTGACTCAACTCCTGAAGACTGTAGCCGAATCGGTCTGCCAACTCGGTCGTGGTCTTCGGTATGGTGAAATGAAACGCCTGTTCAACCCAAGGAATCGTGTCCTGTTTGATCCGGGCCACGAAACGGGGTATCTCCCGGCCGAAGTTGGAAAACTCCCGCCCCACAAGCGGTATCACCAGCAAAACGAAGGCGGTCATCACCACGATGACCCCGACGAGAAGCACCACGACTCCAAGGGTCCGACTCAGCCCGTGCACCTCGAACCAGTCGATGACCGGGTCGAGGAGATAGGCCAACAAGAAAGCGATGACCAGAGGCGTCAAGATGGCCTTCAGTTCTCGAACCGCATAGAAGACCACGAACAGCATGGCGAACCCAAACGCCATCTGCCAAACCAAATGAGACCGCCGCATGCGCGTCAGATACCCACTCATCGCGGCCTCGCTCCCCGTGGCCAGTCCGGCAGCATACGACGCAGCACCAACTTCAGGGTCACCACTTCATGAGGCCGCACCGTCACCATACGATACCGGGGGAAATACCCGTGTCGCCGCACGGCGACACGGTGCGTTCCTGGCGGCAGGGCCACGATACGATCCTGCAGGACCTGCAATCTGCCCACGTACTTGCCGTCCACGAACACGGATGCATCCAGAACCGCACAGACGACCCGAAGCCCCGTCACGTCCGACCTAGGCGCACAGCCAAACCCCATCGCCGTCCAGAAAGCGACGATCATGATGGTCCAAGTCCCGCTCCTGCGTCTATCTATCATCTGGTTCCTCCGGGTCGAGTCTGATCGACAACCATCCTGGCCGCTTCTTCCCAATGGTGAGCCGAGCCCCGGAAACCTGCAAACCCACGAGAACCGAAGCCAGATCCTTCACGCAACGATTCAAAAAGAGACGCACGATCACGCGCCCCCTGGAAAACTGCATTGCGGAGACCGCTGCGGCTGAAAACCGCCGAATGAGCGTCTGAACGACTCGAAACTGTATCAAGAACCCCGTGGCCCCATCGATGACCACCGTCCAAGGTCGACGGCAGGTCGCCGAAAGCTCCCCCAAAATCTTCCGACCAAGTTCGATGCCAGCCAGGACTTGGGCTCTCCCAATGGCCTGAGCCGCTGTGGCCCCAAGACCGCTTCGCACCACGCTCCATCGGCGCTGCGAGGAACCCGTTGCCCGCACCACTTCACAATGGACCGTGGCCCCACGCATCGCAGCCACGCCCCCCTGCTGCACGACCGCACAAGACACTGTCACCGACGCCCCTGCTCCCCGGCAAGGAACGCTAATTCCATGAACCCGCAACCGACTGGCCAGGGCCCTGACCACATCGCTGGGCCCACTCACGGTGAAACAGGGCCCTGTCTCCTTCCGTTGACTCTGCCCAAATCCCCTGGCCAAAGCAACGCCGTCCACATGGACTTCGAGACTGACATGATAGGACCCCGATGCACCCTGGCCAACAAACCACTCTCGAAGCATCCGGTACGAGACCACGAAGCGCCGAAATCGAGACAGCACGAGACGAGACATGGTGGGGGAAATGGTGCCCGAACCGCCCAAACGAATCGCCTCCTGGCGGACCGCCATGCGCAACGCCCTGTCGATGGCACGACGTCGTGCCCGAACACGGTGCCCCTGGACCACGAGGCTGTCGGCTTGCACCACCACAGTGCCTGGAGGTCGATCCATGGTCGGCTGTGCCACGAACGCAGTCACAAACACCAGACAGAGACTGAACATGACGGATGTTCCTCAAAAAGACGTGATGACACGAAGCATACCCAAAAGAATCACTCATCGAAACGGCCCTTTTTCGAGTTGTAACAACTGTCCTCTTCTGACACAATAAAAATGAGATTCTATCTTATTATACGATACACGCCTATGGCCGTGCCCGTGGGCTGCTATAGGCCGTCAGCAAAGGACCAATGGACCGACGAATGCTCATACGTTTCCTGTCGATTTCCCTCGTTCTCTCCTTGACGGGTTGTGCGAAGTCTTGGTCGGCCCACCAGTCGAACACAAACAAAGACTCTGGGGTTGGGCCCTTTGACGGTACCACGGGAAAACTCGCCACCGGCGAACGCTGCACCGCATCGTCCGACTGCACAAGCGGCCTCTGCCTGGGTGTCGGCACTGAACTGCTCTGTTCGGAACTCTGTGGCCCATGCCCCAAACCAACGTATTGCAGCCATGTGGATCCCCACACGGCACCTGACGGCGAGGAGCCGGCTGCCAGCGGATTCTACTGCCTGCCCGATCGAGGGGGCCTGTGCAAACCCTGCGGCTCCGACGTAAACTGCACCTATCCAGGCGACAAGTGCCTCGACTTGGGAGGCGGCGAGAAGGCCTGCGGTCGGGACTGTTCATACGACCAAACCTGCCCAGTGGGGTATCAATGCATCGGTGGACAGTGCCATCCCAACGGAGGGAGCTGTGACTGCACCACCGACCGTATCGGCGCAACGCAGCGCTGTGAGAATTCAAACGACTTCGGCACCTGCCATGGCTCGCAAACCTGTTCGACCACCGGATGGGAGGACTGCGATGCGCAAGAACCTGGCCCCGAGGTCTGTAACGGCCTCGATGACGACTGCGATGGTGTCCTGCCCGACGATGAAAAAGACACGGACGGCAACGGCATCATCCAATGCCAAGAACACTGTCAGCCGCAACCAGAGCAATGCAACCTCAAAGATGACGACTGCAATTCCGTCGTGGACGATGGCGACCCCGTTGTCATGTGTGGCTCCGTGGATCACGGCCTGCCTGCATGCGTGGCCGGAGCATGTCAGATCGACCGATGCGACGACGGCTACAGAGACCTCGACGAAAGCTTCGACAATGGATGCGAATGTCAGATCCCGCCGTCCGGCGGTACCGCCTGCGCCGCAGCGGAAAACCTTGGCTCGGTGGATGACTCGGGCCAAATCCTCACGGTGGGCACGGTTTTGGGTCAGGACGAAGAGGTCTGGTACAAAGTGCAGTCCGTGGATCTTCCCGAAGGAGCAAACAGCACCTGCGACACCTTTCACTTCCGCGCCCAGTTCACGTCCAATCCAGACGACTCCTACTTGATGGATGTATTTTCGGGCGACTGCACGCAACAGGCCGTCTGCCCGCAATCCATGACCGATTTTTCCTGGTACACAAACTTCCGCCAGGGTTCCGGTTCATCTGCCATCGGTGAATGTGACTGTCTCGACGATCCCACGCAGAACGGCGAGGGGTACAACCAATGCCAGGACAACAGTGCCACCTATCTGATCCGAGTCTACAAGATCCCAAACGGCACAGTCAGCTGCCAGGCATTCCAACTGGAAGTCTCGAATGGCGTCTACTCGCCGTAGGGAATCCGGGACATTGTGGTGCCACGAACATCAGTTGAGGACTTCCAGAGACCCGGACCGACGATGCTGTGGACCTGATGAGTCGCATCAGTTCTTCTCGGCCGGGACGTGACACGGCGATGAAGCACAAAAGATTGCACCAAGACCAAGTCGCACTGTCCCAAACGCCTGAGTCAGCCCAGCGACCTCGTCAGCCGGCCCTGCGCGTGGACATGAAACTGGGGTTCTCCTGCAACAACAGGTGTCAATTCTGCGTCCAAGGCGACAAGCGACGCCGCTACGCCGACCTATCGACAGAAGAGGCCAAGAAACGCATCGACCAGGCAGCCGCCCACACGGATCGCATCGTGCTCACCGGTGGAGAGGTGACTATCCGAGCGGATCTCGTGGACCTCGTCTCCCATGCCCGCAAACGAGGTTTCCGTGAGATCCAGATCCAGACCAACGGCCGGATGCTCGCCTACGAGGCCCTCTGCCACAACCTGGTCGCCGCCGGGGCCACAGAGTTCTCACCAGCTCTCCATGGACATATCGCCTCCTTGCACGACTTCCTGACACGGGTGCCCGGGAGTTTCGACCAGACGGTCCAGGGGATCAAGAATCTCGCCAGCCTCAAGGTCCCAATCGTCACAAACACAGTGATCACACGATCCAATTTCAGGCATCTGGCCGCCCTTGCAAGCCTCCTCATCGACCTGGGTGTCACACAGTATCAATTCGCCTTTGTTCACGGCCTCGGCTCAGCAGCCAAGTACTTCGACTCCATCGTGCCCAGGATGGAGCTCCTCGCCCCCCATATCGCGGCAGGTCTGGAAAAGGGTCGCCAGGCTGGCGTCTGGGCCACCACCGAAGCCATCCCGCCCTGTCTGCTCAAGGGATACGAAGAACACATGGCTGAGTGGGTCGTACCCGACACGCGCATCTACGACGCCGACATGATCCTCGACAGCTATCAGGAATACCGGTGGACCGAAGGCAAAACCAAGGGTCCGGCCTGCCGTTCCTGTGGTTGGTATCCGTGGTGCGAAGGCCCATGGCGCGAGTATCCCGAACGGTTTGGTTGGTCCGAGTTCCGATCCGTAGCCCCTAAAGACGTTCGGAGGAGCATCGCCGAGGCTAGGCGTCGGGCACCCAGTCGGGTTGAGACTCTGCCGACGACTCCAAAACCTGTCGTCGCACCAACGCCGGATCGATGAACAGAGGATACAGTTCATTCGGATCGAAAAACTCGGGTGCACCGTACAGGCCTGCACAAATCGAATCGAGACGACAGACCCTGCAGGCCTGTGCCTTGAAATGGGTCCACTCCGTCTGGAGCACCGTGCCCTTGTGCTCGTCCAAAAAATGGACCACGCGTTCCTCCTTCTTGACGATCTTACGGGTTTCGGTGGAACAACGTGCAAAATCAGCCATATAGCATAAAGGAACCCGCTCCACCCGGAACGTGCGCCGCGACCGGGCGACCAGGGCCATCGCGCGATGCAGGCTCACCTCGAAATCCGCCAGCCGGGGAATCACCTCAGGATTCTGTCGACAACGATCCGTATCAGGATCCAGGTTGTTCCAGACGAAATGACGAATATGGGGATGGTGCTCCAGGACCCAGGCAACGGTCTCTTCGAGGTGATCCGCATTCTGGGCACAAATGACCGTGTTGATATCGGCGGTCACCCCAACCACGGCCAGGTTGGAGAGGGCAGCGGCGATATTCTCGAAAGACCTCGGGTTTTTCGTGATCCAGGCCTGAACCTCCGATCGACTCGAATGGAGCGAGACATGCACGTGATCGAGGCCCGCCGCCACCAGGAGTTCCAGGTAGTCCAAGTTCGACAGGCGCTGCCCATTCGTGATGATCCTGGCGGCAATGCCCATGCCCGAACAAAAACGAATGGCATCTGGGAGAAAAGGCACCAACGTCGGTTCTCCACCGGTGAGGATCACGCCATCGTAGCCCCGTTCGGCCAGGTCTTCGATCTGCGCGCAGACGCGGTCGAACGTTTGCTTCGTCTCGATGGGCGGATTGGAGCAAAAACGACAATGCTGATTGCAGTCGCGGGTCACCTGAATGTAGCCGAGATTCGCCATATCGACCTATTCGTATCATGTGGGCCCAAGAACACAACGTTGTCCGCTAGCTGAGTCGGTGCTAAGATATCAGTATCACGGCCGTTGGACGAATACTGAACGGCCGAGAGGCACAATGCCATACACAAACATGATGCTACCGTAGGTGCTGCCATGAAACGTCTTTTTTTTCTTTCGATGCCCATCCTGGCGATGTTCGTCCTGGGGAACTGCATCCTCTCAAAGAATGTGGACGACTTCGATTTCCAACTTCCAAACAAAACATTCGAAGTGGATGTCTCCCTCCTCGGCCTGAGCACAACGACGGATATTCAATGCTCCGGGGCCGTCGATACCTGCAGCCAAGTGAACGCGGCCCTCGTCTGCGACAAGCAGGCCGGGTACTGCACCCTCGCCCAGAACTCAACCTTTCCCAACATCGACTGTTCCGCCCAGGATATCTGCCAGTCCTTTGGAGAGGTGGTCCATTGCGACGGATCAGTCTGCCGGGCAGCCGTGCCCCTACAGCTGAGCGCTTCGGTCAATCTCGCCGAGGAAGTCCCGGAACTCAAAGACGTGGCGAATCTGACCTTCACGGAAGTGCGGCTCAAGGACCTGTACATGGACATTGAAGTGAACAGTCTCGGGATAGACCTGCCCCCCATGGACCTCTATGTCGGCCCGGACGCACTGGCCACCCTGACGCTCGATGGAGACGGAAACGTCACAGATATGGACGTCTCCAAAGTCGGCACCATTCCTGTAACACCGGCAGGATTCACAGGGCGCCAAGAGGTCGACATGTCCGATGCCGGACGCCACTCCCTGACGAAACGCATGAAAACTCCCGCTGTTCCCTTCCGATTTTTCCTCGTGGCGCAGATCGCCCTTGACCCCGGCGACCCACTACCAGACCTGACGGCGGGACAGGTGCAGGGCGTCGTATCGGGACACGCCACCGCCAGCTTGGCTCGATGATCGTCAGCAGGTGCCGCAGCATTCTTCTTCGCTTCCGACAGAAATACGTTCGACAGGAACCGAAATGGATTCCGTGCTTTTTCCTGCTGGATCGCAGCCTGTTCATGCGCTATCATGCCGTGTATCAAGTAAGCAAGGTGACGATTTTCGCAGCGACACACAGAGCAACCACGGACCCCTGGAGCGCCGAACGAGAAGCCCCCGACGCACAGGGATGGAGGTACGACGGACCATGACCAAACACGCATTGAGCTTCGGAGTAATCGGTCTCGGGCAAGGCGGCGGAAACCTGGCTGCAGAGTTTCACGCACTGGGTTATCCTGCCATCGCCGTCAACGTATCGGAGGCTGACCTTTCGTCTATCGAAGGACTCGAAGACGACGCCAAACTGTTCATCGGTAAAGAAGGGATGAATGGAACGGGACAAAATCGATCCGTGGCCAAGGAACGCATCGAGGCTCAATCCGACGCCATCATGAAGCTCGTCGACTCGAAGTTGGGCGAAGCTGAAATCCTCATGGTCACCACCGGCCTTGGAGGAGGAACAGGTGGCGCCGCCGCCGACTTGGTCCTCAAAATTCAAGGCCAAGAGCGTCCCGTGGTCGTGATTGCAATGCTGCCACGCCAATCGGAAAGTCATGTGGCTAAAATCTGTGCCCTTCAGGGACTGAACGATCTGTTGGATACGGACTTCGCCTCATTGATTCTGGTGGACAACCAAAAGGTCTTCGACGTCCACTCGTCTGAAGGTGTTGCCAGCTTCCTGCAGAAGGGCAATGCGGAAATCGCTTCGCTGCTGGACCGCTTCAGCCACATCGGCGAGCCGTCCAACATGAAGAGCATCCAGACGATCGATGACGAGGGACTTCGGAAGGTCTTCCTGTCAGGCGGCATTTCCTTGCTCGGTGTCGCGGAACCGAGTTCTCCGCTGACCACGGACAACCTGATGGATGCATTCCAAAACCAGGTGACGAGCAACGCGCTGCTGGCAGAAACGTTCGATCTGTCCGACATCATGGCGGCAGCCGCGATCCTCGTTGCTTCAGATGACGTTCTGAGCGAAACGCCGGCCGATGAAATCGACCGTTTCTGGAAGGAACTCAAGAAGGCAACGTCGGGCGCCACCCAATTCACCGGCATCTATGCGGCAGATGGATCCTCGGCACTCTACGCACTTGCCGGGGGCCTGCCCCTGCCAACCAGAGCCTCGGCCCTCCTTCAAGAGGCCACCGAGGAGGCTGCTCGATTTTCGACCAAGAAAGAGGCCAAACGCCGCATCAAAAAACTGGATCTGTCCGGTCTTTCTCTTGGTGGCAGCCCGGTCTCGGACTCCGCACCAGACACGCCAACCAAGGGAATGGCGAAGCACCCTGGTCCCAACACTGAAGACGAATCGGCCAAAAACGACCAGGACGACGAGCCACAAGAAGAAATCAGTGAGCCCGTCGAAGAAGAAGTGGTCGAAGAAGAAGTTCTCGACCTAGACGAGGGCTGGGACGAAGAGTAGCCCCCCCCAAAAAAAGCCGTCCCCACCCTCGATTTTCCCAGGACACCTACGATCGTCCGTGCAGAAGACGGCTTTGTGTCCAATGATGTGAAGAAAAAAATCACAAGGGTTGAACGACGGACCGACCTCGGTCTAGAGCCCTGCGTCACGCTGCTGTTCCGCAGCATCCACTTCCGCATCCAGATCGCCCAGTGGACTCGTGAAGGCCATGCAGAGGCCGGTCTTCTTCTCACACCAACGAACCGGCTGCCCCGCCCGGTTGCAATCGTCGTCCGTCTTGCACCCAAGCGAAGTGGACGTCGCGTTGCCATCACAGGCAGGAAACAGAATGAGCGCCAAGAATACGACCCATCGTTTCATCATGGGAAAACCTTATGGCACCACCGAAAACCTGTCAATGAGAGGTCCGGTCCGGCCCAGGCTGGAGAGCCAATTGTCCGCAGCCTGCGGCAATTTCCGAACCGCGGCTCCGGCGTAGGATCACGGTCACGTTCCGTGCGCGCACCAACTGCTCGAATCGCTCTGTCCGTTTCACAGTCGGAGGCGAAAACGGGCAGCCCACGAACGGATTGAGGCGAATGAGATTGACCTTACTCCTCATGGAACGGGCAATGGACGCCAAACGCTCCGCGTCCTCGTCGCTGTCATTGACGCCGTCGATGAGGACGTATTCCAGCGTGATGCGACGCCGCTTCTCCAAAGGAAACCGCCGCAAGGTTTCCAACAGCGCTTGCAGCGGCCACCGCTTCGATGCCGGCATGATCGTCTCTCGAACCTGCTGGGTCGTGGCATTGAGCGACACGGCGAGGTTGACCTGGAGGTCCTCTCGGCTCAGCCGTGACAGACCATCGATGTGGCCAACCGTCGAGATGGTGATCTTGCGGGTCGAAAAATGGCGCCCCAAGGGTTCGAGCAGAATCCGCACGGAATCCAAGGTGCCGTCGTAGTTGTCGAAAGGCTCACCCATACCCATGTACACGAGGTTCGACAGACGCATCCCATGTGCCTCGGCCCAGGCAACACCGTGACGCACCTGAGCTACAATCTCACCGGGCGTCAGATTCCTGGTCAGCCCCAACTGCGCCGTGGCACAAAACCGACAGCCCATCCGACAACCGACCTGGGTAGAGACGCATTGGGTCAGCTTGCGTTCTTCGGGGATGAGGACTGTCTCGATTCGATGTCCATCGCCTGTAGCCAACACGAGCTTCGAGGTACCGTCTTCGGTATCGAGTTGACGATCGAGCACGAGGTCCTCGATCATCCACTCCTCAGCCAGACGCTCCCGCAATGGACGCGCCAGGTTCGTCATGGCATCCCAACGGGTCACCCCCCGACCGTGGATCCAGGAAAAAATCTGATCGGCTCGAAATCGTTCCAGGCCAGCCTTGGCCACCAATGCCTGCAACGCGCTCATAGGAAGGGAACTGACCGCCGTTTTCATGAAAAAATCACCGATTCTCCTACAAAACCATCGAAGACCATCTGATTGACGACGATCGACGTGCCCGAGACCCCACGAAAAACCGTCCAATCCATCTCCTGGGCAAGGGCCCACCGACAGCCCCTGTTGCCGCATGGATCGAGCCTATCGACTCTCAGTCGGCCGTTCAGAACCATTTCCCATCTGGAACACCGATCCACCCCGTCTGGCTTTGTCGCTCCTTCGGCTGCGCAGACAATTACTTGACCTGCTCGAACCCTGAGAACAGATATCCGATCTCGAAAGCCGCCGTCTCCGAAGCATCGGAACCATGGGTCGCGTTCGCTTCGATGCTCGTTCCATAGTCCCCGCGAAGGGTTCCCGTTGGCGCCTTGGTCGCGTCGGTCGGGCCCATGAGATCCCGCCATTTCTTGATGGCATCGGGCCCCTCGAACAGCACGGCCACAACCGGCCCCGAGGTCATGTATTCCACGAGCGATCCGAAAAACGGCCGTTCCTTGTGCACCGCGTAGAAGCCTGCCGCCTCGTCGCGCGTCCAATGAACGGTCTTGAGCGCCACGATCGTCAGGCCAGCCTCTTCGGCTCGTGCCAGAATCCGACCCACGACCCCTTTGGCATAGGCATCGGGCTTGATCAACCCCAGGGTACGTTCCACTTCCATATGTCTCCTCCTGATATGCAACGACCGGTCAATACCACCACCGAAATTCTTCACGACGTATCGCCAAACAATCCATGGGCGCGATGAATCCATGGGCGCGATCAATCGCGCCCCTACGAAAACGAATCCGTGGGCGCGATGAATCCGTGGGCGCGATGAATCGCGCCCCTACGAAAACGAAAACCGTCGTTTCCTTGGGCCATCGCGTCCCGGAGGGCGCGACAAATCATTGGGCGCGACAAATCGCGCCCCTACGAAGAACCTGACCAATGTCTGGTGGTGCCTACATTCCGCAGGACACGATCCGCATTGGCCGGGTTGTCATGATCCTCGACCCAGCGTCCCGGATTCCCCATGATATATTCCCGAATGCGGTCCAGGTCCTTTTCGTTGCGCACGACGTGTTCATAGTAGTTACGCTGCCAGACCCGCACAACAGAAATATTGCTCATCCGGTTGATTCCAATCGTTACGCGCCCCTTGAACCCTCGTACCACATTCCCCAGCGTAGGGGCGCGATTCATCGCGCCCTCCGCTCCTGCGGCCGACGACGATTCGTCCGGTGCCAACACAATGATACCGTGGACATGGTTTGGCATGATCACAAATGCGTCTGTTTCCATCCTCGCGTAGTGCCGTGGCAGATCATCCCACACCTTCTCGACAACCCGCCCTGCATCGTTCAGCACCATCGTGCCATCCACAATCCGTCCGAACAGGCATCTGTGCTCATGCGTGCAGATCGTGACAAAATATGCCCCGGCACGACCATAGTCGTATCCAGCAAGCCGCATCACCCGACGCTCGTGTTTCTTTTCCATGTCTTCCCCGACACAATGGCCCAATGCCCATTTTTCCGCAGAAGGCGATGCCCCAAGGCCCTCGCCTCTCGGAGGGCGCGATGAATCCTTGGGCGCGATGAATCCTTGGGCGCGATGAATCGCGCCCCTACGAAAACGAAAAAACTCGTTTCCTTGGGCCATCGCGTCCTCGGAGGGCGCGATGAATCCGTGGGCGCGATGAATCGCGCCCCTACTGCATGGCTTCCTTCATGGCCTCGCCCATGCCCGCCGGGCTGTCGGCCACCACAACACCCGCGCTGCGTAGGGCGTCGATCTTGTCCGCTGCAGTGCCCTTGCCTCCGGCGATGATGGCGCCCGCGTGCCCCATCCGCTTTCCGGGAGGAGCGGTGCGCCCTGCAATAAACGAGGCCACCGGCTTGTGGAACTCCTTCTTGATGTAATCGGCTGCAGCCTCTTCGGCCGATCCGCCGATCTCGCCGATCATGAAAACCCCCTTGGTGTCCGGGTCGGCGTTGAATGCTTCGAGCACGTCGAGAAACGTACTGCCCACGATGGGATCACCGCCGATGCCGAGGCCGGTGGTCTGCCCCATACCCAGGCCGGTCAGTTGATGCACCACCTCGTAGGTCAACGTTCCTGACCGCGAGATGACCCCGATGGGGCCGGGGGTGTGAATGTAGGCAGGCATGATGCCGAGCTTCGTCTTTCCAGGGGAAATGATACCAGGACAGTTCGGACCCACGGTTTGCACGCCCAGTTCTTTCATTTTCGGCAAGGCAGCCGCCACGTCCATGGTGGGGATGCCTTCGGTGATCACCACGACAAGCTTGCAGCCGGCCTCGGCCGCTTCGATCATGGCGTCTGCAGCAAAAGGTGCTGGGACGAAAATCACCGAGGCATTCGCGCCCTTGCGCTCCACCGCTTCGGCCACGGTATCGAAGACCGGCACCCCTTCGACCTCCTGCCCACCCTTGCCCGGAGCAGAACCGGCCACGATCTTCGTCCCGTCTTTGAGCATGGCGGCCGTGTGGAAGCGGCCGTTTCGACCCGTGATGTTCTGAACCACAACCCTCGTATCTTCATCACACCAGATACTCATGTTTCTCCATCCTTTCCGAGTCGGTTGCGGTCAACCGGCCAGTTCCACGGCCTTCCGGGCACCATCGGCCATATTGGCCGCCGTCACGATGTCCAAACCGGAGGCCGCCAGAATCTCCTTGCCCTCGTCCACCTTCGTCCCCTCGAGCCGCACCACGAGCGGCACCTTGAGCCCAACCTCTCGAACGGCCTGGACCACGCCGGTCGCAATCACGTCGCAGCGCATGATGCCGCCGAAAATGTTGATAAAAATGGCCCGAACCTTGGGGTCTGCCGTGATAATCTTGAATGCTGCCGTCACCTGATCGGCCTTGGCGCCGCCGCCCACGTCCAGGAAGTTGGCCGGGTTACCGCCTTCGAGTTTGATGATGTCCATGGTGGCCATGGCGAGGCCTGCTCCGTTTACCATGCAGCCAATATTTCCATCCATGGAAATGTAGCTCAGACCCCACTTGCGTCCTTCCTGTTCCGATGGATCCTCCTCGTCCGGGTCGCGAAGCTCCGCCCAGTCGGGATGTCGGAACGCCGCGTTGTCATCCAGGTTTACCTTGGCATCGAGCGCCACGACCCGACCATCTGTGGTCACCACCAGGGGATTGATCTCCACCAAAGATGCATCCAACTCGAAGAACGCTTTGCCACAGGCCTGGAGCAGAGCCGACGCCGTGCGAAAAACAGAACCTTCCAAACCAAGACGGCTGGCAATGTTTCTGGCCCGAAAAGGAAGGAACCCACGCACCGGGTCACCTGGCTCGGCAACGATCTTGTCGGGATGATGCGCCGCCACCTCTTCGATTTCCATGCCGCCTTCGGTAGAAGCCATGAGCACCGGACGTTCGGAAACACGGTCCACCACGAGGCCTGCATACAGCTCGCGTTCGATATCGAGACCTTCTTCGACGAGCAGGCGTCGCACGGTCTTGCCGTCGGGTCCGGTCTGCTTCGTCACAAGCACGGACCCGAGCATGGCGCCAGCCAACTCCCGCACCTCGTCCACCGAGTGGGCGAGCTTCACACCGCCCAGATCGTCGTGGCCCACGAATCGGCCCTTGCCTCGACCCCCTGCATGAATCTGTGCCTTGAGAACCACCAGGTCCTTGCCCGTCTCCTTCATGAGACGCGCCGCCTCGTCAGCAGCCTGCTGGGGTGTGGTCACCATGACGCCTCGGGGCACAGTGACCCCCAAATCGGCGAGCAATCGCTTTGCCTGATACTCGTGAATCTTCATATCGGACTCCTGCGACGGGCGGCCCGTGTCGCCCAGGGTTGTAAGCCTTCCCCGGTCGACCGGCCGGGGCGTTTCATTCCATCCAAGGCGGCAGTGTATATAACAGTGCGGATGCAACGAATCAACTGCCTTGGCGGCACCATTCACCACACAGCCACAGGGGCCACTCGCGCCCGCCCCAGTCGGGAGTTTCCTCGTGTCCGCCCATGCCAGAAACAGAATTCGTTTTCGATTCTTGACAGATCGCAAGAAGCAAAACACACTACCGTGCTGTTTTACGTGGGGTCGCGTCAGCAAAAAAAAAACAGATAGATGCGCCATCTCCCATGATGAAGAAGAAAGCGATAGCAGGCACAGATCATTTCTGCGCGTCACGAAAGAATGGAGGTTCTGATGAGTGAATTCGTATTTACGTCCGAGTCGGTGACCGAAGGGCACCCCGACAAGGTCTGTGACCAAATTTCCGATGCGGTACTCGACGCCATCATCGCCAACGATCCAGCTTGCCGCGTGGCCTGTGAAACGTCGGTGAAGACCGGCTACGTTCTGATCGCCGGAGAGATCACCACGAGTACGTACGTCCATTTTCCCAGGATCGTCCGAGAAACGATCAAAAGCATCGGATACGACAACTCCGACTTGGGATTCGACTATCGCACCTGTGCCGTGTTGTCGGCCATCGAACAGCAGTCGCCAGACATCGCCCGCGGCGTAGCAGGCAAAGGCGCCTATACGAAACGGGATCAAGGGGCTGGCGACCAGGGCATGATGTTCGGCTACGCGGTTAACGAGACAAAGGAACTGATGCCGGCAACGGCCATCTGGTCCCACCGGCTCGCGGAACGTCTGGCCAAGGTGCGCAAGAACAAAACCCTGGACTTCCTGCGCCCAGACGGCAAAAGCCAAGTCTCCGTCCGATACCGCGACGGCAAACCCGTGGCCATCGACAGCGTGGTGGTGTCGTCTCAGCACAGTGCAGACGTGAGCCGAAAGACGTTGGTCGAGGGCATCATGGAGACCGTCGTCAAGAAGGTGCTTCCCGCCAGGATGCTCCACGCCAAAACCAAATACTACATCAACCCCACCGGACGATTCGTGTTGGGCGGGCCACTTGCCGACTCGGGCCTGACCGGGCGCAAGATCATCGTCGATACTTATGGCGGCTGGGGCCGCCATGGTGGCGGAGCGTTTTCCGGCAAGGACCCAAGTAAAGTGGATCGCTCTGCCAGCTACTACGCACGCTACATGGCCAAGAACGTGGTCGCCGCCGGTCTGGCGGACCGCTGCGAGATCCAACTCGCCTATGCCATCGGTGTGGCACGCCCCGTCAGCCTCCACGTGGACACGTTTGGAACCGGAATTCTGTCCGATGACCGGATCGCCAAGATCGTGGGCAAAGTGTTCGACCCGAGGCCAGCCGTCATCATCGAGGAACTGGACCTGCTGCGGCCCATCTATCTACGGACTGCTACCTACGGCCACTTCGGCAGGCCTCAGAAGAGCTTCACGTGGGAACGGACCGACCGAGTCGACGCGCTCCGCGCCGCTGCCGGGCTGGAGAAGGAGCCGACCGCTGCAAGCAGCCGGTCGAAATCCAAGCCCCGGACCGTCGTTGCTAAACGCGTCGTGGCAAAAAAAACGAAATCCAACAAGAAAAAGAGCCGTTCTGCAAAGAAATAGTCCCAACGCAGATCCCAGCCAGTCGGACGCACCTCACGTTGCCCCTGTACCTTTCCCCCCTAAAAAAAAGACCATTCCAGTACCAACGACTGCGCCCTCCTTTGACTCGCACACAGACAAATGAATAATGAATGCGGCACGTCGTTCTGCCCGTGCCCTATTTTCTTGATGAAAGCATGACGTGTCGCGAGCAGGAAGAGGAACGAAAAAGGGAGGAGAGAACCGAGCGTGGTCGTGCGACTGAGCAATCAGGTTCCGGCAGAGTAGTCCACCGCGTACCGCTTCTGCTCCTCGGTCAACTCGTCGATGTCGATGCCCATGGTCCTGAGCTTGATGCCCGCGATCTCCTGGTCCTGCTCCTCGGGCAGTTCGTGGACCTTGGACTCGAATTTCTCCCGCTTGGAGGACAAGAGAATCTGCGCCAGGAATTGATTGGCGAAGGACATATCCATGACCTCGGAAGGATGCCCCTCGGCCGCCGCCAAATTCACGAGTCGCCCCTGTGCAAGAACATAGATCTTGCGCCCGTCCTTCATCAGGTACTCTTCGTTGTTGGTCCTGATGGTCCGCACCCGTTCGGTCTTGTCGGAAAGGTCCGGCAGCTTCAGTTCGCAGTCGTAGTGCCCTGTGTTGCAGACAACAGCGCCTTCTTTCAGACTATCGAAATGCCGCCCCACGATGACGTCCTTCATCCCGGTGGCCGTAATGAACACGTCCCCAATCTTGGCGGCTTCGTCCATGGGCATGACTCGATAGCCCTCCAGGGTCGCCTTGAGCGCGGCTGTCGGCTTGACCTCGGTCACCACCACGTTGGCGCCCATTCCTTTTGCACGCATGGCACAGCCGCGTCCGCAATGTCCGAATCCCGCCACCACGATCGTTTTGCCAGCGAGCAGAATTGACGTCGCCCGCAGAATACCATCGAGCGAAGACTGACCTGTCCCGTAGACGTTATCGAAATCCCACTTGGTCTCGGCATCGTTCACGGCGATCACCGGATACTTCAGAGCGCCGTCGTCCGCCATGGCGCGCAGACGATGCACACCAGTGGTGGTCTCCTCGGTTCCACCGAGCACGTGCGGAATCAGGTCCGGATGCTTGGAATGGAGGGAAAAGATGAGATCCGCACCGTCGTCGAGCGTCAAGGTGGGCTGAATCTCCAACACTTTGTCGATGGCCCAATAGAATTCCTCGGTGTTCATGCCATGCCAGGCGTAGATGGGAATTCCTTCCTCGGCCAGAGCCGCGGCCACATCATCCTGGGTGGACAGGGGGTTGCAGCCGCTCCAGCAGACCTCGGCCCCTGCGGCCACGAGGGTCCGAACCAGCACCGCAGTCTCTTTGGTCACGTGGAGGCACCCGGCGATCCGCTGCCCCTTGAGAGGCTTCTCTTTCTCATATCGTTCCCTGAGCGCACGCAAGACGGGCATCCGTGATTCCGCCCAGTCAATCTTGAGCCGTCCCTGCTCCGCCAAGCCGATATCGGCAACCTTGTAGTTCATATCGCTACCTTCCTTTCCATATTCATCCAACCATCGATTGCGCGACTCACCCCGCAATCGGTCTGGTCGAGACGTTCTCGTGCGATGCACGCCTCAATCGTCTCGTTGTCTCCTCGTGGGCCGACGATCATCCTGCGATCCGAAAGCCTGTGGTCGCGTCACAATCGCCTACCGCCCATACCACGGCTCACCAGCAGGCGCACCCAGAAAGACACGAGGCCTCGCATCTGTGGGGCGACCATGATGGAATTTGAAACTGAAATCAAGACAGAAGCTGTACCGATGCCCCCAAAATCACACGTGCCAACCTCACGATCCGAATGATTCGTCTTCCAGGCGAGACGCGGCATTGATTCGCTCCCTCAACTCCTTGCCCGCTTTGAAGAACGGCAGTTTCTTGGGCGCGACGTGCACCGGATCACCGGTCCTGGGATTCCGTCCTTCATACGAATCGTAATGCCGAACCTCGAAACTACCGAAGCCGCGGATTTCGATCCGTTCTTCTCGAATCATTGCATCGCGTAAAGCGTCAAACACCGTGTTGACGGTGACCTGAGCCTTGCCCTTGGAGAGTTTCATTCGTGTAGAGACTTCTTCGATAAGCTGAGATTTGGTCATGTTTCTGATTCGCCTATAATCCTCGTTCGTTGTCAGACGGAGCGACGCGGCCGTTTACTTCAAGACAAAGTGCATGCCAAAATTGTGCGCAGATGATACATGATGGTAGATACGAGATCAACAGTGTTTCTTGACACTGTAAAGTCATACGGGAACGACCGACTCCATTTCGCAGATTCGTGGATGAAACTGCGAAATAAAAAACCCGTGGTCCAGAGCCACATACGAGAGGAGCCGGTCGATGAATATTATGGAAGATGTCGGTCTTGATGTCCATGCAGAATCCATCTCTATTGCCGCTGCAAGCTGGGATGGTGTTGCCCGGTCGTTCCATGTAAAAGGAGGTCCCACAGATGAAGCGATTCGTGTCCATCCCAATCATCGTGGCATTGCTTTACGCACCGGTCCTAGCATCGCCGGCGGGTCGGGCATCCCGAACGATCTGGAGTCGCTCCAAAAACTGGAAGATCACCAAACGCATGCCAGGACCCGGGGGAAAAAAAGCGGGACTGGACATCACGTTGCGCCTCAATGGAAAACTGACCGGTCGTGTGGCGGACCTGGATGCCGTTTTGGACATGGCCTGGCAGGGCGCGACATGCAAGCTCCACATCAACGCGGGACTCTTCGATGGCAGCTACGGAACGACCGGCTCTGCCAAGACGCCCTACGTCAAAGGGACGATCAAGGTCGACAAGGTCAAGGCATCCTGTTCCCTACCAAGTGCCTTTCTCACCCAGGTCAAAAGCGTAAAGCTCCACATCAACCTCCACCTCATGGGCCGCAGACTCTGCCCCGTCCACAAAGGGACCAAACCCTCCGATTGCCTGATGCCCGTCAAGTAGCATAGAGCCGCCCGGCAACGCCAGGCCGACCGATCTCCTAGCGATGGCTGAGCTGACGCAGCTTGCCCTTCACGATGGCGGCATATTCACTGTGAGGAAAGCGCTCCAACAGTTGCTTGTAATACCGTCTGGCAGCAGGCTCCTCTTTGAGGATGTCGTGCGCGTGCGCCAAGCGGAACAGGCCGCTGTCATCAAGCATCTTGGGTTCCTGTCGGGTCACGGCCTCGAAGTGTTCGGCCGCATCCCGAAAATGGGACGACTGGTAGTAGGCCAGCCCCAGCCGATAATGGATCTTGCCTGCTAATGGGCCATCTGGCGCATAGCGCAAGGCGGACAGAAGATGCTTCGCTGCGGTCTTGTAATGCTTTTCCTCCATCTCTGCCAGGCCGTGGGCATACTCCTGCTGCGCCGACCGGAGACGAAGGCCACGGCTGACAAACGCCACCACGGCACGGGCAAGTGGTCCCTTGCCCCTCTTGACCGCATCGGTCTGCAAGGCAAGAGCCTTGTCCGTCTGGCCCTTCAGGAACAACTCGAAGTAGCGCACGATGCGCTCGGCGTTTTTCAACCTCTTTGTTTTGCCAACACGTTGCTGCGTCGTCAAGGCATCGACTCGGCGTTGCAGGCTTTCCGAGTGCCTCGTGGCCCTAGCCAAATCGTACGAGAAATGCTTCGTCGTCGTCCTCACCCACAAGTAGGCCGCTGCAGCGCAGAAAATTGCAAACAGGGCAAAGCTGACAATGCTCGCCGCAAGGATACGATTCCCAAGCCGCCCCACGTGCTCGCCGAGCAGACGGAGGTCGTCACGTTGGGTTCTTTGGACATCGACGATTTGTTTCAAGCTGGTTTCGGAATTCTGGTCCTGGCTCATTCGACCTCCACGGCATAGCGCACAATGCCAATACCCGTTTCGAGACGACTATTATATGAAAAAGAAACTCGCTTGTACAATGATCCCCGTGACACAACGGATCCTGCTCCTTCGTCTTGCACAGCGATCACCTTCGGCTTCGGCCTATCTTTCCTGCGTCGAACCCAAAGCGCCCCATCCATCTGGTGCCCGAACCCCTTCCGCTCCAAGACAAACCTCCCGTCCGCCTCGCCAAACCACGGCCATGAGGGTGGACAATCTGCAGTCCTGATGCTAGAAAAGCGAAAGTTTTTCCGATATGTGGCGACTCCGAAGCGAGCTGCCCAACCGAAAAAAGGAGAGCATGATGGGCAGAGGTGATAAGAGACATTCCCAGAAAATGCGACGACGACAGCGGCAAAACAAAAAGAAGGACCGGATCAAGAAGGCCGCCCAGGAAGGTAAGAGCGCCCGCTAAGGCGAATATCTGTCTCGTCGGCCAAGCCGATGGACGACCGGGAGGTCAGCGCGATGGCTTCCAAAAAAAAAGACGACCGGGAGCATCAAAAAGAACCTGGTTTCGACGAAACCCTGGCCAAACTGTCTCTGCTCGTCGAGGCTTTGGAGTCTGCGGGTCTCTCTCTGGAGGAATCGCTTGGCCTCTTCGAAAAAGGAATGGCCATGGTCCGACAGGCGGAAACCATGCTGGACCAGGCGGAACAAAAAGTGGAGCGGCTCGTTTCTGGCGGAGCCACGCCGCACACCGAGCCTTTCGCAGGCCCCCTGGAAAACATCGATCCCTAGTCACCGATCGTCCTTGGCCCCCCCCTTGTCAGGCAAACGGCCGCGACAAAGGGCTTCAAGTTTCCGATTTGAACCCCCGAGCATATGATGATATTCTAGAAAAAATGAACATCGGTCGCCGACGTCACGAAATCAAATGCGTAGCTGGCACACGGATGTGAGGTATGGCTGACTCGAGCCCCGCAGATATGCTCCGTCGATTCGTCTTGGACTTCCTGGTCGAACAAGCCCTAAAAAAAGACCCCTTTGTCGATGGTCGCAGCAGAAAAGCGCTCGCCGCGTCCTTTTCCATCGAACCCTTGGTGGATCTGGGCAATGCCCGAAAATACCGGATCATCAACACGGAAACCGCAGCGAACCGGCGAGTGTACCTCTTTTTCCTCGGTCGTCCCAGTACGGATCACGACTTTCCCACGACCGAAATCTGTTTCAAGCGAGCCGTCGCCGTCCTTAGAGATGGCCTCACCGCCGACTCCAGCAACCATCGAGATCTGTTGGTTCGAGAACGGATCCGTAGGCAGCGATCCCACGAGCAAGTCGGCCTCATACTCACCGAAGTGATGACCCCTCACCCCAAGCAGGCCCCTCTGGATGTCTCGGAGGTCACCGAGATACCCCGGTCTCTTCTGGCACTCGGCATCGTCGAGGCCTATCCGGCAGGAAGCTTCTCGGCGGAAGATACTCCTGAAACAGGGAGACTGGTTCGCACCCCTATGTGGGCCCCCGACCGCCAGGATATGGCGCATCAGGATTTCGCGCCCCAAGTGTCCGTCCACGACTGGCTGCAGCGCGCATACAAGGACACCTTTGGCGAGCCGCCGATACACGTAAGCACGTCCTCGGAACAGGGGCCCGTCTATACCGTCCGCGTCAAGGAAATCACACCGAAACACGAACAGTGGGTGATCGAGGTGACCAGGCACCTACGAGTCCGCGAAGGCGCCCTCAAACTTCAGGTCCAGCTCCTCGACGTGCGATGAACGTTCCCTGGTATCGAGGACCAGGGAAGATAGAAACGCGATGTTCCGTATGATGAGTGATCCGTACGATTGATGACATGAAGAGAGTTGTTTGTTGCACCGATACACAAAGATGAACCATCGACACGGAGGGAACCGGTCATGACCAAGAAATTCACACACCCGCTCTTCATTGCCGCTGTGGGGTTGCTCCTCGTTGCCTGCCACGGCCCGAAGACAAACAAACGATTCGAAAAACGGTTTGCTGCGGCAAAGAAGGCGAACGACCTCGATCACCCTGTCGTCATTTCCGCAGGTGACGGCCAGGCGCTGCAGACCAATGTGCAAAAAGTTGGAGAACCGATCCCTCCTGCAGGCACTGCCATGAGCCGGACGGTCCCAGAAACACTCTCTGCGAGGACCCTTGCTCGACTGCTGAGGCACAAGGTTTCCCGCCTGAAGTACTGCATGTTCAACAGCTCCCTGCGAGGAAAATCCGGCAAAGCCGTCCTGACCCTCGAGGTCGCACCTTCCGGGTACGTCACGAACGTGTCCGTGGACGCGCCCGCCTTCCGCGGCACCTCCCTCGCCAGCTGCATCCGCAAGTCCGCGGAACTGTGGCGGTTCCCAAGGTTTCATCACGGAACCCTCCACCATTCATACCCCATCATTTTCCGCGGCCGCTAGTCCTCGACTGACGACGCCCCCCCCCGAAACAGCTCTCTGAAAAAAAAAGAAGAAACCTGTGCGCCTGACGCCGCTACTTCTTACAAACGGACGGGGTGTCCAGACCCCCACACCATGCTTTGGGCCGCATGTCATTCTTGAGCTTCGCACCAAGCATCTCCAACGGCCCTCTCACGTTCTTTTGGGCTATTCCCAGGGCTTTGGCCAACTCCTCACGCCCCTGATCCACCGCAGTCTGGTTCCAGGGCTCCACCCCACCGGCGATGGCAGCCATTGCCTTGCAGGTCGTTTGCACCAGAGCCAAAGCCTGCTGCTTCAGTTCTGGAATCTTGAAACTCTTGTCGTCGTACTTCTTGTTGATGGCACGAATCGACCGTTTGAGCGAAATACAACCATCGGACCACCCCTTGAGGATCTTGTGAAACTTGTTCGTTGCGAGCGTCGCCCGCCAGTGGCCGTCCAGAAATGATTTCCCGTGCTCGCGCTTGATCCGGACAAAATCGATGCCCGCAAAGTTCATCTTCTTGCGGCCTTTAGAAATTATCTTCTTGCCGCTCAAGGCGAGGATCCCAGGAAATTTTTTGGCCGCGGTCTTCTTGAGCTGCGGAAAACTCAACCCCCTTCTGTTCTGATCCCAGAAGGACCGATAGACCCCCTTGCCCACGACGAATCGCCCACCACCGATCGTGATCGTGGACATACGGATGGTGGACCCCAGCACCCGCTCCTTTTCTGTAAAATTGAGGTCGATGGTCAGACGATGTTCCTTGTCCACGTATGCCAACAGGACGGGACAACGAAACCAATTGAATCCATCAAGCGGAAGAGCCGAGCCGGTTCCGGGCTCCACGTTCAGTTCCACCTTTTTTTCCTTCTTCGTGGCAGTGATGAGGCGTTCTCGTTCCACGAGGGAGGACGTGACGTGAAAACGATGCTGGCGGTACTCGTCACAGGGACCGGAAAAGTATCCAACCATGGCCTTGCGAATCTCATCATGCCACTTGACGAGCTGCTCGAACTCCTCATCTTGGAGCCCCTTGACCGACACGGTGGCCGTGCCGATCTTGACCGTGATCCCGCCAGCTTTGGTCTTCTTGGACCCTTTCATGGCGCGATACCCGAAGAACCCACCGACGGCGACCAAAACGAGGATCACGGCGATAATCACCCCAAGGTGGCTCTTGCGCGATTCCGGCTCTGCGGCTGCCGCATGAGACGGCGAACCCGTCGCCCCGGAGCCAACCGTCGCCGGGACCGACGCCTGAGACGCAGAAACCGTAGCTTCATCGGACAAAGAGGCCTCCTCTTCGACCGGACTTTCTTCAGGTGGCCAGGGTTCGTGACAGAACGGACATGCGTCCTGACTTTTCTTGACGCGATCGGGAATTTGTTCGTGACAATTTGGACAAACGTACATGGCATCCTTTCCTGTGCTGATGCTTGGCTGCTCGATCGACGGGCAACCCGCGCCATTCGGGACGGTCTTAGGTCACGTCAGTTTTAGGCAAGACCCACCGATTGTCCAGTCGGTTCGTAACCTGCCCGTCGTTTCTCTCTCATCACCGCCATACGACATGGGCCCTATCAGCCAAAACAATCTTTGAGATGCCCAGAAGTGACCGGACAGCCGCCCTTGGGCCACAGGCCAAAACCGTGAAAAACGAAAACAACTACTGGGCCACGAAGAGCCAGTCGCCCTTGGCATAAAACTGACTCCAACGCCCAAAGCTGAGTGCCCCGAAGGTGTGCCAGACGATCCCCCAGAGAATGAGACTCTTGGCCAAAGGCCCAAACTTTCGCCCCGTCATGGTGAGCAATACGAGAAGCAGCGGCGTGTAATCCAGGCTGAACCGGTAGGTGAACTGCACGTAACCGGAATTTTGATACATGAAATGCAGGAGCGCTATGGGGAAAATGGACAGCCAGCAAGCATAATGCAAAGGGCCCTTTTGCTTCGGCCACATCGCATAGACGAAAAAGGGCGTGACAGCGAGTAGACTGATTCCGTGTCGGCTGATGACGATGTATGGATAGTGCGTCTGGATGTAGGGAAGCAGCGTGAAGGCGGCAGACAGGTTCCTGGACATGTAATGCACGTTGAACAGGCCCCAACGCTCGATCCTCGGCAGCCACCGAATGTTGAGATACGTGTGGCCGAACTCGAAGGGATTGTCGAACCGCTGCCAGTTCAGATAGGCCATCCATAGCCCTATCACCATCACAGGGAGGGCGAAGGAAAGAAGGGGGTGGATCGTTTTGCGCCAGGCGACTTTCCTAAACAGATCCTTGAAACCTTGTTTCGGATCGAGGCCCGATGGCTTGAGCACCATGAGGACAAAAAATGGAAAGGCCATCAACATCGGCGTCCTGGTGATAAAAGCGGCACCGAGACACAGGCCGGCAGCAAAGGGCTCGTGCCCATCCACGGACGCCAAGAGATAGGACAAAAGCAGCGTGGTCCCCACGATATGGGCCGTGTACCAGACCTCGCCAATGACCGCACAATAAAAATGGACCGTACCGAAGGTGAAAAACGCGGTCAGCCACAGGTTGTCCACGATACCCATGGCATTGTAGCCGGAACGCCGAAGTTCCACGAGCAACAAGAAGGCAAGGACCGGATTGAGCGCCGCCACGATCACGGTGAACCACACGTCATTGAATTGGTACCCGTCCGCCGCCACTCCCGGCATCATCAGCATCGCAGGAAGAGGGGGGAACGACACGTACCAGGTCGTTTCCGTCCTTCGGACCGAACCGGGCATCACATGGACAATCTTGCCCTTGGTCGTTCGGAATGCGTGCTGCCCAGCCGCTTTCCACCACTGTCCCCGCAAAGTTTTTCCACTTGAGAGGGTCAGTGTCATCACGCGAGCCCAATCGTTTTGATGGGGAGGATGCTTGCGGAGACGCAACTGTCCATGGTTGAGGGAATCCGCCAGGTACACGAAATGATTGTCCACCGAAGGACGCTTCAGTCGGGAGCCCGATGCTGCCACCAATCCGCCGAGCGCAACGAGATAAATGACAGCCGGCTCCCACCACGGAACCTCTCGGAGCCGTCGCAATGCGGACACGAGAATCCCTGCCACCCCACCAACAGCCGCTCCCGCCACGAACCCAGCCGCAAGCGTGACCAAGGCCATGCTGCGCGTGGCCCCATAGATGAGACCCAACGAGCCTCCGACGAGGATCGAGACAACGGGCAGAGACCATGCGGTTCGATGATTCGAAATCGCTGGTGCTGCCTGACTGGACTGCCCTAATTCGTTCATTTCTTGAAGAGATTTTCGAGTTGCGCGAGCGCATCTGACTTCGACTTGGGACGATCGTGCGGCCGCTCTCTGCGACGATGCGATCGGTTCGCCCCGTCGGGATCAGCCGTTTTGAGAGTCAGAGCCACGCGCTTCTTGTCCGAGTCCACCTCGAGCACCCTGGCCGACACTTCCTGTCCCATAGAGACCACGTCTTCTGGATTGGACACGAACTCGGAGGACAACTCGGAAATGTGGATCATGGCGTCTTCTTCGAGGCCCATGTCCACAAACACGCCGAACCGGGTCACATTGGAAATTGTTCCATGAACGGTCATTCCGGGCCGCAGATCGGCAATGCTGCCCACCAAGGGATTCGGCTTCGCCTTCTGCTTGGTGGCCACTTGGGCGGTCCGTAGCCTCGGCTCCGCCCCCCTGCCGGACGCCGGTCTGTTCTTTCTCACATGGAGCGCCAACGCATCGCAAAGGGCAGCATGGAGATGGTCGACATCGATATCGTGCTGATAGTCCGCCAGGCCGAGACCCACCGGATTGACTTTGGCCCACTCAGCCCCCGGATCCAACGCGCGGCGGGCCAGCACCATGGCAGACGCTATTGGGGCCGCAATCGTCCTGTCCGCTTCGCGGATCTGTCTGCGTGCCTCTGCCAACGCTGCGGTCCGAACCGTGATCACGGCAAACTGTTCCGCCAATCCAGACCGAACCTCTGCCAAAAACTCTCGATCAGGGGCCGTGTTGGGCAAAACGACCTGTTCGATCCGATGCTGAAACAGGAAATCGACGATGTCTTTTCTCCTGTCCTGCCCCGGTTCGACAAGAATCCCAGCCAGCAACTTCCCGTGTCCATCCAAAACCGCCACACCGAGTTCCGCATCCGACCGAAGCACGGCGACCGCCCCGACCGGCGCATCACAGAACCGTGGGCTGTTCAGTAACTCCGCATACTGGGTGACGGCACTCTTGATCGCCTCGTCCTCGACCCGCCTGTCGAGCACGGCACGCACCGCTTCGGTCAGATGGGAGGTGACGAATATCTCCGTCAAATTCTCGGGCACGGCCGCACCCATCCGACTCTTGAGGGAATCGACCAAAGCGGTGATATTCGCCATGGGCCACTCAAAATCGATATCAAGGGCACCCAATCGTTCGCCACGCCTCATAGCCAGCCACCGATGCCCTGGCAGACCGGAGAGGTTCTCCCGACGCCGTGCATAATCCTGAAACCGATTCGCCTCGGCATGCTCCGTGTCGAGACGACAATGGAGCTGCCCCCGCTTGATGGCGAGATTCACCGCTCCGCTCCAGGCCTGCAGATGCGCATCCAAGGCGTCTGTCCACTCCGCGTCACCGTCGAACCCATCCCGAGGACACAAAGATACCGCCCGCTCCAGAGCCGCAATTTTGTGCGGCACCATGGCCCGCTCCAGCACGTCTCCGGGAGGTTCGGGCAGCTTACGATCTCGCAATAAATCGAGCAATGCGGCCAATGCACGCTCTCGATCCTGCCAAGCCCGACAGGCATCGGACAGACGTTGCAGGTGCACCTGGGGGACCGCCTCCGTGGCCGCGAACCAGGAATCGCCCATGGAAGCCATGGACGGGTCCTTTTCCAAAACGGCAAGTAACTCGTCGAGCCGGTCCTGGGGGAAAACCTCCAGGTCCACCATCCGAGTCTTGGTCACGAAATCCTTGAGTCTCACAGCCCTTCCCTTCCGTGGGAACAGTCCCTAGCCCGATGTCACCAAGTTTGCCTGGAGCGTGACTGGTCCAGTCCGCAAAGGGCAGCTTGTGCTGGGTGAACGTCCAAAACAGTCGAACAGGCTTTTAAAATATTTCCCCTGCTGTTTTCCGTCAAGCTGTTTTCCCAAGTTTTCCGATGCCCACCACTGTCTGTACACTTGGGTCGATTCGTTGTCCCATCGACACACGGACTGCGCCGAGAACCGACAGAAGCCCCCAGTCGGTTGGCGGAACACCCGATTCGAACGAACCCTGTCAGACCACAAAAAGAGCGGACGTGTCACTCACTGGAAGGGTGACCTTCACTGGGAATCTGGAGGCTCGATGGATTCTCCCGCTCCAAAACGAAATATGAGACGAACACCCGAATAGGCCCGGCCAACGCCACGTAGGCCTTGCCCAGGAACAGATCCTTGTTGTCCTGATAGAGCTGTACCACGTAGTCCCGCAGCCTCGTAGAGGGGTCGTACGACTTTGCCTCCGGGCAATCATAGTTGACGAGCACCGCATTGGGATACCGGCAATCCACCTCTGTCATCCGCACTGGGTAACATCGATACCAGGCATGCTTGATCGACAGGCCGCCCTTGACCCGATCGAACCAAGGATCGGCAAGGGGTGTCTGCACGACCTGGACGTTGTATCCGTTCAGGTAGGAAGGATCTTGCTCACTCGGATCGGCCTGGTAGAAGCCCTTTTTGAACTTACGAAAGCCCAACATCTCGGTGAGGACCAACGTGTTGTACCCTCGAAATTCCCAGCCGGCCAGGTCCTCCAGTCGCGGACGAACTCCCTGTCGCATGGCCATTTCGAGTTGGTCGTTGGACGCCACACACAGGGACAGGTAATCATATCGTTGGCCATTGGGCTGCTTTGGAATCGTCATATTCTTTGCCTCGTCTTTCTTCGGTCCACCGGTATCATCCACCATGTTGCGTCGATCCGCATTACGCCCGGTCCGGATCCGCTCGATGCTTCGGAACCAAATTCTGAATCAGATCCACCCATTCCGCTGGTACCAGACAACGGTATCGGCGATACCCCTGCGGGCATCTGGATATTGAAACTGGAACCCGCTGCTCTTGATCTTGTGGTTCGAATAGACGAAATCGACACCCAGATACTTGATCGTATCGGCTTCGATGGGGGGCGGCCGATGTGTGATGTTCGTCGAGGTCCACTGCAGGGCACGTGCAAGCGGCATCAAGGCGGTTTTGACCACCCCAATGGGCACAGAAGGAGCCTTGACGAATGGATGCCCGGTCAAACTCGCAGTAAACGCAAAGAAGTCCACGGTGGTCATTTGCGAGTCATCGTTGACAATGTAGTCCTGTCCATCCATAGATGAATGCTCCGCCGCGTGAAGGGCCGCCCGACACATGTCCACCGCATGCACGAAGGGAATCCGGAAGGTCCAATTCCTTGGGGCGACGGCGACGGGCTGCGTCGCGGCCTGCATAAGGAGCGGGCCGCTCCCATAAGCGGCCCTGGGCCCATAGACCGTCGTGCCTCGAACAATGGAATAGGCCATGTCGTGTTTTTCGCAAAAGTCCCGAACGACCTGCTCCGCCTGCCATTTGGACTCAAGATAATTGTTCGTGGGCCGAATCGGACTTTCTTCCGTGATGGGCAACGAAGCGGTCTCGATGTCGTAGATGCCGCCAGCCCCCCAATACACGATTTTCTTGAACGAGTTCTGCTCCTGGAGCAACTCGAGGAGATTGCGCGTTCCTGCGACATTGACGGCTTCGAGCAAGGCCCACGGAGCCGTATAGTTGAAAACGGCGCCAAGATGGAAGACGTACCCCACCCCCTCGACAGCCTTTTCAAGGGAAGCCTTGTCGGTAAGATCCGCTGCCACGAACGGGACATCCAGGGCATCCAAAACCGAGGGGAAATGCCCCAAGATTCGATCATCCCGCTCATGCGCCGAAGCCAAATCCGTTGCCCGAACCGGAAACCCCGCCTCTTTGAGAATCTCGACCATATGGGTCCCCATGAATCCACAGGATCCCGTGACCAAACAAAGTGGTCTGCCCATCCGTGCACCTCTCTTGTGTTGCGTCGCCTCACCCATCACGGACCACTGACCCAGTCGACATGGCCGCAGGCGCCAAGCGCTCCGATATGGAGCCGCCGAACCCACACGTTGAAACTTCGGTCCATGAATCTAGGCGTAAAGCTATCAAACGATAACGCACCGTGTCAACAGTGTTAAGCCTCGCGTCTGACGGACACGGAAACGGCGTTGGGCCGCCAAAACCGACGAGTCATGGATCGACACACCGACTGAACACCAACCTAGCCTTGTATCAGGTACGTATCGTCCCAACGAACGGCTCTGGAACCACGCAATGATCGACGCCCCTGCTGGCATGAAATCGACGGATGTGTGCCTTTCAAAATAAACATTGGATCGATTTGTTGATCGATCCCCACCCAATGGCTAGTATAGGGGAAGCGATGGCAACTTGGGCGGGCACCGAACTCGGTGCTTCTTGCAGGTCCGAAAAACGCCTCAAATCTCGAGAAAAGGTGGCACCGTGACACAGGATGAAACAGGCAGTGATCGACGAGAATTCCCCAGACTGGATGCCCGGGTGGATGTGTCCATGACCTTTCTGGCCGACAAAGATGCAATCAGGCAGAACTTTCAGTCGGAGAATTTGAGCCTTGGCGGAATCTGCATGCAAACGGATCAGCCGGTGGAACAAGGAGCTTTCGTGGCCGTCGAACTAAACCTACCCGGTGGCGAGGAAACGGCTGACCTCTTCGCTGAAGTGGTTTGGGCAAGACCGGAGGGCAAGGACTCGTACCTTCTCGGGCTCCGCTTCATTGCAAGCTCAGACGACAGCCTGATGAACCTTGGCCGCTTTCTGGAACCAGAACTCAGCCAGTGATCCCGACAGCATTGTCGGCAAACGACGACGAGGGATAACGAGCCTATGTACCAGCTTCGGGGCAGACTTGGGCGTTGGGGGCTGGGAGAGCTGTACGAAGCTCTCGACACGGAATCCAACCGCGTTCGAATGCTCAAGTTGATACGTGGTCGAAGGGCCCAGGACACCCACATCCGCCACCACATGCGACACGAATATGAGGCCGCGTGCACGGTTCTCCACCCAGGGATCGTCAAAATCCACGCCCTCGAAGAGGAACCGAATCTCGGTCTGTATCACGTCATGGACGTGGTCCGCGGCGACACCTTGTCCGCCACCCAAAAACGGGGGCTGACGTTCCTGCCAGCCAGAGCACTCGAACTCGTGGGTACTGCAGCATCGGCCATTTCAGCGCTCGAAGAACACGATGTCGGTCATTTCGAGTTGAGCCCGGACAGCTTGTTCCTCCCCAATGCAGCAGGTGGCAAAGCACCCATCCCTTTGATCATCAACTTCGGCCTGCCCCCGAACGAGGACCAAGTGCCCCCACTCCCCCTCGAAGCACTGGCCTACGCCGCGCCTGAACGTCGGGCATCATCCAAGTGGGACCATCGCGCCGACGTCTATTCGACCTGCGCCATCCTGATGCAGCTCCTGCTTGGGCGCACCCCTCCACCACAAGGCTGGGTTCGCCCACCGGCCCTGCCGGACGACAGCGACCCCCTTGCCAAAGACCTCTATGAAATTGCACAGCGCGGCCTGAACAGCACCCCAGCTCAGCGCTACCCATCGATGAAGGCGCTCTACGGAGCCCTCGATTTTCTGGCAAACTCCGTATCGGTCACCCTCCCTGCGCCATCGTCACCATCCAGCGCAGGCAAACCGGCACGACCGCAGCCGGCATACAAAGAGACCCGAACCGTTCTAGGAATGGGAACCCAAGGACTGGCGGACCAGACAAAAACCGAGACATCCGACGGATCTTTGGAAGATGCGGCGCCGCAGGCCACCGCATCGTCCAACAGGCCGCCGCCTCTCCCCGAGCAAAGTCAACCGAAGACCGTGGCCGGTACGGCCGCCCAACTCAGACCCGCAAAGCGAGCCGACAAGAAGACCATTTTGGGCATTGGAGCCATTCCCGCCTTGACGGTCCAGGACGACCAAGAGGCCAAACAAGCTCAGTCACCGAAGCCCAGCCGCAACAGGGCGGACCAACCCCTCGAGCCTTTGGCCTTTCCCGGCGGAGAGACCGGAGCCCAACTCGCCCTGGAACCCTCCGAGGTGAATGAGTTGGCCCTTCCGCCTTTCTCAAAAAGGGCGTCGAACAGAAAATGGGTCTGGATCGGAACTGGAATCATCCTGCTCGCCGCCCTCGTCGCCGCCGCCTTCGTCTGGATGCGTCATCGCGCCCCCACAAAAAACGGGGCGGCAACATCTCCCCAAATCGCCGCCAACGCCACGGGCGCCGGGGGCGCCGCCACCTCGGAACCGGACGGCAGCGTCCCGGTGAAACCGAACGCTCAGACGCCCAAGAGGGCAGCACGACCCGACGGGGGGCCCGCGCCGACCAAGAAAGTCGACGCAGCCGTCGCGCCGACTCAAGAGTCCGACGCGAGTGCCCAAAAGACCGGCGCGCAAACGTTCAAAGAAATCCTCAAGAAGGGACGACGAGCCCTGAGGCACCACCGATATCAAGAAGCCAAAGCCATTTTCCTCAAAGCGGCAAAAGTTTACAAAGGAAGTTCCACCATCAAGCGGCTGGTCGGCGACACCTATTACCGCATGCACAATTACTGGAAGGCTAAATGGTGGTATGGCTCAGCTCTCAAACGCAGCCCACGCAGCGCCTCGTTGCACATCAAAATGGCAAAGACCTATTCGCATCTTGGAAGGAATCGGGACGCCTGCCGCCACTTCGTCAAGGCATTACATCTCCGCCCCAATTCAAGACGATACCGGATGAACGTAGAAAACTATCGCTGCCGGTAGCCACCGAAAACGTGGATTCCACGACCATCGAGGCGCAGGGTCACGATCCCACGAACGGTCGCAACCACCCGGTCCGCAACAGCTCGATACCATATCCTCGACCGAGTCACATCCTTGCCGGGCCCGCCACAGATCACGACGACGCGTGGGTGCACTCGGCGGAGAAAGACCTTGCTGACCGCAAGGAACGACCCATGGTGAGGCGCTTTGAGCACGTCCGAGCGAAGGGTCTGGGATCCTGAGGCCAAGAGAGTCTGCTCTGGAACCTCGATGTCCCCGGTGAGCAACACAGACCCCCATGGCGAGACCAATCGAATCACGAGCGAATTGTCATTGACCGAAAGAAGGGGATCCGGCAAAGGGTCGTCACGTCCATCCCGTCGACCATCGAAGGCGTCACCTCGTCGCTGAGCCCGAACGATATCCAAACGAACCGACCCAAAATGAAGGACGCGAGGCCGACCCACAGGCACACCCAGACGGTGCGCCTCCTCGACGAGCCGTCGTTGGACATGTCCCGCCACCTCACCGTTGACCCACAATTCTCCCACATGGAAATGATGCACCACGGTCATGAGCCCCTGAACATGATCGGCATGCGGATGGGTCGCCACCACGAGATCCAGTGTCCGAACGCCCTTCCGTCTCAAGAAGCGTATCAAGGGAGAAAACTCACTGTCCGAGGGCCCTCCGTCCACCAGAATCGTCTGCCCCGATGGAAATTCGACCAACACGGCCTCGCCTTTGCCCAACCCAAGAAACGACACGACCAGCGCAGAGTCGGACGGCCTGGCTCGCAGCCACCCGGAGGCCAACAGGGCCAAAGCGGCAAGAAGCAACGTGGCGGCGGCCCATCGGCGGCGACGGGCAGAAGGAATCGATCCGACGTGCCACCCTCGTGCAGCGGCGAGGAGGAGACCGTAATAGGCGAGGCACATTCCAAGACTGACATGCATGCCAAACCGCATCCCCGGCAGCCAAGTCACCACCGAACGCACGAACCACACACCTCCTTGGGCCACGAGTGCCGCCAAGCCGAGCAGGAGTCCCCCCATCCACGGCCAGACCAAACCGACAAGGAGCCCGAAAAAACCCAACGGCAGCACGGCCCAGCAAAACAGCGGCACGGCAACAAGATTCGTCATGGGGCCCAAGACAGACATCCGCCCAAAATGATAGGCCACGAGCCCGGCCGTCCCGATCGATGCCACGACGGACGCTGCCCCGAGCCTCGCCACCCAAGCAAACCGACCCCGTACATCGATCCCGGACCGAGCCAACCAGATGAGCGAACCCGTGGCGGCGTACGAAAGCTGAAATCCGGGGTGTGTCAGCCAGTCCGGTCGCCAGAGAAGCAACAAAATGGCGCTGAACGCAACCGCCCGTGCCGAATCGCTGCGCAGACCTACTATCTGGCCTCCCAAAACCGTGGTCACCATCACGGCTGCACGAAAGGTTGCTGGCGATCGGCCCACCAACAAGACATAGGCCCACACGACTGGCAGGGTCGATGCAGCGGCGAGAAAAGGAATCGGCCAACGACTTGCAATAAACGCCACTCGCCTGAGCAGAACGCTCAAGCACCAAAACATCAAGACCGAAAGCAGTGCCAAATGGAGCCCGCTGATCACGAGGAGGTGGATCAATCCCGCATCGACGAACGACTGACGCAGGGCGCTGCGCGCAGAAACAGATCCACCGAGAAGCATAGCCCACAGGACCTGCGCCCCCACCCCGTGGATCGGTCGCACGAGATCCTCCAACCGACGACGAACCGCCGAGCCCACCGAGGACATTGGTGTCGGGCCCGAAGACAGCCACACCAAATCCCGACCGACCCTCAGGTAGGTCCGCCCCCGCCATCGTCGTGCCGTTCCCGACACGAAAACGAGATCTCCCTGTTCGATCGACGGAGGTCGGCCGGGGCCAGACAGGGCGACCGACCCAGGCCACCGATGCCAGCCCCCTCGGCCCGCCCGCACCCACGCATCATCGGCCTGGATGCGCCATGTGCCACCGTTGCGAGAGACGACCCGGTCCGCCCTGACGGCATACTCGCGACGTGTTGAGGTGTCCAGAGGCGAGGCACCCGTAACGGAAAGTCCTCCACCTTGGGTCGTCGCACGACGAGACGCGGCCTGTTGAAAAGGTACGCCCGCCGATATCGCTGCCCACGAGCCGGCCGATAGGCCCCCCAAGGCAAACATGGCGCCAAGGAGAAACCACCGCCCGATCCCCGGCCGCCACAAGGCGACGAGAGCAAAGGAAACACAGGCTGAAAGCCACCACCAAGGGGCAGCCAGCCCATGAGACAGCAGACCCGCAATCAGGGCCATACCCATCCACAGCATCGGTTGCATGATAGTTTGTTATCGACCACCGTCACGATGTGTTGCGTCCCATCCCTGGAAACGTCATGATGGCCGTATCGAGACGCCAAAATGCACCCCATGCGTCGCAATTGACGAACCGGCCACTGGCGCATAGAATTACGGGCCATGAACATGACGTCACAGATCCAAACACGAAGGTGGTCACCAGCGAGCGGAGCACATGTCGTAAGAATGGGCTCGGCCCTCTTGATGATCCTGTTGGTATCGGCTCCAACCGCGCATGCACGAACCGCGTTCGTGCGTGGCCAGATTCTGGCCGCCCCGGATCGATCGACCTGTCGACCTCCGGTCAAAGCCTATTGGAGCTTCCAGGTTCCAAACCTGACGGCCCCCCTCTGTCACCCAGGCATCCGTGGATACCTGGTCACTATCGACCAATGGGATGCCCGAAGGGCCAAAGCCATGATGGCGAAGGCCCGACACGGGCGCAGCGGACCCACCATCGATCTGTACGGGGTCCGGTTCAAGCCATCCATTCTCATGATTCCCAAAGAAAACCAATCTTACGACATCACGTTCATCAACCGTGATCGATTCACGCACGAGATCTTCTCCCCAAACGCTTCGTCTGCCGGAAGCACGGTGATTCCGCCCGATGGCACAGGGGTGCTCCACTTTTCCGGACTTGCGCCCCTGGACGATGGAACGATTCAGACCTTTACCCTGCGCTGCCGTCGCTTTGCCCACATGCAGGGGACCGTTGCCTTCGTGCACACGACGGCCTCGGTGTTAGCAAACCGAGGTGGGGCCTTTTTCATCACCCGAGTCTCCCTGGGCAGTCACGTCCTACGGGTCTGGTACCACGGACGAAAGGTGCACGAACAAACCATCCAAGTGGGTCGACGCGGTGTCACCCTGACGGTGGATCTCCGCAAAAAGAAACGATCGACCTCGCGCAAGGCACGACATGCGCCTATCGTCAAAAGCCGCCCGCCGGCGCACCATCGCCGCCGCCGCGGACACAGACGTCGCAGACACCGCTGAAACCTCGCATCATTGTGCTGAAGGACCGGAGAAAAACATGTTTCTATCGAAGATTTGGACACTGCTCCTGACCTTGTTCGCGGTACTCGTCACCGTGGCGCTCCTTCTGGCGCCTCGACCAGCCGAGTACCACCTAAACGAATCCCAACAGAAGCAGCTCGATGTGGCCCAAGCGCTCATCGACATGCACATGCAAAACTTGGCCCGTATGCGTCTCGACGTCCTTTCGAGTATCGGCAAGGATCCCGCAATCGTGAAACCACTGCTGCAGATGCAGCAACCCGGCGCCACACAAGAACTGTCTGCTACGCTAAAAAAAGCGTTGACCCGAGTCATCAAAAAAAGCGGACTGCAGGCCTCGGTGATCGCGGTCACCGACCGGACGGGGCACGTTCGCACTCGTATCGGAATGAGCAGCAGAACAGGCGACAGCCTCGCCGGCCTGCCGGAAATCCAGGCCGCCCTCAAGGGCCGGTGTCTCGACAACACGATCCTTCGGGGCAAAACCCTGTACTGGGTGTATGTCTGCCCGGTGCGCTATGCACGCGTCGGAGCAAAGGTAGCATTGGCCGGATCCATCCGGGCCGAGGTGCCCATCGACAACACCTTCGTCCGAGACCTGATGACCGTCATCGGCCAGACTGAAAACAAGGCGGCCAAGGCCCACGACAAAAAGAAAAAAAAGAAAGCCAAACGCCTCAAGATCGAACTGGCGTTCTTTGCCAAAGGGCGACTCGTGGCCTACACCAAGGGGACATCACTCTGGTCGAAGCAGGCTCCTGCCATTTACAAAAAATACAAAAAGGAGATTGCAGACCCCACGATCGGCCGATCTCCCGCTGTCCCGATCTCCCTGGAAAAGAAACATTTTCAGATGGTGGTCGGTCGACTGAGGGGCTCGGCGAGCAAAGGAAACTACTGGGCACTCCTGTGGAAGTTCCCCGAAGCACAAGGCCCCCTCGCCTTCCTCTCGGGCAAGACACCACGATCCCATCTTCTCAAAAACTTCCCCTACGCCTTGGTGATCATCGGCGGCCTGTTCGCACTCGCCCTCGGTCTGTTCCTCACCATTTGGGAGGGTGATCGACCTCTGGCGAAACTTCTGAGACAGGTTCGGGCCATCGGAAACGGTGAACAGGAAAAACTCGATGAAACCAAGTTTCGATCCAAGTTCGGCCTGACCGCAATCGCCATCAACGAAGCCTTGGAAAAGGCCCAAGAGCATGGAGGAGGACAGCCAGCCCTCCATGACAAAAACATCGATGCCATCCTCCAGGATCTCGAACCAACCGTGGCAACCGAAGACTATGCACCGCCGCCGGCAAGTGCGGTTGCAGGTGCACCTCCCAACGAAGAACCGGCCCCTCTCGACTCGTTGCTGCCTCCCGTAGGAACGGCACCCCAGCCCCCGCCCTTTGGTGGATCGGCGGCGGTGCTGCCCAGTACGATCCAGGCACCAACTCCTCCAGCCGCTGCCGGGCTGGAATTCGAATCACCAGCATCTGTCGGCGATGTACCTCCAGAAGTGGAAAACCATTTCAAGTCCGTGTTTACGGCCTTCGTGAAGACGAAGCAACAATGCGGAGAGGACACGAAGACCGTGACGTACGACGCGTTCCGGCAGAAACTCAAAAAGAACCGAAGTAAGATCATCGCCACGCAGAACTGTCGCGACGTCACCTTTCAGGTCTACGTCAAGAACGGCAAGACAGCACTGAAAGCCACACCTCAGATGTAGTCCCCTTCCCAAAGGTGTCGCCACGCACCAGTGACCGAAATGAGGGTTTTTCCTCACAATGCACCACCAAGACAGTGACTCGTGAAGCTGCTGTGGACCTATTGGCCGTCATTGAGAAGGACATCGGACGGAGCCACGTCCTGCTGCATGGGAGCCACTTTCTTGGGCTCTGTCCCGGAAACGAACACCTCGCTCAGACCGTTCGCCATAGCGGCGGGAGCCCGCAGCCCCGTAACAGGGTCGATCCGACGAACCACGACCGATGCCGGTTGAGCAAATGTGTGCACCGGCCGACCAGCCAGCGCCTTCTTCATAAACGAGAGCCAAATAGGCAAAGCGGTTCTGGCCCCCGATTCACCCCCGCCCGGAGAACGATGGAAGTCATCGAATCCGACCCAGACGCCAGCGACCAACTCGGGTGTGTACCCGACAAACCACGTGTCCCGACTCCGATTCGTCGTACCGGTCTTGCCCGCCGCAGGCCTACGGAGCCTCAGTGCCCGGCGCCCCGTTCCTTCCCGGATCACAGACGTCAGCATGCTCGTAAGCACATAGCTGATCCCGGGATCGAGTACCTGGGATCGCTCCCGCCTGTCCTCAGTTCCCGTCTTTCCGATACGCAAAATGAAGCGTGGCTCCTCGTACACACCGCTCGCATCGAAGGTCGCATAGGCGTTCGTCAGCTCCAGGGGCGACAGACCCGAAGAACCGAGCGCCAACGACAGATCCTTGGTCAACTTCGAACGAATACCCAGCCGCCTGGCCAATGCACGAACCGACTCAGGACCCAGCTGAGATATGAGTTTGATGGCAACCGTGTTGATGGATCGCGCGAGTGCCACGCGAAGACGAACCGGGCCCAAGAATTGATGGTGATGGGAATTTCTGGGCTTCCACAACTTGAATACTTCAGGCGTGTCCGGAAGCACCGACGCTGCGGTAAACCGACGGGACGCAAGGGCTGTTGCGTACAAAATGGGCTTGAACGCCGATCCGGGCTGCCGCTTTGCAGCCACGGCCCGGTCAAAGTCACCTGCATGGAAATTCCGCGAACCGACCAAGGCAAGCACCAGCCGCGTGGTGGGATCGATGGCCACGAGCGCCGCCTGCGGCGCAGACCACTCGGCCGTGGTCCCGACCGAATGATCCACCGAGGCCACTTTGACCCAACAGACCATGCCGGATCTGATGAACGGCCGCCGTGGTTTCTTCTTGTTGTGCTTGCGGGCGGAACGAGTCCTTCTGCGGCGCGCCGCAGAGCGAGTCGGGTGCACTCTCAGTTCTTTCGACACAGCCGGTCTGACAACCAACGAAGGGGGCACCTTCATCACCGCATGCTGCCCGCCGCCCAGATCCACGAGAAACGTATCGGCAGCCCGCTGTTCCACCACCAAAGCCTTGCGTTCCTGTCCCACCGCAGCCTTGCCGTACTTTTGGGCCCAAGCAGCAAGCGTCTTTGTGCGCCTCTTGCTCGAAAGACGTCTCTGACGTCGCGCCACCCGGCGATCGAGGCGGCCCAACCCATCTACGACCGCTTGTCTCGCTGCCTTCTGCAACGCGGTGTCGCAACTCGTCACTACGGTCAGCCCCAGCCGATACAGGGCCTTCTTGCCATACCGACGCTCGAGCCGACGACGAACCACGGTTTCGATCTCAGGACAGACACCCAAGTATTGGGTGCTGTCGCGCACCACCCGAATGGGCGCCTTGGCCACAGCCTCGGCCTTCTGTGCGCTGACGTAACCAAGCTCGACCATCCTCCGCAGTACATAGACCTGCCGCTTCTTGGCGGCCTTAGGATGCCGCAAGGGAGACAGGCGCTCGGGACTCTGCACGAGACCGGCCAGCACTGCCGCTTCGGACAACCCAATCTGCCAAACGTGTTTGCCGAAATAGAAACGGCTCGCCTCTTCGACTCCGTAGCGACCGTGACCATAATAGACCTGATTCAGATAAAAGGTCAGAATCTGGCGCTTGGAGAAACGTTGTTCCAGCCTTCGGGCCAGGATCAACTCCTGCACCTTCCTACGAAGGGTCTTTTTCGGACTTAGGAAGATGGTCTTGACGAGTTGCTGGGTGATGGTCGATCCACCCTGGACATAGCGGCCCGCACGCAGGTTGGCGATGAGCGCCCGCAGCATCCCCATCTTGTCAAGCCCCTTATGCTTGAAGAATCGGGCGTCCTCGGCCGCGACGGCTGCATGCACCAGCACCGTGGGGATCTTGTCCGGGGCCACGACCGTGCGACGATGACGGTAGATCTCTGCGATGAGACGACCATCTTTCGACAGAATGCGCGTGACCACGTCCGGGTGATAGTCTTCGAGTCGATGCAAATTCGGAAGTCCGGAATCACTGCCGTAGTAGGCAAACAGGGCGATGGCGGACAATGCGGACAAGACGAAGCCCACCACCAACACGAGGCCGATCCATTTGGTCACCTTCCAGACCAGGCGCCATCGTTTCGAAGAAATCCACCGGAGCCGCCTGACCGGCTGAGTTTCTTGCTGTTTGCTCCTCATTGGTTGTCCGTTCCTTTTGCCGCGGCCAAGGTGGCACCGTCAGGAAATTTTTCGGAACGATCCGCCCTCGCCCGATCGAGAATCTGCGCGGCTGCCCGCACCATGGAAAACAGCCACCGGGCCCGAAGGTCCCGCTTCGCCTCCGGACTCAGATCCCCGTTGCGGCCCATCACCTGACGAAAACGCGGAACGACCGCCTGGAGGGCCATACCAACCGACACCGACAAATTGTAGCTCGCTGTAAAGCCCCACATGGGCAACGAAAACCGGCCGTCGCAGCGGGCGATCACATCTGGAGACAGACCATCCCGCTCGTTGCCGAAAACCAATGCCAGGGGCCCTTCGACCGGAACATTCCGCACGTCGACCAATGCCCCAGGAAAGGAATCCGTTGCACCTTCCGTGGACGACCGATCCCGACCCTCAACGCTGTTCATCTGCGTCGGGCTGCCCGGCACGGCGGCCCACAGAGCAAATCCTTGCGGCTTGAGCTCCGCCAGCAAAGCCTCAAAGGTTGGATGGCGATGGATCGAAAGCCACTTGTGGCCACCCAACGCCACCTTGTGTGACACGACCATCGGCTCACCCTGCTCGTCCGCCGCATGAACATCACTGAGGCCCATCCCTTCACAGGTTCGGATCACCGCTGCCCCGTTGTGAGGATCGTAGAGCCCCACAACAGCGACGGTCAGGTGTTGGATGCGATGCTCCAAAACGTCATCGATGCGCCCGAGGCGTTGTTCGGTCACCCAATCGCGCAGGACCGCAATCAGACCGTCTGGTCCGAACTGGTCGAGATATCGTTCACAATCTGATCGCCTCGTCACGTTCTCTCCTCACAGAACCTTGGTTCTTCTTTAATAGTCCCACGAGCCACCCACCGCAACATTGGCGAGCAGCACACCCTGGTACCGCCCATCAAGGAGATAGAGGTACCGGAGTTGTCCGAGCAAGTACATGTATCGAAACAGTCTGAATCGGGTTTCCACACCTGCCATCGTGCCGCCGGCCTCCCTCCAATCCCCGGAAGACAAGAATCCGGTGCGGGCGGCCAATGCGCCAAACACGAAGCGTCGTCCGTAGGGCACATCCAACTTCATCCAAACGAGGTCACCCGCCACACTGTGGCCCATGTCATAGCCGACCTCCATCCGATACGAATCGCCGTAATCAACGGAGGCGACGAATCGCCCCCCATGGAAGGCCCCTTTGATTCTGGACTGGACCGCAAGCTTCGGATCGAGGGATCCGATCCGACGGGCCATACCTCGTCCCAGGGCCAATTGGTATCGCTGGACATCATAAAACATGTCCACGTATCCGGGTCGATAACCATCCACTGCAAGGTGGTACGTTCCTGTGAAAGCAAAGGACCATCGCCCTGCTGCGATCCGGGCGGTTCCCCCCAGATGAAGGCCTCCTCCAGACCCCACCATCCAATTTCCATCGACAAATGGGGTAAGCTCCGCCTGGCCAAACCGCCAGGTGTAGGCCGCATCGAACCCCACGAAACCGACCTGATCACGATCGACCAGGAGATGGTTGGCGTGATCGACCCGGGCCTCACCCCGATCGTCCCTTCTCACCGAAACTGGTGCCTTGAGGTCTACGAGCCCCGTGACGCCGATGACGAGCCGCCGAAGACTCGGCACGGGACGAATCTCGACCCGTCCCGCAAGGAGATGCGGATCCACGAAGTTCCCTGTCAGGAAATCAAAGGAAACATACCGGTGCCCCACCCGAATCCAGGCGCCTGAATGGGGGTGGTCCAAATCCGCCACGCTCAAATATTGATCCAGGATGCTTCGGTGTCCCAGACTGGCCGTGGCCAATTCTCCGATCATCAATCCGAGATGCACGGGCCCCATCTGTTTCCGATAGCTCATGTACCGCACGATATGCGCAAAATCAGAAGGTTCATCCCAATCCCGATGCCGAAACCCCTTGGATCCAGTGCCACCCCGATCCACCACTTTGACCCGAAGCGCAGCAGACAGACCAACGGCAAAATGGCCCTCACGGAGGTCCAGTCCAAACTGAAAGGTGCTGTACAGGTC
>JAGGXR010000166.1 GCA_021162935.1 Deltaproteobacteria bacterium
CGGGTGTCGCCACAACGGGCGTCGCGCCCGCCAGTGAAAGCCCCCTGTGGACGGGTAGGCCGTCTCAGGTCGTAAATGTGAAGCCATTCGCGCTCCATGTGCTCCTCGTCGCGGTCGTGGTCACGGCGGTGATCCTGCTCGCACGCCACACGAGCCTATCCTGGTCCGTGCTCATCTGGGTCTTGGCCCTGGTGCTCATCCCAATAGGCATGGCGGCATGGAAATGGCTCGTGGTGCGACACACGATTTATGAACTGACCAGCCAGCGGCTCCGCCTGCGCCGCGGCGTGATCAACAAACGGGTGGACCAACTCGAACTCTATCGGGTCAAAGACTACCGAGTCGACGAACCCCTGTTCTTGCGCATGCTGTCCCTGTCGAACGTGGTGCTCGAAACTTCGGACAAAACGGATCCGGTCCTCGTGCTGGCGGCCGTACGGGACGGCGAGACGATCCAGAACCTCATCCGCAACCAAGTGGAGCACCTCCGGGACCGAAAACGCGTCCGCGAGATCGATTTTGACTAACAACGGGATTCGACAGGAAGTAAAATCCCATGCGATTCACATCAAGATCCAGTCTTGACCCTCCATGGTCCATGTGCTACCTCGCATGACCGCATAGCATAAACCTCATCGACCGAGCATAGCGACCGATCGGAAGAACTGGAAATGACCGACTCCACAATCAGCAGTCGCTCCCCTGAAACCAGCAGTCCCAAACCCGAATATCTCCTTGGCAACGTGGCGGCAACCGAAGGCGCGCTCGCAGCGGGCTGTCGCTTCTTCGCTGGCTATCCGATCACGCCGTCGAGCGAGATCATGCACCTGATGGCGGTCAGGCTCCGGGAGCTGGAAGACGGGGTGTTCATTCAGATGGAAGACGAGATCGCCTCCATCTCGGCCCTGATCGGAGCAGCCTGGGCAGGTAAGAAGTCCATGACCGCCACGTCCGGTCCGGGCCTGAGCCTCATGATGGAAGGCCTGGGCTACGCGGCCATGACCGAAACGCCCTGCGTGCTCGTGGACATCCAGCGGGCAGGTCCATCCACGGGGCAAGCGACTCACGTGGGGTCAGGCGACGTGCTCCAGGTCCGCCATGGATCCCACGGGGACTACATGCCCGTGGCCTTCTCCCCTTGGTCGGTGCAGGAGATGTTCGACCTGACGATCAAGGCCTTCAACTGGGCCGAACGCCTCCGGGTGCCGGCATTCCTACTGGCAGACGAGGCGGTGGGCCACCTTCGCGAATCGGCCGTCTTGAAGAAGGACGTGGAAACCTGGGACCGACCCAGACCGCAAGGCCCCATCGAAGAGGTAACACCCTTTGGCACGGCGGAGCCCGATGGCGTGCCGCCCATGCCCCACTTCGGCGAGGGAGCAAACCTGCTCGTGACTGGCTCGACCCACGATCCCAGGGGATTTCGCAAGGTGGATGACCCAGATATACAGGACACCCTGGTGAATCGATTGACCGCCAAAGTCCTGTCGAAACGAGACGAAATCGTGGAAACGGAATCCTATTTCCTCGACGATGCCAAGGTGGCGGTGGTCGCTTATGGGTTCACGGCCCGCAGCGCCCTGGCAGCGGTGAAAGCATGCCGCAAAGAAGGCAAAGCGGTGGGTCTGCTTCGACTCAAAACCCTGTGGCCCTTTGCGGACAAGGAAGTGGCGAAACTGTCGGCTCACGTTCGAAGCATCGTGTTTCCGGAAATGAACCTGGGCCAATTGGCGGGCGTGGCTCGACAGCATGCGCAATGCGACGTCGTGAGTCTGCCCCAGACGAACGGCCGGGTCATCTCGCCGGGACGCATTCGAGGAACGATCGCCAAAGTTTGGGACTGATCGATGGAGTGATTCTATTCGAGGTGAATCGACGGCACAGCCTCGTTGGCGAGACACATGAATTGAACGAGTCGCCCGGCAGGACGAAAGTACGGAGTCGAGTGGACCGAACGAAAATGATCCACGAATACCGAGCGACAGGCAACGACTTCGAAAGGAAGATGCATGGCGAGGGCACTGGACAAGTACCTACGCAAGGGCCTTTCGGGAACCACCTTCTGTCCGGGTTGCGGCCACGGCATTCTGCTCGGGTCTCTGCTCCGGGCGGTGGACGAACTCGGCCTCGACATCCACAAGACCCTGTTCGTCTCGGGCATCGGCTGTGCTGCCTGGATCCCGAGCCCCCACATCAACGCCGACACGCTCCACACGGTCCATGGACGAGCGGTGGCCTACGCCACGGGTGCCAAGATGGCGAACCCGGAGCTTACCACCATCGTCGTCTCGGGTGATGGCGATCTGGCCTCAATCGGCGGAAACCATCTGATCCACGCCGCCCGACGGGGCATCGATCTGACGGTGATCTGCGCGAACAACGAAATCTACGGCATGACGGGAGGTCAGACAGCTCCGACGACCCCCATTGACGCCCACACCATGACGGACCCGGAGGGAAATCAATACCGTCCATTCGATCTGGCGGCGCTCGTGCTGGCGGCTGGTGCGGACTACGTGGCCCGCTGGCCGGTCACCAGGGCCCGAGCCCTGACCGAGTCCATCAAGCGGGCGATCTCGACCCACGGGTTTTCCTTCGTCGAGGCACTGTCCCCCTGCCCGACCCAGTTCGGCAGACGAAACCAGTTCGACAGCATCCCGGCGCTCTACGACGACCTGGACGCCCATTGCGTCGAACGGGGCACATCCGAGGCAGCGCCGGCAACCAATGGACCTCGTTTCGAAATTGGAGAATTCTCTCGCAGCGACCTGTTTGCAAACGGCAGCGCTGAGCAGAAGTAGCCGTCCGCGCAGGCCGATCGAAAGACGCCTGCACGGGACATGACGACGGATGGGACCGGCCGACCGGTCCAGGGAACGAACGAGCGAGCAACGAGTCGTCGACCAGTGGGCCGGGACCCGTTGAACGAAGACAGAGGAACCAAGCACATGGACCTGACAACGCTCCTGAGCACGGCCCTCAAGACGCGGATCAGCGGCATCGGCGGCCAGGGCGCGATCCTGCTGGGCGACGTCCTGGCACATGCCGGCGCCCTGGATGGCATCAACAGCGCCTGCTCCACATTATATGGATCGCAGGCGCGCGGCGGCGCGAGCAAGTGCGACGTCATCCTGGCCAAGCAGAACATCGACTTCCCGCACGTGGAACGACCGAATGTGCTGATCGCTCTGTCGCAAGAGGCCCACGATGGCTTCGCCAAGGACATGGACGAACCAAGGCTCGTGCTCTATGACGACTACTTCGTCAAAAATCTCGCTGGACCTGAATCAGGACTGACCTACCGAGCGGTGGACGCCACGACACGCGTGCTGGACGTCATCGGATCCGGCCAGTCGGCCAATTTCTATATGCTGGGCGTCCTGGTGGGGCTGAGCCAATGCGTGACTCTTGCAAGCCTCGAAGAATCCATGGCAAAATACGTGCGCAAGCGTCATCTGGACACAAATCTGAAGGCCTTCCATCTCGGCATGGAAGCAGCTCGTGACGAACAGGGCAACTGATGGCTGTAGCAAGAACACACGTTCCCCGTTGGAATGCGGACCGATGTCTTCCTTGTGGGACATGCCAGAGGCGATGCCCCGCAACGGTCTTTGTAGAACAACTCGACGAACCGGACTCCCTCCGTGCCCAGGTGCCCAGACTGGTCCGGTTTCCGGACGGGCCGGTGGGCGCAGACGGCGTGGCCAGGCCTAAGACGGCGCCCTGCCAGGCAGCCTGTCCCTTGGGGCAGGACGTGCCAGGATACGTCCGAGCCATTGCACTGGGCAAGCCGAGCGAGGCCTTGGACATCATCCGAAAAACGAATCCTTTGCCATCGTCCTGCGGACGCCTCTGCCCGGCGGGCTGCATGGACGCATGCGTCAGGGAGACTCTCGATGAGGCCGTCGCGATCCGCTCCCTGAAGCGCTTTGCCGTAGACGAGGCTGACGATCCGAACGTGCCGGCCTGGACGAAACCCGACGAGCCGAAGCCCCTGTCGGTGGCCGTCATCGGCTCCGGTCCCTCCGGCCTGGCCACGGCCTGGCACCTCGCCCTGAACGGCTGGATGGTGATGATCTACGAAGCCCAGGAGAAACCAGGCGGCCTGCTCCGATACGGCGTCAGTCGCTTCGACCTGCCCGAGGACGTACTCGACCGGGAAATCGCTCACATCCTGGATCTGGGCATCACCCTGAAGACGAGCACCATGATCCGCGGACGCCGGAGTCTGAAGAAGCTCATCGAAAAAGGCTTCACCGCGGTGGTGGCCAGCACGGGTGCCGGCAAGTGTCTCGGCCCAAACGTGCCGGGTTGGCGCAACCTCAAGGGCACCTGTGACGTGGTCAACTTTTCCAGAAAGGTGAACACTGGGCTCCTGACGCACCTTGACGGCAACGTGGTGATCTCGGGCAACGGACCCGCTGCCGTGACTGCCGCCAGGATGGCCGTACGCCTTGGTGCGTCTTCGGTCCTGCTCGCCATGCCACGCAGCCGCAAGGAGGCCGGCGCCGGACAACGCAACCTGAATCGCGCCGAAGCCGAAGGCGTACAAATCCTCGAAGAAACGGGCGTGCTCGGACTGGGCGGCACGGACCGACTCGAATCGGTCCAACTCGCGCCGCTGCGGCTGACCGCATCAGATCACGTATCCCGACGGCGGGTGCAGGGCCCCATTCGGAGTTCGGCCTGGACCGTGGAAACGCACCAGTTCGTCTCGGCAGGCATGAGACTGCCCGAAACGAACTGGATGAACGGCACCCCGGTCCGCGTGGGCCCGCTCGGCAATCTCCTCTGCTCTCCAAAAGACCGGAACCTCGGCCCCGACTGGCTCTTTGGTGCCGGCGAGGCCATCACCGGGCCCAAGACGGTGGTCGAGGCGGTGGCCTCGGGAATCGCCACGGCCAGACGGGTCGAATCGTACCTGGAACTTCGACTCGAACAGGGACAGTGAGGCTGAAACATGGCAGTAGAGCAAGCAATACAGGAAACGAAACTGGTCGCTGACGAAGCGGTCCGGGTGGTCGACGATGCCGTGGCCAATCTGGGCGCGAGTGCCGACCAACTCATTGCCATCCTGCAACAGGTCCAGCGCACCATGGGCTATCTGCCAAGGGCAGCGCTACGCCGAATCGCCGAGGCCCTCGACATGCCCTTCATGCAGGTCTTCCAGGTGGCCACTTTCTACAAGGCCTTCAGCCTGGAACCCAGGGGCCGTCGTGTCATCAGCGTCTGCACGGGCACGGCATGCCACGTGCGACAGTCGCCCCTCATCCTGGAAGCGCTGGAGCGCAAACTCGGCATCGAGGTGGGCCAGACCACCGATGACGGCGAGTTCACCCTGCTCAAGGTCGGTTGTCTGGGTGCCTGCGCCCTGGGGCCGGTCATCGATGTCAACGGCGCGGTCTTTGGCCAGATGACCGTGGCCAAAGCTGAAAAGCTGCCTGACCAATTGCTCAAGGAGGACCATCGTGGAACCCAGAAATGAGGCAACGATGCAGGTCCTGACCAACGTTGCGGACCTAGACGCTCTTCGCGCGAGCCTGACCGGTCCCCAAGACGACCGTCCAGTGGTGGCCCTGTGCGCCGGAACCGGCTGCCGGGCCTCGGGCTGCATGAAGGTCGCCGAGCAGTTCGAAAAAGACCTCGACGACATGGGCCTTACCGACAAGGTCCGGGTCGTCCACACGGGCTGCCACGGCTTCTGCGAACAGGGGCCCTTGGTGGTGTTCCGCCTCGGCAAGGACCAGGCCGTTGCGGACGCCGATGGAAACGAACACACGAACGTGTTCTATCCCCACGTCAAACCGACGCGGGTCCGCAAGCTCATCGAAGCCACCATCGAGCAACGGCACACGGTGGACCAGTGGCTCTACCGCGAACCGAAACACAACGAATCGGTGGTCGCCGAACAGGACATTCCGTTCTACAAGCACCAACACCGACTCGTGTTCGATCTGAACGGCCAGATCGACCCGACGGACATCCACGATTACATCGCCAAAGGAGGCTACCAGGCGCTGGCCAAGGTCCTCGGTGAACAGGACCCAGAAGGCGTGATCGATCAGGTCACCAAGTCCGGCCTGAGGGGCCGGGGCGGCGGCGGATTCCCCACTGGAAAGAAGTGGGCCGAGTGTCGGTCGGCCCCCGGCTCGCTCAAGTACGTCATGTGCAACGCGGACGAGGGTGACCCGGGCGCGTTCATGGACCGAAGCGTGTTGGAAGGCAATCCGCATCAGGTGATCGAAGGCATGATCATCGGATCGTTCGCCATCGATGCCCACGAAGGCTACATCTACGTCCGGGACGAGTATCCCCTGGCCGTGCTGCACGCCACCATCGCCTTGGAACAGGCGGAAAAGCTCGGCCTGCTCGGAGACCACATTCTGGGATCGGGGCACAGTTTCCGAATCAAGGTGGTCCGCGGCGGCGGCGCGTTCGTATGCGGCGAGTCCACCGCCCTGATGGCCTCGCTGGAAGGCAAGATGGGGGAGCCGCGCGCCAAATACGTGCACACGGCTCGCGAAGGTCTTTGGGGCCAACCCTCGAACCTGAACAACGTGGAAACCTGGGCGAACATCCCCTTGATCATCAACCAGGGGTGGGAAGCCTTCGCCGACCTGGGGACCGAAGGATCCAAGGGCACGAAGATCTTTTCCCTGGTGGGCAAAGTCCAATCCACTGGGCTCGTCGAGATCCCCATGGGCATGAGCCTGCGCGAGATCGTCGAGGACATTGGCGGCGGCGTAGCCACCGGAACCGTCAAGGCGGTACAAACCGGCGGTCCGTCGGGTGGATGCATTCCCGAGCCGCTGCTGGACATGCCCGTAGACTTCGACGAACTGACGCGGGTCGGTTCCATGATGGGGTCGGGCGGTCTCATCGTGATGGACCGCACCACCTGCATGGTGGATGTGGCACGCTACTTCGTCGAGTTTCTCAAGGGCGAATCCTGTGGAAAATGCGTGCCCTGCCGGTCCGGCTTGGGCCTCATGCACGAAATTCTCGAACGGATCTGCCACGGTGAGGGCAAACTCGAAGACCTGGACACCCTCGAAGAGGTGGGCCAGTGGATGAGCAAGACGAGTCTGTGTGCCTTGGGCACCTCGGCACCCAACCCCGTACTCAGCACGCTCAAGTACTTCCGTAACGAATACGAGGCCCATATCACCGAACACCGCTGTCCGGCCGGTGTCTGCCAAGCGCTGATCACCTATCGGGTCGTGGCTGAAAACTGCACGGGATGCGGGCTCTGCGTCCGGGTCTGTCCGACCCAGGCGCTCAAGGGAGCGCCCAAGGAAGTGCCGACCCTGGACCCGGACACCTGCATCCGGTGCGGCGCCTGCATGGAAGCCTGCCGCTTCGACGCCATTGTGAGGGAGTGAGCACCATGATCAAGAACCCCACGACACCCTCCGATACGATCACGATCACCCTGGACGGCCAGCCGATCACCGCCAAGAAGGGCGAGATTCTTTTGGACGTGGCGCGACGCAACGGCGCGTTCATTCCGACCCTATGCCACCTGGACGGGCTGACTCCCTACGGAGCCTGTCGTCTCTGCACGGTCAAGGTGAAGCACGGTTCGTGGTCCAAGTTCGTCACGTCCTGCAACTATCCGATCTGGGACGGTCTCGAAGTCGAAACGGCCACCGACGAGGTGAACCAGAATCGAAAGCTCGTGATCGAGGCGCTGCTCAGCCGGGCACCAAAGGCTCCTGTGCTCCAAAACCTGGCCAAGACCTACGGGGTCACGACGACCCGGTTCCCAAACCTTGATCCAGCCGAAAAATGCATCCTGTGCGGGCTCTGTGTCCGGGTCTGCGACGACGTGGTGGGCGCCCACGCCATCGGATTCGTGGGGCGAGGTCAGGACCGGCGGGTCGGCATCCACATCAACGACGCAGCCTGCATCGGCTGTGGTGCCTGCAGCTACGTCTGCCCCACCGACGCCATCGACATGGAATCGGTCACCGTGGGCCATTTCCGAGATCGGTGGGGTGAGGATCGTCCCTGTCGCTACAGCCTCATGGGGCTGCTCCCCGGGTCGGTCTGCCACAACAACTACGAGTGCTGGCGCTGTGAGACGGACCAAACCATCATGGACTTGTGTCAGCCGGTCCATCCCGTATTCGTGGCCAGAGGCATCGACAACGCAGGCGTCCGGTCAGTCATCCGAAAGATGTCCGTCATGATCCCGCCGGACCATGAAGACTGTGACGACGGCTCGACGGACGAGGCGACCGCTGGGCAGCAATCGCCTCCGAGCGACACCTGAGCCAGCCTGAGCCAAAAAGAAATCGGTCCACGACGAACAGGACGGAACAGGGACGAACGGAACCATGGAACGAACACAGAGTCAGTACTGCCGACTGCCCGAGCCACCACAGCGCCACGACCCACCGGAGCGCGATCCGAATGAGCGCATCCAGGATTGGAACGAGGTCGAGGTCGGCTACGTCAAGAACCAAGCGGAGGCCGAGGCAAGCCGTTGCCTGTCGTCCATTACCTGCACCTACTGCGAAGTGTGCCAGCTCATCTGCCCGGATATGTGTATCACGCGAGACGACGCCACTGGTCGTATCTTCTTCGACCTGGAATACTGCAAGAGCTGCGGCCTGTGTGCCCACTTCTGTCCCAAGGGCGCCATCGACATGGTCCGAGAAGCCCAGTAGCTGCCTGCCACAACATCTCTCAATCAGACAAGACGTCCGTCACCCCCGTTGTTGAACTCCTGTACGAAGCGTACCGGACGTCAGGCGAATGACCGACACGATCAAACAGGATCTCGGCACGAAGATGCGTTCGCTGTGCAGAGATGCGCGGCTTCGCGTCTACCAGCACGAGCTGATCCGTTCTTGTCCGGCGCGACCTGTTGTGATACCACTTTCAACCAAACACTGATAAAGTCGAACAACCAAGGAGAACATCATGTTTCGTCGCACAACTTTGGCCGTGATCGCCATCGCGGCAGCCATGTCCGTGGCAGCCTGCGGGAAGAAATCGTCGGATTCAAAAAGTGAGTCGGACAAGACCTCGGCTGCAAAGTCTACGAAACACAAGGCCGCTACGCAGACTGCTGCCCAGAAGAATCATCGAGCAGCCCGACAGAATCCCGCCAGGCCGGCAGCTCGTCCTGTGGTCATGCCTCGTCCCAAGCCCGGCGAGGCGATTCCGAAGGGCGGATCGGGAAAGGCCTATACCTTGGCCCTCCACATCAAGGCGGGACAGGTCTTCGACCTGACCTTCACGTCGAAGCAAAAAATCCACCAAACGGTCATGGGCAAAAAGCAAGACATGGATCAGGTCATGGGAATGACCTACTCGATGTCCGTCAAGAACATGCAATCCAACGGCACTGCCGACATGGTCATCGCCTACACGGCCATTCAGTTCCATCAAAAGTCGGTGGCCATGACGATCGACTATGATTCGACCAAAGGCCAGGTCCCCAACAATCCCATGGCAAAGGTCTTTGCTGCCCTCAAGGGTCAAACCTTCAAAATGACCATCACCAAACAAGGGCACGTCACCAAGATCAAAGGAATGAGCGCCATCGTGGACCGCATGCTGGCCGCCTTGCAACTTCCCGAAGGTCCGGCGAAAAAGGCCGTCGAGAAACGCATTCGGAAGCAGTTTTCCGACGAAGCGGTCCGATCCTCGATGGAAAACATGCTGGACTTCTATCCGGAGGGACCGGTCAAGGTCGGTGGGAGCTGGACAAAGACGAAACTCTACAACCTCGGGATGGCCCTGGCCCTCATAAACAGGTACACGTTGGACAAGGTCCATCACGGCGTGGCTTTTTTGACCGTGACGAGCACGGTCACGTCCGTACCCGGATCGTCCATGCCATTCGGAGCAAAGGGCTCGCTCACTTACAAACTGTCCGGCATCCAGACTGGGACCATGGAACTACCGCTGGCAACGGGTCTGGCCACAAAAGCGGTCCTCAAGCAAAACATGTCGGGAACCGTCACCATGAAACAAACCCCGACGAGTCCGGGCATCTCCTGGCCCATCTCCCTATCCAGCGACATCATCCTCGCCGCAGCCAAGAAGTGACGCGCCCCTGAACGCGCCACACCCAGCATCGCATCAGCCAGCATCGCATCAGCCA
>JAGGXR010000038.1 GCA_021162935.1 Deltaproteobacteria bacterium
CGTAGCCGGAGCGCAGGAGAGGCTGGAGGGCGGTGGAGCGGGTGTCGCCCTGGGCGATGGTGTTGGTGGCGATGAGGCCCACGGCGCCGTGGTCGCCGATCAGGGTGTCGGCACGGCGGAAGAAGTGGGCTGAGAGGTCACCATTCTTGCCTGCGTCGTGGATCGTGTCGAGCCATGCTGCGTACGCATCACCGTGGGTGGACGATATCATCTTACCGCCCATAAACGGTGGGTTGCCCACGAACGCGTCCATGTACGCGACCTGGTTGACGGAGCCGTGGTCCAGTGGGTCTGGGCGGTCGAGGTAGAAAATCTCGGGAAACTCGACCATCCAGTGGAAGGCAGGAACCCGGTCTCGCAGCTCGGCCTGCATGCGGCGCAGTTCTTCGGGGGCAGCCTGGTCGATCTCCAGCCAGCGCAGGACGAGGTCGAGGCGGCGTTTGCGCTCGGCTTCGCGGGGCTTGGCTTTGGGCTCTGCAAAGAAGGCGCCGACAATCAAATCGCCGATGAGGCGCACGCGGTCGAGGGCGTCCTGGGCGTCGAACAGGAGGCGCTCTTTTTCACGCTGGACGGCAGGGCCGGTTTCGTACGCCAGGTCCACGATCTTCCGGCGCAGGTCGATGGCTTCGTCCAGGGCGGTCTGGAGTTCCTTGCGGCAAAGGTCGAGCTGTTGGCCCGATTGGGCGGGCTTCCAGTCGAAGGCGGTGATCTGGTCGAAGTCGAGGCCCACCAGGGAGTCACCGTGGCGCAGTGAGTGGTCCAGGAAGGTGAAGGGGAGGTCCCGGGCGAGGGTGACGAGCCACAGGGACATCTTGGCCAGGGTGACCGCAGAGGGGTTTTTGTCCACGCCGTAGAGGCAGCGCTGGGCCACGAGGCGGCGGGCGTGCATGACCGGGTCCTCGTGGCCGTTGGCGGCGGTGATCTCGTCGAGCTTGCCCTCGCGGGTCCAGGCGGCGACGAGGTGGTCGGCGAGGAAACGGCAGGCTTCGACGAGGAAGGCGCCCGAGCCCATGGCGGGGTCGCAGATCTTGAGGTCGAGGATCTCGTCGGAGGTGGGAGGGGAGTCGGGGGCGGAGTCGCGGTCGGAGACGACGTTGGAGACGACGTTGGAGACGGGGCCCATGGTGGCCAGGAGGGGTTCGATGGTGCGGGCCACGATGGGGGCCGACAGTGAACGAGGGGTGTAATGGGAGCTGGTGCGACGGCGCTCTTCGCCGGGCTGGATCACGAGCCGGCCTGCCTGGGCCAGGGCAAGGCTGCGGTCCTTTTTGCGGCCGGCGATGCTGTACTCGGCCAGGGCTTCCAGGATCGAGTCTTGGGCCGACGCTGATCGCGGGTTTGCGCCGTCTGTGTCGTTGCTTTCAGTCCGGTCCGAGCTGGTGGCGCGATCCGAGCTGGTGGTCCGATCCGAGCTGGTGGCGCGATCCGAGCTGCCGGTCCGGTCCGAGCTGGTGGCGCGGTCCGAGCTGGTGGCCCGATCCGAGCTTTCGGCCCGTTTGACGGCCTTGGACAGCTTGGAGGCCTGGGCCTTGGACAGGCCGGTGTTTTCCTTGAGCCACTTGGCGCGCTGGCCGGCCGGAAGGTCGAGGAGTTCCTCTGCAGTGACCCAGACACGATTCGGGCGCAGGCAGACGGCCGGGGCGGGCAGTCGGACGACGTGGTAGCCCATGAGGGCTTCGTATACGCTGCCGATCTGCTCCACGTCCAGGGTCCGGTAGGACAGACGCTGGCCCTGGAGCATGAGGAGCTTGTCGAGCACGAGGAAGACGGTTCGGTCGTCGAGGGTGGGCACATGGACCTGGGCACGCGCTTCGGGGTCGACGATGGGGGAGCTGCCGGCGGGTCCCCAGCCTTCCAGGAAGGCGAAACGATGGGGGGCGAACAGGTCGCCGCGACGCGGCGGCATGGAGAGGTCGCCGTGGTCCACGCCCAGAAAGATGGCGCGGAAGAGGGCGATGAGGCGGCCCCAGGCGCCGAAGCGGCGGGACATGGAGTCTGGGTGGGCGCCATCGTCTTCCTGGAGCTGCTCGAACAGGCCGAGCGCGCTCATGCTGCCGGCGTAGATGGGGTGATCCACGGGCAGGAGGCTGCGGTCCTCGGCGTACAGGACGAAGACCAGGCGAAGGAGCACGGTGAGCAGGCCCTGGTAGAGGTGATCGTCGTCCCGGGCCAACGCGTCGTCGAGCAGGTGACGGCCATCGCGCTCGGCGGCGGCCTCGAAGCCCCGCAGGAGAATCTGGAGCGCGTCGAAGACCTGGGCGGCGAGGTCGTTGGTCACGTTGGCCTGGCGCTTGCGGCTTTCGCGCAGCAGGGCGGGCAGTGACTGTTCTTCGGCCACGGAGAAGAAGCGGGTCGCCGACAGGAGCATGAGCAAAGCGTCGAGGATGGGGCGCCCGCCCACGGTAGCCATGTCGTTGATCCGGAAGGTGATGTGGCCACTCGATTCGCCGTGGGGGGCGTAGATGAGCCGGATCTCGGTGCGGTTGGTCAGGATGCCGATGGGAACGCGGCAATGGCGCAGGAGGCGGTCGAACTTGGCCGAGGGCGGATACTCCCAGGGTCCTGTGTCGGTCTCGGGTTTGTCCAGGTCGAGTCCTGCCGGGATGTCCCAGACGAAGGCCTCGTAGCGGGCGGCTGCGCGGCTGGCCGGGGTGCTGTCGTGTGCCGGGGTGCTGTCGTGTGCAGGGCTACTGTCGGAGGAGTCGGTGCGACCGCCGGCCATCTGCATCTTTCGCAGGGCGAGGGTCGGTCTGAGGGTCTGGCCGCCCTCGGGGACGTAGAGAGCCAGGTCCGCGGGGATGTCGTCGCCCCGGTCGAACAGGTCGGGTGTCAGCCCCAGCATTTCATCCAAGAATCGTGACAAGTCCTGGATCGCCCAAGCGGGCTGTCCATCTCCTGCAGTCGATGCAAAAGTGCCGGCTCGGTCGTCGGCAGGATCTTCCAACGGGGCCAACGGGGCCAGCGGGGCCAACGGGGCCAGGAAATCGAGAAACCTGTCGTGGGTGGCCTTGGTCTGGCGCTCCATGCACTGGGCATCCATCAGGACGGGCACGGAGACGACGAGGCCCTCGATGGGCTGGACCATGCCGAGCCAAGTTTCGTGGAATCTGGTTTCGACGTCACTCATCGGCGCACCTCCGGCCAGAGGAAAACGAACCCAACCGGCTCGAGGCGACGCAGCACCACGTCGTAGAGCGTTTGGAGCTGTGGGGGCTCGCTCTCGATCTCGTCGTCGATGTGGGCGAGGCGCTCGCGCCAATAGGCGAGGTTGGCTTCGAGGGTCTTACGCTGCTCCTTTTCGGCGTCGGTGAACTGGATGGCGAGCTGTTCGGCGTTTGCCATCTCTTGCGAGATCCCTCTCTTCTGTGACTCCAGGATTCTGCGGAGCGCATCGGCCTCTTCCCGGGCACGGGCGCGCAGCTTGATCTCGGCGTCATGGGCCAAGCTGTCGGCCTCGTCTCGAATGTATGGCCAGAGCTGGGCGAAGACGTCCGGGGCCGCTGCCTGGAGCTTTGCCTGGACGATTGGCGAGACGCCGTCCAGGGAGGGGGCCTCGCTGAGAAGCTCCTCGATCATCTCTGCGGCCTTGCGGTCGGCCTGCTCGGCAAAGGGGCGCAATGGTGCGTCGCTGCCCTCGATCCAGCGGGCGGCCACCGAGACGAGCTGGTCGTGGAGCCGGGTGGCGCCAGGGCCGAACAGGGAAAGCCGGCCGAAGGCGACCACGCGGACCAGGGCGTCGTGTCGGTTTTGGAGCACGGTCACCCGTGACAGGTCGTGCATGCTGTAGCCCTGGGCACGGAACCGAGACAGGATCCGCTGCACGAACGGGTGCTCCAGGTGAAGATGCACGAGGCGACTGTTCATCCGCTTGGGCGGCCTGAACACCACGGGTTGGGGGGGACGTTTGCGCCATTCCCACAACGGGTCTTGTCGCTCGCGGGCAGGCCGAAGAAAGTCCAGCGTGGGCTGCCAGGAGTCAGCCATGGCTGGGAGTTCATAGGCTTGGGCGTCGGTCTCCTCCCGATCGGCTGCCACGGGGCACAGAGGGCCTGCCCCGGCAAGCTCCAGGCCGACGTTGATGGCGTCCCTCAACAGAGCCGGATCGAAGTTCAAGATCTTGGCGGAACGATTGAGGATGGCGCCCGCGGACTCGATCTCCTGGCTGAGCCTTGCAAGGTCATCGCGCTGGCTCTCCAGCTCGCGCTTGGCCGTCTGCTTGAGACCACGAGGCTCGTCTACGCGATCGAGGGCCGCGCCGGTGCGTTCGGTGATGCCGGGTTCCATGACGCTGGCCATGCGATCCATGAGCACCGCGGACAAGGAACCAAGCTCACGCTGAATGGTGTCCACTTTGTGGACGAGCTTTCTGAGGACCATGTCCTCGGAGCGCTGCGGGTAATGGAAGTAGTGGCAGCGGACCTCACTGGCCGGCTGGAGGGTCCGGTCGATGCGGCCGTTGCGCTGCTCCATGCGTGCCGGGTTCCAGGGGATATCGAAGTGGAACAGGTCGGCGCAATGTCCCTGGAGGTTGATGCCCTCTCTGGCTGCGTCGGTGGCGATCAGAATGCGGACCGGGTGGTCTGAGGGAGGGCTGTTGAAGGCGCGCTGCACCTCCTCGCGTTGCTCGTCCGACATGCCGCCGTGGAACTGCATGATGCGATCATCGGCCCGGTCGGTGCCCTGGAGCGCGGCGCCGATGACCTGGAGGAGGGAACGCTTGGTGTCGCCGTACTCGGTGAAGATGAGCACGCGGCGGTCGGTCCATTGCAGGTCGGCTGGTTCGGCCTCGGGATCGGCGCCCCCGACCTGGACGCCGGGGCATTGGTGCCGCCGTATCCAGTCCAGCAGGGCGAGAACCTTGCCGTCGGGCGCACCACGGTACTGGTCTGCCAGCGACAGCATCTGGTCCAATAGCCGTCGGGCTCGTTCCTCGGGGGGCGCCAGGAGCCTGGATGCCGCAGCGATCTCGGCGCCGGCCGACTCGTCGAGTTGCTCGTCGTCGTCGCCGTACTCATCCTCTTCGTCGGGGCGCACCGCCGGTTGGGCTGCCAGACGGAGCTGGGTCTTTGCCCTGCCCTCGCTCACCGCCCTGGCATGAAGCCGCAGGGTGCGGGCAAATGCCTCGATGCTGCTGAGCAGGCGCTTTTGGAGGTTGATGAACACCAGCCTGCCCTGCCCTTTGGTGGGAGCCATCAGGCGGGTGTAGTCCGCCAGCAGCTCGGAGAGTTGGAGTTCGGCGGGCTGTCCATCTCCAATGTCCGTGGGAATGTCGGCCGAGTCGTCTGTGGTGTCACCATCCGAGGCGACCGACTCGACAGAACGCCAGGAACCCGCATCGTTCGTCACAGTGACTTGGATGATCGTGCGTTCTGGGTAGTTTCCCACTCCAAGGCGCCGCAGGTCCTCTTTGAGCCGGCGGACCATCACGGCCTCCAGCTCGGCCGGGCCCGAGATGGGCACACCGCGCGTGAACCGCTGGCGGTCCAGGATCTCCAGCAGTGCAGAGAAGCTGTTGGAGTGGCCGTTGTGAGGCGTTGCGGAAAGAAACAGCCGGTTTTCGAATCGGGGCGCGATGTCGCGAATGACGCGGGTGATGCGCGAATCGATGGCGTACTTGCTGGCCGAAGCCGGGGCTGCCACGTGGGCCTCGTCGAGAATGAGCAGGCTCTTTGGAGCACGTTCCCCGATATGCTGGAGCAACGGGTCACGGTACTCGGGGCGACGCAGAGTCTGGTGTGAAATGATGAAGCGCGAATGCGTGCTCCAGGGGTTGACCCCGAACCCGCGCTCGCGGCGGCGCCGTCCCACGAAGGCACGGTTGAAGATCTCAAACTGCAGGCCGAACTTCTTGCTCATCTCATCGCGCCACTGGAGGCTGACCGATGCCGGACAGACGATGACCACGAAGTTGACACGCTGACGGAGCCGAAGTTCCTGGAGGACGAGGCCGGCCTCGATGGTTTTTCCAAGACCCGTGTCGTCGGCGATGAACAGGTTGGCGCGAGGGAGTCTGAGGGCCTTTTGCAGGGGCGTGAGCTGGTGGCTGAGGAGCTGGATGCCGGCGCGAAACGGGGCCTGGAAAAGCTCCGCGTCCGTAGCCGTCACCGAGTTCCACTTCAACGCATGGAGGTATGCTGCGAAGTGTCTGGGCTCGTCGATACCGGATACCCGACCGAGGCCCTGGGCCGCGGGCTGGATGACCCTGGCGCCCAGTTCCATCTCCCACAGGACATCGAGGGGGCGACCCTGGTTGTCGTCGTCGAGGCAGACGAGCTTGACCGCTGTGGCGTGCTTTGGTTCTGGAGGCGCAGTGACCTGCTCGACCAACCATTGGCGGTGGCGCACCTGGACGATGTCGCCGGGCCGGGGCAGGTACCGGGCGATCTGGTCGATCCCAAAAAGCGGATCGGGCACCGCTGCATCCTCTCCGTGAGCCTCGATGATCCGTTTCGCCAGGACCGGTCGGGCCCGGCCGCTCTCGTCCAGTCCATGGGCACGGCAAACCGATTTGAGCTCGTCACGCCCCAGGAACGGAAGAAGCTCGGAAAATCGCACTCGGCCAGACTCGACCATTGCCTCGACGAATGCGCCTTTCTTACCCTCCCCGGCCAGTGAGAGTCCAAACTGGCGGCTCAGGTCCTCCAGACGAGCCTTGGTCAGGACCGCCAGGACAGTCCGGGTCGATGGAGGTTCCGTTGTCACCATGAGGAAGTCTCCTTGGCGTCGCCATCGCAGCACAGGCTTCGACACGCTCTCGGCTGGTGGTCACTGCGATCCACACGACCACCTTGAATCCAAGAACACGACCACCTTGAATCCAAGAATGTGACAGTATGTCGGCGGTTTCAAATAGGCAACCCGACGATTGAGGGCGGGACCGTGCGGTTTGCATCGTAGGAGAATGTGGGACAAATGGGTCATGCGGCTCATCATTGGGCCGCGGGACCGACGTCACTCAAGTAGGCCGCCCGCAAATTGAACATGTTCTCTGCTCGGTCCACCGCACCTCACAGCCGCTAGCCCCCATCCTTCGATCAGTTGCTGATGTTTCTACCCAATCCACCCGACGATTGAGGACCTTGAAGTCGTTGTTGATCCTCGAACAATGAGGGATAATAATAATGACATAAAGACAGGATCAGGCAAGGGACGAACTCACGAGATAGGCGAGACCAAGAAGGGCATCAAGGAAAGCAGCATCGCAATGAAGGGACTCGGAGGCAGGCACGGCTTGTTGGAGCAGAACAACATAGACAAGACAAGACAAGACAAGACAAGACAAGACAAGACAAGACAAGCAAGGAGGATGCCATGGGCCAACATGGTGCTGGCCTGGCTCGGCGGCCTGCTGGTGACCATGTCTGCTCACGAAACAGACCCGCTCTTTGCCCGATTTTCCGGGCTGCTCCAGGTCACTCGGCAAAGAAAGGGCCTCTCGGTGGTCCGTTACGGAGGCACGCCATGAGACATAGAAACGATTGGCGGATTGGGCTCTCGTCAGCCCGGCCCAGGATGGCCGGCCTGGGCCTCTGTGCCCTGCTGTCGTGCATGGCTGCTTGCTCGGGCCCATCGCATCATCAGACGGATGCCGATATCGATGGATCGACTCTTCAGGACCGCCGCCCGGACCGGTCCCTGGATGCTGCTCTGGACGGCTCGCCCCTGCCCGACGCCAGGCCAGACTACCTCATGCCCGATGGGGGCTGCATGCCGGACCCGCGCCCGGTCCAGGAGGTCGAGCCCGGCACCCTCTACCTGCTGCCTCCTTCAGGCGACATGCGAATGAAAAGTTTCGACCTGTCGCCACGCTACCTGGTCTACTCGCAGATTCGCTGTCCCAGCGACTCAGACGAGTTTTACGACACCTTCCTCTTCGACTTCCAGACCATGACCGAACGAGTCGTGCTCTACGGTCCAAGAAATCAAATTGCAGGCTACGTCTGGGAAGATGCGATCCTGTACGCCGACGATACCCTTGCCTGGCCGCCTTTTTCCGACGACCCGAACAACAAGGAACGCATCAACCTCTGGCTCTACGACATCACGACCCAGACCGCCACCCTCGTGCTGGATGGAAACTGGGGAAAGTTTCCCCATGACTTCAACGGCAGGCAGGTCTTGTACCAGTCCACCGAGTACGACCCAGCGTCGCAAGGAGTCGATGGGACTGATGTCAAGCTCTACGACATTCTTACCGGCGAGGACCGGCTCCTGGTGGGCCACGAACACACGGTCCTGGACATGGCGTTCAGCACCAAGTATGCCGCCTGGGTCACCAGGTCCGGAAGTGCCTGGGACGTGTTTTACCACGACATCGAGGCAAACCAGACCATCGCCATGAACAGGGTGTCCAACTATCACTTCACCGTGAGTCTGTCGGAGCGCTACCTCTACTGGGACGAGGGCACCCAGTTCGGCGGCTACGACGTCTGGTCCCACGACTTCGAGACAGGCCGCGACGAGGCGATCACCGCCCCTGGCAGCGACCAGGGCGGCGCCGGGGCGGGCCTGGGCCGAGCAGACCACCTGGTCGTCTTCCTCGACTACAGCCGCAGCGACGCCCGCTTCCCAAACTATCCCGCTGACGTGGTCATCATGGACCGCGACACAGGCGTCCAGCGCACCCTGACACGCCAGCCCGACGACGTTGGTGCCATGCCTCCCACCTGCCAATGGGAGGTCCTAAACAGGCCAGTGGGCCCCCCGGGCCAGTATTGGAGCTATGCCTGGAATCTCGTCGAGGCCGGTGTGCTCGACGACTCCTGCCACGTCCTGCCCTGCGACGTCCAGACAGAGGACTGCACCACCATTCAGATTCCCCCTGCCCCGTGAACCCGCTTCCCGCTCCCGATTCCCGCTCCCGATTCCCGCATTCCTGCTTGCCCTGCCCATCGTGGGCACCCCAAGAGCAAAACGACATCAAGCGGCCCGTGAGGCACAATCGAGGTCTTTGCTTGAGCTGGCGTTCACACTTCGACATCTTGTTTGGGTGAATCTTGAGACGACACGGGTCTGGACCAAGCCCTCATTGCTGTCTTCATGCGAAAAGATCGGCGTCAAAGCTCCGACTCTTTCCCTCCCGACACAGGAATCGTGACATCAATGTTAGGTTTGTCCCGGACGGATTCGCCCCAAGAAGGGGCAACCTTACCTTGAATGAAGTCATGATTGATTGTCAAACAAGGCGGAATTGAGGGCAACACGAGTGCGGTCAACCAATGCCGACCTCCAACGCGAAGCAATGGCAGGCCCGCACCCATGGTCCGCTCCTCGGTATAGGCAAGGACATCGGAGGTGAAGGCAAGGACATCGGACCTGAAGGCAAGGACATCGGACCTGAAGGCAAGGACATCGGAAAGGAAGTCGGCCGCGTATGCGCGGTCGATCGCCGCCCCCTTCTGCTTCTCTCTGCACAGAAATGCCCTCCAGGGCAGCTTCGATGGATCCTCCAGCCTCGTCGACGCATCACATCCAAATCTGGTGCAGGGCCGCCTCCGCCGCTTTGATCAACGGATAGGCGGTCGGCGGAGCGGTCAGGAGGGGATGGGTCCCGATCTGGGAGGTAAACAGGGAATGGACAGTCATGCGATTCTCGATCGCCAGGCCGATAATGTTCATCAGTTCCCCGACGCTCGTCCCGCCCATCACCTCCCCACCAAGGACCACCCCGGACTCCCGGGCGACGATCAGCTTCACCGTTTGGGCGTGCGCTCCGGGGAGGGTACCAGGATGCTTGTCCACCCCGGTGAAACTGGCGGTTATCACGTTAAAACCCTCCTTCTCGCCCGCAGCCTCGGTCAGCCCGGCCGCCCCGAACGCAGTCTCCCCGATCGCGGTGGAAAAGATGGCGATCGTCCCGCTGAACGTCTTCACCACCGACAGGCGGTACAGATTCCCCCCGGCGACCCGAGCCTCCGAGGTCGCGGTGGAGGCGAGCATCACACTGCTCGGCTTGCGGGTGATGAAGTCGCGCTTCTCCGCACAGTCCCCGACCGCGAATACCTCGGGATGGAAGGTGCGCATATACTCGTCGACCCGGATGAACCTCCTCTCATTCAGGCGGAGTCCGGCCGCGGCGGCGAGGTCGGTATTCGGGCGATATCCCATGGCAAGGATCACCGCGTCGGCAGGAATCCGCTCCCCGTCCTGCAGCTCCACTTCCTTCACCTTTCCGTCCTGGCCGTGGATGGCCTTCGCCCCGACTCCAGTCTTGATCGTGACCCCACGGGCCGTCAGAAGCTCCTCGGCGTGGACCGCAAATTCGGTGTCAAACGCGAGACCGAGGAGGTGGGGGAGGACCTCGACGATCGTGACCTCCTTGCCCCGCTTGCAAATCTCGTCCGACACCTCAACCCCGATGAACCCGCCTCCAATCGTCACTATCTTGTCGTAGCCCGCAAGCTTCGCGGCGATCCCGTCCAGGGCAGCCTTGTCCTTGGGGATGGTGAACACATTTTCCAAATCGGTCCCCGGGAGCCAGCCCGGCACGTTCGGGGTGGAACCGGTGGCGATGACGAGGCGGTCGAACTCGATCTCCTCCCCGCCCTCCGTGCGACAGACCTTCTTGTCCAGGTCCAGCCCGATCGCCTCGTCCACCACGAGGTTGATCCCGGCCTTATCGTAAATCCCGTCCGGGATGACGTCCTTGTCCGAACCGGAAAGCGACCCGAATATGTACGGGATTCCGCACGGGACGAGGGCGGCCGGCTGCTTCCGCAACACGGTGAACTCCTTATCTGAGTAGCGGCATTTTCCGACCATCGCAGCCACGATCCCAGCCGCGCTCCCGCCGATCACCAACACGTCAGTCTTCATCACATTGCCTCCTTGCGGACACAAATCGGCAGGTACCCCCACCGTCGTTCCGTTTCGATCCTCTGTTTTCCTTTTTCCATCGTGATCTCCTCCCAAGGAAAGTTCATCCAACTTTCACGAAGGATGAAGCGAATAAGACGAGGTTTGCAGGACCTGAGTTTGTATGTGGCTGATATCGGTCAAAGTCACGGGCTTCTCCCTCAGGCCCGCGGCCATGGCGGGTGTGCGGTAGGTCTTGCCGCCCCAGGCGTCGGTGACGGTCAGTCCACGGTTGACGCGGCAAAAGTTGAATTTCTCATCTCATCGGTCTATCCAATCGCCGACTCCCGGTCAATCCCCAATCCCAGCACGGAGCACCATCCCTTTTTTCTCTTCCTCCAAAATTCCTCCCATCATTGCCTGGTGCCTCATTGTACGCCTCCTTCTGCGGCAGATTGATTGGTCGATCACTCTTATCTACCGCATTGGAGGCTATTTCTCTTCCCCTTCCTTCTCCAACTCTTTGTCTTTATGCATCTGTCCGTCGGGCTAAAAGATCCGCACTCCCTGGGAACCACCGGTCATGCCACGAGCCGAACCCACCGACCATCCTCGTCCGTCTGGCGTTCCGCCAGCCCCCCCCCACATCGGTCTCGACCCAAGCTGGTCAGCGTGTGGGCCTCAGGACGTTCTCCAGCACGATCGTTCTGGGGTGATTCGTGAAGCGATCCGTGACGAATACGAAGTCTTCGGTAAACGGGCTCTCCTCCGTGGTGTAGTAGTTGTTTTCGTCTTCGGGACGAAGACCGTCTACGGGTTCCCAGTTTCCCTCGTAAGCAAACTCGTTGTCTTCCGCGTTCACGACATCATTGTGCCCGATGTAGTTGCCGTACTGGTTGAAGCTGAACCGAGCCCACGGGCCGTGGGCATCCTTGACCAGATTGTATTCGACGTCCGCATCCTCTGCCATCGAAATGCTGAGCGAGAATTGGTTTGCCCTCGGCTTTCTGCCACAGTTGACGATGATATTGTACCTGATGACGGCATCCCACGTCCCTCGCTCCATTTCATAACGGTCCGCCACCGCCAATGCGGATGTCGTGTCGAAGATGACGTTGTGGAGGAAACGAATGTATCGGACCCCCATGTATGCCAGAAATCCGCCGCCTTTCGAACTGAGGTTCTCCATGGTCGGGTCCGTCGGCAATGCCCCCCAAACCTTGTTGTTCGAAAATATGAGCGGCTGGGAAGGATCATCCGATCCGGACTTGATGCCACCGAAGCCGGCTTCGAGCGCCATGCAGTCCCCAGTGGGATCTGGGTTGCCGTTGCAGTCGGTACGGATGTCATCGTTGAACTCCACGGTGTTGTTGTCCGCAATCGTCCCGTTGAACCTGGCTATCTGGCCGACCCCACAATCGTCCGGGTCCTGATAGTTTGCGGTCCAAAATCGGTTAATCCTGAAAGCTTTGGTGTTGACAAATTCGTTGTTGATAACCTTGGTGCCGAACACGTCGAGGTGCTTGAGCCCCTCTTCGACACAGACCCCATTTTCGTTTCTGTTCTTGTAATACCATTGAACGACGTTGATCATGGCCAGGTCGGCTGCCGCACCGGCCAGTGACATGGTGTGGAACCGACTGTTCTGGATGGTGTTGTAATGAGACAAATTCTTGATCCAGAAAGCCTGGAACACATCTCGGAAATACATTCGGTTGAAGATGTTGTGCGAAGAAGCCCTGAGAATGATATGCTGGAGTCGTTCCCGATCGAATGACCCCATCCGGTCCAAAACCCAGTAATCTGCGTGGTCGAAGTCGAACGCAACCTGGACCCTCTGGTCATCGGTCAGTTTTCCAGGGTGGATGTCATTTCCGTTGTCGAGCAGGATGTACCGGCGTTTTTGTTCCGTTCCACTGGCGGTAATCGAAATGCGCCCAGACCCCGTATAGTCCCC
>JAGGXR010000116.1 GCA_021162935.1 Deltaproteobacteria bacterium
CCGGCCCGGGCCGGCGGTCGCTTTGCTGGCCGCCATGGACGGGGTGCCGATTCGAGAGCGGAACAACACGTCTTATGCATCCAAGGTGCAGGCGCATTTCGGCGGCAAAACGGTTTGGGTCAGTCATGTGGCCGGCCGTGACGTGGACGTGACCGTTTTACTCGGCACCGCTGCTGTCCTGTCCAAGCTCAGGTCGGTCCTCCCTGGGACCGTCGTCTTTCTGTTCCAGCCTGCGGGTGAGGGGCCTCCTTCGGGAGAGGTGGGCGGCGCCAAGGTGATGATTCGTCAGGGGGTCCTGGCTCATCCCAGGGTGGAGGCTTTGTTTGCCATCCATCCGGATCCATCGCTTTCCGTGGGCAAGGTTGGGGTTCCTCAAATGCGCTGGTGGTCGGGTTCGACCACGTTTCGTCTCCAAGTGACGCGGCGGGCCTTTGCAGCCTGTTCCGGACAAGGCGGCTGTGCGGATCCCGTGCTGGCTGCCGCCCAGATCATCGTGGCGCTGCAGGCTCAAGTGGCCCGTCAGGTCTCGGTGCCCGATGGGGCCAGGGTCACCGTGTCAGGGCTGAACGCCAGGGCGACGCCAGGGCGCATGCCGGTCCACGTCACGCTTTCTGGGGCGCTGTTCTGGCGTTCTGCGGCGATTCGAGGTCAGGCAGTGGCTGCGATGCGCAGGACCGCCCGTGGCATTGCTGCTTCGGCCGGGGTCTCCGTCCAGATCAAGCTTGGACGAGGAAAGGCCACCGTGCACAGCGATCCGGCTTTGACCAGGTGGCTGCTTCCGACGTTGCGGCGCGCCCTCGGAAGGACCGGGGTGGTTCTGCTGGGCCACGGCGACTCGATGGCAAGTGGGTTCGTAGCGTTTCGTCGGCGGGTTCCGGCGGTGCTCATGCGTCTTGGAACGAACTCAGCCAAGTTGGGAGGGGTTCGTCGGCTCTATGGTCCTTCGTTCGACGTGGACGAGGAATGTTTGTCGGTCGCGGTGCACGTCCTGGCGAATGTGGCGCTGGATTACCTGCTCAGTCGTCCTTCCGGACATGGAGGAGGCCGCAGCGAATCGCCGGTCCGGGGGCGCCTCAAAAACCCATCGGTTCGTGCCGCCCCGACGGCGCCAGTCATGGGCGTGAAACCTCGCCATCCTCGTGTTTTTGCCCCGGATCGGACTCGGTAAGAAGTTTTTTTCTGGAAGCATGGGGGTGGTCCGAGATTGGCGCGGCCTTTGATTTGTTTCGATACGTGGTCGCCAGGTTGGTCACTTGGGGAGGCAGACGAGCGAGGTCTTGGCGCTTGCGCTGCTGGTGCCCACGAATCGATCAGCGTCGGTGGCGGCAGTGCCTGGGATTTTGGCACAGGACTCGTTGCTTGGCCATGCACGTGACACACACATGCCAGCACTCGGGTCCGGGGATTCCACGCAGAACGTCGGGGCGGTGCCGTCCAGGTCCGGGCAGTAGCCTTCGCAGGGCAGCGAGCAGAATCCGTCGACCACGCCGGCGTCCGCATCCTGGTACGTGTAACAGAAACCAGGCACGTCACCCGACGTGAAGTCGCAGTCTTCGTTTGCCTCGCAGGGGTCGCCGACCCAAGTGGAACGTTGAGGGGTCACTCCATTGAGAAGCGGGAACGTGTCTACGTCGTCGAGGGTGGTGAACTGGAAACCGGCTTCTTCCAGGGCGGTCAGGACGGCGTCGAGATGGTCCACCGTGAACTTGTGCATGTCGTGCATGAGAAGAATGCCGCCGCCGTACGATTTTGCCTGATACACGGAGAAGGCGACGAAGTCGCCCCGATAGGAGTCGGGGACGTATCTGAACGTGTGGGGGCTGCAGTATCCGTATCCGTCCCTGGAGCTGTTGAAACACCAGTCGGCGCTGTCGATGTGCCAGCCCACTACGTGGTAGCCGGCCTCGGTCACGACGCCATAGGTCGTGCAGTTGGCCGATCCGAACGGAAATCGGAAGAATTTTGGTACCTTGTCGCTCGATTCGTACGCCTTTTTGATCACCTGGTCGGTGAGATCCACTTCCGACTGCCACTTGGCCGCCGAAACGTTTCTTGAGTTGAGGTGATTTTGGGAATGGTTGCCGATGTTGTGGCCCTCGCGGACTTCGCGTGCCAGCACGTCCCAGGCCGCCTGGCTGCGGACGTTCTTGCCGTTGATGAAGAAGGTCGCCTTGATGCCGTGGGCGGCCAGGATATCGAGAACCTGTGGAGTCATGGTGACATTGGGCCCGTCGTCGAAGGTGACGGCGATCTTGTGGTTGAACGGCCCGCTGTCCGGGGGCCGCACGCCCGAACAGGTGGCGCCGTCGGCTTTGCCCTCGGTGGCCATGAGTTCTTCCTGGGCGGCGTTGAGGTCTTCGACGATGGGGGCCTGATCGGCCGGTTCATCCTGTTCGCAGGACATCATCGAGAGGGCCGCCGTGGCAAGAGTGAGGAGAAAACCTGTTGAGATGCGCCGTTTCATGGAAAAACCTCTGCTTTTTCTTTTTCGATGATGGCCCCATGGGACCACAATTGCCAATGGCCACCACTCCTAGTAATTGGAACCAATAAATTGGTATCACATGCGGGTCAGAGCGTCAACGAATCGGTTCATGGTACGAGTAAAGCAATGACTGTGCCACGTTGTCACAGCGGATCGGCCGGACTGCCGCAAGAGGCTGTGACCTCGGCCTTGCAGCCGTGGCTTCAGTGATGCGTCGGCGGATGCGCTTGGCTGGCGGCTCAGAGGTTGCGGGGCTGTGCTCCCATGATCGGGGCAAAATGCTGCCTGTCGTGTTCGTCGGTGGCTTGTGGATATGCCACTAGGACGGAGAAGTGGAAAGTGTCGTTTCCGGTTGGGATGGCATTTCTCAGGAGATGACCATGGAGTCTTTCGAGGTGCGTATTGCCCTTTGCCACAGGCTGGCTATCGGGTACAAGCGTGGGGTTATGGCTTTTCGGTGGATACAGACGGCCCTCGTTGGACTCGTTTTGGGTTTGTGCTCCGTTCCGGCTTGGGCCCGCGGGGTGGTGAGGCCCAAGTTCGTGGTGGCGGTGATGGGGCACGGCCGTGGGAAAATGGATTTCGTGGGGATCTCCGTGCACCGTAAGGCTCGGTTCCGGATCACCAGAGACGGGGCTTCCAAGGCTTGGCCTCGATGCAGTGCCGACGGCAGGCATCTCGTGTATGTCTCCGGCAGACAGGTGATGGTCGTCGATGTGAACAGCAGACGGGCACGTCGTCGATTCTCGTCCAAACCATGGCTGGCAGCCGTGTTGCCGCTTGGTCTCGTCAAGGCCGATTCGGATCATCTCGGTCGATTCCTATCGATGAGTCCGTCCGGTCGTTTCCTCGTGGTGCCGGCACAAAAGGGCTATCGGCTCGTGGATCTATCCTCCAGGACCGGCAGGTTGCTGTCTCCTGGATCCTGTCTGGCCCAGGCTGGAGCCCAATCCCAAGCTGTGTTCCACGTGCATCCGGTGGTCTGGGATGACGGCGGACAGCGATTCTTGTATTTGATGGTCACGTCGGGGCCCTGTCAGGGCTCGGCGGACCGGACGAAAACTCGGCTCCAGGCAGGCGTATTCGACGTGGCCCAGGCGCGAACCACTGCCTGCGGCGAGGTTGCGCTGCCACCCAAGGTTCGGGTCCTGGCCATCCATGGTTTGGACGCTCATTGGTCGGACAACGACCGCATCGCCTGCTCCATCGACCTGCGCGTTCGGCCGGCGGATCCATCTGTTCAAGGACGCACGAAGCGGCGTGGCGTTGGACGAGGGGCTGGCTCCCGGTCTCCTCTTGCGAGGCCGTCGCACCGTCCACCTCGGTCGCTGTCGCAGGCGCCTGGGTTCATGCGGATTCATCGTCTGTTTCGTGTGCAGGCCGACCGACTCGTCCCGGTTTCCATTCCAGGCAAACCTGCGCGGTTGATCGGCTGGAAGGGCGAGAGCCTGCTGGGCATCTCCATTTCCGGGCGGCATCCGGTCCTGTGGCGTTGGCATCGTGGTCGTTCCCCGCATCGCGTTTCGAGAGTGAGTCGTCGCCTGGGCTTTGCTGCCTACAATGCCACCCTCGATACTGCGCTCCTGTCCGCTCCGGGCCGCAAGGGCTGCCAACGAACGAGGCTCGTGAAGCTGGTACGGGGCAAGGGTCTTCGTGCGCTGGTCCATTGGTCTGTTTGGAGCGAGTTGTTGGTCCGGGACCCTTCGGGACAATGGGGCCTGTTTCGGGCGGCGACTTTGTGTAACCATCCTCGTCCCGTGCTGTACCTGATGCGGCTGGACGGGAGCCGCTTGCTGCGTGAGCTTCCCAGGAGGTTCTTTGTGCTCCGACATCTTCGTTCGTCCCAGGTGGCTTTGTGCCCGGTGCGGCATTGATGCTGATTGGCATGCCGGTGTGGCCGGGTTTGGGCCGAACGAGACGACGCTGGGCGATGGGCCCACGGAAACGTAAGAGGTGACATGACGTATCGAGACGACGAAACGGCTTTGGAAACGGTCAGCCAGGCCGCAGGCGAGGTGGCCGTGGCCGACGATGTGGATTCTGTAAACGCTGGGAAGGGAGCGGCGGCTCTCGTCATTGCCAAGCTCTACTTCCTCCTGTCCGGATGGATCATCTATTTCACCCTTCCCAGGATTCTGGATGCCAGGCAGTGGGGGGACTATTTGCTCGTCGTGGGGCTCACGTCGGTGATCAACAACGTCATGGTGGGCGGCACGATCCAGTCGATTTCTCGTTTTACGGCGCAGAGTGAGGCGACGGCGGCTCAGGTACGCTGGGCCGGAATGCGGATGCATTCCATGCTCGGAACGAGTGCCGCCGTGTTGTTCGTGGGCGTAGGTGCTGCGCTGTCCCTTTGGTGGAGCGATTTGGGGCTGGTGCCCCTGTTTTTCTTGATGGGGGCCATGGTCGTCTTTTATTCGTTTTATGCGGTGTTCGTTGGGTCGGCGAACGGCCAGCGGGCCTTTGTCAAGCAGGCCGGTCTCGACATGAGCTACGCCACCCTCAAAATTTTGTTCGTGCTCGGGGGCGCGTATCTGCTGTCGTCGTGGGGCGGGAGAACTGGTGTGGGGGGCGCCCTTGGCGGGCTCGTGACCGCCGCAGCGGTGATCATGGCGGTGTCAGTGGCCGTGGTGGGTCGTCCCAGTCGCGCCGAGCCCAAGATTTCGGTCCGTCCCTTGATACGGTTCACGCTGGCCCTGTTCCTGTATGTCCTCGTGCTCAACCTCCTGATGCGGAGCGATCTGTTCCTCATCAAAAAGTTCGGCGCCAGCTTGGCTGGTGCCGGCCAGGATGCAGCCGCCTATGCATCGACCCTTGCCGCCAAGTACGGAACGGCCCAGGTTTTTGCGTTCATCATCTATCAGGTGCTCATGTCAGTGGCCTTCGTTGTGTTTCCCCTCGTGTCCAAGTCCACGTTCGAGAACGATCACGAGACCACGAGGGGCTATGTGCGCCAGACTATGCGCGCCGGACTCATGGTGTCGGCTGGTGTGGCGGCGGTCCTGTCTTCCATGCCCGAGGCCATCATTTCAGTCATCTATCCGCCTCAGTACCGGATTGGCGGGATCAGCCTGCAGTTTCTGGCTTGGGGAGTGGCCGGCATGAGCATGACGGTCATTGGCTGCGCCGTGCTGAACGGCGCCGGCAAGACGAAACACGCGGTGGCGGCCACTGGGCTGACGCTGGTTCTGGCCATCGTGGGGAACATCATCGTATTGAGTCGGGCTCGGACCGAAGAGCAGATCCTGGTCCGTGCGGCCCTGACCACGACCACGGCCATGCTCATCGGATTTGGTGCCACCGGCGGCCTGCTCTGGCATCACTTCCGGGCATTCATCCGGCCGGTAACCATCGTCCGGGTCGTGATCGCTGCTGCGGCGACCTGGACCCTGGGACATGAGCTGCCCGAATTCGGACGCGTGGCCACGGTTGGTCTATCCGGAGGGCTCCTTGTGGTCTACGGGGTCATCCTGATCGTGCTGCGAGAACTCGGGCCCGACGACCGCAAGCTCCTGACCGGCCTGCTGAAGCGCAGGTCGTCGTGATCCGACGAGGAGCGGTGTCATGGCACGTCCTGATATCGTGCTGGATAGATTCGTTCTGACCCCATCGTCTCCTGAAGAGGGGCAGGCGGTCGAAGTTTACGTGCTGATGATCGATCCCAACGGGCCTCGCTACGACGAAGAGCGGGCCGTGCGGGACGAAGTGCTCAGGCGACCGATCGGACTGATATTCGACGCCACCGAGTTTCCCTTCGAGCCCGAATCGATGCATGTGCTGGCGGTCACGGGATCTCCATCGGGTCGAGCTGTGGCCACGGTGCTCATTTATCCAGAGCCTCCCCGTGCGCGGCTATTTCAGATGGCGGTGGTCGCTGACCTTCGGGGCAAAGGACTTGGGCGGCGCCTGGTGTGGCTGGCGGAACGCCTCGCCCTGGAGCGCGGCGTGACCCTGATGGAACTCCATTCGCGGCGACGTCGGGCGTCGTTCTACCAGCTTTTCGGTTATGAAGAGGTGGGCGCCCCGTTCTTGGAGATTGGGATGGAGCATGTTCTCATGGAGAAGTCGTTGTCTCGCCGATGAGAGAGATTTTTTTAGATATCGTAATAAAAATCTTTTGCAATAACAGGTTTTCGTGCTAAGAACCATTTTCATTCGGTTGCTGGATGATTCTTGGTCATAGGATTGTTGACAACAAAAGACGCCGGGCCGAAAGTGTCCGGAGTTGAAATCGAGCGTATCGGCTTGTTGCCGGGATTGGGAGAAACACGATGTTGAACGAAACCATGGGAAAGGCCATCAACGATCAGATCAACGCGGAACTTTATTCCGCCTATCTGTACTATGCCATGTCGGCCTACTTCGAGGAGCAGGGATTGGCTGGATTCGGTCATTGGATGCGGCTCCAGGCCATTGAAGAGATGATCCACGCCCAGAAGTTCTTTGCGTACGTGAACGAGCGGGGTGGGCGGGTCGTGCTCGCGGCCATCGAAGCGCCCCCCAAGCAGTGGGATTCGGCGCTGGTGGCGTTCGAGGCGGTCTACAAGCACGAGGTGCACGTGTCGAGTCTCATCAACAAACTGGTCGACCTCGCCCAGGAGGAGCACGACCATGCCACCTACAACTTCCTGCAGTGGTTCGTGGGGGAGCAGGTCGAAGAGGAGGCCTCGGCCAGTGAAGTGGTCCAGAGGCTCAAGCTGGCGGGGCAGACCCAGGGAGGGCTCTTCATGCTCGACCGTGAGCTGGGTCAGCGAGCCATCACGCTGCCGCCCCAGGCCCAGATGTGAGCCTGTTGGGAGATCGTGATCCAAGGGGAGACGGCATTTGAGTGAAGCTGTTTCGTCCGGCATTGCCGGGCAGTAAGGATGTGGGTGATGCCCATCACGTTCAACGCAGACGAAGTGCTGGAGATGGCCTGTCAGATCGAGCGTGACGGCACCGCCTATTATCGGAAGGCCGCCGAAGCGGTGGCCGATGAAGATGCCAAGGTCATGCTGTCGGAGCTGGCGGACATGGAGGTGGAACACGAGCGCGTGTTCGACGATATGCGGCGGGATTTTGCTGGTCGGGCCGACCTGCTGGCGGACGGCGACGAGGAGACCGTGCGCTACCTCAGGGCCATGGCCGCGGGCGAGGTGTTCGGCAGCCTGGAGACGCCCAGGTTGCAGCCTGGCGTCAGCCTGGTCGATGTGCTGCAGCATGCGCTGGGGCGTGAAAAGGATACGGTGGTGTTCTACACGTCGCTTCGGTACGCGATGCCGGCCGAGTTGGGTCGGGACAAGCTTGACGCCATCCTCAAAGAGGAGGTGGGGCACGTCGTGCTCCTGTCCGGTCGTCTCGCTCAGGCACAGGGCCGCAGGTAGACGATTGTTCCGGCTTCGACAGGGTCTCATGGCGTAGACCTGAACGATGCTTGGAGGTGAGGGATGAAGGGTACGTTCCAGGCGGTTCGCGTGAGCGATCGAATCTATTGGGTGGGCGCGGTGGATTGGGAACTGCGAGACTTCCATGGGTATCGGACCCCAAGAGGCTCCACCTATAATGCCTATCTGGTGACCGGGTCCGAACCCGTGCTCATCGATACGGTCAAGTCCGCCTTTCTTCCCGAGATGTTGTCCCGGATCGCCTCGGTCATGGACCCGAAGGAGATCCGTCACATCATTTCGAACCATTCGGAGATGGACCACACGGGCAGCCTGCCCCAGACTCTTCAGATCGTGCAACCGGACCGATTATACGCCTCGGCCAATGGAGCCAAGGCACTGGCGGCACATTTCCATTGGGACCAGGATGTCCAGGTGGTAAAAGACGGCGACCGCATCGAGTTGGGCGATGCTTCGTTTCGCTTCGTGGACACGAGGATGCTCCATTGGCCGGACAGCATGTTCACGTTTGTCGAGTCGGACGGTGTCTTGTTCTCCAACGACGGATTCGGGATGCACCTTGCGAGCATGGAGCGGTTCGACGACGAGGTGGACGAAGCTATTTTGGAGCAGGAAGGCGCCAAGTACTACGCCAATATTTTGATGCCGTTTTCTCCACTGGTTCGCAAACTTCTGGACCGGTTTCCCTCTCTTGGGCTGGATGTTTCGGTGATCGCCCCGGATCATGGGCCTATCTGGCGTAAGAATCCGGGCCGTATCATGGAATGGTACCGCCGGTGGTCCACCCAGGCGCCCACCGATCGGGCGGTGGTCCTGTTTTCCACGATGTGGGGCAGTACGCGGAAAATGGCACTGGCCATCGCCGACGGTTTGGCGGCGGGCGGGGTGAGCCCCCGGGTCATGTCCCTGGGTACTTCGCATCGAAGTGACCTGGCCACCAGTGTTCTCGACGCCGGCGCCTTGGTGGTCGGGGCCCCCACCATGAACAACAACGTGTTTCCCGTCATGGCCGATGCCATGACCTATCTCAAAGGGCTCAAGCCGCAGAATCTCGTGGGGGCCGTTTTCGGTTCCTACGGATGGAGTGGTGAATCCATCACATATCTGGAGCAGATGCTTTCGGACATGAAGGTGGATCGGGTGGCCGACTCGGTCAGGGTCCAGTACGTGCCTGACGGCGACGCCTTGGAGCATTGCAGACAATTGGGCCTGACAGTGGCCGGAGCCATGAAAGAGAAGATGACCATGTGATCGTTACGCCCCGGCCGATTGCCTGGGGCCTATCGTGTGATGGATCGTTGGACGGTCGTCTCGTCTGGGACCGCCGTCCGATGACGGTAACAAGGCAACGGTCCGGTAGACGGCCCGTCCATCAAGGAGGTAGCATCATGAAGAAGTACGTGTGCAATATCTGTGGCTATGTGTATGATCCTGAAAAGGGCGATCCCGACAACGACGTGCCGGCCGGGACCTCGTTCGACGACGTGAGTGAAGATTGGGTCTGCCCGGCCTGTGGGGCTGGCAAGTCCGACTTCTCTCCTTTGGGCTGATTCCCACGGATTTCGTCCCTCATCTGTGTGCTGTCCGGAGCCTTTGTATGGGTCCCGCAAGGGAGGATATCCGAAAAATAGATTGATTCTGCATGCGGTTTGTAGTATTTGCGTAACAAATGTCTCAAATATTGGCAATATCGGATGCAGCAACCATTGCGCTCCATGCAGCGGCCATTCTGGCGGCGAATCGGGATCGCCTCGTGTCTGCCCATCAGATTGTCGAACGTATCGGCGTGTCCGGGGCGCACCTGTCCAAGGTGCTCCAGCGCCTTGCCAAGCAGGGCATCGTCGAGTCGGTTCGCGGGCCCAAGGGCGGCTTTCGGTTGGCGCGTGATCCCTGTGACGTGACGCTGCTCGACGTGTACGAGGCGGTGGAGGGCAAACTGGAACTGACCACGTGTCTCATGACCGAGCCGTTGTGTGGAGAGCTGGGGTGCATGTTCGGCACGGTGCTCGTGGATGCGAGTCAGATGGTGCTCAATCGCCTGTCGGAGACCACCCTGGCGACGATTTCTGCAACTTGGGTCATGGATCCGGTTCAGCCCCAGAAGCAGCGGGGAACGCCCAAGATTTGAGTCCCGAATCGGTCGTGGCATTGGGACGGACGATGGGCTGAGCGCTGAGTCCGAAGCTGAAGGAACGTGATCGTGGATCCCATCTGGCTCAGTCGATTGCAGTTCGCCATGACCATTGGATTCCATTATCTGTTTCCGCCGCTCACCATCGGCATGGCATGGGTCATTGTGTATCTGATGACCCGGTACCACAAGAATGGAGACGAGGAGTGGGGCCGTCAGGCCAGGTTTTGGCTCAGGCTGTTTGCCATCACTTTCGGGATCGGGGTGGCGACCGGGCTGACCATGGAGTTCCAGTTCGGCACGAACTGGTCCGAGTACTCCAAGATGGTTGGGGGCATTTTCGGCGCTCCCTTGGCCGCCGAAGGCCTGTTCGCCTTTTTTCTCGAATCCACCTTCGTGGGGGTGCTCCTGTTCGGCTGGGAGCGATTTTCGAGCAAGATGCTCTGGATCGTGTCGATCCTCGTGGCCTTCGGTGCAACCCTGTCCGTTTTTTGGATCATCGTGGCCAATTCGTGGATGCAGACGCCCGCCGGTTACAAAATTGTGGCGGGGAAGGCGGTGCTCACGGACTTCTGGGCGTCGGTGTTCAATGCGTCCACCATTCCGCGGTATTTGCACACCGTGGACGCGGCCCTGATCACCGGGGCACTGTTCGTGCTCGGCCTGTCGGCCATGTACCTGCTCAAGCACAAACACGAGGCGTTTGCCCTGCGGTCCGCCAAGGTGTCGCTCGTGTTTGCAGCCCTGGCGTCTGTGGCCCAATTGCCCCTCGGTTACTATCACGCGGTGCAGGTGGCGCGGACCCAGCCGGAAAAGTTCGCCGCCTTCGAAGGTCTATTCGAGACCCGCAAGTCGGCGCCCCTGCTCCTGTTTGGCATTCCCGACGAAAAGGAGGCGCGAACCAAGGCCGCTGTTTCGGTCCCAGGTATGCTTTCGTTCCTGGTGCATTTCGATCGGAACAAGGAGGTCAAGGGGCTCAAGAGCTTTCCTCGATTTTGGTGGCCGCCCGTCTTGTTGACCTTCATTTCGTTCCACCTCATGTTCTTGTTGGGCCTTTTCTTTATTGGCCTGACCATGCTCGGCTTGTTTTTGTGGTGGCGCGGACATCTGGAGCGGAATCGGTTCTTTTGGTGGATCGCGGCGCTGACGGTGCCGCTCCCGTTTCTTGCCAATGAACTCGGCTGGATGGCGGCGGAGGTGGGGCGTCAACCCTGGATCGTGTATCGGGTCATGCTGACGGCGAGAGGCGCCTCGAAGGTGGTCCCGGCGAGTCAGATCCTTGGATCCATCGTTTTGTTCGGAACCATCTACCTTCTCCTGGGGGCGGCCTGGCTCTATCTCATTCGGCAAGTCTGGAGGCAGGGTCCACAGATGGCCACCGAAGCGGCCGCAGCGACCTCCAGAAACGCACAGGGAGACGATCGCAGCGAGGATGTGGGCTGATGGGTTTCTATCAGGTCGCCTGGTTTCTGCTCGTCGGTTTCCTTCTCACTGTGTACGCCGTGCTGGACGGCTTCGACCTGGGCCTTGGTTTCTGGTATCCGTTTTTGGCCCGTGGTGAAGGGGATCGCTCCAGGCTCATGCGGAGCATCGGCCCCTTTTGGAACGGCAACGAGGTCTGGTTGATCACCGGTGTGGGCGCGCTGTTTGCAGCCTTCCCCGTGGTTTACGCTACCGTATTCAGCGGATTTTACTTGGCTATGATGTTCGTGCTGGTGGCGCTCATTTTTCGATCTGTGGCCCTGGAGTTTCGCTTCAAGGAAGACGGTGTGCCGTGGCACGTCTTCTGGGATGGTGCCTTCTGGTTCGGTTCCACTCTGGCTCCTATTCTGTTCGGAGTGGTCATGGGCAACATCCTGCGTGGAATTTCCCTGGATACGAAAGGCCAGTTTGCTGGTTCTTTTTGGACTCTGCTCAACCCATACAGCCTGTCGGTCGGTTTGGTGGCGCTCATGATGGTCGCCTTCCAGGGCGCGCTTTACGCCGCTCTCAAGACCGACGGTCAGTTGGCCCAGCGGGCGAGGATCCTGGCCCGAGGGGCCGGGTATGGGTACCTGGTCCTCGTCGTGGCGTTGACCCTGGTCAGCCCCATGGCTCATGGTCACCTGCGGGCGAACTTCGATCATCATCCCTTGTTGTGGACGTTGCCCGTTGCGACCCTGGCGGTCATTGTCGTCTCGTTGTGGTTTGAGCGTCGAGGTTCGATCAACTGGGCCTTCACTGCGTCGTCCCTGTCGATCGTCACGCTGATGGCGACGGCGGGCGCCGCGCTATTTCCGCGGCTCGTCGTCAATCGTGCCGAATGGTCTCAGAGTTTGACCGTCGCCAATGCGTCGTCGTCTCCATTGACCCTCAAGACCATGTTCATCATGACTCTGATCGGGATGCCTTTGGTGATCGGCTATACGGTGTGGGTCTATCATTCGTTTCGAGGCAAGACGTCGCAGGGTACGTACTGATGGCGATGAACATGGATGACAGGGCGATTCGGGCCAGGGTCTTTGTTTTTCTGACAGCGATGATTTTTCAGAAACGGATATTGACGCTCGGCGGTCTGTGCTCTAAAGGAAAGAACAGCGAAAGACGTGGCTTGGATGCTGGAGTAGCAAATCTTTGTGCCACGCATGGACAGTGGGACATCACGAACGCGAACACCTCGATGCTGGCTGCATCGACTCTCAAGGAGGAACGAACATGGGAAACGAATTTCGAGACGTGGACGACATTCTGGACTTCGCAATCGCCCGTGAGCAGGAGGCCCATGATTTCTACAAGGGCCTCGCGGACAAGATGGACAAGCCTCAGATGAAGAAGGTGTTCGATCAGTTCGCACGTGAAGAACTTGGCCACAAGTCGAAGCTCGAAGGCGTCAAGGAAGGCAAGAGGATGCTGGCGTCGAAGCGGGAGATCATGGATCTCAAGATGTCGGATTATCTCGTGGCGGAGCCCGAGGCGGAAGGCGAACTCGACTATCAGCAGGCCCTCATCTTGGCCATGAAGAAAGAGAAGGTTGCCTATCTGCTTTATTCGAACCTGGCTGATCGGGTGGATGATGGAGGTCTCAAGGACCTGTTTTCCTCTTTGGCCCAGGAGGAGGCCAAGCACAAGCTTCGTTTCGAAGTGGAATACGACGACGTGATCCTGACCGAAAATTGATCGAGGAGGAACGACATGGATGAAGCGCAGCAGAGGACCATCGACATGGTCCAGACGGCCCTTGAGATGGAAGAAAAGGGCAAGGCCTTTTACGACAAGGCGATCACGGAATGCAGCAACGAACTCGGAAACGACATCTTCACCAAGCTCCGTGATGACGAGCTCGTGCATGTCGAACGGATCAAGGACATCGTGGCGGACCTGACCGGTGGCAAGGGGTGGACCGATTCCTGGAAGACCCATCAACCCGATCACGAGGATCTCGGCACGGTGTTCCGGCAGTTGGCGGAGAAGCACGGCAAGAACATCGTGGCAAGCACCGGTGACATCGAGGCTCTGGCCGTCGGGATCGACTTTGAGCAGAAAACCGTGACGTTTTACCAGGAAGCGCTCGCCCGGGCCGAGGATGTCATGGAGCGTGCGTTCGTAGAGCAGATGATCGAAGAAGAAAAGGGCCATCACCGGGTGCTGTCCGACATGAAACTCTATCTGGAGCACCCTGAAACCTGGTTTTCCGAGCACGAGCATCAGCACCTCGACGGTGCGTGATCAGTCCTCCTTCTTTGTGCCTCCAGTGGATCCTTTTCCATCCCACAGGGGCGTGGGTACGCCCGCGAGATGGTTCGCGTATCGGGCGGCGGTGAAACACCAGTCCGACAGGCGGTTGACGTAGACCCGTACCTGCTGGGATACCGGCTCCGATTGGGCAAGTTGGACGAGTCGTCGTTCTGCGCGGCGACAGATCGTCCTCGCCACGTGGAGCTGGGCGGCGGCCATGGTTCCCCCGGGCAGCACGAACGACGACAGGGGCGGCAGCGTTTCGTCCATGCGGTCCATGTCTCGTTCCAGACGAATCGTGGCCTCTTCGGGCACCTGCGGCAACCGAGCCTGGACTGTTTCATCGGCCGTGGCCACCAGGGCCGATGCCGCCATCAGTTCTTCTTCGATGCGGCGGAGGGCCGGTGCCAAGGATGCCTGTCGTTCATCGAGTAGCGCCTCGGCCAGGCCCATGGCGCTGAGGAGTTCGTCCAGGTCGCCGTAGCATTCCACCCGAAGATGGTCCTTGGAAACGCGCGTGCCGTCCAAAAGGCTCGTGGTGCCGCGGTCTCCTGTTTTCGTATAGATTTTGCTCATGCTCCATCACCTCGCCGGAGTGCGTGATAAATCCATTGGCGCGATGAATCCATGGGCGCGATGAATCGCGCCCCTACGAAAACGGTCGTTTGCGAAAAACCTCTTGGTTCCAATCGTTACGCGCGCCTTGAACCGTCGTACCACATTTCCCAACGTAGGGGGTCGA
>JAGGXR010000051.1 GCA_021162935.1 Deltaproteobacteria bacterium
GTCCGTGGCCTGATTCGCATGTCCGTGGCCTGATTCGCATGTCCGTGGCCTGATTCGCATGTCCGTGGCCTGATTCGCATGTCCGTGGCCTGATTCGAATAGGCCCGAAAAGCAAGGAGCGAGGGACCCCATGGAGTCAAGAGAAGCAGAAACGAAGCGGATTGTCCGTCTTGTGACTCTGGTTGGTGCCGCAGCCCTGACACTGCATGTGGCAGTGGGATGCGGGGACAAGTCCAGCGGTGGAAGGGGAGACGGCGGCATCCAGGATGGTCAGACATCGCACGATGCCGGACTGAATCACGACGGCGACCTGTCCGATGGAGGCCAAGATACGGACGCCGGGCCCATCTGCGAGGCACCCGAGTACACCGAGCCGCCACAGGCCTTCTTCGTAGCAGCCGACGCGCCGACGGGCGGCACGGGCTCTGTCGACAGTCCTCTCGCCACACTCGATGAGGCCCGGGATGCCATTGAGGCACTCGACCAACTGCCCGAAGACGGCGTCACCGTGTACCTTCGCAGCGGCGTCTACCACAGAACGTCCAGCTTCGAGTTGACCGCGGATGATTCAGGCACGGCGGATGCGACCATCACCTATCGAAACTACCCCTGCGAGACGGTTCGGATCGTGGGAGGCAAGGAGGTGACCGGCTGGCAGAAGCTGACGTCGGGCTCGGTGTACGACAGGCTTCCTGCCGAGGCCCAAGGCCAAGTGTACGTGCTGGACCTGGCCGGCCAGGGAATCGACGACTACGGCCAGATCCTCCAGCTATCGACTTACGAAAACGGCGACCCCCATGCTCGGGTCAAGGGGCCGGCGCCGTTGGAACTGTTCATCGACGGAAAGGCCATGCGCCTCGCCCGGTACCCGAACCTGACGCCAAAAGGCGATAATGGCTGGATCAAATCTTCGACGGGCACGAGCGGAAGCACGTTGGGATACGATGGGACGAGGCCCTCGGACAGAAACTGGCAGGGCGATGCGGCCAATGGAAATCCCATCATGGTGCGTAGTTTCCTCCATTGGTACTTTGCTGATTGTCTCTCGGCCGTGACCAATATCGACCGAGCCAACAAGCAGATCACCCTGGACCAGACCTGCGGGTCCCTGCGCGAGGACCATTATTGCTACGTCTACAACCTGCTCGAAGAACTGGATGAACCAGGCGAATACTGGCTGGATCGAGCAGCGGGCAAACTCTACTTCTGGCCCCCTGCCTCCTTCGATGCGAACTCGGAGGTCATGGTCTCTCTGCTCGAGGATCCATTGGTGCACGGCGACGGCGTGGAGCACCTGGTCTTTCGCGGAATCCAGTTCGAGATGACCCGCGGCCGAGGCATCTACCTGGAGGACTGTGGCGATATCACCTTCCACCGTTGCACCATTGCAAACGTGGGCCGCACCGGCCTCGACACGACCAAGGGCTCCCTGCACGCATCGCCACACATCGTATTCAGCCGGGGAGATATCTTTTCCACGGGCGAAACGGCCATGTCCATATCAGGAGGAAATCGGAGTTCGTTGACGCCGTCTGGAAACCTGGTCACAGACAGCCACATCCATTCGTTCGGCCGACTGCTGGCCGGCACCGGGGTGCGAATCGGTCATTCAAACCGGCATGGATGCGGGGCCACCCTTCAGTATTCCATCGTGGAAAAGGGCTCCGGCCTCTGTGTAAGCTCCGAGGCTCCCATGAGCACCATCGAACACAACATCATCCGCGGCTGCGCCAAGGACACAGGCGACCTGGGCGCCGTGTACTGGGGCTACAGCGATCCGGCCAATCGGGGCACCGTGTTGCGCTACAACATCATCGGAAACACCCACGTACTCACCAAACCATGGGAGGGTCACGGATCGGCCCCCTACTCCAACAACTGCGTTTACGTGGACGGCATGGGCTCTGGTGGGGACGTCTCGATGAACCTCATCTACGACTGCGACGAGGGAGTCCATGTCAACGGAGGCAAATTTCACCATTTCGTCAACAACATCTTCTACCGCAACAAGGCGGTGCGCCGGATCAGTTGCGCCTATCGAGAGCCGGCCGGCACGTACAATCCCGGGGTCCAGGCCATGATCGACGCCGGAATCGCCGACCTGCTCTGGCACTCGAACGTTCGCAACTGGACGGACCATGCCGACCCCTGGACGCCCAATGAGTCCTGGGCCGACCAGCTTTCACCCTACGACACGGTCGAGGAACTCCAGGCCCTCATTGGAAACGTGGGCTACCGCAGCACCGGATACTACGTGGGCAACATCGAATGGGACAACGGGACCTACTACGCAGACACCCCCTATGAAGGCTGCCCCTGGGACCCGGACGAAAACAACCTCAAAGACGTGGACCCGCTCTTCGTGGACGAGGATGCGAGCGATTTCCGTCTGCTGCCGAATTCTCCGGCCGCCGACATGTCGCCGGCCTTTCCCATCGACGAGTGGAACGCCATGATCCAACTGGTCGGCCCACGACCGGACACCGGCGACTGACCAGTACAGAACGGTCGTGACCGGAACAAATGCGGCATTGGTCAGCTCATCTCGGATGCGCCGATCGATCACAGAAAGACTTCCGTCATGCCTTCTTTGAAACACACGATCCGGTTCGCACGTCTCACCTTCTTGTTGTGCATGGCACCGTTGCTCGCGACCGTCTGGTCAGCCTGCAGCGATTCGGCTGTCGAAACGGCCTCGGACGCAACAATCCGCGATGGTGCGCATGGAGACGTTTCTTTTGAGGATGTGACAACAGGCGATGCTGCATTGGCCGACGCCTCCACGAATGGCATGGACTCCCCGTTCGGGTTCCACCCCGCCGACGTGGGACCAGGACATGACTTCTCCGACGCGCTCAGAATCGGCGTCCGGTGGCACAGGCCCCCGCTCTATGCATTCTGGTTCGTCATCCAGCTGGACCTGACCAGCCGCAGCTACGATTTTTCCCAATACGATGCCCAGTACGCAGCCGTTCCGGAAGGCATCCACATCCTCGCCAACGTGGCGCCCGATACGCTGCACCGCACCCCCCACGACCGATTCATCGGAGACAGCTACCTGCCGGTCGATCAAGACGAATACACCGCCTTCGTCGAAGCAACGGTGGAACGCTACGACGGCGACGGCATCGACGACATGGAAGGTCTTGTCAATCCGATCAAGGCATGGCAGGTGGGCAACGAACCCCGGCCAGACGCCGACTTTGCAACGCTCCAGAGGATCACCTACGCAGCGGTCAAGCATGCATGCCAGGACTGCACGGTGCTCATCGGCGGTGTGGCGGGCTTCCCCAGAAACTACATTTCCCAGTTCGACAACGTGTACCTCCCCATTCTCAACGAACTCGCCGGCCACGACGTGGACGTATTCGACTTCCACTGGTACGGAATGGCAACGGGAGACTATCGAATCATCGATCCCGCCGATGGACGGACCGTCTACGACCACATTCGCGCTACCCTGCAACAGACAGGCTTCTCATCCGACCTTCCCATCTGGATCACCGAAATGGGAACCTACTCCGGCGACCCACCGTTCACCCAAATGCTCAACCGAGATTTCCCTCTCCAGACCGAACGACAGCAGGCACAGGATCTGTTCAAGCGGTTCATCTATTCGCTTTCACTGGGCGTAAAGAAAGTCTTCCCGGCCTTCGGTCTCATGGAAGGATTCGTGCAAGAAGACAGCTACTTCAACCATACAGGCCTCATCTACGATGGGCGCGACGGCGGAGACCCAGGCAAAGGCATCCGCAAACTCGGCTACTACACCTACTGGAAAATGACCGACCTGTTGGAAGGTGTCAACTGGTCCACTATCTCCACCCTCCGACAGGGCCCCGAGGCGGGAGACGACCATTCGGTCTTCATCTTCTCCGTAAAAAGAAACGGACGCGACATGCGAATCGCCTGGTGGGACACCTTCGACGAATCGAATTATCAACCTGGTGCCACTATCCCCGTCACCTTCACGCAACTCCAGGGCCAACGCATCCGGGTCACCTCGGTCGTGCCTTCTTGCGAAACCGGTGCCGATGTGACGGACGTGACGACCACCTTTCACGTGGAGACCATCGACGTGACCGATCAATCCGCCACGATAGAACTGGGAGACGATCCTGTCATCGTCGAGATCCTACACTGAACCGTCCAACGACTACCCACTGTCCTACGGAACATCGAAGATCAGGCCAAAACACACGGGTCTTCTATCGCCTTCGAATGAAATAAACCCATTCAACGGCCAGCGAAGCCAACGTCACTTCTTGACCCACTGCTCGTCGCGTTCTGCCCATTCGCCCCCCTTGGACCATGCGTACTTCCTCCGATCAAAAAGGCTGGTTATCGCCTAGTCGCAGACATCCCAGGAATCGAAATTGCTTGGCCATCTCTCCATCTGATCCCTGGTGACCTCTGCAGAATCCTCAACGAAACAGGCCAGGAGACGAGCCTCGTGGTTCCCGGCTGTCCAAAGCGCGAGCCCGCGCGTGTTCACGAAACTCGTCCCAGGGCTCGGGCAGACGCTTACGTCGCCCGATGCTCAGCGTGACCGAGCCCGTTGGGCAGGCGTCCACACATGTGCCGCAGGCAAAGCAATCGGGCACCACCACACGCTCCCCCTGTGTCAGGATAGTTGTCGCCTCGGTTTGAGGGGGCCGGGAGCCTCCCGGATGGATGGGCAAAGCCGACACGGACTTCATGCTACACCTCCTTTCCTACACATTTCGCGAGCATTCGAACCTTCGTCCGCTCATCGGTGTCCGCTGGCTTCAAGACTCCGGTACGAATTTCTGAACCATTCAGGTAGACCTCCCTCAGCGCGACACCCGAAGCGCTGAGCCGCAGGACTCCCCGGCTCCGAAAAGCGTCAGCGTCCGCTCGACGGCCGGCGTCCTACCGTGGGGTGCTGCTGCCCCATCTGCTCCCAGACAGGCCGGCAACCACGCTGGTGCTTGCGGTCCCACAGATACGGTGACGGTACATCAACGGGACCATGCAGTGAGGTCTCCGTAATGGACGGCGAGCCCTCGACGGTCATCCCTGGTGCGTTGGCCAAATCGACCACCTATTTTGAGAGTCCGGCCCACACTTCGGCCAACGTGCCTTGGCCAATCGCCCTAAGCAGGTCCCGGAATTCATCGTCCACCTGTGTCCAAAGAACCGGATGCGTTACACCCGACGATATGTCGGGCGTAGCGGATCAGCGGCGGCGGCGGCGGCCCAAGCCTCCGCCTCGGCGGCGACCTCGCCTGCGGACGTCTGCGGGCTCCAAGGCACGGATATAGCGGTAGACGCCAGCAGGGCTCAGCCCGTTGTTCTTGGCGATGGTGGCAATGGACTCCGAAGGCGAGCCGACCTTGATGCCGGCGTCCTTGAGCGTGGCCATGGCCTTGGAAAGCTCAATGTCTCGGATGAGGCACAGGTCCCTAAGGCTCTTCATTTCAGCATGACCGAAGGGCGGGTCGTTCGCGCCGCATTCCATCCAAGAACTCTTAATCGCCTCGTTGAGCTTCAGCAGGTAGGAGGTGGGGGGCACATTGAGGGCTGCGGTGATCGCCAGTAGGAGCGTGAGTGTGGCAGCCACCACCAGTTCGGTGCTCAAACGAAACCCGCTTGAGACGCGGCCGCGCAGATACCGCATCAGTGGCCGCCAGTTCAGATAGATGTGGAGGCCTGACGAGATGATGAACGTCCAACCCAGGATGATATGCACCCCATCCCATTGAGACTTACTGAGGCCCAGGAAACGCCACCAGGTCCAAAAAGCCACACGGCCGTGGGGCTCGATGAACAGCACAATGCCAGTGATTGCCAGCCCCAAAAAGGAAAAAGTCGTGAGCAGAGAGACGAAGGAGCGAAATGCCCAACGAAAGGATTTGTCTGCAGATGGTGTCATGGCATATCACAGCGCGGTAGTCAGATTGGTGGTTCCGTCATCCTATCGGTAGCACAGCATGTCCACCACGAAAGTACTGGTTGGCTTGGTGAATGTCAAAGCTCACATCCGTGGCCTTTCCGCCTTGGTTGTTTGCGTCTGCCTCCGGAACGGCGTCGGACTCGGGTGCCGCCTCCTGCCAGACCGCCGCGTCCTGTTGTAGGCTGTTTCGGTCAGGGCTTTCGGCTGCTATCTGCGGAACGGATCGCCTGAACCGGTCCGCGAGTTGGGTGGCGGTGGACGGCGCGGCTTGGGAGGCGGGTCCACAGCTACCCGGAGCTGGCGGCCGCTGCGCATTTGCAGTCCGCGGGCGTTGATGGAATCAAGGCAACTCGCCAGCAACCCCATGACCTCTGAGTCCCGCCGGTTGTACTGGAACGTCAGGATCTCCAGCTCGGGTGTCGTGCGCAGACGAGCGGGCAGCATCGCCACCCGATCGAGGAACGTGGACACGTCCATTCGGGCATCGTTCAACAGCTCCTTGAGCACGTAGGTCACCAGCAGCACCAGCCCCACCTTGAGCAGCGAGAAGAGCGAGTCCAACTCCACGTCGTGGGCGAAGACCTTCCGCCGACTCTCCAGCACCTGTTGCCGCCCTCGATAGGTCGCGAGCTTCTTTTCTGTTCGCTCGAGCCTGCTGTTGACTTTGTCGAGTCGCTTTGTCCGCTTCGCGACTTCCTCGGTGCGCTCGGCGACCTCGATGGCCAGGTCCTGCTGCTCCTCGACCAACTCCTGGGTAGTCAACGACAATTATTCTTTCGCACCGACGACAATTAGAATTCCCCATGGTTGAGGGGGGCGAAGTCCCCCGGAGCAGTGCCGATTCCGCTAAGAGGAATCGGCTTTCCCTGTTTCCCTCCCGGCTCCTGGGCCGGAGGGCCACCCGCGGGGGGGGCGACGTAGGACATTTCGGTACAGTGCCTCACGTTCTCACTTCTTTGCCCTGTCTTTCTTGACGGTCTTCGTGCCCAGCGCCGCATTGCGGCGGCGAGCCACCCTGCCGCGGACGCTCTCTCCGGTGAGTTCGAGAATCGTGGCGTGATGCACCACCCGGTCGATGGCAGCGGCAGTGGTCATTGGGTCTTTGAAAATGCGGTCCCACTGAGAAAAGACCAGGTTGCTGCTGATCATCACGCTGCGCCGCTCGTACCTTTCGCCGAGAAAAGTGAAGAGCACTTCCATTTCGTCGCGGTCCTGCTGGATGTAGCCAATGTCGTCAAGGATGACGACGGCGTAGCGGTCCAGCTTGCGGAATTCCTGCTCCAGTGGCAGATCCCGCTTGGCGATCAGGAGCCGTTGCACCAACCGGTAGGCCGGTGTGAAAAGCACCCGATGGCCTCGGTTGACCAACTCGTGACCGATGGCACATACCAGGTGGGTCTTGCCACGGCCGGGAAGATCAAAGGCCAGGATGTTCTCGGCACGTTCGACGAAGGCACCATCACAAAGGGTCGGCACCTGTCGTCGCACCTTGGCCGGAAAGTGACCAAGATCGAGTATCTCGAGGTTTTTGTCCCCGGGCAAGCACGACTGCTTGCGCAGCCGGTCAGTGCGCCGTTGCTCACGGTCGGCGAGTTCCACCTCGGACAGGTGGCGCAGATACTGGCTGAAGCCCCAGCCCTCGCGCTCCGCCTGGCGGGCGAGTTCCTCGTGTTGGGTGACGAAGCTCGGCAATCGCAGCGAGCGCAACAGGACGCCAAGGCTCTGCGATGTCATGTTGATTCTGCTCATGACTGCGCCTCCCCTTCCGCTTCCAACAAACCATCGTATTCTCCCAAATCCACCACGTAGGGGGCCATTTCAGGGACCTCAGGTTGTTTGGGCTGAACCAGCTCCTTGACGCGGTCGGCGTCTGGAGTCACCTTGGCCTCCAACATCAGCGCCAGGGCCGCCTCTACTTCGGTCTCGCTCACAGCCGCCGCCTGATGCAAGATCCGCAGGTAGTGCAGGTCTGCCTCCCTTCCATGGCCAAACGCCTCGCACAGCGCGTCGTAGGCCCGCCGAAACAGCAAGCTGGGAAAGAGGTCCTCCCGGTATACGTAGCGAGGAAAGGCCCCAGGTTTTTTGACCAACGACCAGATAATGTGGCGGTAGTCGATCCGGTGCCCGTTGCGGCCCAGGAGTCGCTCCATCGTGAGCTGGTGAGTGCCACCGTAGAAGACCTCGAGCCGGTCTTCGTAGATGCGCACCTTTACATTTTCCCGTGTGAGCCGCGACGGCAACGAGTAGGTGTTGTGCTTGATCCGTATCGTGCTACGACTGGTCACCCGGACTTGTGTGGTCCTATATTCCGGCAGGCGGTCTACCCGCAGCGGTTTCATTGCCGCCAGCTCCTCAGTGACCCTCTTGAAACGCAGTGCATTGGTCTCTCGCAGGATGTTTTGGACCCAGCGTTCGTATTCCTCAACGCTTTCGAAATCCCGACTGCCGCGCAGCAATAGATGCTGTTCTATGAGCCTCTTCATTGCACCGTTTTCCTATTCTACGTCCCCGTTCTGGTTGCTTTTGCCCACCCCGATCGTGCGCGGTGTCATATCGAAGTGGCCACAAAACTTCTCGTATTCCCCGTTGAAGCCGCGCTTCCCAGTTCGAAGGTCGTGGGTTGCTGCTGTCGAGTTGTCCGTTTGGCTGAATTTGGGCACCCGCCCCAGCACAAACAGCGCTGCTTGGATTCCACGTTTGATCGCGGCCATCGACTCCGAACGGCACACCGTCGCCCACTCCCAGTTGCTGAAGGGCAGCACCATGTGGCACAGCATGTGCGGAAACGCCACACCGCAGATCGTGATCTCCAGCACCGTCGCCCAAGTGAAGTCCGTTTGCATTGCTTCTCCGGGCCGATGCTGCTGGCCGAAGAAGACCTCCTTGTCCGGCCCCTTCTCCGCACGCCACTGCTTGACGCGACGCTGAAACGTCCGGACCTGGCCCGGGTCGTACTTCCCGGGATGCTTCTTCATCAACCACCCAAACAGGGCCTGCCCCTCCAGCGTCGGTGCCTTCTCAAGCATCTCCTCCATCTCTGGCCAGTCCTCCTCGAAGGGGTCCTCCCGGGTCTTCCAGTCCCGGAGTTTTCCCGCGACCTGGGACGGCATTTTGCCCAAATCGCGGTACTTCCGTCCGGTAGCCCGGTCGAATCCGGCCTTCATCGAGGCCTTCCCGATTTCTCCGTGTTTAGTCATTTCTTCCATGAATTTCCTCACTTGAGCGTCTGTTACCGCCAACTCTCTACCTCCGTATTTAAGTACACGGAGTATCGCAGAGTCACCGACCCACAGACACCCGGTCAGTGGGGAATTTTAGTTGTCGCCGATGGTGAAAAGTAATTGTCGTCAGCCA
>JAGGXR010000090.1 GCA_021162935.1 Deltaproteobacteria bacterium
CACTGTATCCCCGCCTTGCGTAGGACCTCGATGAGCAGGACCAACCCATAGGTGTTCCAAGCCTTGAGGAACCGCTTGTGTGAGCACCTCCTCGCCATCATGTATGCCAGGGCGTCGTGGAGGGCCTTGCCCCCGTTCTGCTCCGCGCTGCGGAGCACTCGCTCGCACAGAGTATCCATCGCGACCCGACTGACCGCCAACCGGATCAAGGCCGTGTAGATGAGCGCTTCGGTGATGTGCTCGTTCTTTCGATTGGGTCATTTCTTCATGCCGCATTCGTTTTTCAGATGGTCAAAAAGCAACTCCACCAGCCAGCGCGCCGTGTCGCTGATGCGGATCTGCTCCGGCGTCATCCACTCCCGCGGAACGTTCGTGAGGTAAACGTGAAATTCGCGGGTCTGCGGATGGCGTACTGCTACCACGCGCAAGGTGAGCATTCGTTGAATCGTCTTGGTATTTTTCTTCCCGCGTACTCGCCGTCGTCTCTTCTTTTCCATGGACATCTCCATACCTCGTTTCCACCTTATTTTCGATGTCCACCGAATCGGGGCAAGGTCAGTGTTTGGCTGATCCGTCTCGACGAATAGACTCCGATAGACTGAAGGGGGCACACCGTCTTTGGCAGTCACATCAACGTCCACCAAGGCGCTCCTGTTGACTCTCGATCACCACCCAAGGCAGACTGCGTCCAGCCCTCCTCATTTTTCCTGTACGCAACAGTCTGGTCACCGACAATGACAAGCCACCGGTGACGACAATGAGAATTCCTGTGGCCTGGGCCAACTCTACCAACCGCTGCCTCGAAACCAATCTGAGAAATGCCTCAACCAGCAGAGGCACACCAGCATATGCCGTGGACGTCGTTTCAGACTCAACAAACTCGACTTGGTAGGATAAATATTTGTGCATGTGTGGTTTCTTCCTTTCTGTTTTATATCTCAACCAGGAATACCACACATTATTCTGATCATAAAGGCACAATGCGCTATTATCTCACAATGCACTAAGTGACTCTGATATACCAACTTCCGACGGTTCTCAACAAGAATCATCTCGAATATCATCCAATCATGTGCACCTGTGTCCATAGATACATCACATAGAAATAGCACCCAAAATCCTCGCCATTGCACGCACGTGTCAAAAACGGAGCGTCGTGGTGTCCCCCTCCCGCCTTTTTCACCCATTGGGTGAAGATTTCCTGGCCCCGTCACAGCCTCTAGCCCCCATCCTTCGATCACTTGCTGATGTTTTTGCCTAATCGACCCGACGATTGAGGTCGTCAGGGTTGTTCCTGTTCATGTGAAACGTGAATTGATGATGTCTGTGTTGCTTGCGGCTACGCCCGGGTCCGGAAGCACTCTTTCCACGAGGAGGTCGACCTGGGTGTTCGGGTTGTTTGCGATCTGTCCCTTTTCTTTCATGACCCGCAGTTCCTTCGCTCTGTTGCAGGCCTGTCCAAGAGCCTCTTCCCAGATTGTGGGAGCCACCTTGTCGATGTGCTTGTCGTATCCATGGAGATGTGTCCGTAGACGGGTTGTGATCTGCCTGCAGGAGGCGTGGGCGTGCTGGTCTTCGAAATGAAGCAAGAGCCAGAGTTCAAAGCAGGGAGTGCTCGTCGCACACTGGATGTCATTTTGTTCGGCCTTGGCGACTGCATCATCAAAATGCGGGTGGTAGTCTCGGTCGAAGACCGCCCACACCTCGTCGAATCCACTTTCCCGCTTCTTGCTACTTTTCGTGCCCTTTTCTGCCATTCTTTCGATCGCCGTCTTCACCACCAACGATGCCGTGCCGCCAGCCTTCACGATTTCGATTTTGAGCAGGGGATTGCGGGCATAATCCTTGAGCCATTCAAAGTATTCGGGCTCGGTGACCAGCCCCTCGCAGACGATGAGGATCTTGCGACGCTGTTGCCGGACGCGCCATTTTCGCCTCCCCGGGCGTTTGCCGTGTCTGGTCATCAGCCAACCCTCGTGCCCCTCCGGGACGTACCAGTCCCAGGAAAACGCAGCCGCTCGAGGCCATCGACATAGGGCACGGCGCCAAACCGGCCCTCCAGATAGCGACGTTGGATGTTCTCTCCCCGCCGGACACGAAACTCGGTGAGGGCTGTCAGCCGGCTGGACCCATCACGCTCCTTTGATGTGAACCACACCTGGTCGCGCCTCAAACCAGTCCCCTCCACCATGCTGCCGAGCAGAGTGGAATCCTGACTCGTAAACAGAAGCTGGCCGCCGTTGGGATTAGTCTCCGGATTGTTGAACCGGTGGATCAGGTGCGATTGGAGCAGCTCGTGAAGCTGTGCATTGAGTTCGTCCACCACCAACAGACCACCTCGGGTGAGTACCTCCACCATGGGGCCGACGAGCGCAAACCAACTCAGCGTCCCAGCCGACTCGTCCCAGATTTCCAGGGGCACGGACCGGCGGCCAGGCCCCTTGTGATACAGAATGAGTCGACGTATGTCCTCGATGGCACCCTTGTCTGCGGGCGGCACACCGGAGTAGGCTAGGGATCGGTCGAGTTGTACGACGGCCTCGCCCAATTCCGCAGGTAGCCCCTCTGGCCCCTTGCGTATCTGCACATCCGATATTCCCAAGTCTGCCTCGCACATCAAGTCTACGATGAGCCGTTTGCGCTTCGAGTCCTTCTCCACCATGTTCATCGTATAGAAGGCACGTACTGCCTCGTCGCGCCTTGTGACGGGAAAAACCATCCTGTGGAGATATCTGGCCAACGGCTGGAGCTGCTGGTGGTTGTTTTGTACCGCAGCAGAAAGAAACAAACTGTTCGGTCGGGTCAGATTGGCGATGGACCGGTTTGGCCCTTTCAGCGTGCGACCGAACCGAAACGACTCCGGCCCGGTCCTCTCGAGCCAGATACGACGCTTCCCCGCAGGCCAGACATAGATCCACTCACGCAGCACCTGCTCGTCATCGACAGAAAACCCGTACTGGACAGGCAAACCGTCGAGCACCAGGTCCACTTGATAGGTGGATGGATTCCCTCCACTTCGCTCATCGAGAACAAAGGCCCTGCGCGGAATCGGCCCATCGGGCGACCAGCGGACATGGGAATGCACCACGGCATTCCTCAAGAAGTGGAGTGCATCGAGCACATTGCTCTTGCCTGACGCATTGGCCCCGAACAGCCCTGCAACGGTCAAGACAGCCGTATCCGCGCCTTGGCGCAGTGTGACCCCATAATCGGGTTGTCGAAGCGCCTTTGCAGGCACGAACGATAGCTCTGCCTCATCACGGAAGGACCGATGATTCTCGAATGTAAAGCTGACGAGCATGGTGCCACCCTCTTTGCCACGAAACACCCATCGTGAAGGACTCGATCAGGTTAAATTGTCATAATCGGGGCGTTTTGTTCATGATATGCGCATGTAAGTCATGATTTGCAACATGTTTTGTTGTATTTGCGTATAAGATGACATTATTGCAGCATGTTTCCCCCAAAATACCGCTGGGAATTGGGATCACAAACCCATGAGGGCAGGGTAGGGGAGTGAGGGGAGGCCCAGGGCAACCCTCATCTGTGATCTGTTCAGCATTTGCAAGCCTCCTGCTCAGCGTGTCCCGCGTGACGTTGGGGTCCACCATGGAGCCTACCAACAGCAAGTCCAAGTACTTAGGCTTCCACTGTATCCCCGCCTTGCGTAGGACCTCGATGAGCAGGACCAACCCATAGGTGTTCCAAGCCTTGAGGAAGCGCTTGTGTGAGCACCTCCTCGCCATCACGTATGCCAGGGCGTCGTGGAGGGCCTTGCCCCCGGTTCTGCTCCGCGCTGCGGAGCACTCGCTCGCACAGAGTATCCATCGCGACCCGACTGACCGCCAACCGGATCAAGGCCGTGTAGATGAGCGCTTCGGTGATGTGCTCGTTCTTTCG
>JAGGXR010000021.1 GCA_021162935.1 Deltaproteobacteria bacterium
CCTGCGGGGCCCAGACTGTCATCGGATGGTCTCTTCGATCCAGACACGAACGTCTCCCAAAAAAACAGGTTCCCGAAAAAAAACTGCAACGATGCGAACGATGCCGCGAGCCAAACAGGCAAACGCGATGCCTCATTCTTGAGCTTTGTCTGCCATGCTGTTATTTTCCAGGTCCAGGCTCCTGTCAAATGCCGACGATCGCATACAGCGTACCGTCGTCCCTGGAACAGAGAGCCATGGAGTTGCCATGACACCGACCGATCCGATTCCGCTGGCAAAACCCTGGATGGGAGACGACGAAGTCACGTCCGTGTCCGAGGTGATCCGGTCGGGCTGGCTCCTGCAGGGCCCCAAGGTGGCATCGTTCGAGCAGAAACTGGCCAAACGCCTTTCGGTGCGCCACGCAGTCGCCCTGTCGTCAGGGACCGCCTCCCTGCACGCAGCGCTCGTCGCCCTCGGCGTTGGGTCTGGAGACGAGGTGATCGTCCCATCCTATTCCTTCGTGGCCAGCGCCAGTACGGTTCGGATGGTGGGCGCCGTTCCCGTATTCGCAGACATCAACCTAGCCACCTACAATCTCGACCCGAACTCCGTCGAAGAGGCCGTCACCACCAAGACGAAAGCCATCTGTGCCGTGCACCAACTCGGGCTACCCGCCGACCTGTCGCCCTTGGAGGACATCGCCAATAGGCACGGCCTCATTCTTTATGAAGACGCAGCCTGCGCTCTGGGCTCGACCTTTCACGACCGGCCTATCGGTGGACACAGCACGCTCGCCTGCTTCTCGTTCCACCCAAGGAAAATCATCACCACGGGCGAGGGAGGTCTGGTCACCACCAATTCCGACGAGCTGGCCACGAGGCTCCGTCGTCTGCGACAGCACGGCAGGCCAAACGCCAAGGCGGATGCTGCAGAAGGGCGCGGGCAGCCTCCCGCATCCCTGGGCTTCAACTACCGCATGACCGACATCCAGGCTGCGCTCGGTATCGCTCAAATGAATCGACTCGACAACATCCTCGCGCGCCGCCGCTCCATTGCGCAACGCTACGACGAGGCCCTGGCCGAAATCGAGTTCCTGGAGGCGCCCTTCGTGCCCCCAAATCGGAGCCACAACTATCAGAGCTACCAGATCCTTGTCCGGCCGGATGCCCCCCTATCGAGAGACGTGCTCCTGGAACGACTCCGCCGACAGGGCATCCTGGCTGGTCCTGGCGTGACATGCATCCACCGACGCGACGACTACCGATCCCGCAGGCCCCTCCCAAAATCAGAGGAGGCCGAGGACCACAGCATGATTGTGCCCCTGTTTCCCCAAATGACCGACGAACAGGTGGACCGGATTACGAGTGCCCTACGGGACCTCATGCACTGAGATCGCGACACGATTCTCGCGTCTTCGGCGCCATTGCATTCGAATTGAGAAAACGAGGGGAACAGTCAGAACGGGAAAACAGGAAACTGAAGCCAACGGTCTGTCACGAACCGACCGAGACCTCTACCTGCGCCCTGCTCTGGATCGTTTCGTCCACGGAGGAAGCAGTGACCGTGACACCGACGCTGCCCCTGTACGAAGAAAAATCCACGGAACAGGACGTGCCTTGGACATGGTCACAGACGACCTTGGAGTCGCCGCCCTGGTCGAGGGTCACGGTGAAGGTCAGGGGCAGACCGTCGTCCGGGTTGGTCACCTGCCAGGACGCGGTCGTTGCGCCCTGGACCACTGAACCATCCGCCGGGCTCGTCACCAGAACCTGAGGAGCCTCGAAATGGTGCGTCATCTCCGTGAAGGCGAGACCGGTGACGGGCACCCCCTGCACGGTTCCCGAAACGTTCGCGCGCCCCTCGTAGAAATAGGCGCCCAAAAACTCCACGGTCTGGTCGGCGATCGCCGGTTCGATCACCACGTCCAGCCCCGTCTCCGGAACCTGCACACGCCACTTGGACGTAAAGAAATAGTTCTTGGCTTCGAACTTCCAGTAGGCGAGCCGATCGATACGGTAGTCCACGGTATGCCCCTGGCTGCAATCCGCGTCCACCCAACCCACGGACCCGAACCCTTCTTCGAGATGGAGATGATTGTCGCGGTCGAACAGGCTGCTCACCATGTACTGCTGGCCGTTGTCGAGATGAACGGCTATCCACTCGTAGTGATTCATCGAAAACGAAAGGGGACTGAGCATGAATGGCCCCCACTGATGGTCCATCCAGCCCTGGCCTTCCACTTCGAACACCTGTCCGTTGATTTCGAGTCGCCCCTGCACCCGTAGGTCGGTCAGAGAGTAATAGTACGAGTCTCCGCTGTCTCCAATCGCCACGTATCCGTCTCCTCCCACCAGGAAAGGCTCCTTGACCGCCTCCATTCGAAACTGCAACGACTGGGTCCGACTCGAATCCTTGGGATCCACGTAGAAGGATTCCTGCCGGTAGTGAAACGGAATAGGATGTCCTTGGCTGTCCAACTCGTTGCGGAAGAAGCTCTGTGCCTCGGACGCCACGTCGGACACATAAACAAGGTCGAGCGATCCTTGCCCGGCTTCCAATTCACCCCACTCACCCCCATCGAAGCGAACCGCGTTGTCCACGTCGATGAGGTTGAACGGCCGAAAGGACATGTCGATCTGCGGCATGAAAAACGTGGTCATGATGGAGAACCGGCGCCCAGACAGGGACTGGACGTGAAAGATCGTGTACCACCATTCCATGGTCACCGCAGGATCCGACGTGTAGTGCGCGCCTTCGTCTCGCGGAAACAGGATGTCCGACCCTGCAGGCTGATACGGATAGGCCCGCCAATCGAAGGGACAGATGCCCTTGGGATCCACGGTCACATCCGCGCCTCGACAGGCACCGAATCCGACCAGGGACGACGTCACGACGAACCACCCGACAAGCAGCAGTCGCGTCGACAAACTGGACCCGATGGACCACAGACTCCGGACCACAAATCCGCTTGTTGGTCCTCGATCCTGTTCCGACCAAGGAGAGCGATCATTCTCTGTTCGCACCATGCACCTCCGTGTCTCAGCCACCACAGACGAAGCCTTGTACCACGCGACAGATTTCCTTGACAACCTGGCAAAGGAAACTATCAATGGCACTGATTGGCAGGATGTATGGAGAGCTGACCGAGTGGCTAAAGGTGCTCGCCTGCTAAGCGAGTGTGGGGTGCTGAGCTCCACCGAGGGTTCGAATCCCTCGCTCTCCGCTGCACATTTTGTTCTGGCCCCAACGCGGGCCAACGTGCATTGCGCCAATAGCTCAATTGGATAGAGCGCCGGTCTACGGAACCGGAGGTTGGGAGTTCGAGTCTCCCTTGGCGCATGGAACAGGGCATTCGGCAGACCCCGAATGCCCTGTTCTTCGTTTTGGACTCGACGACATCGACGATTGGACTCGACGACATCGATGATTGGATTCGACGACGTCGATGATTGGACTCGACGACATCGATGATTGGATTCGACGACATCGATGATTGCACTCGACGAAGCTCAAGTGCGGATCCCTCAATTGTGGATCCAATGACATGGACTCAACGATTCGTATGGTTCCAAGTGGAGCCTGAACGACACGCAGCGGTGGAACGACACGCAGTGGTGGAACGACACGCAGTGGTGGAACGACACGCAGTGGTGGAACGACATGCGCAGGACTGAAGACGACCAACGTTTCATGAACATGGCCATTGCCCAGGCTGCAATGGCGGCCGCCCTGGACGAAGTCCCCGTGGGAGCCATCGTGGTCAAAGATGGAGAGGTCTTGGCCTCAGCTCATAATCTGAGACAGACCAACGCCGACCCGACGGCCCATGCCGAAATCTTGGCCATTCGACAGGCCGCTGAAAAGCTGGGGACCTGGTACCTGGTGGGCTGCACCCTGTACGTCACGTTGGAGCCCTGCCCCATGTGCGCCGGAGCCTTGGTGAACGCACGAATCGACCGACTCGTCTACGGAGCCACCGACCCAAAGGCCGGTGCGGTCCGAAGCCTCTACGCCATCTGCGAGGATTCCAGGCTCAACCACCGAATCGAGGTCACGCCAGGCGTGCTCGCTGGGCCATGTTCGCGCATCCTGTCCGACTTCTTCTCAAGACTCCGGTCCAAGTCGAACAATGAACATGAAAATCGTCAACCGACCCACGACGCACATGAGAACAACGAGATCCAGCAAACCAACGAAACCAGGCAAACCGACGAAACCAGGCAAACCAACGAAACCAGGCAAACCGACGAAACCAGGCAAACCGACGAGACCAAGCAAACCGACGGAGCCGAACAGAAGAACGAAACCGAGCAGAAGACCGCCGAGTCGTGATTCGACTGGGCTGACGCCCCCTGGCCAAGACGCCAGGTCAATCGCCTCGCCGCACGAACAACGACACCACGAGAAACACGACCCCAATCAGGCAGACCCAACCGGCCACCACGAGAACGGACGTGAACAGGTCGTTCATGAACACGGCGGCCAGAGAAGCCATCTTCTTGCCCAGAATGTGGCCGGCGTCGGTGTTCCAAAATGCGGCGGTCCCCTCCCAACTCCAACTGGATGGATCGGTGTGGACAACCCCTGACATCATGCCCTTGATGAGGCCGGACAGGGCAGCGGCAAGCCCGCCGCCCACCAGGGTTGCCGTGCCCATGGCCCCCCAAAATCGACGACCCGCAGAACCATATATCAAAGCACCTGCCACCAAAAGCAGGCCCGGCACAAAAAACAGGAGCCAGATGAACCTGGTTCCACCCAGCAACACGATCTTGGGAACGTCCCGGTCACTGTGACCCAGGACCGTCTCGTCTGGAATCTTGGCCACCCGATCCACAACCAGATTGACGGCCTGAGGCTCCAATCCCACTCCAGGATTGCAGGCCGGCAGTCGAGCCGTTGCATGCTGCTGGACCCGCTGCGCCCACATGGTCTGTCCCTTCGGGCCGCAGGCTGGCAACTGACGGAGGACATCAGCCAAGTACTGGCGCATCTGTGGGCTGGACAAGGCTTCCTTGAGCGGTTTCAGTTCCATGGTCACCCGACCCAAGGGCCGATGGCCGTGGAGCATCGCGCCGTAGATCCCCATGATCCTGGGAACCTCGCTGTCCACCCAGGCGAACACGCCCACGCGCTTGAGCACATCGACAGGGCTCACCTTCAACTTCGCCGCTGCCTCGACCCACGCCTTGGTAGCGGGATCGCTGATGGCTCCGGGCGCCTTCGCCGCCTCGAAGGCATCCGCCGCCAACCCGGGAATCTTCTTGGTCACCTTCTTGGCATTTTCCTCCGAAAACCAACCGTTCAACACGGATCGACTCATGCCCACGACCATCACGGTCCCAAACAGAGCGGGAACCGCAAGCAACGCCAAGATGAGACCACCTGCAATTCTGCGTCCCGGCACGCCACCACCTCCTTGCTTATCCATTCGTCAAGGCACTCTCATCACACGCAAGCAACCAAGAGAAAGCGCTGCACACAGCCATTCACAAAGCAGCCCTGTCGGTCAAGCAACTTATCGACAAAGAGTGCGGCTCTTTTTCCCCGAGGCGTCCGACGTCATGGGACGAGACGTAGGGCTGGAAGTTGTCGCCGCCGACGTCGGGCGGCCAGGGTCAGGGCCGACAACACCATAGGCAGTTTCTCATTCGCA
>JAGGXR010000145.1 GCA_021162935.1 Deltaproteobacteria bacterium
TCGTTACGCGCGCCTTGAACCGTCGTACCACATTTCCCAACGTAGGGGGTCGAAGAATCCATGGTCGCGATGAATCCATGGGCGCGATGAATCGCGCCCCTACGAAAACGGTCGTTTGCGAAAAACCGTCGTTTCCATGGGCCTCCCACCAGGCATGACCGATAGTCCCAACCAGCTTGACGGCTAGGGGCCTGGTGCGACATGCTGTCTTTTATGTCCATCACCGTGACAGCGCTGCATGCGAGCGCCAGGCCTGGCTCCAATTCCAAGTGGTTGCTCGATCGTGCCATGGAGCGTCTCGATCGCGCCGCGACCCTTCGTCGTGTCGAGGTGGACTGGCACGTGCGGTCCGTGGTCGACCTGGACGTGCAGCCCTGTGTCGGCTGTGACGATTGCAGGACCACGGGTCGATGCAGCATCGGTGACGACATGGACGGGCTCTACCCTTTGTTGCGATCTTCGCAGGTGATCATCGTGGCCAGTCCCATCTTTTTTCGGGGCCTGCCGTCATCGCTCAAAGCCGTGGTGGATCGCTGTCAGTGCCTGTGGGCCGATCGGTTTTTGCTCGGTCTCGCTGGCCCGACCGCTGGTCGTCGTGGTCTGGTGCTTTTGGCGGGAGCGAGCCGACAGGATCGGGATTATCAGCCCGCCGAGGGCATCATGACCGCCTGGTTTCGGAGTCTGGGAGTCTCGGCCCACGAGGTGGTGCGCGGTCAGGGTCTGGATCGGGAGGGCGAGGCCGCTGGCCGAAGCGATTTGGTCGATCGAATCGACGCTGCTGTTTCGAGCCTCATCGAGGACGTGGTCTCGAGGTGACCGAGTCGGACGGTTCTTCTGTCTTGGTTGGTGGGGGCTGACTGCGTCTGTGCCATCGCGTGAGGCAGCGAGTCGGTTTGGCGCCGGCCGTCGTGGGAAAGGGGGGGGATGGTGACGAGGTGTTGGCGACTATCGTCGTCGTCTCACGAGGAACAGGCCGACGGCGGCGAGGAGGATGAATCCCAGGGGCGACAAGGGGGTGGACCCACCTGATTGGTGGCAGCCACATCCTGAGTTTCCACCACCAGGCAGGATGGATCCGTCGGTCTGGCCTCCGTCATTGGAAGTGTTGGCATCCGCGCCCGCATCGGATTCCGGTTGTTGGCTGTCGCCAAGCTGGCCGTCTGGGCCCGCTCCATCTGTGACGCCGCCGTCTTGGTTTTCCTGGGTTGGACAATTGACGTTGGCGACTTTGAATGTGATCTGGGAGGAGCGTTCCTTGCTTCCGTATGCGGTTACGGTCAAGGTGGCCTCTCCCTCCGGCAGGCTGCTCGGGTCGAAGGTGCCGGTCCAAAGGGAGTGGATGTGTGGGTCCGGGGTCATCGACGCTTCATTCGTATTGCCTGCGGTGACTGTGACGGCCGAGACCGTGTTCAGGTCGAAGACCAGGGCTCGTACCGGCACCGAGGTCGCTGTGTTGCAGACCGTGTAGGCATAGGGGTTGGCTTCGTCGGAATCGAGTTTGGACCGAGCCGGTGCCGTGATCAGGATGAACGGCCAAGGATCTTCGCTGTCGGTGGAGCCGTAGGCGACGAAGTCGTGGTCCACGGCGATGACGGCCAGGTTTTGCGTCGTTTTTTTGCCCATGGAATTGACCTGCGCGGTCACGATGCCGTCGTGTAGGTAGCTGCCGTACGCGTGGATGTGGCCATGATAGTAGTAGCCGTGATGCTGTTTGATCATGTCGGCGGCCTGGTCTCCATTCGTCGGATCCTGCAGCGGATGGTGGCCGAACACGAAGATGAGCCTTGCGGAATCATGGGCCGTCAATTCGGCGCTCATGTCATCGAGTTCGTCCTGACTGATTTTTGGGTGCTCGATGAATCGGGAGCCTGTCTCGTCCGCAGTGCAGGTCGTGTAGACGAAGTACTCTCCAAAGGGAAGGTTCAGGTCCACGGATCTGGCCAGCTTGTGGTAGGTCGATCCGTTCAGGGAGTACTGGAGATAATGCGTCAGCCCCTCATCGCCGTAAGCATCGTGGTTACCGGGCATGTCGATGTAGAAATCGGCGCTCACGCCGGATTCGTCCACCACCGATCGATACAACTGCCATTCGCTGTCATCCTGGCCGGAGGTCACGACTCCGTTGGGTGATGCGTCCACCAGGTCGCCCGAGTTGACGACGATCACCGGATTGACGACCTGGATGGCCTCGTTCATGGCCCATTGGAAAGGTGGAACTTCGTCGAACATTTCAGTGCCGATGTGCATGTCCGAAATATGCATGATCCAGAAGATTTGGTCTGTGTCCCATGCATAAGTGGCATCCGACGGATCTGCCGCACGAGCAGATCGTAGGCTCATGCCGGCCGCCAGAATGATGGCCGCTGTCATGATACCCATTCGATATTTCTTTGTATGATAGTGGTGAAAATACGACACGATACGCCTCCTTGGTCGTCACCGTCCCAACTCACAGTGTCCATGCGATTCGCGAGCGCCGTATGGACAGCAGCAGTAGGTATTATTTGTGAGCATAGCACTGGATGTGGGGGATGGGTAGCAGAACCGCCCGGGTAGGTCGCCCCCGTGCTTCCTATTCGCCGTCCTGCGTTCGGTCATTCGATGCAGCGAAGGCCATTGCTCGTCAGTCGGCACAAAAGCGGTACGCAGCATTGGCTAGGTCCCGAGCATGTCCTGCCCGGCCCCATGATCCGAAACAGGATCCTACGAGCCAGGCCCAACGCCTGTTCGAAGGTGCGGCGGCAGACGACACGATCGCCTTGGCAGCACCGGTGTGCCGCCTCGAGGTCGTTTTGGTGTCGGTCGCTTGGTGTCACATCTATTCGTGTAGTTGTCTGAAGCCTTCGAACGGTTGAAACGAGTTTAGGTCCTACCGCCCCTTGCTCACTGCAGACCGATTTCGAATCCCAGGCCGAATGCGAGGCGCATCCGGTCCATCCGCAGGACCGCCCCATTGTACTCGAAGATTTGGCCCAGGACGAGGACGTCCCCTCGGACCATCGCCACGATGGCTGCTGCCCTCGCCACTCGATAGCCGATGCGCAGGTCGAACCCAACCGTGGGATCGGTCTTGTTGACCTGGAACCGAGATCCATCCGGCAGGGACGCATCCAGAGCGACCACTAGGATGCCGGCGGTGATCCCGCCTCCGGTGACGAATCGCCCCTGTTGCCAGGTCAGCCCACAGGTGGCTGTGACGGGCAGGAGGGTGATCCCAAGCGAGGCTCCTGCGAGGTCCTGGTCTGGAACGAAAGGGAGGTCCAGGTCGATGCCCACATCCAGCCTGAGCCCGCGCCAGCGTTTGGCTGCAAGTGTGGCCGCCAGGGTGATCGCGTGGTGGAGCACTTTTCCCGATGCAAAGATGCCGAGGCTGTAGCCCACGGTAAGGGTGGCCCAGGATGTCTTGCCCACCTTTCGGTGGACAGATTTCTGTGTGGTCTGCCCGGATTCTGTCCGATGCGATTTCGGTTTGATCGGTTGGCGTCGCGTTGGCGGTCGGGTTCCCCTGTCGTGGATGAGTTGGGTGACGGCTCGCGGAGCCTTGTGGTGCAAGAATCGAACTTCGAGGAGAGAAGCCCGCAGGAGGGACCAGATCTTCAGGGCTGCTGCCCGATGCAGCGCCGACGCCGTGTCTCCTTCGATGCGAACCGTACGCACGAGCGTCTTGTCCGTGACCAGATCCAGGACGTGGAGGAACAGTCGATTCGGCCCAGAGGGCGACGGTACGTCGCGGTACCATGCAACCGCAATCGCAGAATCTGTCTCGGCGGCCTTACGGGCCTCGTCGATCTGACCGGGAAAGTCTTCGGCTTTCAGATCGGGTCCGAGTTGCACGGCGAACCCGTAGGGCGCCAGCAGCAAGCCGCAGAACCGGAGGGTTTCGTTCAGGTCGAGGTGTGTTTTGGGTGTTGACAGGATCAGGACGATGGGCTTTTCTTGCGGCCGGATCGTCTGGTGGTGGTCGGAATTCGGCGTCTGGGGCCGGAACGCCTGGTGGTGATGGGCCGTCGGATCTGCCTGTTTGGGTCCCGTCGCCTGTTGCCGTGGATGACCAATGGACGCGCGATTGGACCGTGGCGATGGCGCGGCTGGCGCAGGTGACGGAGACGGCTGCGCCGGCATGGTCATTGCTGTGAGCAAGAAGAAGAGACTGGCCATCATGGTGATGCATGATTGCAGAACACGTTTTGGGATACAAGTGCTTTGACAGGCCCTGCGGCCGTGCAAAGGTGACTGGTGGAGGGCCGGACTGGCAGGTTGCCTACGAGGCGGAAGTTGGGATGAATCGTCCCGATGAGCTTGCCGAAGGTCTTAGTCTGTTTTCCGACGAGGTGATCACCTTTGGCCGCGGGGTCGGGAAGGTGGATTTTTCACAGGTGATCCGTCGGCTGCCGGATCGGGGTCGGGGAACGTACGTGGACGTGGAAACGGGGCGGGGTACGGGGCTGTTTGAGACGAGGTCGATCATGTGGGTCGAGCGAGGAGGAGATCATGCCTGCGACTTTTTTGAGTGGGAAGAAGCTTTCTGCGACGATTCGGGCCGAACAGACCGAGCGTGTCGCCAACCTGCGTGACCAGGGTGTCGTGCCGGGGCTCGCAACGGTCCTGGTGGGGAACAACCCGGCTTCGGTCTCCTACGTCTCGGCCAAAGAGAAGGCCTGTACCGTGCTCGGGATGGCGTCATTCCAACGGCGATTGCCCGAGGACACCAGTGAGCAGGAACTGATTGAGGTGGTCTCCGAGTTGAATGTGGACCAACGTGTGCACGGCATTCTGGTGCAGTTGCCCCTGCCTGGACACATGGATGCGGATCGCATCATTTCCGCCATCGATCCGGACAAGGACGTGGATGGCTTCCATCCCGTCAACCTGGGCAGACTCCTGGCGGGCCAACCCCTGTTCGTCCCCTGTACGCCCCTGGGTATCCTGGAGCTGCTCAAGCGGGCCGAGGTGGAGTTGTCGGGAGCCGATGTGGTGATCGTGGGCCGATCGAATATCGTGGGCAAGCCGCTTGCAGCGCTGCTCATGCAGAAAGGGGTCGATGCAACGGTCACCGTGTGCCATAGCCGGACCAAGGACCTCGCAGCCCATACCCGTCGAGCCAATGTCTTGATTGCCGCTGTGGGCAGGCCGGCCACCATCGGGGCGGACATGGTGCGGCCTGGGGCCGTGGTCATCGACGTGGGCGTGAATCGAGTGGGCACCACGGCGAGCGGTAAGGCCAAGCTGCGTGGGGACGTGGACCAGGACGCCGTTTTCGAGGTTGCCTCCATGATCACACCGGTTCCAGGCGGCGTGGGACCCATGACCATCACCATGCTCATGGAGAATACGATCCAGGCAGCGAGCCGCTTCGGTCGCCTGGTTGAGTAGCCGAATCTCAAGCCTGATCGTGGGAGCGAACGGGCATCCAGAATGTGCTTTGTGATGCGTTTTTTGGGATCGGATCTACATGCGAGGATTCGATTGGTGCTCCGGTATCTGGACACCAAGTCTTGCCAGGGCCTCATCGACCTGCCCCGCCCAGTCCCGATTCGCCTTTGGGTTGGCCGGTGATGGATGGAGGATGGAGGCGATCCTGATGGTTTGGTCGGTCACCGCCTGGCGGATCCGTTGCTCGGCGAACCGTCCGATTCCAATGACGAGTTCAGGTTTGAGCAGGTCTACCGTGGCGCACAGCGCCTCGTCGCAGGCGGCAAACAACGGCTCCCGCTCCGCCTTGGGGAGTTTGTCCGGCGTGCGATTCCTGCCAGACGCTTCCAAGAAAACCAAGGGACAGTAGTTGCCCACGAAAAACTCGGCGAAGAAGGCGTCTGCTGTGCCGAAGCGATCGGCCACCCAGGACCACAGACGGGTTCCACTCACCTCGCGTCTCGTGCTGGCGAGTCCGGCGATGGGACGTTTTGGGTGCTCTGGATCCGGGCGCCCCACCGACCCAGTGATGCGCAGCAGGTTTTTGACCATGGCAGGGTCGCCGAACGGAACGCCGGTCTGCGCCATGCCGAACGGACCCGGGTTCATGCCGATGAGCAGGATGCGACGCGGCGGTCGTCCGTAGCGCGCCAGGTAGGTCTCGTGGAGTTTCCATGCATAGTCGATGGGGTTGTAGACCGCCGAAACAGGATCAGAAAAGGTCAGGTCGGCTACGGCGGACCTGAGGGTTTTCGCAATGTCGACGAGGGTCATGGTGTGGTCCTTGGTGTCTTGTTGATGGATGGGCCTGTCTCGAACGGGCCGGGGCCATGATCGCGGCCCCACATCTGCGAATCACACAGCCTGCCTAGGAAGCCCGTATGGCTCGTTGGTCGGCCCAGCGGCGAATTTCCTTTATCTTTTCCGCCATGGTCGTGGCGAGCGGGATGGTCTGGCCGACAGCCCAGTAGAGGTCGTCGCCATCCGGGCTTCGGTCTTCGCCGAAGGCCCTGTAGAGGGCGGAGACCACGACGTTTTCGATTTCGGCGCCGGTGAAGTTTCCCGTGGACTTGGCTAGGTTGACGATGGGAAAATCTTCAGGATGGTGACCGCGCTTGCGCAGGTGCACCGTGAAGATGTCCGTGCGTTCCTGCTCACTGGGTAGGTCCACGAAGAAGATTTCGTCGAACCGCCCTTTACGGAGCAGCTCGGGCGGAAGCATGTGGATCTCGTTGGCCGTGGCTGCCACGAACACGATCTTGGTCTTTTCCTGCATCCAGGTCAAAAACGAGGAAAAAATTCTCGTGGCCAGACCCGTTGGATCGCCGCTCATCCCCACGATCGCGGTCTCGATTTCATCGATCCACAGGATGCAGGGTGAGACCGCTTCGGCTGTTTCGATGGCCCGTTGGAGGCCTTCTTCTGGTCCTCCCGGTGCGCCGTAGACCCGGTTCATGTCCAAACGCACCATGGGAAGCTGCCAAAAGGAGGAGATGGCCTGGACGGACAGGCTTTTGCCGCAGCCGCTCACGCCGGTCAGCAGGACGCCCTTGGGCATGGTAATGCCCGCGTTACGGGCCTGCCGTCCGAAGAAGCGTTTGCGCATCTGGAGCCACTTTTTGAGGTTGGCCAGGCCGCCCACCTGATCGAGTCCGCCCCTGGGCGGCACGAAGTCCAGGATGCCTGACTTGCGGATGATCTGACGCTTTTCTTCATAGATCTCACTCAGGTTCTCGGCTGTGACTTCGGTTTTGTTCAGCAGCAAACGGGCAAAGGCGCGACGGGCTTCATCTTCGGTCAACCCGGCTGCGGCCCTGACGAGTGCGGACCCAAGTTCGGGTTCGGCCAGATGTGTGCCTGGCGATCCATCCAGTTGGCGCTGGAGGACCGAGCCGAGCTCTTCGGGGCCCGGAAGTTCCAGTTCGAGCACGGCAACGGCTTTTTCCAGGTCACGAGGCACGTGCAGGTCAGGTGCCGAGACGAATATGCTCGAATATCCGGCGTCGAGTGATCGGCTGACCTCTCGAAGGCGGCGCACCACGAGGGGGTCAGTCAGGAATGGATGCAGGTCTTCGAGGAGAACGATGACCGTGGTTTCGATCCGGAGCACGGCGTCCAGGGCGGAACGAGGCGATTCCGTGCCCGCGAATACCTGGTTGTCCCGACGGTCCACCAATCCGGTGGTTGCCGACCAGACGAGCAGTGGAATCGGCTTCTTGAAGGTATGGTCGGCCAGTCGTCCCAGTTGGGTTTCGAGGCGTGCTTCTTCCCAGGTCACCACCCAGATGAGTGAGGTCTTGGATGCCAGGAGTCGGTGGGCTCGATCGTGGAAAGAAGATTCCTGCTGCTCCGCTGCAATGCCACTGTCCATGGTTTTGCCTCCCGATTCCGAGCGGGCACCGGCCGGCCCCGGTTGCTCACACGATTGTGGTTGTCACAACCGTCTGTCCGGAAGCTTAACGGTTGGTGGAATCGAGCGCAAGGTGCGCGTCGTCATGGATCCGAATCAGAGGCTGCAGGTCGCGGTGCGTCATTTTTGGTTGATGCGATGGAGCACGTAGTCGCGTCGACCCAGACCCAGTTTCTCGGCGTGTTCGAGTTGGACGGGACCGTGGGTGGACGGTCGCAGCGCAGCGAACTTGTCCTCTCCCGGACCAGCCTTTCCCGCCAGGGGAGAGCCCTTTGGTGGGGTGGCTGCAATGGTCAGGTCGAGGCAGGCCTGGTCCAGAGCGACAGGATCAGTCGAGGCCAGCACGCCGATATCTGCGAGCATCGGCGGGGCGGCGTCCGCCATGCAGTCGCAATCAGCGGAGACGTCGGTCACAAAGTTTACACAGGCTGCAAGGGGGGCGAGTTGAGTGGCAGCCCATGCGTACTCGGCGAGACGTCGGACGAACGCGTCGGTGCGTTGGTTCCACGAGACGCGCATGGCGCCGGTCGGGCAGCGTTGCAGGCATTCGCCGCAGCCCACACAACGATCTGGATCGATCCGGGCGATCTCGTCTATGTCGATGGCGTTTTCAGGACAGTGGTCGGCGCAGACGCCGCAGGCGATGCACTTGTCTTCGTGGACGGTGGGTGTGACGGTGGAGTGCTGAAACAGTTTTCCTCCCCGGGAAGCACAACCCATGCCGAGGTTTTTGATGGCGCCGCCGAAGCCGGCCAGAAGGTGTCCTTTGAAGTGACTCACCACGACCATGGCGTCCACGTCTTCGAAAATCCGGGCGATTCGGGCGCTGGGCGCGCTGCAGCCGTTGGGCAGCAGAACCGTTCGTTCATCGGTGCCGCGTAGGCCGTCCGCCACGATGAAGGACGGCGTATCGGGTGGTCCGAAGCCGTGTTCCCGAGCGAGCATGGCATAGTCGGGCGCGGTCATGCGGCGGCCGCGATACAACACGGTCGTGTCCGTCACGAATGTTTGTCGCCAGTCCAGGCCCAGTCCGTCGATCACGGCTTGGACGCTATCGGCGTGGACGTAGTACTGGTTTCCCTCCTCGCCCGGATGGATCTTGACGGCGACCAGATCCGTGTTTTCGAGTTTCATGTCCGCCTGGATGGGGGCGAGTAGGCGCGCCAACGCATTCGGTTCGTCCATCCGGTCGGCTGGTAGGAAGAAGACCTTGGATCGTGAGTCATACATGGTCGTTTTCCTGGTGGATCGCCGCAGTGCTCAATGCGTGCGGCCATCGAACATTGAAGTGCTGTGTCGTCGGGCATTGAAACGTCGGCCCATCGAGCATCAGATGCACCGATCCTTCCGTGTGGGCCGAGCATAGGCGAGCACCGGTCCTGGTCAAGCAGGTTATGGGCGGTTCTTTTACGCGTCTTCGTTGCTTCGTGCCAGACGGGCGCCTCGACGCCCCAAATTGACAACCCTATTTTGAACAGCCTTAGGAGGCTGATCAGAATAAATCTGCCATTTGGAACGCCGATCCATCCCGCCTGGCTTTGTCGCTCCTCGGTTGCGTACCACCCGGTACGCTCCCTCGTCGCTTCGTGCCAGACGGGTGCCTCGACGCCCCAAATTGGCAACCCTATTTTGACCAGCCTCCTGATATGTAACGACCTGTCAATACCATCACCGAACTTTTTCACTACGAACCCATTGCATATATACGGCGCTCCATTTTTTTGATTTTGCTATTCGGCTTCAAATTGCGTCGAAGCGAAAAATTGCTCAACTGAAGGAAAATGCTCGTTTGATTGTTTTTGGCAGCCTGCCGCGCACGAACGAGGTCACGCAGGGCTTCTTGCTCATCACTGGGAATGTAAATGGCTGTTAAACGCCCGCCAAAACTTAAATGCGCGAGCTTTCGTGCATCGCGACGGTCCGTTTTTACCCGGTCTGCGTTCTGTTTGGGAATAAGTGTCGGCGCAATGACTGCACACTGAGCACCCCATTCGTTGAGACTGCGACAGATGCCCAAACCGGTTAGCCGAGCCTCGTAAACAACTCGCAGTTTCATCCATGAACCTGCAAAATGGGGTCGGTCGTTACATTGTGACTTTTCGATCTTCCCCCAGGCCCATACACAAAATTTGTTACACTTCCGCCCGAGGTGCAGGCTGCCGTGCTTGACCAGCTTGCTGATGGCGCCGGTCTTGAGACCGGTGATCCAGTCGATGCCGCCGGTCTCCTTGAGTTCGTCGATCTGCTTTTGCGATATTATGCCGCGGTCGCCGACGAGCACGATGTCGCTGACGCCGAAGTCCTTGCGCGCCTTCTCGGCAGCAGGGATGAGCGTCTTGGGGTCGCCCACGTTTCCGGGGAAGACCGAGACGCCGACCGGGCAGCCGGTTCCACAACGCCGGAGAAGAACCGAACAGGCTCATGGACGCAGGCGGTGCCCAGCCCTTCGTGGAGCGGGCCGTCATCCAGGGAGGCGGTCCCGAAGTGTTCTGCCGAGAAAATTTCGAGTACCTGCAATCCATCCTGCCGGCCGACCCGCCGGAAGACCCCGTGGGAAGCAGGCCCTCCAGTTTCTAAGGCTCCTTGAGGCAGGAAAACGGCCTCGTCGCTATGGGTATCCGCCCGAGTGGCCCTCATTCATAGACGCACATGCCGCCCGTCATGTCTATGCTGCATCTTCCTTGGTCCCCGCAATACGTACGCTCTACGTAGCTGCCTAGGCAAGTCACGAGCACATTCGGTCCGTCGCACCAGGCCTGGTACGTCATGGGGTCACATGGTTCCGCGCCCTCTTGGGCACAAGTCATGAGTTGTGCAGGCGATATCCTGCAAATGCGGCCCTCGGGGCAGGTTGTGTCGTAGAGCAGCCCGTTGAGACAGTAGCGTCCCGACGTTTCCGTGTCGCAGGTAGCCTGAAACTCCGGTGGGCACAGTTCCGCCCCCGGCGGTCCACACGCCGTTCCCTCGGCTGTGGAATAGCACACGGGCCAGTCGGGATACATGTCGGCGCAAACCATGTCCTCTACATGGTACGGAAATGCATCGTGGACGCACCATTTGATGGTGTGCTCGTCCACGCAGCTCGATTTGTAGTCGTTGCCGCAGGGCTCCACACCCTGCTCTACGCACACCGGCATGCCCGCCCACATCTTGCACACCTTGCCATTGGCACTGCAGTCTTCTTCAACCTGAAGCAGCACCCCATCTTGGAAGGCACAAGTAACCGCCTTGTCCCCAACGCAGGTATCCTCCGTTGCAAGATTGCAGGGAAGCCCGTCGGGCACACATTCTCCCTGCTCCTGGAACAAGGTGCAGTTTTCCACGTAATACCAATATCCGTTTTCGTTGTATCTCCTTGGGCACCGTGTCCGGCACACGTAGCCCGCCCCACAGGGCTCCTGCGCCGTCACCCGGCCAGTCTCCTGGTCGCACATCACAGGTTTGTTTCCGTCGCAGAACTTCTGAAAGAAGTTCGGGTCGCAGTGGTCTCCCACAGAAGCCAGGCAATGGCCGTTCGTACAGCCACCCGGGCACTCTGTCGCCTTGTCGGTCACGTTGCCGCACGAATCGATCCACCGCACGACTCCGTCCCGGCACTCCGTGTAATCATGGGGCACGCAGACGCACTCGCCGGTGGGTGCACAGAGCGCACCACCGGTGCAGAGTTCGGGACACCACGATCCCCCCGTACTTTCGGGCAGGCACCAGGAGCCCAAATTTTCCACAATGCGGCAACGAATTCCTTCTCCGCACTCGGTGTCCTGGGTGCAGGGCTTGGTGCACACCCCCAAGCCGGGCATGCATTCTCCCGAAGCACACTCCGAGTCCGTCGAGCAATGCTCTCCAAGTGCCTTGGCCAAGGGTGCACCGTCCTGGGCCCCGGCGTCTGGACGCGTAGCGTCCGCCGGAGTAGCGTCCCGCCTCTCCCCGTTGTCGTCGTCACTGCATCCCCCACTCCCAGTCGCCAGCAGCACGATACCGGCGCCAATGAAGGCGAGAGGCCATTTTTTACGTGCTCGCTCTTTTGCAGAATACCCAAATATCATTGCAACACCTCCACACATGTTCGATACACCGCTCCTGACTGTTCAGCCGTCTACCACCCTCCGGTAGAGGCACGGCCGACCATCTGGGGACAACATTCCGGCTCCAAGGGAATTCGCCCGGAGCCCGTGTCCTGCCACACCACCACACACCCTCCCCTCGCAGCGTTCGGGCCGGCGAAAGGGCCAAAGTATGAGCGCCCTCCGATACGTTCCCCTTGAGAATGCCACAAAAATATATGCATTTATATATTCATACTACTTTCGAGTTTCGAGCCCAGTTCGACGGATCCTAAGTCCTGAGAGGATTTCTGCGACCACTAGGGAATATCGTGCAGATAGAAGCGGAAATCCGTGGTCAGGGTGTCAATGACTTGTTCCATGCTAATTGAGCCATTGATGTCGTCCACCTCTTCCTTACGGTTCGTCGTTTCCAGGTGTCTTCGGGCTGTTCTTCGTCGTTGTTCGGTCGATGGTCCACGAAACGACTCTTTTTATACTACTGCTCTTGTTGTCGCAGCGGTAAAATGAGTTGAAATCGCGGTTGCATTCAAGGCCGGCCTGATGTCGAATCATGTATGGATGGCTGGTATGCGCCAAGAGAGGGACGTGATGCGTCGGTCGAGGCGATGTGGTTTCGCCAGAAATTGGATCCTGCGGTCAGAAGTTGGATCCTGCGGGACGAAAGTTTGAAATCCAGGCCTGCTCGGCGCACCCCGCCTGAGCGCGCCAAAGGCGCACCAGGCGGGGTGCGCCTCGGGTTCTGTCTGAGAATCGACCTTCCAAAAGTCGCACTCAGCGTCGCTAGATGGCCCTGAGTCGGGCCTCGGACTCGTGCTCCGGAGTCGGCAATCGGACAGTCGGGGCGGCGGGCTCCATGGTGCTGCTCATCGGCGAGGGGGCCAACCGCTACAGTGCAGGCCAGAAACGCCAACGCTACTCCAAACCCGCGGTGAGTGCGGCGAGGTCGCCGCAGCGCTGGAGTTGTTCATGGCCTTGAGTCTGGTGCCGCGCCGGGAATCCGAAGCCATCTTGGCGGTGTCGGCTTGGGTGGACGCCATGCTCACTGGTGTTGTCGCAGGGCAAAGAAAAAAGGGGCCGCGGTCAAAAGATCGCGGCCCCGAGTCGATCGATGTAGCCTGAGGCTACACCCAGGCGCCGCGGAAGGGCCTTCCAAAAGCGCCGCCAAACAAACAAAGGAGATGATCTCAGTGAAAAACACTCCGGTCCAGAAATTTCTCACTCGGCACAAGAAAAAGAAACCCTGGCGTTTCACTGGCGCCCCCGACCCTCGGCAGCAGGCCAAGGTAACCCACCGGATTTCTCACATCTACGACGCGCTGTGGTTGGGCATGCTGTCCAGGGCCGCGACGCTTCGAGACGTGGAGGAGCAGATCGGTGATCTCGGGCTTTGGGCCAAAAGGCTGGTGCCAAAGCCCATTTCGGACACCACGCTGGATACAGAAGCTCGACGGCTCGACGAGCCCTACCTGCACGACAAGTTGGTCGCACAGGTGCGGGACATGAACCGCAGCAAGATGCTCTCGCCGGTGGGCTTGCCTTGCGGCGTGGCCACAGTGGACGGCAAGAACCTGGCCACCTTGAACCACGACGCGGGCGGGCGCGCTCAGCCGCGGTCGGACGAGAACAAGAA
>JAGGXR010000087.1 GCA_021162935.1 Deltaproteobacteria bacterium
CTGCCATCGCCTGCTCGCCTCTGCCATCGCTTGGCGATGGCAGCACAACCTTTCTTATCTGCCATCGCTTGGCGATGGCAGCCCAATGACAGTCTGAGTGCTCCGTGATGCATCGGAGCCGAGACGAAAGAGGAGCCGCACGTTGGAGCGACCGAGGCGTCCGAGCGCCGCTGCAGGCCGTTGCGGCCGGCTGAAGGCTGGGCTCAGTCGAGGCGCAGCCGAACGCGGCCTTAGGTGCCGCGTTGTCACAAGCCGTCCGAAGGGAGGCCAACGTGTGGAACCCAAGTCTCGGCGCAGATGAATCACGGACAGGCCTGAGCGGGTCCGCCGAGTTCGAGGGCGGGCGACCAATTGGGAGTCCCACGAGCCAACAGAGGCGCGCGAATAAACGTCAGATGAACGTCAGATGCAAGGAGGCAGGTGCACAAAATTCGCGGAGGACCACATGGACACGCCAAGCAGCCCTGATGTCCCAAACCCTTAGGATGCGGTGTGGTGCCGACGATGCATGTCGAGAAGCCTGCCAGGGCTGTAGGTGAGCAGCTTTTCACGCCTGGGGGCGTCTTTTGGATGTCCGGTCAGGGTGAGCAGGTCGTCGACGAGCTTTTCCCTGTCGCCAAACTTTTCGCTGATTTCGGTCATGGTTTTGTGCAAGCGCAGGAGCTTCGAGTTGGAAGCCACGCGCAGCCGTTCCTTGACCACATCCTTGTCGTCCTTCGGCGGGTTGAGGAGACCGACCAGTTCATCGACCAGGTGCTCCTTGGTTTCGAATCGTTCCTTGACTTCCTTCATTGGGGGCTTCTTCTGCATGGCTCGTTCCTTCTTTACTGACCGGTGCCCGGTCACGGTACGTGAATCGGGGCAAGACCCTTGGCGAGCATTGCCAGTTGAGCAAGCTCCTGCGGGGACAGGGTGATGGTCACCCGCAGATACTGGGCTTCGGCCCGGATTTTGAGTTTGGAGAAAATAGGTTTGAGCGGTTTGAGCCGCGGCGAATATCGATCCAGCCCGGGCAGGTAGCGTTTGAGCACGTCGGCAATGTCTGACGCCGACTTGTTCGTGCGCATGTCCGCGAGCAGGCTCAGCATGATCTGATTTTTGACGTAGTTGATGCCGAAAGCCAGACTTTTGGTCTGGGCGATGGCGTTCACGTGAGGCAGATGCGCCTTGAGGGGGGTGGGAAATCCGAGCGATGCGAACCACAGGACGTTCGCCTTCAGCCGTCCCGCCAGTTGGGCGATGGTGCTCTTGGCGTCGAGGTGGGCCTTGCCGGGTGCCAAGGAGATTTTCTGCCAGGATCCAGTCGCCAACACGAGTTTGGTTGGGGAAATCGCCATCAAGATTCCGGTGCCCAGCTTGCCTCCAAGGGGAATCGCAATGGTTGGTTTGCCCTGAACCTGGGCCTTGAGCGTCTGGATGTGGGCCCGTTTCGTTTCTTTTTGCACGCAGGCCATGACCTTGGCGGACGAGATGCCCGTGGCCACGAACATGGCGTCCGCAGAATCGAACCGGACGGCAATGCCGAATTGCTTGGGCAGGTCGGTGAAGGTGATGCCGCAGTCTTTGGAGATGCGCTGCACATCGGGCACGGCTTGGAGCAGGGTGGTCACCATGGCCCATTGGGGGGTGGCGGTGACCGTGGCCACGTTCACGTACAAGACAGCATCCGCTTCGGCGGGCAGGGTGCCCAGCAGGCTGGTCGTGGCCTGGGGGGCCACGCCGGGCCGAGGTCGAGGCGTCGCCGGCTTGGCTGGTTTGCTCTTGGCCGGCTGTTTCTTGTGCGTCGATTTTCGGCGGCAGCCCGCGGCAAGAGACGTTGCCAAAACGAGGCCCAATATGACCGATGTTCGTTTCATGGCTCGTGTTTCCAGTTTGATTTTGAGCTTGGGATATATAGAAGTATCGCGCGTTGCTGTCAAGGAGATCATTGGGTTTTTCGGTTTGTTTGCGGGACGGGAACGTTTCTGCGTAGGCCCGAAACTGGAGCTGGGCCTTCTCGCGAAACCGATCGTGATCGACTGGGACCAGGTTTTGGTGGGATCACTGGATCCGGTCGGCTGCCTGGGCCAGGGTGGAGAATCGATGGGTGGTCGACAGGTCACGCAGGAATCGGAAGAGGCGTCGGCGTTTGATGGGCCAGGGCACTCGGAGATCCGGTTGCTTGTCGGAAAGACCGCGCGGGATGAGTTGCTGACGATCGTCCATGAGGTCGATGCCGTGGCATTCGAAGTTGACGAAAGGCAGCATCCTGGTCTGCTTCGAGAGGGTAGTCACGAGGCGTGAGGGAGCCATGATGACCGTCGTTCCGATGATGGGCACGCGAAGCCACGGTGTCACCGACACTGGCAGTTCGGTGAGTTCGTCGGTGCCGCGTCTCCAGGGGTGTCGTGGATCCGGGTGGTAGGGGCCGGTGGGCCCTGCCACGGTCAACGGGCTGTGGAGCATGGCTCGACTTGGTGTTCGCATCAGAGCCATCGCGCCCATGATAAGGGCTTTGGCTCCGTAGTACGGTGGTGACGGCAGTTTCGAAGAGTCGTATCGGTAGCCCAGCGCACGGAGTAGAGCCAGCGCCTGTGGAGTCACCGAATAGCCAGGCGCCCGGAAGCCAGACACCGTCGCACCGGTCTGTTGCTCCAGGGCTTGTTGTCCCGACAGGACCTCCTCGCGCATTCGTTCTGGGTCGAGCGCGAGGAATCGGTACGGATGGGTGGCCGTGTGGTTGGCCAGTTCGTGCGAGGCCTTCACGGCGGTGCGGAGGACGTCCACCGCACCGTGGTCGGACAGCTCACTCCCCACGACGAAGAAAGTGATGGGAATGTGCAGGTCGTGGGCCAGGGCCATGAAACGCGGCACCGCAACTTTGGTGACGAGCCCCATGGCGTCGGCCGGCGGGGCGTCCAGACCGTGGATGGCGCTGTAGCAGGCGATGGGATCGAGATCCACGCTGAGACAGGCCAGCCTGTTCGGACCGGATCGGTCCGGATCCTCCTCGTCCCGAGTTTGGCCGCGAATCATGGTCCATGGTCGTGTAAATCGAAAGCCGCTCATGACTTGGATTTCTCGTTCGGTTCGCCCGGTCGGGGCAAGGCGTCTCGTTCGTCTTCTTGGTCTGGGGTGTGTGGTTCGTCTTTTTGGTCCGCGGCGTCGTGGCCGTCCGGCTGGCGTCGTTCGTTGCTCGCGTCCTCCTTACGAATACGCAGCGCGTAGAACAGGTAGGCCAGGTTCGAAAGGACCCGCGGGACTCGGCGGAAGAGGTGGATCGACGGTGTCCGCTTTTCCTGGATATGGATGGGGATTTCGGTCACGCGAATGCGTGCTCTTTGCGCCCGGATCACGAATTCCGAGGAAAAGAGATCCCGTTCGACTCGGCATTGCCGGGCCACGGTCGCCAGTCGTTCGGATTGGAATGCCTTGAGCCCATGGGTGTCGGTTCCATGGAATCCGAGCAGGATCCGAAGCATGCCGTTGATCACCTGGGTCGCTGCCCGACGGATCATTGGCCGCGTGTCCTGGGCGCCGGGCATGGCTTTGGATCCGATGACGAGATCCGCCTGGTCCGATTCGAGCAGGGGTAGGGCTCGATCGTAGAAGTCCAGGTCACAGAGGTCGATCTCGTCGCAGATGACGAATCGCCCCCGAGCCGTGAGGATGCCTCGCCTCAGGGCAGCGCCGTAGTTGGGCTCGGGCAGGCTGAGGACTTGGAGTTCGGGGTAAGTCGCGGTCAGGACCTGGGCCTTTTCCGCGGTACCGTCGCTGCTGCCATTTTCCGCCAGGATGACTTCGAAGGTCATCTCCGGCCGATGGCCGCGGAGACCGGCGATCAATTCTTCGACCGCACCAGCCATGATGGCGGCCTCGTTGTAGACCGGAATGACCACGCTCAGATCGATCGAGCCGCTGTCGGCGTCTTGTTGTGGAGCCCTGTATCGTTGTTGGTCGTCAGCCATGCCGAGCACTCCCCGTTCACGTATTCAGCCGAAGCATCTGCGCATCCAGGGGACGAACGGTCCGCTTCGACGAGGCTGATTACTGCTTGTTGGGCAGGTAGGACGCGGCGGCGTTTCGGCCCGCCAGGATGCTGTCCTCCATGGAGTTGTACTCCCAGGATCCATACCTGCCTGTTGAGTGGATACCCTTTGACGCGAGGAAGCTCAAGAGAAACCGCCTGGTTGTCTGATGGTTTTGGTCGTAGATGACGTACGCATACTCGATGCTTTGCGGCTTCGCGAAGAGGACGTCTCTGGCGCTCGAGATGAGGCCGATGGCCTTCATGCCGGCAACTACGTCCTTGATGGTGGCTGCCGATGGTGTGGCCCGGGACGATAGTTCCACGTAAAGGGAACTGCCGCCTTTGGGCGCCATGTGGGGCGCAACGTTCGAATAGACCCCTGCACGATAGAACGGATACTTCCGTTCGGGCACATAGACCCAGTGGTAGGACTGTCGGACGGGGCGTTTCGTGGCCACGTCAAGGTAATGGACCTGGGTCCAGGTCAGTTTTTCCACCGCCTGGAGGACTCGCTTGGGCGGGTTTTCGAGGCGTGCGATGAGTTCGGGCAATGGTATGGTGGAGATGATCCCGGAGTAGGCGGTCCATTGCCCGTTCACCATGAGTTGCTTTTTCTTGTAATCGATGCGTTCGACCGGGCTGGACAGGGACAGGACGCCCTTTGGGAGTCGGTCCGCCATGGCTTGGGCGAGCAGCCCGATGCCGCCGTTTTTCGGGTATAGGAAGGCTACATTATATCCCATCTGCGGAAGTTTCGCTCCAACGATGCCAGCCAGGATCTGCTCTACCGGTGTCGCGGGGAAGAACCTCTGGCACCAGTCGGTGGTCATGTGCTTGGCGGGAACGCCCCAGAGTTTTTCATTGTAGGGCAGAAGGAAGTGGCGCGCGATGCCTTCGCCGAAGTGCTCATAGATGAAGTCTTCGAAGGTGTGGATGGATCGTCGTGATCGACGTTGATCATGGGCCTTCCACAGGCCCACGAGACAGTCCAGGAGGATGTCGGGTCTGTGGCCGTGCAGGTGCACCTGAAACGGGTATTCGGTCTGATGGTCGTAGGTGAATGCTTTGCTCACCCGTTCCACCTCCATCCAATCCGTGAGGCGAAGGAGAGACCTCCGGATCCGTTTGTCTTTCAGGTGGAGCCAATGGCCCGTTCGGTCGAAGGTGTAGCCGTCGATGCGGTGGGACCGCGCCAGGCCGCCTGGCGCGTCTTCGGCCTCGAAGACCACACATCTCCGCCCCAGGTGTCTCGCGGCGGACAGGCCTGTCAAGCCGGCCCCGATCACGACCACCGGAGCGGACGAGCGGCCCTTCATGTCACGACTCTCCCTGTTCCATGAGATGGTGGAGTTCGTCGAGATACTCTTCCGATGTGATGATGCCCGATCGTTCCAGCAGGTTCACGAGCGCTCTGATCTGCATGGCAGGATCCACGTCGTCTACCACTCGATGGCTGGGCACGGTTGAGGGCCCGTTGTGGTGAGGCGAGTTGTCTTGGTGGCTGGATGGAACGGGTTGTTGGTCGATGGGGCGGGCGATGACTCTGGTGACCACCGAAGAATAGGTGCGTTCGATGGCGGCCTTGAGGAGTTCGGCGTCCGCCAGCGCAAGGACCAAGCGGCATCCGGTCAGGTCGGCCACTTCATCCAGGTTCGTTTGGTCCAGTGGGTCGGCCACGGCCATGTGGAGGCGGCAGCCGTCACCGGCGACCTCGGTCCGAAGGGGCAGGATCAAGGTCTTGAAGGCCAGATCCCAGGGTAGGAGGGAGACGACCTGACTGGACGGTTTGAGGTCCATGGCGTCAAGAGTGCGCAGACCTGTGTGCTGCGCCAGGGCGTCGACCATGGCGGCAGGAGAAACCACGCCGGTACGGAGCAATTCACCCACTTGCGAGGTGGCGGCAGTCCGACGGATTCGGTCCGCCTGCTCCGCGGTCAGCCAGCCGTGCTGTGCAAGCAGGTCACAGAGGTCCATGGGTCATCTCGAATTGCATGTAGCGGGCGTTACAGGACTCGAACCTGTGGCCTTCGGCTCCGGAGGCCGACGCTCTATCCACCTGAGCTAAACGCCCAACGGTGCGTACTTTTAGGGCAATGCATGGGTTTTCGCAAGGAAAAACGGTCGAAGGGAGCCGAGCATCCGTCGATGGCAGCCTATCGTTTCCAGGCCCATGGCGTGAGGAGGACGAGCACCGAATATATTTCGAGACGTCCCAGGAGCATTTCCATGGAGAGCACCCACTTGACCGCAGCAGGGAGGTGACCGAAGTCCTGGGTGGCCCCGACTCGGGCCAGGCCCGGGCCGATGTTGCCCAGGGCCGCCGCGGATGCGGAACTGGATGTCACGAGATCGTATCCCGCCAGGGCCACCACAGCGGTTCCGACGGCGAAGATGGTCAGGTAGAGCACTCCGAACCCGAGGATGTTCGACACGAGCGCTCGATCCATGACCTTGCCACCGACCCGGATGGGACGCACGCCGCTCGGGTAGACGAGACGATGGAGCTCCCTGGTGATGACCTTGCCGTATACAATGATCCTGGCGACTTTGATTCCGCCGCCGGTCGAGCCCATGCTTCCTCCCACGAACATGAGCAGCAGGAGGGCGAGTCGCAGGATTTGCGGCCAATGATCGAAGTCCACGGTGGCATAGCCTGTGGTGGTGCCGATGGAAACGACCTGGAACAGTCCTGCGCGGAGTTTGCCTTCCAGACTGCCCGGCGAAGTGAGGATGAGCGCGGAGACCAGACCGGCCCCCAGGAGGATAAACGTGTATCCACGGAATTCCGGGTCCTTGAAGAGTTTTTTGAGTTTGCCCCGCGCGATTTGGGCGTGGAGGGCGAAGTTCATGCCTGCCAGGAACATGAACAGGATGATCACCCATTGCGCGGCGGGCCCGAAATAGGCAATGGATCGGGTGTGAGACGAGAAGCCGCCCGTGGACATGGTGGTGAACGTGTGGCAGGTCGCGTCGTAGAGGCTCATGCCGCAGGCGACGAGGGCGAGAACTTCGAGTGCGGAGATGACCACGTAGATTTTCCACAGGTTCCCTGCTGCCTCCGAGATCCTGGGAGCGTCTTTTTCGAAGGCGACACCGCCGGGCGTCTCAGCCTTGACGAGGCGGTAGCCACCCACTCCCATGACGGACAGCAGGGCCACCGACAGGACGACGATGCCCATGCCGCCCAGCCATTGGGTCATGCAGCGCCAGAACTGGAGCCCTGCCGACAGGCTTTCGATTGGGAGAGTGGACGGTCCAAGGACGGTGGCGCCTGTGGTGGTGAATCCACTCATGACCTCGAAGAATCCGTCGGTGACGCCCAGGGTCCCGGTGGCGAGGAAGGGCGCCATGCCCACGAGTACGGCCGTGATCCAGCCGAACGTCACCACGGCGAAGCCTTCGCGTCGTCCGATGGCAGTCTGTTTTTCGTGGGCCTGTGACCTGGCCGCCCAGCCCACCGCAGCGGTCACTGCCGCCGACACAAAGAAGGCGAGTGTCTCGCGAAGATTGCCCGGATCGGCTGCGAGCCCTACGGTCATGGGCACGAGCAGGCAGGCCGCCAGGATGAGCCAAATGGATCCGAGGAGAGCCAGGACCGCGCGCCAATTCACGACCGGAACATCCTTTTCTTGGCAAAGAGTCGTTCCACCTTGGGCAGGGTCGCAGGAAGGCCGAAAACCAGGACCTGATCGCCGGGAAGGAGTTTCGTGTTTCCAGTCGGTATTTCGGTCTCATTGCCGCGTAGCACGGCGCCCACGATGGAGTCGGTGGGCATGTCGAGTTCCCGCAGCGGTTTGTTCACGGCCTCACTGTCGTCGGCTACCTCCATTTCCAGGATCTCGGCCCCTCCTCCTTCCAGGAGTCGGGTGACGGCGTGGACGTGTCCTCCGCGCACGTGCATGAGGATTTCGCTCACCGCCACGAGCCTTGGATTGAGCACGATTTCGACTCCGAGGCTGTCCACAACGGACACGTAGTCTGGTTGATTGACGAGCACTGCGGCTCTGGTCGAGGAATGTTTTTTGGCCAGCAGCGCGGATAGGATATTGCTTTGGTCGTCGGTGGACACTGCGGCGAACAGGTCGCACTCTTCGATACCCGCCTCTTCGAGTAGGGCCAGGTCAGTGGGCCTACCGAACAGGACCGTGACCCCATCGAGCTCGTTGGCCGCTTCCTCGGCGAGTTGTTCGTCCGGCTCCAGCAGAAAGACTTTTGGGACGAAGCCGGCTGCTTGGGCCGCCAAGGTGCGTCCCAGCCGACTTGCACCAGATACGATGATACGGTCCACATCCTTTGGGGATCGCTGGACCACGGACGAAACCAAGGCGATCTGTTTTTCGAGCACGAGCACGAAGACCTTGTCGTCGGGGTGGATGGTGTCCGAGCCTCGAGGGACCCAAATCCGTTCCCCCCGAGCAATGGATAGAACGAGAAAACTGTCCGGGACGTCGGTCCTGCGCAGAGCTTCGAGGCTTTTACCTGCCAGTGGACTGTCGGAAGGGATGTCGAACCCGATCATCACCACGTGGCCGTCGGCCAGTTTGGCAAAACTGGAGGCGCCGGGAATCTGCATCATATGGAGCAGCGCGTCCACCATGAGGGGCTCGGGGTTGATCACCTGATTGACGCCGAGGTCGCGAAGGGGGACGAGACTATCGAGTTTGAGGTACTCCCGGTTTCTGAGTCGAACGATGCGCCGCGAGACCCCGAGCCGGCTTGCCATCATGGCCACGACCAGATTGACCTCGTCCACGTTGGTGACTGCGATGAGCATGTCCGCATGGCGCACACCAGCGCTCTCCAGGGCCTGGGCCGAGGTTGCCTCCCCGTGCACCGCGAGGACGTCCAGGTTGTCGCGCAGGTACGCAATTCTGGCTCGGTCACGGTCGATGACCGCCACCCGATGGCCTTCTCCCGAAATCTGTTCCGCCAGGGACTCGCCGACCAGTCCTGCTCCAGCAATGATGATGTCCATGGCGACCATGATATCGAAGAAATGCTGGGTTGCAACATGTCCTGGGGTGGGTGTCGGGAATCGTTGGTCTATTTGGTGTTGCCGATGCGGCAGCCAAGCACGGCTTCCCGGTGTCGACGCTGCGCGGCTGGCTGAGCAAGGGCCGGCACGATGGGACGCCTTCACACGCAGTCAGCAGCCCGGGCTCCTTTGACCCGACTCATGAATCCGTTTGACCAGCTTTGTCCCTGCGTCTTCGCCGCATCAGCAGGATCAGGCCGACAATGAGACACAGGCTCTCTCCGGAATCGGGAGTCGACCGGCAGCCGCAGCCGGATGTGCCATTTTCGTGCGAGGCGTCTGGCGATGCGCCACCGTCTTGTGAGCCGTCCTGTGAGCCGTCCGGCGATGTGCCGCCGTCATCGGTTGGGTTCGGGTTGATGTCGGTTCCGTCTCGGACCAGTTCGATGCTGTGCACCACCGGGGCGCCGGACAGCGGGACGAGGGTGATGTCGGTCTCGCGGCCGGCACCAACGCTGAATTCCGCATCGTCCAATGCGTACAGGCCCTGGTGCCAGCCTTTGTGGTCCGAGTGGTCGGTTTCGGCGAGCGACTGAAGTGTGCCCCGGTGGTCTACTTGAACGTCCAGGGCGCCCGATTCGGAATGGTACGTGACGGTCAGCAGGGCTGGGTGTCCTTGGATGGATTCGGCGAAACCGTCATCCAGATCGAAGGCGGCGGTGGCATCGAGTTTGCGTGCCGTCAGACCGAAGCGGCACGACGGGTCTCCAACGAGGGAAACGGGCGTGGTGGTTCCGGCCGGGTCTTTTTGTTGTAGGAAAAAGCCCCAGTTGTCCTGGGTGAGGGTCTGAAGCCGTCGCCACTGCGTTGAGCCCTCGAACCGGCCTAGGACGATCCACGCCCCAGGTGCCGATCGTGGATAGAGGTGCCATCCCGCATATCGATTGGCGAAGGCGAAGGCCTTGCGAAATTCCTCGTTGTCCTCGGCTCGGGCCAGATCGCTGCCGTAGATGCCGACGTACGGCAAGCCGACGTCCAAGACTCGGAGGACCAGTCCGTAGATGTCCTGTTCGGGGGAGAGGTCCGGGTTCTTCGCGGGGATCCGGTGCGGACCGTCGTTCCAGGTCTCCTCGAATCCCCGGGCGCCCAGGGATCGCATCACGATGAACTCGTCTCGGTGCTGGGTTCCTCCATCCCACTTGCCATACGTGTTGTTTGTGATGAGGAGCCATGCGGTTGGGTCGCCGGCCTGATAGTATGCAAACCGTTCGTTTTCAGGTAAATGGCTGGAGATGGCCCGAAGCGTGACGCCGATGCTCAGCGGCCCGAACGTGTCGAGGAAATGAGCTATGATGGTCCGTTCGTAGTCCCTGGCAATGTCTTCGGTCCATTCGACCTCGTAGCGGTGGGCGTCCGAGGGCCAAACCCAATTCGGATTGTTCAGCCAGGTGCTGGTGGCGTCACCGTCCGTGGTGCTGTCGAAGAAGGTGGTTTCGGTGTGCACCGCGTTCCACTGTTGGCGGACGTAGAGCACGCGATCCCCGTCGGGCGAGTCGGCGATATGTTTGCCCAGGGCGGTGATCAATTCCAGATAGGTGTCGATATAATCGGGATCCCAAAATTGAGGAGATCGCATGCCACGGGCCGTGCCGGTTTGGGCGATGTGGTCGAAGATCCAGTCGGGCAGTTCGGAATTGATCTGCACCGAGACCCGATGGCCCATGGCCGCCGCATCGGCCAGGCCTTTGTCCAGTCGTGTCCAGTCGTAGGCACCCTGTTGATCCGGTTCCACCTGCGACCATTTCATGAAGATCTGATCCACGGGTTGAAAGGACCCGTGGGCAGCCGCCAGTTCATCCGCGTTGGCCCAGACATGGTTGATTCCGGCGCCCCAGGATCCGGGAGGATACTCGCTGTGTTGGGCCGGGTCCCTGGTCGATGCCGTAACCGTGATTTGGACGTTGATGAACGCTTCACGCGGCCCCCCCGTGTTTGGTTGGTCGGTGATCCTGAGTCGGCACTGGTAACTTCCAGGCCGGTCGTAGGTGAACGTCACCGTGGCGTCGTCAAGCAAGGACGCTTCGGGATGGAGGGTCTGGCCGTCGTAGGTAAAATCCCACTCCCACGTATCGATGTCACTGGCGCTTCCCCATTTCCCTGTGCTGTTGCGGCCAGTGAAGACCACCGTCAGGGGTGCCTGCCCGGTTTGCGGGAAGGCTTCCACAACAGGCGTGAGGGGTTGCGGTGCAGCCCTGGTCGTTGCCGAGGCTGCAAGAAGGGACGCGCCCACCAAGAAGGACGTTCGTCGTCTGGTGCATCTGGTCATGGCTCCCCTCCTTTGAGATCGACCTTTTGTCCATGTCGTATTGTATCAGGATTGAGGCGCTGGTCATCGTTTTTCGTTCATCCTGTTTCCTTCGCCCGGGAATGGGTTTGCTTGAATGTCTATTGTTTCGTCGTCGTGGTTGTGTTTCGTCGTCGTGGTTGTGTTTCGTCGTCGTGGTTGATTGTCTGGTTGGTCTGCGTTAGTATTCATACAATTATTTCAGGACGACTCTGGGAAATATTGAGGGTCATGGATGTTCCGCAAGTTTCTTTTGCTGAATGGCGAGGGTGTTCGTGAGCGTCATCGGGCGTGATATCATCGGCCAGATTGTGGCTGGAAAGTTCCGCATTTTGTCCCAGATTGGGACGGGCGGGATGGGGCAGGTTTACCTGGCCGAGCACGTGGAGCTCAAGAGCAAGTTTGCTGTCAAGGTGCTGCACAGCAGCTTGGCTCGCAACACTGAGGTCGTTGGGCGATTTCGCCGAGAGGCGCGGGCGGCGAGTCGGATTCAGCACCGCAACATCGTGTTTGTTACAGATTTCGGGACTCTCCCAGATGGTCGTCTCTACCTCGTCATGGAGCATTTGGATGGGCGTAGCCTCCAAGATGTCTTGGACGAAGGTGGCCGTCTGGATCAGAAGGAGGCCATCGACCTCTTGATTCAGGTGGCCGATGGTATGCGGTACGCCCATGCCCATAATGTGGTGCATCGGGATCTCAAGCCCGGCAACATTATGCTCGTGAACACCGGCACCGAGGATGGCGTGGTCAAGATCATCGACTTCGGCCTTGCCAAGGTGATCGACGAAGGAGCGTCTCACCTGACCGCCACGGGCGCCGTGTTTGGAACACCGGCGAACATGGCTCCCGAGCAGACCATGGGCGTGGAATTGGACCATCGCGCCGATATCTATTCGTTTGGAACCATTGCCTACGAGTGTCTGACCGGAGAGCCCATTTTCGTATCGGAAATCGTCATCGAGATTCTGTTGGCCCACCGCAGACAGGTGCCGATTCTGCCCTCGTCGCGTTGTCCCAAGGCACATTTCCTGCCCCAGATGGACGCCATGGTGATGCGCTGTGTCCGCAAGAAACCAGAAGATCGGTACCAAGATTTTGGCGAGGTCCTGGCGGATCTGCAGGAATGTGCCCAATTGTTGAGGCAACGGAATTCCTCGGTGGATCATGGTCGGGTGCGCACGCAGATTTGGGGTGGGGTCGGAAAGAAGGAGACGGAACGGTTGGAGAACCGTCGTTCCAGTCTTTTTTCTGAGTCGAACGGTGGGGCCGCGTCGGTCGCCAAAATGGCGGCCGGCTATCCGCGGGGAAGACCTGCCGAAGGATCCGTGGACGATCGTTCTTTGGTGCAGGATTCCGAACAGCTTTTGGCCGCTGTAGTGGCTGATCCTCATGGAGCTTCCGGGCTGGGGGTCGGCCTGGATTCCGGAGATTGGGAAGGTGACCCATTGGAGAGCGAGCCTCCAACCACGATTCGGGCATTGAAGCGTAGGAAACAGTCGGCCGACGTTTTGTGGCAGGCACCCACCGTTGCGGCAATGGACCCGACGAAATCCTCTCTTTTGGATTTGGATCTTTTGGAGGAGTCCTTTGCCGGACTGGATGTCAGTTTATCGGCGACGTCCGGTCCAGATCCTTGGGCCACGATGCCAGAGGCAGGAGAGATATTGTTCGATCTCGTTGCCGACCTTGCGCATTGTGAGGTGGGCCAGACCATGGGGCTCCAGTCGGTTTTTTCGGACATGGAAGCGGCGCGGAAACACCACGAGCGGCTGGAGGCCGAACTCCGTGACGAGGAGGCGAATCTTGTCGAGTTGGAAGACGAGCTTGCCAGCTACGTGGCGAGTCTCAAACGCCAGATTCTCGAAGGATCGGTGGCCAGAGCCCTCATTCGGGAGCGCGGCGACGTCCCTCGGGCCCAGAAGGAACTCGATGAGCTGGAACAGCAGGTGAGCAGTGCAAGGAAAGAGTTGGCCAGGAGGCAGCGGGAGATGTCGGGGGCCATGGTGGTCAGTCGGGATCGCATCGGGCGGCTGAAGCGTGAATTCGAAGAGAGTCGTCAGGCGTTGGCCATGCAGTATCATTCATCATTCGTGGTCGTGTCTCGCGTTATCCAGGACGTGGCCGATCAAGGGGTGAAGAGGAAATACGAGATGGTTCTGTCTACGCTGCATGCGTGATTGGCCGTCCAGTATTGATCTGCCATACGGATGATTTTCGAAGTCTGTCGAAGACTATTGAGGGGCGAGCGGTCGTTCCATGGGCCGCAGGACCGGTCTGGTGTGTCGCGCGATGATTTTGGCCACTCTTGGAATGGTGGCTCCGGTTTTGTCCGACCGACGGGAGACGGCCCAGGTGCAGAACATGCCGCAGCCAAGCCCCGCAAGAGCCCCCAGGGCCGCCGATGCATTCGCTCCGAGACCGACGGCGGGCAAGAAAGAATTCCCCAGGATTGCGCCGGTCACCAAAAGGACCACGGGCAGCAGGTACACCATGGCTGATGCGAATAGGAGGCTGGATTCGGGCAGGGCGAGTTCGACCAGGTCGCCCACCCCAGCTTCGGCTTCGTTGATGGCCTGAACCTCGGAGGCGCCCTTCGACCCCGATGCATGGCAGGTTCCTGATTCGGCACAGTGGTCACACATGCTCGAACGCGTGACCGCCACCCGCACTCGCTCTCCCAACACTTCTTGGACGATTCCTTTTTCTTTCAACATGGTTCGACCTCTTGGGTGATACGATCGACTGTTCGACCTTCTGCGTGACACGATCGCATCCCTTGTTTTGAAAGTATGGTCTGCATGGTCTCTTGCGCAAGGTCAATGCCTTTCTTTGTTGGGTTCTGTCCAGGTTCTTGGCCGAGTCATGTCAGGGCAACGCGATACCGATGCAAGGCGAAGCCGATGACTTTCTTCGTACCGTGGAAAGGTTATGGTACAAGTGATTCGTATGGAGAAGCGTCGCACCATAGGGTATCGGTATCTTCTCTCCGAGCAGATCGGAGAGGGTGCCGTGGCGACCATTTGGCGGGCCTTCGATTTGGTCGAAGATCGTTCCGTTGCCATCAAACTGCTCAAGGACGTGCTCGATCCGGAAGACGCCGCGCGCCTCCAGATGGAGGTGGCCATCGTGGCGCGACTGCGCCACCCAAACATCATTCGTTTCTTGGACCAGGGGGTCACCGATCGAGGCAGACGATACGTGGTCATGGAATTGCTCGAAGGCGAAAGTCTGAGAGACAGGCTGCGTTCCGACCTGGTTTTCTCCATCGAAGAGGGGGTGCCGATCCTGATCCAGATGGTCAGCGCCCTGTACGAGGCGCACAAGGCCAACGTCGTGCACAGAGACGTGAAGCCGGAAAATGTGTTTTTGGTCTTTCGTCCCGGATGTCCCCTGGTCAAGCTCCTGGACTTCGGTATGGCCAAGGTCATGGGTGGAGGCGGGCCTTCGTTGACCATGTCCGGCGTGTTGTTCGGCACCCCCCATTATATGGCCCCCGAGCGCATCCGCGGCGAGGAGGCACGTCCCGCCTCGGACGTCTATTCAGCGGCCATCATTGCGTTCGAGATGTTCTGTGCGCGTAGACCCTTCGATGGTAAGTCGGCAGAGGATGTCATGCGCCAGCACCTCTTGGGTCACCCCCCACGGCCTTGCAGGCACATTCCTAAGAAGATAGCAGGACTGATCCAGGATGCCATGTCGTCCAGGCCGGAGCATCGGCCCACGAGCGCCCAGATGCTGGCCGCATTGGGGGCGGCGTTTCCGTCGTCGTCACCTGCAATTCCCGACGAGCACGAAGACGAGGGAGACTTTACGACCCGCAATGAGCGCGAAGACGAGGGAGACTTTACGACCCGCAATGAGCGCGAAGACGAGGGAGACGTGACGACCCGCAATGAGCGCGAAGACGACGCAGACGCTGCTGATCCGGATACTACTGGATGATGTAGGGCTTGGTCGTGTTTCCGGCTCCCCAGAAGCTCATGTCCGCGCCAAAGTCGTGGAGCACCATTCCCTTGCCGGTGTGGATGTCGATCTGGAGGTATTTCCCCTTGCTCGTGAACCCATAGAGGCGGTCGCCCCAGAAGCCCAGGCCGTAGATGGCTCGATAGCCGGTTTGACCGATCAACTTGGCATAACCGTCCTGCGGGGTGATCTCGGCGAGCCAGTCTGAATAGCATTCATTGGATGGGTCCGTATCGTAGTTTTCGCAGCGGAGCGTTGCATAGGTCTTGAACGTATGCGCGCCGGTCTGGAACGACACGTTATCTCCCGACGATACCCACTTGAACGAGTGGGGTTCGTAGTATCCCAGGTGCACGAAGAGGTCGCCGGGATTCTCGTTCGGAAAGTCGATCATGACCCATTCGCCGTCTTCGTCCGAGGCGCCGATGAGCTTGTCCTCGTCGGGATGATTCACATCGACTCCCTTCACGTAGGACAGAGCGTGGAAATGGGGCGAGTTCGCCGGAAATTGGTACGCAATGGTACAGGCCGCCGTGTCCGTGTCTACCCAGTAGAGCCCTTCTGCACTGATGGCGATCATCTTCTTGTCTTGGTTCAGGGCGATGTCGTAAAAGCCGCTGTCTTGGGTGCAAGGTCCGGTGAACGACCCAACTTCGACCAGGTCCGTGCTGTCGCCTGGATCGATATAGTAGAGCTTGTCCTTGGTGTTTACGTAGACCCGGCTGTTCGTAGGAGGCTGCCAGTTGTTTGTGTTGTTGTTCGTGTTCTGCTGGGCGTCGGGCTCGACCTGTCCGTCCTTGAGGGTGTGGTCCGCGTCGACCTGGTTGCTGTTGCCGTTGGGCGCATCCGCCACGCAGCCCCAGGATGCCGTCGGCAGCATTGCCGCGAGTATGAATAGTAGTTGTTTCAGTGCCACTGTCCGACCTTTTTTGCATGGGAGCCATCCACCTGTGTCCCCGCAGAGGCTCGTGGTTGTACCATCGGTTGTTTCCGTACACTCTTGAAGCCGCAATATAAAGGATGCAAGAGCGGACACAATATTTAAGCATCATACCATGGCATCATGGCCGTTGCCACCATGATTTGATCGGTTCCGGACTTCTGTCCCGCGTGTCCTGAGCCCTCTAAGCTTCCACGAATCTTTGGCCGCAATACTGGCCGATCGTTTTTCTGGTTTTGGTCGTTTTGGTTGGTTTTTGGGCTTTCGTCGATCACGCCATCCTCCCTGTATGACAGAAGTTGGGAGGACCATCACGGCCGGAGACGAGTGGAGCGATGTGCATCCAAGTTGCGAGTGGAACGATGTGCATCCGATAGATGAATCGGCGGTCTGCAACCATGACATAGACGGGATGAGCCAGAAGGCCGTGATGAGGTCGAGGTTCTGGTGGCATCGGTGTTCACCACGGCGGACCCGGCGGCGGTGGTTCCCAAGATCCGCGAGGCGGTGCGAAACGACGGCACCGTGCCTGCGGCCGAGCCGAAGAACCTGTCGCTGTGTCATGGTGGCGATCCCGAGCGTCTGTTCTTCAACGCGCTCAACCCGCTTGCCGCAAAGGGCAACTCGCTGCAGGGATTTGCCGATGTGTTCCAGATGGTGCGCCTGGCCGAAAACTTCGATGTGGATGTGGCTGGCCTGGGACAGGTGCGGCTCGACCCGAATCGGATTCTCTACTACGGCCACAGTCAGGGCTCGAACGTGGGTGGGCCTGCTGCTGCCTTCGAGCCAGACATTCATGCCATCGTGCTGAGCGGCGCCGGGGCGCATCTCATGTCCTCGCTTCTGCACAAGCGCAGTCCCGTGGACGTGGCGGGTCTCATCAAGTTGGTGTTCATGGATGCGCACCTCGGCCTGGACCACCCCATGTTGAATCTGTTTCAGTTGTATTTCGACCAGGTGGATGGGGTAAACTATGGGTCCCTGCTCGCACGCAATCCACCAGATGGCGTTCCTGCCAAGGACATCTTTCAGACTTACGGCCTCGGCGATACGGCCTCTCCGGAACAGACCATGCAGGCTTTTGCCCGGAGCATGGGTCTCGACATCGCGCCTCCAATCCTGGTGGAGATTACGGGTCTTGGAACCTACTCGGGCGACTTTCCTGTTTCGGGCAATGTGTCCGTCATGGGTGAGCTTCGCACGCAGATCATGAGCCAGTTCGACCCGCAGTGCGTCTACGATGGCCACTTCGTGGCGCAGCGAGACGATGCCGCCAAGGCGCAGATTGCCTGGTTCCTGGCGTCAGCGGCCGCCACCGGCTTGGCCCAATTGCCAGCCCGGTAGCTTCTCCCCCAACGGGCAACTCGGTTTCTTTGGTCAGAATTGGGTGGCCGTGTCGTTCGTGGTCAGGTCGATTTGGCTCAGTACTGGGTGGCCGTGTCGTTCGTGGTCAGGTCGATTTGGCTCAGTACTGGGTGGCCGTGTAGTTCGTGGTCAGGTCTCGTGGATCGTAGCAGAACTGCACGCCGTTCTTGTTTATGCACTGGTACTGGGTGGGGTTGTTGTTGTCGACCGGATCGGTCTCGGTCTCTCTGCATTGTCCCGATGCGGTGCAGGACTTGACGCAGGTTTTGCTGTTCACCGTGGCGTTTTGGCCGAAGGAAGATACGGTCTGACTGTCCTGGATCATGACCGTACCCGTGGGGCAGGCGGTCATCTGGTCATAGTTGCCGAACGTCGCATTGTTGCAGATGGTGCTCGAACCGGTGCAGGACGTGGCCATCAGACCGCAGTATCCGTTTGCAAAATAGGTGTTGTTCGCGAGAGTTCCCGTGTAGGTGCGCAGACACACCAGGTCGGCGCCCGTCCAGGGTTGATCGACGTGATCGCAACCCACGATGGTGCCGTTGTTGCCTCCGTTGGGCACGGGCACACCGAACTGCTTGCAATCACTGCCCTGACATTGGCAGCCGGATCCAAAGCCCAGCGGGTCGGAGGTCGTCCCGCCGTCGACTGACTGGCTTCCGTCCTGCGTGGTGCCGCCGTCGTTGGCTTGCGCGGCGTCGTTCGTCTGTCCGCCGTCGTTGGTTTGCGCGGCGTCGTTCGTCTGTCCGCCGTCGTTGGTTTGCGCGGCGTCGTTCGTCTGCCCGCCGTCGTTGGTTTGCGCGGCGTCGTTGTGGACGGCTGCGTCCGTGCCCTGGTTGTTTCCACCCGAGCTCGAATCATCGCTGCATCCAACAGGCCCGAAAGCCAGGGTGATGAAGGCGACGGCGCTGATGATGAGAAATCGTTTCATGGGATGCGCTCCTTTGCTGTCTTGCTTCTGTATATCTTGAAACTTGGTGTTTGCTGCGTTTTGTCGTTCGTCTGCCGTTGTTCCGAAAGCTTTACGAAACGATTGATCCTGTTTATGCTCCATTGATATCAACGGAGGCAATCAACAAGACATTATTATTGCAATAATGGCATTGTATTGTCAAGAATTCAATGATGGAGGTTGCGGAATGGCTCCTCCCCGAGATTTCGCAATCTGGTCGAGACGACTACGTGAATGAAATTATTCGATGGCGTGTCACGGGAATCGATGGCGTGTCACGGGAAAATGAGCGATCATTGGGGTCTTGGACTTTGTTGAATTGGTTGAACAAAAGGAGGGTCAAGATGAAGATGTGGAAGGATGGATTTGTTGCAATGCTCGGGTTGCCCTTGGGGCTTTGGGTGTTAGCCGGTGGCGCAGGCTGCTCGACCACGGATTCGACGAACGTGAAGACGTCGGGGATTTGGGCGCATTACGTGGTCCGTGACAATGGCGACGGGTCTGTCGACGTTCGGGCGGTCCTGCGGGTGGGCGGATCCACGGGCACGGTCGTGGACCTGACCAACGGTGAGCACATGGAGGTCAACGGCGTGACCCTGACCGAGTTCTATGATCCCATCACCAATCTGCATTGGTCTCATGCTACGGTGAGCGACGACCCGATGAACCGGTACGATTTCGATTTCATTCGGACCGACGACACGGGGACGCCTATCGAGACGGTTTCGACGGCGGTCATCAGGCCGGCACTGCCGGTGATCTCGGACGTGAACGGTGGCGCGGACATTTCCTACGGCCAGGACGTGACCATCACCTGGGATGCGAGCGAACCAGGTGACGACGTGGATATCACCATCTCGGGTGACTGCATCGATGACCTGTCGTATCCTGGCCTGTCCGACAGCGGCCAGTACGTGGTGTCGCATGCGGACATGCCTATGATCGGCACTCAGGGTTGTGATCTGACGATTCGGGTGCAGAGGAACGTGACCACGGACGTGAGCGCGGAGTTCCAAGGCGGCTTTGCCGAGGCGCATTCGTTTCACTCGGTCACGGTGGGCTACAGCATGCCGAGGGCTGGAAACTGACGCCCTGCGGGGCGTGGCACATCGATTCATCTGAGACAGGGCGTTTGGGGGGGATTGGCGCGCAAGGTGCTGGCTGGCTACACGTTGAACCGGAAGTTGATGATGTCCCCGTCCTGAACCTCGTACTCCTTGCCCTCCAGTCGGTATCGACCCGCTGCGCGTGCCTGTTTTTCACTGCCCCCGGCCGTCTTGAAGTCTTCGAAGGAGACCACTTCGGCCCGGATGAAGCCTCGGGCGATATCGCTGTGGATGACCGAGGCTGCCTCGCGGGCCTTGGTGCCCCGCTTGATGGACCAGGCCCGGCATTCATCGGGGCCTCCCGTCAGGAAGCTGATGAGGTTCAGCGCGTCGTGGGCCATCTTGATGAATCGGTGCCGAGCCGAGGTCTCCACTCCGAGGTCTGCGAGGAATTCGGTCTGTTCATCGGGAGGCAGTGCGGCGATTTCAGCTTCCATGGTGCCACAGAGACTCATGGCTGTGCTGCCCGCTTCGTCCAGGAGGGGGGCGAGTTGTTCCGGCATGAACTTCGGGTCCTGTTCGGGCGTGTTGACGATGACCAGGATGTTCTTCTGGCTCAGGAACGCGTAGCCCCGCAGCAGATCCCACTGATTTTCGCTCAGGTCCAAGGTGCGCAAGGGCTTGCTCGCGTCGAGATGGGCATGGCAGGCTAGAAGTGCTTCTTTCTCTCGGCCTGTTCCCTTTTCCTTGTCGATGCGTTCCAGCCGTTTTTCCACCTGCGCCAGGTCGCCCAGGATGAACTCTTCTTCGATGGCCTGGAACTCGGCCACCGGGTTGGCGGCCTCGGGGAGCGCCGGGTTTTCGAAGCTGCGAAGCACGGCGGCCAGCACGTCGGCGGCCCGAAACTCGGACGCTGCGGCCGGGCTGAGCCAGGAACCGCTTGGTTCGGCGGCCGTGTTCTGGTCGGTGAACACGATTTCGGCGTAGGTGGTCTTTTTCGGCTTATGGATGGAGGCGAGTTCATCGACCCGTTCGTCTGGGACCTTGACCGTGCCGATGCGCTTGCCCCCCCTGTCGTGGGGATCGTCGTCGGTCATTCCGGTCAGGCTCGAAAAAATCGTGGATTTTCCACTTCCCTTCAATCCCACTATGGCAATCCGCATAGCCTTCCTTCCTCATCCTGTGTTCTGATGGCCTCGATCGGTTCGGCTTTCGGCCTGCCGGTCGCGCTCTTTCGACCATTTCCTCGAATCGTTTGCTTTCTGTTGCACCTATAATCCGCCTCGGTTTTGTTTGCAACCTCAGGTCTTGCAAGGCGAAAGCGAAAAAGGCTATAAGGACCCGTCAAAACAGACGTGGAGCCAGCCGTTCGATCCTGAACACGGGAGATCGAGGCGATGGCGGATCCTGAGCCGCAGTGGGCCCACGAGGGCGCGCTGCCCTGAACCCATGCGAGGTGCATCCATGGACAAGACAACTCGGCAGAAGTTGGACGAACTGCTCGAACGAAAGGACCACATCCGACAGATGGGTGGTGCCAAGGCGATCGATAAGCAACACGCCAAGGGCAAGCTGACGGCTCGCGAGCGGATCGAGGCCTTGTTCGATCCAGGAACGTTTCGAGAGATCGACGCATTCGTGCGGCACAGGGGCACGTTTTTTGGAATGGACAAGGTGGAGATTCCCGCCGACGGCGTGATCACGGGCCACGGCCTCGTAGACGGACGGCCCGTGTTCGCCTATGCGCAGGATTTCACCGCCCGAGCCGGGTCGTTGGGTGAGATGCATGCCAAGAAGATCTGCAAGGTGCAGGACCTTGCCTTGAAGGCGGGTGTCCCCATCGTGGGCATGAACGATTCGGGCGGCGCCCGGATCCAAGAGGGCGTGGACGCGCTCGCCGGCTACGGGCAGATCTTCTTCAGGAACTCGGCGGCTTCGGGCGTCATCCCTCAGCTTTCGGCGATCATGGGACCAACGGCCGGCGGTGCCGTCTACTCACCGGCCATGACCGACTGGATCTTCATGGTCAAGAACTCGAGTTACATGTTCATCACCGGCCCGAAGGTGATCAAGGCGGTGACCGGCGAGGATGTGACCTCCGAGGAACTGGGCGGCGCCATGGCGCACAACACCAAGAGCGGCGTGGCCCATTTCGCCTGCGAGGACGACCAGGACGCCATCGCTCAGATTCGCACCCTGCTCGGATATCTGCCTTCGAACAACCTTGAGGACCCGCCCGTCGTGGACCTGGGCGACGACCCGCATCGGGAGGTGCCCGAGTTGGACGAGATGATTCCCGATCGGTCCAAGCAGACCTATGACATGAAGAAGGTGATCCGGGCCATCTTGGACCATGGCGAGTTTTTCGAGCCGCACAGGTACTACGCGAAGAACATGATCATCGGGTTCGGCCGGCTCGCAGGACGTACTATCGGCATCATTGCGAATCAGCCCATGGCCCTCGCCGGCGTTTTGGACATCAACGCTTCGGACAAGGCCACAAGGTTTATCCGATTCTGCGACGCCTTCAATATCCCCATGCTGACCATTGCGGACGTGCCCGGGTACATGCCCGGACGCCAGCAGGAATGGGGTGGCATCATCCGTCACGGCGCCAAGCTCTTGTGGTGTTACTCCGAGGCCACGGTGCCGAAGCTGCTCCTGATCACGAGGAAGGCCTATGGCGGTTCGTACCTGGCCATGTGTTCGCAGCACCTCGGCGCGGATATGACCTTTGCTTGGCCCACCGCCGAGATTGCGGTCATGGGGGCCGAAGGCGCTGCCAACGTGATCCATCGCAAAGAGATTGACGCGGCGGACGACTCAGTCGCCAAGCGAGCCGAAAAAGTGGCCGAGTACGAAGAGTTGTTTTCGAATCCGTACGTGGCAGCCAGCCGCGGCTACGTGGACGATGTGATTCTGCCCAGGGAGACAAGGATCCGCCTGGCCGATGCTCTGGAAGTCTTGATGCACAAACGGGAAGCAAGGCCGGCCAAGAAGCACGGCAACATCCCCATGTGACGTCGGGAGGCTGCGTGGGCCAAGACCCGGCGTCACGTAGGGACGCAGCGAGCAGTCCGCGACGGAGAGACGAAGAGACGCGGCGAGCCGGACGAAGCAACCAGCCGTGCAGAGAGGGAGCCGGCGAATCATAGGAAACACGAAGATGACGAAATCGAACCGGAAGGCACGACTCCAATCCAAACCCGAGGCCGACGAGGACCGGGTGGCCCGCAAGAAGGTCGCGGCCCTGGCCGCCGTGATCGAGTATATGGATCAGGAAACCGGCGGCCTTGACGCGCAGGTGGCACGGCCCAATGTATGGAGCCTTGCCGGCCGTCAGGCGATCATGCACGCCGGATGGCTTCTGCAGATGCGGCTGGCCAAGTGACCGTGTGGTAGGAGACGACAAGGCGACCTGGCCGCTGAGCAGGACGTAGGAGACGACAAGGCGACCAAGCCGCGCTGACCAGGACGTAGGAGACGACAAGGCGATTGAGTCAGGAACTGAGGGCCCAAACGATGAGAGGACGATCATGGAGCATGGAATCGTGAAACAGACGAAGATTGCGTACGGCGCGGACAGAAAGCCGGGAGCCGAAGCTGTCAAGGTGCAGGATCTGACCTTCCGGGACGGACACCAGTCCCTGTTTGCGACCCGAGGTCGCACCGAGGACATGCTGCCCATTGCGGAGATGATGGACGAGGTCGGGTTTTGGGCCATGGAGGTCTGGGGCGGGGCCACGTTCGACACGATGCACCGATTCCTGAACGAGGATCCCTGGGAGCGGCTCCGCACCCTGAAGAAGCACGTGATCAAGACGCCGTTCTCTATGCTCCTGCGCGGCCAGAATTTGGTGGGCTACCGCAACTATCCCGATGATGTGGTCGAGGCGTTCGTGGATCGGGCGGCGGCGAACGGGGTGGATGTGTTTCGCGTGTTCGATGCCCTCAACGACTTTCGGAATTTCGAGACCGTGGTTCGGGGGATCAAGAAGGCGCACAAGCACTTCCAAGGCACGGTGTGCTATTCCCTCACCGAGCCCAGGATGGGCGGCGACGTGTACGGGCTCGACTATTACGTGGCCAAGACGAAGGCCCTGGCGGACATGGGAGCCGACAGCATCTGTATCAAGGATATGGCAGGTCTCATCGCTCCCTACGATGCCTATGCACTCGTCAAGGCGATCAAAGAAGCCGTGTCCGTGCCCATCCACCTCCACAGCCACTTCACGTCCGGCATGGCGCAGATGAGCCAACTCAAGGCTATCGAGGCCGGCGTGGACATCGTGGACACCTGCATGACCCCCTATGCGTTTCGAACCTCGCATCCGGCCATCGAGCCCCTCGTGATGACCCTGCTTGGCACGAATCGTGATACCGGCTTCGACATCGAAGCGCTGGCGCGGATCGACCAGATCATCGAAAAGCAGATCGTGCCCAAGTATCGACACCTACTCAACGACACCAAGGTGTCCATCGTGGACATCAATGTGTTGTTGCACCAGACGCCCGGCGGCATGCTTTCGAATTTGGTGAACCAGCTTCGAGAGATGGGTGCCTTGGACCGGCTCGACGAGGTGTTCGAGATGCTGCCCAAGGTCCGCCGCGACTTGGGCCAGGTTCCACTTGTGACGCCCACGAGCCAGATCGTGGGCATCCAGGCGGTCAACAACGTCCTGTTCGGCGACGACAAAGAGCCGTACAAAATGATCACGAATCAGGTCAAAGACCTGTGTTACGGCCTGTACGGCAAGACGCCCGTGCCGGTGAGCGACGAGCTTCGCGCCAAGGCCCTCAAGGGCTACCCGCGCGGGCAGACGTCCATCGACGTGCGCCCAGGTGAGGTCCTTGCCCCGGAGCTTGATCAGGCGCGCAAGGACACCGAGGGCCTGGCTCGCTGCGACGAGGACATACTCATCTACGCCCTGTATCCAACCACGGGCCGGCAGTTTTTGCGTTGGAAGTACGGCCTGGATGAGGTACCGGACGAGGTCAGGCCCAAGACCCTCGAACAGATTCAGGCCGAGCAGGAACGCAAGCGCGCTGCCGCATCCGGTTCCGGCCCATCGACTGATTCGTCGGCTGGCTCGTCGACCGGCCGTCCAGATCGGCCGGCGCCCATGCCCGAAGACCTGCCCGGACTCCGGCGTTTCGACGTATTCGTCGAAGGCGAGTATTTCGAGGTCCAGGTGGCCGCCGACCGCGCCATGCGCGTCTCGGGACCTGCGTCCGTTCGACCGTCCACCACCGCTGCGCCGGCGCGCCCGTCGGCTCAGTCGGCCGCTAGCAAGCAGGCTTCGGGCGCTGCGCTGGCCGCCACGACCGCAACCAAAGGCACGACCTCGTCAGGTGGACCGGCCAAGTCCACCAAGCCTTCCAAGTCGGCACCGTCCGACGGCACCCCTGTGACGGCTCCCATGCCGGGCCTGGTCATCAGCGTGGAGAAGAACGAGGGCGACTCGGTCCAGGAGGGCGAGCCCGTCCTCATGCTCGAAGCCATGAAGATGCAGAACGCCCTTCCTGCTCCCATCGACGGGACGATCGTTTCGGTTCTGGTCGAGGCCGGTCAGAAGGTCGACCGCGACGACGTGCTCTGCGTGATCAAGTAGCCTGTACGCGCTGCATTCCTACCTGTTCCGGCTCCGGCAGCCGAGCGGCCAGACCCACATCTCCCCGATTTTTCATGGGTTGCCGCCCGCTGTCTTTTCACAACCGTGCCTTGTGCCCCTGTCAGCCTCTGTGCCCCATATTTTCCTATTTTCAATCACTTCCTGGTCCGGCTGGCGCCCAAACGTGCGATGCGTTCGATGCCTGGCTGCAGCAGTGTTTTTCGGACATCCGGTTCGCCGCGTGCCCGCCACTGCCACCCGAAGTTTTCCGAGTGTCCGTTCGTTCGTCGATCGTTCGTTCGTGGTTCGTTCGTTCGTCGATCGTTCGTTCGTCGTCCTGTGGATCATCGGGGCGACGCGGTCGGGGACCAGGTTTTCTTTTCTCCTGCGTTCCTTCCGGTCCGCCCCGCGGGCCGTCCCCCGGAAACTGACGGTCGATTCCCAGCTTCGACCACAGGGTAGACAACGCCCCCCGGCTGTCAACACAGAGCTTTTTGCGGTGCTGGGAGAACAGGGAGTGAGAAAGATCTCAACACGGCCAGCCGAAACAGGAGGGCCGGATCCAATCCCGAGTCGCCCAAAGGGGCTTGGTCGCCCGCGGCACCACCCCACGCACCAATCCGCAGGACTCCAGGACAGTCTGCATGGCCCCACGCGCCAGTCTGCATGGCCGTAGGACCGTAGCGTTTGATGAGAATCAAGTTCAAGAACGGGCCGACGGACGCAGAATCCATGGTGGCTGAGGCCGCATGGGCCGAACTGCGCGGCCTGAATGTGGGTCAGTCTCCGATGCTGCCGCTCGTGAAAACCGAGTTGGCCATGGCGGCGATGGTCGCGATGTCTGCACCCTTGGTGGTGATGGTCTCGATGGCGCGGTCCAGCTCGCCCTTGTCCAAGTAGATGCCGTCGCATGAGGGGCAGTGCTCGATGTTGATGGGCCCCAGGTGGGCCAGGGTCATCTTGGCGCCGCAGGCAGGACAGGGCTCTTCGACCGTGCTCCTGTCCGTGAGCTCCTCGGGACCGGCTTCATTGAGAATGGCTCGGAGGTCGCTGAGTTGGGCGTCGGATTTTTCGCTCAGGGCGCGGATTTCATCTCGATCGAGCCACAGCCCGCCGCAGTTCGGACAGATGTCCACCTCCACGTCATGGACCATTTGGGGAAGCATGTCCGTGTGGCACTTGATGCAGGTTCGGTGTTTCGTCATGACCTGTCCTCGTCGTGTTTGCTGTCGTGTTCGTCGTCCGGTCGTTTCAAAGGACTGTGGTAGGATTTGTACCGCAGGAGCGGCGTGTTGGCAATGCTGCTGAGTCACTGGAGTGCGGCTCTTTTTCCCCGAGGCGTCCGACGTCATGGGACGAGACGTAGGGCTGGAAGTTGTCGCCGCCGACGTCGGGCGGCCAGGGTCAGGGCCGACAACACCATAGGCAGTTTCTCATTCGCA
>JAGGXR010000085.1 GCA_021162935.1 Deltaproteobacteria bacterium
ATCCAGCCCCCCCAATTGCTGCAGGTCGGCATGTACCCCGAAAGGTGAATCAAGCATCACATCATACTTTACCAAGAGATAGGGACCGATCAGGCGGGTGGACCGGACCCACGACGCAGCACCGTATCCTTGGCGAACCAGTCCATGGTTTCGGGATAGTCGAGCATGAAATGGAGGCCGCGGCTCTCGGGCCGTGCCATGGCGCTCAAGATAATGAGATGGGCGGTCAGGGCGAGATTACGCAGTTCCAACAGATCCGCTGTGATCTTGAAGTTCCAATAGTAATCTCGTATCTCCTCACGCACGGTCTCGATACGGCGTCTGGCCCGCTCCAATCGCTTGGTGGTCCTGACGATTCCCACGTAGTTCCACATGAAGCGCCGAATCTCGTCCCAGTTGTGGGTCACCACGACCGCCTCGTCGCTGTCCGCCGCGCCTTCGAACCCCCACTGCACGAGACCGGGAGGTTCGACCTCCTCCAGATCCTTGACGACACTCGCCGTCCGTTTGGCGAACACGAGCCCTTCGAGAAGGGAATTGGACGCCAGGCGACAGGCACCGTGCAACCCAGTGCAGGCCACCTCGCCGATGGCAAACAGATTCTGCACGTCGGTGCGCCCCACCAGATCCGTTTTCACCCCACCACAGGAATAATGCGCCGCCGGGACCACCGGAATGGGGTCACAGGTCAGGTCGATCCCGAACGAAAGACAGGTCTTGTAGATGTTGGGAAACCGCTCTCTCAAAAATTCGGCGTCCAGCGCCGTCATGTCCAGGTACACGCAATCGTCGCCCGTCCGCTTCAGTTCCTGGTCGATGGCCCGGGCCACCACGTCCCTGGGCGCCAACTCGGCCATGTCATGATAGCTCGGCATAAACCTGGTTCCGTCGGCCAGACGCAACTTTCCCCCCTCACCGCGAAGCGCCTCGCTGATCAGAAAGGAACGCGCCTCTGGATGGTAGAGGCACGTGGGATGAAACTGGATGAACTCCAGGTTCGCCACGCTCGCCCCGACCCGATAGGCCATGGCGATCCCGTCGCCCGATGCCGTGTCCGGATTGGACGTGTACAGATACACCTTACCCGTCCCGCCAGTGGCCAAAATCGTGGCCCGAGCCAGGAGCGTCCCGATGCGGCCACTGTGTCGATCCAAAACGAAGGCGCCAAAACAGGCGTTCGGCCCGCCGTACTTTGCAGCGGTGAGCAGATCCACGGCCATGCAGTCTTCCATGAGCGTGATCCGAGGATGGTCATGCACGGCGTCCAATAGCTTGGACGCCACCTCCCGGCCCGTCATGTCGTGGGCGTGGGCCACACGACGACACCCATGGCCACCCTCTCGCCCCAGATCGAAGCCACCATTTTTCTGGTCGAAGACCACGCTAAACCGAGCGGCCAGATCCCGAACGCAATCCGGTCCTTCGGTCACGGCAGCCGTGACAGCAGCTACGTCACAGAGCCCAACTCCAACCCGCAGCGTATCCCTGATGTGGGCCTCGTAGGAATCCTGAGGGTCCAAGACGGCGGCAATGCCACCCTGGGCATGCCACGTGCTCGACTGCGCCGCGTCCCGCTTGGTGAGGATCACGACCGTGCCGTGCTCGGCCGCCTCCAAGGCAAAGTACAGCCCGGCAATTCCGGAGCCGATCACCAGGTAATCGCATCGTTCAATCGTCGCACATCGATGTTCCATTGCGCGCCTCGAAAAAATTCGTATCAATGTCGTATACCTGAAGCCACCTGGGTGCAACAAAATGTCGTCGCACCCGGTGAGCGAGCGCCTTGCCCCACGAGGATCACCCTGCTAGTCTCCATGTGCAAACGAAAAAGCCGCGCCCCGGCAGCCCCTGTCCAATGCCATGGAAGGCGCGACAACGGCACGAACCGAGGCCAAATGCGGATCGGAACCGATCATGCAACGAGAACCGTAACGATGCAGACACGACGAGACGAACCGGATGTTCCCGGCCACGGACAACACAGCCGGGCCGATTCCCGCGGCCCGACGCCAGGCGGTCACCAGGACGGGCGGACGGGCGGTGCCCGCCACGCACAACTCCGCACAGTCAAAGTGCTCCTGTTCGTGTTGGTGGCCGCAACAACCCTGGCCCTGGACCAAACATCGAAACACTGGGCCCAATCCGACCTTCAACATCGAAAAAACGCCTCGATATCGGTCATCGAAGGATCGCTCTCACTCACCTACGTACGGAATCCAGCGGGCGCATGGGGTCTGTTGGGAGGACTGGACAAACAGGTGCGTCACGTCGTTCTCCTATCCACGTCTCTGCTGGCCGTGGTGATCCTGGCCTTTCTCGTCCCACGAGGAAAGAGCCTGGTCGATCTGGCGGCCATGGGGGCGGTGCTCGGTGGAGCTGTCGGCAATCTCCTGGACCGGCTCAGATGGCATTATGTCGTGGACTTTGTCGACTGGCACAGGTACATCAAATGGCCGACCTTCAACCTGGCGGACGTGGCCATCACAGTCGGCGTCATCCTGTTGGCCGCCGGCATGCTCCGAAACGAGCTGAGCCGCAGCACCTCTGATGACGCACCATCGTCGGAGGTGCCTGCCGATTTTCGGGACAAGCCTTCGGAGACGCCATGAGACCTGAACTCATCGACTGGCGAACAGGCATCCCCTTCCTGGATCGACTGGTCCTGCCGTCGTATTTTACCATGTTGGCCCTGGCCTTCGCCGTCGGATTCATCCTGACCCGCCGCCACGCACGAGCCACGGGGCAAAACGTGGAACGAATGACCGATCTGGCGGTCTATGTGGTCATCTTCTCCATCATCGGAGCCAGACTGGCCCACGTGCTGTTCGACGGCATGCTCGCCGACTACGTGCACGTCTGTCTGGCCCCGCACCGAGTATCCGCCGTGGGGCTCGAACACGTCACCTGTATCACCGACGAACAATGTCGAATTGGGGCCCTCCAATACGTCTGCGATCTGGCATCGGGCCATTGCCACCCAGGCCGCGACTGTCTGGCCGTGTTCCGTGCCTGGCAGGGCGGCCTGACCTACTATGGTGGCCTCATCCTGGCGTTTGCCTTCGCCTACACCTACGTCAAGCGTCATCGACTCAAATGGGGCCCCATCATGGACCTATACGGATTCCTGCTTCCCTTGGGTCTGACCTTCGGCCGCATGGGATGCTTCTTGAACGGATGCTGCTTCGGCCGTCCCACCACCATGCCCTGGGCGGCACGATTTCCAGCGGGGAGCCTGGCGAGTTGGGAGCAGTTCGGAAATGGACAATTGGCCAGCCGCAACCTCCCGTCCCTTCCTGCTCATCCCACCCAGATCTACTCGGCACTCGCCAACCTGGCGATCTTTTTCATCGTCTATCTCCTGGTCCGTCCCAACAAACGATACCACGGTCAGATGTTTGTGGTATTCTTGACCCTTTATGCGGTGGCGCGTTTCCTCATCGAATTCCTGCGCGCCGACCAACGTGGGGGACTGGGCCTACTGAGCACGTCCCAAATCATCAGTCTGGGCATGCTCGTGCTGGCCGCGGTCATCCATTACTTCATGGAAAGCCATCATGTTTCCAAAGCTGGCCGACTTCCATCTGCTCGGGCATGACATCCCGCTCGGCAGCTACGGCGTCATGGCAGCGCTCGGCTTCATTGCCGCCGTCTGGACGATGCGCCGGGTCGGGACCCGCTGGGGCCTCGACGGAGACGACATCCTCGACCTGGCCTTCTGGACCGTGGTCGGCGCCATGGTGGGTTCCCGCCTCGCCTATGTCCTGATCAACTGGCAAGAGTTCGCCCATGCGCCCATGCGCGTATTTGCGATCTGGCAGGGTGGCCTCGTATTCTATGGAGGACTCATCCTGGCGCTCATCCTGGGCGCCATCGTGATACGATTCAAAGGCATGCCCGGCTGGCGCACGGCGGATGCCATGGCTCCTGGTGCCGCGCTCGGCCATGCTCTTGGCCGGATTGGCTGCTTCTCCGTAGGCTGCTGCTTCGGCAAGCCGACCACGGCCGGGATTGCCGCCCACTTTGGTCCGTCGTCCATTGCATACCAGCAGCAGGTGGCGGCCAGCCGACTGAGCCCCCTTGCCACCTCGACCGTTGGGCTCCACCCGGTCCAACTCTACGAATCCGCCGGAGAAGCCATCATCTTTCTGACCTTGCTCGCTCTGGCGCGAAGAAAACGATTCGACGGAGCCCTGATCCTGACCTATGTCCTGTTCTACAGCGTCCTACGCTTCATCACTGAAATGTTCCGTGGCGACCAGACGAGGGGATACCTCACCCGAATGGACACACCGACCATCAACCGCCTGCTCGGTCTGCCTCCCCATGCAGCAACCTTCCTGTCCACCTCCCAATTCGTATCGCTCCTCCTCGTGCCCGCGACCCTGGCGACCTGGTGGTACCTGGATCGGCGTCATCGTATCCGCACCAACCAATTCCAACGGGATCTAGGCCAAAGCCGAACCCTGGAAACCTCGGCCCGACGCGGATCCGAGAAAAAAGAAAAAAAGACAGAACACAAATCATTGTCCAAAACTGTGACAAATAATCTTGATTCGAAGAGTGAAACGTGATTATACAAAACAAACTTACCGTTCTACGAAACATGAAACCCATGGTGAGCAACGTGGACACAGAGGCCGCCGAATACAAAGAAAACAGGCAGTTCCACCTCGCCAAGCGCCAGGCGATCCTGGATGCCTTCGCTGCCGTGGAGCAGGGAGGCGGCGCCCAGACCTGGCAGCGACTCAAAGCGAAGGGCAAGTTTCCTCCTCGACTGCGCATCAAGACCCTCCTCGATCAGGGTAGCCCATTTCTGGAACTAAGCCCCCTGGCCGGTTGGCAGATGTACGATGGAGCCTCCCCATCGGGCGGTCTCATTACCGGGGTCGGCCTGGTCGCTGGTCGTCAGGTCATGATCGTGGCGAACGATCCATCCGTCAAGGGAGGAAGTTACTTCCCGATCACGGTGAAAAAACACATCAGGGCCCAGGAAATCGCATGGCAGAACCGACTCCCCTGCATTTATCTGGCGGATTCAGGGGGCGCGTACCTGCCCCTGCAGGGCGAGGTCTTCCCGGACCGCGACCATTTCGGACGCATTTTCTATAACATGGCCAGAATGTCGGCAGACGGCATCCCGCAGCTTGCCGCCGTACTCGGACTCTGCACCGCCGGAGGCGCCTACGTTCCAGCCATGGCGGACGAGGTCGTGATGGTGTCGGGCAATGGATCCATCTTCCTGGGGGGGCCGCCGCTCGTGCAGGCAGCCACGGGCGAAACGGTCACGGCCGAAGAACTGGGCGGGGCCGACGTCCATTGCAGGATCTCGGGAGTCGCCGACTATCAGGTCGAAGACGAAGCCTCGGCCCTGGCCAAGCTCAGGGAATTGGTGACGCGCCTGCCGATGGGACCGAGCCAAGATCCTCCCTTGGAGCCGGCCGAGCCCATCTACGACCCGGAGGAACTCTACGGCATCCTGCCTGCGGACCATCGGCGTCGATACGACATGCACGAAGTTTTGTGCCGCATCCTGGACGCATCGGAACTGACTGAGTTCAAGCCGCAATACGGCGAGACGCTCATCTGCGGCTTCGCCGCCGTGATGGGCTTTCCTGTCGGCGTGGTGGCGAACAACGGGCCCTTGACGAGCGAGGCGGCCCTCAAGGGCACCCATTTCATCCAGATGGCGGACCAACGAGGCATTCCTCTGGTGTATTTTCAGGACATCACAGGGTTCATGGTGGGGACCGAACATGAACACAAGGGCATTGCAAAAGACGGCGCCAAGATGGTACGAGCCGTCGCCAATGCTCAGGTGCCGAGCCTGACCGTGGTGGTGGGAGGCTCACACGGAGCGGGCAACTATGCCATGTGCGGCCGGGCGTATTCGCCCCGCTTCATGTGGACCTGGCCTGGATCCCGAATCTCGGTCATGAGTGGTGAGGCAGCCTCCTCCGTGCTCGTTCAGATCAAAAAACGACAACTGGCCGCAGCCGGTCGGGAGATGACCGTCGAAGACGCGGCACGACAGGTCGAAGAAATCAAGAAACGATACATCGACGAAAGTTCCGCCTTGTATGCCACGGCCAGGCTGTGGGACGACGGTGTCATCGACCCGGTGCAGACCAGAAACGTCCTCGGTCTGGCACTCGGCGTGGTCGCCCGACCCGAAACGGGACCGACCGCAGGTCAGCGACCATCTCGATACGGCATCTTCAGGATGTGACCGGACGCACAGCCCGGCTGGACCGCTTCGACACAAAGAAGCGCCATCCAGCCAAAGCAACGAAAGAACGATGAGCGATTACGCGACGACCATGAAACGATACGAACGCAAAGGCCTCGTCATCCAAGCCCACCAGAACGTGGTCACGGTGACCCTCAACCGCATCGCGAAGAGGAACTCCTTCGACGAGCCCATGATGCAGGGCATGATCCAACTGTTCGAAGATCCGCCTGCCGCGGCTCGATGTATCATCCTGACCGGATCTGAATCCACGTTCTGTGCGGGAGCGGACCTGACCTGGATGGCGAACAATCCGGACAGAACCACATCAGCATTCGTGGCGCGACTGTTCGAATCCGTGCGCACCTGTCGCCTGCCCGTGATCGCCCGTGTCAATGGCCCAGCCATCGGCGGTGGCGTCGGCCTGACCGCATGCTGCGACGTGGCCGTGGCGACCGACCAGGCGTTCTTTCAGCTCAGCGAGGTTCGCGTGGGCATTCTCCCCGCAGTCATCTCTCCGTTCGTCATGGAAAAGATCGGGCCGGGACGGCTCCGCCAATGGATGCTCACCGCCCAGCGGATCGATGCATCCGCCGCCGCCGGTTGGGGCCTCATCGCCGAATCGGTCCCAGAGGAACAACTGGACGAGACCATTCACCGATACCTGTCGATGATTCTGACCGGGGCTCCCCATGCCCAGACCGAAGCCAAAAAGCTGGCCGCGCGCCTCTATGGCCTCTACGAGCGCACCCTGCTCGACGAAACCATTGACCTGATCGCCGCCTTGCGAGCCAGCGACGAAGCCCAGCAACGCATGGCCGCCTTCTTGGACTCCAAATCCCACGGAAAAGAGGACCGGTCATGACGTGGAAAGTGGCTGTCGCAAACCGTGGTGAAATCGCTGTTCGTGTCATCTTGGCGTGCAAGGAACTCGGGGTCCGAGCCGTCGCACTCCACTCGGACGCGGATGCCCGATCCCTGGCCGTACGTCTGGCGGACGAGTCCTGTCGCCTCGGACCAACCCCCGCCCGATTGAGCTACATGGATCCCGAACGCGTCGTGGAAGCGGCCTTGAGCGTCGGCGCCCACGCGGTTCATCCCGGCTACGGCTTCCTTGCCGAGGACCCACGGCTGGCCAGACTCTGCCAGGAACATGGTCTGGTTTTCATCGGTCCCAATGCCGACGCCATCGAGGCTGCGGGCGACAAAATCATGGCCAAAAAACTCGCCCAAAAGGCGGGACTTCCCGTCATCGCCTGGGCCAAAGTGGATGGAATGGAATCCGATCTCCTGAGCAAGGCCGACCAGGTCGGTTTTCCCCTCCTGGTGAAGGCAGCCGGCGGCGGCGGCGGGCGTGGCCAGATCCTGGTCGAATCCCCCGAAGGCCTGATGCCTGCGATCCAAGCCGTTCACCGAGAGGCGGCACAGGTCTGGCACAACGGCGCCCTCTTCATCGAACGGGCCGTGACATCCGGTCGGCACGTCGAGGTCCAGATCCTGGCCGATGGACAGGGACGAGTCGTCCATCTTGGCACCAGAGACTGTTCGATCCAGAGGAATCGGCAGAAGTTTCTCGAAGAAGCACCCGCCCAGGATCTTCCCGACAGCCTCTCGGAACAGATGGGCTGGTCGGCCTGTAGCCTGGCACGATCCCTTGGGTTCGTCGGAGCGGGAACCGTCGAGTTCCTCGTGGACCGGCAGGGGCACTTCTACTTCCTGGAAATCAACCCGAGAATCCAAGTGGAGCACACGGTCACCGAAACCGTCACTGGCTTCGACCTGGTCAAGGCCCAACTGCGAATCAGCCGAGGCGAAGCTCTCTGGATCACACAAGACCAAATTCATCCCCGGGGTCATGCCCTGCAGGCTCGACTCTATGCAGAAGACCCATCCGAAAACTTCCTGCCTAGCTCAGGGTTACTGCGACGGCTCAAGATTCCTGAAGGACCTCACATTCGAATTGACTCCGGGTACGAAGAAGGTGACGAGGTCCCTGCTGCCTACGATCCGCTTCTGGCCAAAATCACGGTCTGGGGCGAAGACAGATCCGAGGCGCTCATGCGCATGCGACAGGCGCTCAAACGACTCGTGGTTCTTGGAGTCAAAACGAATGCCGAACTCCTGGCGAACCTCTTGGCGGATGCCAAATTCCGTGCTGGCGCGGTGGATACGAACTATCTGGAACGTCGTCTGGACCACCTGATTCGCCAGCCGATCAAGCCGGAAGTACTGGCTGCGGCGCTCGGCGTTTCCGCCGGCACCGATGCCGTACGCGACGCGGAGGCCAACCGCAACCCGTGGGCCCTACTCGTCGACTGGCGCAACGGGCCAAACGGCATCGCCGCCCCGAACGAAGAGGGGAAAACGACCCTGCACATCACCGGACAAACCATCGCCGTGTCCTATCGGAGGACCGGGCGAAACAGCACCGTGATCCGATATCAGGGTCGACAGGACAAGGTGATCCTCGCGCCGGTCGCGCCGGGAATCTACCAGGCCAGATGCAGCGGCAGAGGGGGGCTCCTCTACCGTCTCGAGCAACCGGACGGCACCTGGATCGCGTATCGGGGAAAGACCTATCTGGTGGATTTCCCGCAGGAACTGAAGGCAACCGTCGTCACCTCATCGAACGGCGACGTTGAGGCCACCTCTCCAAGACGATCACGACTCCAATTCGCAGAGGATCCTTCCATCCTGCGCGCCCCGACCACGGCCCACGTGGTTGCGGTGGCCGTCCAACCGGGACAGGAAGTCATGGCAGGTCAGACCATCGCCGTTCTGGAAGCCATGAAACTCGAGGTCCCCATCCGGGCAGAAAGGTCCGGCCGAATCGCCCGACTGGCCACGCAGGTCGGCCAATCGATCCAGCGAGGTCAGGTGATCGCGACTCTGGAGTTGCCTCCAGATTCGAGCTGACCATCGTTCCGCCCCAAATAGAGAAAAGAGGGGATCGTGTCCTCGAACGCGGGCCATCTCGCTGGCAGAAGATCCATCGATGAATCGTTGTGGCCCTGTATTTTCTCTTGCTCTCCCCACGGACCACAAATATAGTCCCAAAGAGAAAGATGCTGCCTACGCGCCATGCGGAAGCGGCAGGGGATCCAGAAAGGAACGCATTTCTCACAGAAAAGGCGTCGAGAAACCTGAGTGACAAGGCGCAAAGAGGCTCGATACCATGACGGCTTCGGCCCATGAGCAGCGCGGTCACAGGGTGCGTACCGGCGACCAAATGGAGCAGGCGTTCTGAATCGAGTCCCCCGGGGAGGACAGCAGACACAATCAACAAAACGATGAGATCGCACAGGACGTCTCTGCCTGAAATGGCTGTTTCGCCCTGTGCCCAACAGTCGGAGTAGGAATGACCATTACTAGCCACCCCCTCCACAGATCCCAGCGAGCGGAGTTACCGCACTGGGCTCCTCCCTCGGGTAGTGACGATCAGGCGCTGTTCGGGATAGGGGTGGAAAATCC
>JAGGXR010000136.1 GCA_021162935.1 Deltaproteobacteria bacterium
CTGGGGCCCGACTCGAACTCCGGACAACTGTTGAAACCATTATGATAGTACGCGATCCCACCACCGGCGCCACCACCACCACCGGGATGGCCCGACTGTCCGGAACTGCCGACCGTGGGTCTTGATGGTGAGGCGACCCACAGCCCGCCCTGGACCGATCCGTATGCCGCATGGCACCCGACCCCGCCCAGACCGTTCGCCCCGTCCTGTCCCGGAATTCCGTTTCGTCCATTTCTGGTCTGAATCGCGGTGGGCCAGCCAGATTCAGTGGCATGCGCGCATCCCTGTCCGCTCATGTCGTCGAAGCTCCAGTCATATCCACCAAGGCCGTTTCCACCGGCAGAACTGTGGTAGGCCTGCTCCGCTCCTTGATGCGGCGTCGTGTAGGGATTGGACGACCAGATGAAGCTTGGACAAACGACCCCACCGCCAAGATTCGCATTGGCCTGAGAACAACGAGGATTGTTCCCGCCCGCACCGCCCGCCACATTCAGATTGACACATTGCCCTGAATACCGGGCGGCATTCGTGCCGCTTCGGCCATCGAGTTGTGTCGAATCCTGGCGCCCGAAACCAACGCCTCCGGCAGGACCTCGGCCCGCCTCACCACCGCGGCCACCGATGATCCAGTTGCTCCGGATCACCACAGCGTCTCCACAATTCTTGAGAAACACAGCATGGGTGGCCTGACCATCCGACCCGGCTCCCACTGTCTGGGACACATCTCGCCCCTGGATCAAGAAACCGCTCACCAGCGTTGTGGCCGAACCGTTGATTCCTTCGGCCTGCACCGCGGCTCTCGTCCCGCCAGAGGAAGGCTGTCCCTCGATGACCGTGGGATAAAACGCGATGTCCCGATGGAGAAAGTCCGCCGAATACCCACCATGGAGCTTGACGCCGACCCGAAGCACCACGTTCTCCTCGTAGGTTCCCTCTGCCACCAAGATGTAGCGCTTCCCTGAGGAGGCAAACAGCGACACCGCCTGGGTAATGCTTTGATAGGGTCGCAGCCGAGTTCCGTCCGAAGGACCGTTTGCTCCCCGATACCCCGCCCAGACAAAGAGCGCGTCTGCAGCCACTCCATCCACGCCGTCGCAGTTCTCGTCGATATACTGCTGTCCTGCCACCGGCTCGTCCACCAGGTCGGGTTCGTCCTGGTTCGTGTTGCCCTGCACCCGGCGACATTCGCAGCCATTGTTCGAATCTCCATCCACGTCCACATATTCATAGGTCACCCCACCTTCGCTCTCAGTGAGACAGGCGCCCATGCGGCATTGCGGAGTGGGAAGGGACGTGTCGCAGCGTCCGGTCACGTGATCGAGTTCAGGGGTCCAATACTTCGTACAATCGTTGTTACAGAATCCGCAGTTTTCAACCGACTCGTAGCGACCAGTGTTCGGGTTCAAGAATCCTTCATCGATCTGGCCGTTGCAGTCGTTGTCCAGACCGTCACAGATCTCGACATTGTAGTCCTCCACGTTGCATGTGGTCCACTCGTACGAGCCTCCAGACGCCTCACAGGACTGATAGCCCTGACAGGTGGACCGATGGCACGATCGCACGGCGCCAGCCGTATCGGCCCGGCACTGGCAGGTTCCATTGCTCGGCAAACACTGGAACACCGCATGGTAGGGCTCGCATCGATAGCCCTGAGGACAATTGGAGCCATAAACCGACTGCGGCGAACAGTCCCTGCCACAGTACTGCTCACCGTTCAGGTCCACACACTTGCTCCCAGGGGCCAAGCAATCCTCATCCGAGGCGCAGGGGGTGCAAAGATTGTCCGGCAAAGCGAGACAAATCGCCCCGTCCAAATAGGAAAAATATCCCTGTTCGCAGGCGCTCGCACGACACGTCGCCTGGCCGTCCACGAGCCGACATTCCGTGGCCGATGCATGAGGAATCTGATCGGCGCAATTCACACCGCACGAACCGCAGTTCTCCTCGGTCACGTATCGTCCCTGGCCGTCGACGAACCCTTCATCGGTCAGGCCGTCACAGTCGTTGTCTTGCCCATCGCAAACCTCGGCGGCCGGCTCCTGCGCGTCGCAAAACCAACCCGAACTGCTCTGACAGATCATCGTGCCGTCACAGGTGCCGTAGTCGTTGCTGCTCTGACAGGCTTCATCCACGGGAAGATCTTCGTCCACGAACCCGTCACAGTCGTCGTCCAGACCGTTGCAGTCCTCTGCAGCGGGCTCCCGAGCGCTGCAGATGCCCCACCCCGTCTGGGCTGAGCAGACCTCGTAGCCATGGCAGGTCCCGATCTCATTTCCCCTCTGGCACCCCCGCACCATCCCATCAGTCACCGCCGAACAGACACAGGTTCCTGCCGTCGGCTCACATTGTCGGGCAGGATGACCGTCCGGCCGCGACACGTCCTTACAGACATATCCGTCCGGGCAGGATGCATAGGTGCAGTCCTTTCCGCAGAACTGTCCTTCCTGCATGGGCAGACAGAGATGGGATCCTGCGGCCCCACAATCCTGGTCCTTGATGCAAGACTGGCAGACGTGGTTTTCCACCACGGCGCAAAGGTCTGCGGTCCCAGAACCTCCGTGTGGATCCGGCACCCTGGAACACTCCCAACCGGTCGGACAGCCATCCTCACAGAGCTTCGTACAGAATGAACCCTGGGGATTGGCCAGGCAGTACGTGCTCCGGCACTCCTCGTTCGAGGCGCATGGCTCGCCGAAGTCTTTGAGCACGACCGCGTCCACCTGTCCGCCGTCCTGAAGCACCACGCAGACCGAATCGATGCATTGCTGGCCCGAAGGGCAATCCTCATCGTATACGCAGGGACCCTGAGGAGACCCCTGTGTCCTTGTCCGACCGCAGGCTCCCAAAGCCAACCCGAGAGCCACCGCCACGATCATCATCGTCAAAAACCGTTTCATGGTCGCCCTCCTCAAAAACTATGCAGGTTTCCGCTCTGGCCCTCAACTCCGTCGGACCCGCGATATCCGCCGCCCGCAGGCGAGGGACCGCCACGTCCACCTGCCCCGCCGCCACTGCCGGCCGGAATCTGGAACTCGTTACCCGACGAATAACCAGAAACGCGCATTCCGGCGATGCCGAATGCAGCGCCACCGCAGCCACCGCCACCGCCACCTCCTGCTCCACCATCGCCGCCGCGTCCACCGGCGCCACCCTCTCCGGCACACCAGGCCGGGAGCACTGCATGGCCCCCCAACCCGCCGCCACCACCGCGTCCGCCGGCACCGCCAGCCCCACCATCACCGCCCGAGCCACCCAAGCCCACGACGACCTGGTTCCCATGGATGCTCGGCAAGGAACTCGGTGTCGTCGTGTACATGACGAAGATCCCGAACGAACCGCCGCCACCGCCGCCAACACTGCCGCCGCGTCCGCCGCATCCGCCGGCACCGCCGCCACCACCTGTTGCACCGAGGTCCCCATAAGGATTACCCACCGTGCAGCCAGTACCAGCATTCTGATTCACCACGGACCCTCCGGCACCGCCGCCGCCACCGCCCACTCCCGCCACGCCGCCAGAACCAGCCGAGGCAGCGCCTGGCTGCCACTGTCCATTCACCAGCCCCCCCAGGCCACTCGCACAACCAGAACCGCCCGAACCAGCCGTTCCGTCCGACCCGTTCTGCGCATCCTGGCCATCACAATCACCCTGTCCCACCTGGCAATCATACTTGCACAGGTTGGCCTGAGACGGGTCCGATTGGGCATACGTGTTGTTGCTCCCTCCCTGACCATTGCCGTGAACCGTGCTCGTATAGTCCTGGGGATCCTGGGTGTTGTATGGCTTGGACGACGCCCCCGGTTGTCCAGCCGCGGACGAACAACTCGAATTGCCGCCGCCTGCTCCGCCTTGACGGCCGTAGCCGTTGCAGTTGGCCGACGCCGGACATTCCCACGAATCCTGCCCATTGGATCCGGCCACTCCACTTGCTCCTGGGTTACCCGAGAAGCCACTCGATCCGTCGCCTCCGCGGCCGCCGTAGACCCGATTGTTCGCAATTTCCACCGTGGAATCACAATCCTTCACGTAAAGGGCGTAGGAACTGTAGCCGGCCTGTCCCTGGGCGGGAAGCTGGGTCACGTCGTAGCCATAGATACTGAAACCGGCCACGACCGTCCTGGCGTTGTGCACATTCGCCACGGTCACAGTGCCGAGACGACCGCTCAGATGCGCATAGTCGGGCTCCGTCCCGCGAATCACCGTGGGATACAGGACCACGTCCCTGTGTGAAAAGTCCGACGAGTAGCCGCCGAAAAGGCGGACGCCCGAAGCCACAAAAATGTTGCCCTCATAGGTGCCAGCCGCCACCATGATGGCGTGATGTCTGGCCGGATTGTAATGGGCCAGAGCCTCCTGAATCGTGGCATAGGGGTGCTGTTTGGTTCCCTGACTCTGGTCTGTCCCGGACCAGACGAACAGGGCGGATCCAGCGACACCGTCCACACCGTCGCAATCCCGATCCACGTATGCGACCCCAGGCTGCGGGTAATTCTCATAAATGTCGGGCTGATCGCTTCCCGACTGGGTGGCGGCGGGACACTCGCACCCGTTGCTGTCCAGCTCGTCGGCGTTGACGAACTGGTAGTCCACTTGACACACCCCAGCGTCACAACTCGAGGCCTGACCGTATCGACTGTGGCAATCCGAATCACTCGAACAGGTCGTGGCACACCAGCCATCGTGACAAACCTGGCCGTTGTCACAGTTTCCAGGACCCGTGCAGGCACGCACACATTGATGGTACCGATCATGGCAGGACCAACCAATCGGGCAATCCGAATCGATCCGGCACAACCCGGCTCCCGGCACGCCTCCGTCGGTGCAGCGCACGATCTCACACGAATAGTCGGTTCCAGGATGGAACACGCAGCCTCCGACCGCGTGCTGGATGTCCTGGTTCCACTGGGCAAGGCAATCGGTGATACAATCCCCACAGTGCGCGTCCTGGTCGTACTGACCCAAAGAATTTCTGAAATCCTCGTCCACCTCACCGTTGCAGTTGTTGTCACGGCCATCACAGACCTCGGTGGTCACCTCTGAGGCTTCGCACTCGGACCAGGCATATCCACCCTCCGAAGTCTGCTCACAGGTCTCCGAGCCCTGACACAACGACGTGCCGCCGCCGCCCTCAAGGGTGCATTGTCTGGCAAAGCCGACTCGATCTGCGTTGCAGGCGCAACTCGTACCCACGGGCATACAAAGTTTCTGGCCGGACACGTCCTGACACAAAGACCCCTGTGGACAGCAATCCTGAATGCCCACCGTGCCGGTGCAGCCAACGTAGAACGAACTCGGATCGCAACTCTGGAGGCAGAACGTCGCCTGATCGTTGTCCAGATATACGCAATGATCGCTCGACACGATGCAATCGCCGTCGCTCTGACAGGGTCGACAGGCAGACGATACCAACAGCGCGCATTGCTCCGGTGCATCCTCGGGATACGGATAATAGCCCGGCTCACATTCCTGCGGGACGCAAACCGGATCTCCTCCTCGAACCTCACAGGCCGCAGCTCTGTCGGCCACCTGACCTCCGTCCATCAGGAGATGATCGAGCACCCGCTTACAGTCCCTGCCGCACCATCCACAATCCTCCGTGGTCACGTACCGACCCTGGTCGTCCACGAAGGGGTCGTCGGTCAGACCGTTGCAGTCGTCGTCCCGCCCGTTGCAGACCTCGTCTTCCGGATGCGCGGCCGTGCAGGTCCAATCGAACGTGCCGCTCCCTTGGTCCTCACAGACCCAACGCCCAAGACATTGGCCGCCCTCGCTGCCGAGCCGACAGGTCGGGTAGGCTGGATCCGCGGGCAGGCCCGAGGTGTCCACGCCCGGATCCGCATCGTCCGTCAAGCCGTCACAGTCATTGTCGAATCCGTCACAAATCTCCTGGGTGGCCTCGGCTGCGTCACAGGCCGACCAGACCGGACCGGTCGCGTCGACCTGACAGACCTGCTGCCCATAGCAGACACCATAGTCGTTCGAGTTCTCACAGACCCTCGTGATCCCAAGGGTGGCCTCCGTGCAGTCGCACGTCCCGCCTTTTGGGACGCACTGGCGATAGAGCGAACCGTCAACAGTCACATCCGTACAGTCGTAGCCTGCCGGACAAGAGTCCGTGGTGCAATCCTGTCCACAGTAGAAGTTGTCCAACTCCTTCATGCAGAGATCGCCAAATGCATTGCAATGGGCATCGACCGAGCAGGATTGACACAGCTTGGAAGGAATCGTCTGCACACACAGAGACCGACCGCCACCGGACTTACACTGCCATCCGTCGGGGCAGGACTCGTCCTGGCAGGATTTCGTACAAACGCCACCGTTTCCAGGACCTTCAGGCAAACAAATGCCGGATGTACACTCCTGGTCCTCCAAACAGGGCTCCCCAAAATCTTTGAGCCGAACCTCAGCATCCACCAAGAAACCGCAATGCCCGTTCATGCAATGCTGCCCCTCGGGGCACTGCTCCTGACGAGAACACTCACAGGTCCCCATCTCGTAGCAATCCCCATACGCTTTGTCCGCCGATCGTCCGCCGCAACCAGCCAGGACGGCAAAAAAAACGAACGCCCCAATTCGACCCAGACGATCCCCGTAAGAAGCCATAGCCGCACCCCTAATGATAAGGAGGCTGGTCAGAATAAAACTGCCATCTGGAACGCCGATCCATCCCGCCTGGCTTTGTCGCTCCTCGGTTGCGTATCACACAGTACGCGCCCTCGTCGCTTCGTGCCAGACGGGCGCCTCGACGCCCCAAATTGGCAACCCTATTTTGAACTGCCTCCTCAGTCGCCCATCGTCTCCACCGCGCCGATGTGCAAATCTTAATGCCCGCCAAGCAGCCCCCGAAATGAGCACCGCCCACAAGGCCAATACCCGATATCACAAGGAGTATACATCACAGAACGAAAAAGCAGGCAAGAATGTGCCGCGCCCGAACAACTGGCGCCATCAGGCTGCATACGGGTCCACTCAAGGCCATCTGTAGACCCAACGTCAGGCTCTGGTCACTCGTTTTGACATTGGGGCGAGCACCCATCGCCCGGCAAGAGATTGCCGTCGTCGCACTGCTCGCCGGTGTCGGTGGTCCCATCGCCGCAGGTTGCCGGACCGCAAAACAGAGGATTGCAGTTGGAGCTACTGGCCGGAGGCGCCGGATCGCAGGTTTCACCGGCATCGATAGTACCGTTGCCGCAGGTGCTGCAGCAGCGGAACCCCACGTGGGCGGCCAGAGCATCCACGACATAAGCACTATTCGTGAAATCACAGGTCAGCCCGGTTTGCATATCCAAATAGCTGCCGCCTCGCAGCCGATAGATGGCCTTTCCTCCCGACGTGTACCCCACGAGGTCGTCGATCCATTCCCTGAGGTTTCCACTCATGTCCTCGATCCCATAGGTCCCAGAGGCGCAAGCAAGCTGCGTGCCCGTCGGTTCCAGGGCATCCTGGCTCGGATTCTGATCGTGCCCGTTGCAGTAGTTCCATTGGTAGCTGTTTCCGTAGGGATACGTGCTGTCACCCGGCGTTCCGTTGCAGGCCTCGTACCATTCGTCCGCACGGCAGAGTCTCATGCCGGCGCGGGCACAGGCCCGCTGGGCCTGCAGATAGGTCACGAACGACCAGGGGATCACGTCCTGGCGGCTGCAGGATCGCACAGCGCTACCCGTGCCTGCGTCGCCACTGGTCGCGGTCGGTCGAGAGGCCTCAAACTGGTACACGCTCACCTTCACCCCTGAAGGCGTGGTGATGGTGACCACGTCTTCGATGACATAGCCCTGTATACCACTCGTGTCGTGGGCCGGGTCGTTGTCCCACGAATTCTCGTCGGTCAGTCCGTCGCAGTCGTCATCGATACCGTCGCAGACCTCATCAGCAGGATTCGGCCAGGTCGAAGGATTCGGCAGATCGCACACGGTCTTGGTCTGGTCGGACGTGTCGCAAATTTTGGTCCCCGTGACGCGACAGCGGCCGTAGTAACCGTTGTCGCACTCGTCTCCAACTCCGAAACCATCGTCGGCCGTTCCGTCACAATCTCCATCCTTGGCGTCACACAGCGTTTCATACCCAAGCAAAATATTCGGATTGTTCGGGTCCGTCTCGACCGAGGCCGGGTACTGGCAGTACCACCCATGCTGTAAAGGACCAGCCCCATCTGGGTCGGTACAGATCGCCCCCACCCCATGACAAGGATTATTTCCATCGGTCCCAGGCAAAGGTGGCGATGTGCCGTCGCTACCCTGGTTGCAGTATCCTGCCGGCGCAGTCAGTTCTTCGTCCGTCTGCCCGTCGCAGTCGTTGTCCTGCCCATCGCAATACTCGTCGCCGGGAGGACTGACCGGACAGGTATACTCACACCCATTGCCGCCCGAGTTCAAATCTCCGTTCAGATCGTTGTACCCGGTGATGCACGCATAGTGACAGGTCCCCGTGTTGCAGGCATCGGGGAACGCGTTCGAGGGCGCCGTGGCCCAACAACTCGTTCCACAGCCTCCGCAGTTGTTCAGATCGCCGTTGAGATCGAAGTCTTCGTCCACCGCATGGTCGCAGTCGTTGTCCTGGCCGTCGCACAACTCCGGACTCGGCTTCACCTCACCCTGACAGGCGCCCCAATGGCCGGCTCCGTCACAGGTTTCGGTGCCACCATGGCAGAGGCCGACGCCCTCGGTCCCGGCACTACCCGTGTAACAGGCCTGCGTCAAAGGCTGACCGGCACCGTCCTCGTCGGTCTGGCCGTCGCAGTCGTTGTCCAGCCCGTCGCACTTTTCGTTCCCACCGTTCGTCTGCGTGCAACCGTACTCGCAGCCATCGCCCGCAGAGCCCAGGTTCACGTCGCCGTTGAGGTCCACGTGCCCACCCACACATGAAAACTGGCAGGTTCCGCCAGAACAACCGGACACCTGCGAAAAGGTGCCCACATGCGCCGAACACTGATAGCCACACGACCCACAGTTGTTCGGATCGGTCTGCTTGTTGAAGGTTTCGTCGGTGTCGCCGTCGCAGTCGTTGTCCAGACTGTCACAGGCCTCGGTTCCCCCATTGCTCACCGTACAGGCATACTCGCACCCGTTGCCACCATCTCCCAAAGCCAGGTCTGCATTCAGGTCATAGTTTCCCGACACACAC
>JAGGXR010000118.1 GCA_021162935.1 Deltaproteobacteria bacterium
CTCCCTGGATTTTTTCTTGACCGCGCCGGTTCCTCGTGGAGCGGCGGGGCAGGGCGGGCTGACCAAGGCCCGCGTCGCCGGGGTCGTCGAGGCGAATCGTTGGACCCTCGGCCACTGCGTTGTGACTGGGCGTCAGGTCAAAGTAACTGCGTCCGGCGTGATCCTGTTCGATGGCCACGTGTCCCGGGTCCGCGTGCGGGGGCGCCACGTTCCCCGGTCAGTTCGTGCCTGTCTGGCTTCGACCATGAAGCAGTGGCGGTTTCCATACGGCAAGGGGGGGCATCGTTCGTGGTTCATGTATCCGTTGCATGTCACGGGAGGAACGCCCAAGAGGCCCCTGGTCACAGGTGCCTCCTCGTCGGGCAGCGCCGCGCCTACGGGCGCTGTCAACCGCACCGGAACGGCTGAATCGTCTCATGTCCGTGGTTCGAGACCTTCGGCTCGGCCACGCGGTGGGCATCGGATCGTGATGCATCGACCAGCGGCCCGAGCGGCGCCGAAAGTCGGACTCCTTGAGATTCGGGTCAAGGCCACGACCGTACCGGGCGGCGTGGACAGCAAGAAACTTGGGCGGATCTTGGGTCGAATCGTGGCGCGCATGAAGCGGTGCGGCGGACTCCGGATGGGGTCACGGTTCCACCTCAAGATGGTGGTGGACTCCAAAGGAAAGGGCAAGTTGGTCCGAGAGCGGGGCAAGACCCCACCTCGTCAGGCCTGGCGATGTCTGGCCAAGCCAGTGGGTAGGACTCGGTTTCCCGTTGCAGCGACCATGCGGCGTGGCTATCAGATTGGAATCGAGGTGCACAAACCGGGGAAAGCGACCCTGAGATAGTCCTCCCCCAGTTTGGCGTTTGGCCGATTTCATGGGTCGTGTCCCTGAGTCGGCTGATCAGAATAGATTTGCCATTCGGCGAGAAATCCTTGCATTTTGGCCGGTTTCCATGCTATTGGGGCCTGCTGCTGGATGAGGGCAGGGGTTCCTGTCATTGTGTCCAGCGTCGTTTTTGAAACGGGTCGTGCATTTGGGTGCGGCCCAAAACACACGCTGGGTTGGGCGCTTGGCGTGCTTCTGCGGGTCCCTGTGCCCGGAAGTGACAGCGCCCGCGCAGATCTGCGACCGGCGGAGGAACAACGCCAGGAGGATTGAGATGGAAGAGAATCCCAACGTGGGAAACACCGAACAAGAAGCAACGACCCAGGAGGCGCCGCCGGCCGAGGTGCTCGAATCTGCCGGCGTTGTGGACGGCGTGCCAGAGAACGTGGTGACCCTTCGGCAGCTCCTCGAAGGCGGGGTGCATTTTGGGCATCAGACGAATCGTTGGAATCCGAAAATGAAGCCCTATATCTTCGGGGCCCGGAACAAGATCCATATCATCGATTTGCGGGCGACCCAGCGGATGTTTAGAGACGCCTATAAGGCGGTCTTCGAGTCGGTGGCCCGTGGTGGCACTCTGCTTTTCGTTGGAACGAAGAAGCAGGCTCAGGATGTTGTGAAGCAGGAGGCCGAGCGCTGCGGCATGTATTATGTGAACCATCGATGGCTCGGTGGGACCCTAACCAACTTTAAGACCATCAAGTCGTCCGTGGAGCGCCTCAAGACCATCGAGAAGATGGCTGAGGACGGCACCTACGAGAAGCTTACGAAGAAAGAGGTCATTCAGAAGGAGCGCCTTCGGGGGAAGCTGCTCAGGAATCTGGGTGGACTTCGAGACATGTCGCGTCTTCCTTCGGTCATGTTCGTCACAGATCCCGGCAAGGAACGCATCGCGGTGGCCGAGGCGAAGCGGCTCAAAATTCCCGTGGTGGCCATCGCGGACACGAACTGTGATCCGGATGCAATCGACTACGTGATTCCGGGCAATGACGACGCGATTCGCGCGATCAAGCTGTTCACGTCCAAGATCGCCGACGCTTGCATCGGCGGGGCCCGTGAGGCCAGGCAGAGGGCGATCAGTTCGGCACGGGGTTCCGAGCAGGCACGAGGTGATTCGACCATTCGAGTGGCGTCCGGTGGTGGCGGCCCCAAGGTCGAGGTCATTTCAAGGCGTGGTGCCGGCGGGCATCCTTTGCCCGAAGATCCCGAGGCCAAGGCCGCGCCGACCGAAGAAAAGAAGTAGCCTGTCGCATGCGTTCTTGCCCGCCTGATGTTGGAGGTCGAGGCTGGGTGAGGAACCACGAGAGACGAGAACGAAGCACGTCGCTGGAGAAAAAGAGCACGCCGATAGCGATCGACGTCACGGCAGTGACGATGGAGGAGTAGAGCAATGGCTGAGATTACAGGAAAGATGGTTAAGGAACTCAGGGACCGGACACAGGCAGGCATGGTGGACTGCAAGAAGGCCCTGCAGGAATGTGACGGTGACATGGAAAAGGCAATCCTCTTCTTGAGGAAGAAGGGGCTGGCCCGTGCGGCCAAGAAGGCCGGTCGTGAGGCCAGTGAGGGCGTGATTGGCTCGTACATCCATGGCGAGGGGCGCATCGGCGTGCTTATCGAGATGAACTGCGAGACCGATTTTTTGGCCAGGACCGAGGAGTTTCAGAAGCTGGTGCGGGAAGTGGCCATGCAGATCGCTGCCTCGTCCCCTCTGTACGTGAAGCGCGAAGAAGTGCCCGCCGACTTCATCGAGAAGGAAAAGGAAGTCCGAGCCGCCGCGCTCAAGGAACAGGGCAAGCCGGACACGATCATTCCCAAGATCGTCGATGGCCAGATCAAGAAGTGGTACGGCGAGATCTGCCTGATGGAGCAGACCTACAACCGAAATCGGGACCTTACTATCGAGGAACTGATCAAGGCACTGAGCGGAACCACTGGCGAGAACATCCAGGTTCGGCGGTTCACCCGATACGAAATGGGTGCCGGCGAGTAGTGGGGGTGGCTCCGGGAACGGAAAGAACGCCCCCAGGAACTTAGAGAACGAGCCTGGGAGCCTGGAGAACGGTCCCGATTCCTTTGGGGTGTGTGTATGAGTCAGGACAAGCCTTCCTTCCATAGGATTTTGCTCAAGCTGTCGGGGGAAGCCCTGATGGGCCAGGAGCACTATGGCATCAGTCCGACTGTTTTGGACGAGGTGGCCGATGAGATCGCCAAGGTTCGCAACCTTGGCGTGCAGGTATGTGTCGTCGTTGGAGGCGGCAATATTTTTCGTGGTCTCGATCGGCTCAAGGAAGGCTATGGCCGGGTGACGGCCGATTACATGGGCATGCTGGCCACCTTGATGAACGGTCTGGCGCTCCAGAATGCCATCGAGAACAAGGGCGTTCCGACCCGGGTTCAAAGCGCGCTCCAGATTCAGCAGATTGCAGAGCCCTACATCCGGCGCCGGGCGGTTCGTCATCTCGAAAAGGGCCGCGTGGTCATCTTCGGGTGCGGCACCGGGAATCCTTTTTTTTCCACGGACACCGCCGCCGCGCTCAGAGCCGTCGAGGTGGGGGCCGAAGTCCTCCTCAAGGCCACCAAGGTCGATGGGGTCTACGACAAGGATCCGGTCAAATATCCAGATGCGAAACGATACGATACGATTTCGTATATCGATGTTTTGCGCGATGGGCTCGAGGTCATGGACATGACCGCCATTTCCCTGTGTCGCACGAATCGGATGCCTGTTCTCGTGTTCAACATGAAGGAATCGGGTAACATTCGCAAGGTGGTCATGGGCGAGCGGCTTGGAACGGTGGTTGGACCAGATCCAGTGAACGAAAGCGAGTAGCCGTGCGTGAGTCGACCGTCCCCAGTGAGTCTGGAGTGCAAGCATGCAGTGAGTCCGGATCGCAAGCGAGTGACGAAGCGAGCAACCGTGTCTGCCCCAAAGACCCCTTATCGTCTGTGCGGCAGGTAGGATCAGTTGAATCGAGGAGGTAGCGTGATGGTTGATGACGTACTGGCAGAAGCCAAGGCAGAGATGGTCAAGGCTCTCGATGTCCTCACCCGCGATTTAGGTCGCATGAGGACGGGACGCGCGAATCTGGCTGTCCTCGACGGCGTGAAGGTGGATTACTACGGTACGGCCACGCCTCTGAGTCAGGTTGCTTCGCTGAGCACGCCCGAGCCTCGTCTCATCGTGGTCAAACCATGGGAAAAGACCATGGTTCCCGTCATTCACAAGGCGATTCAGAGCGCCGACCTGGGCCTCAATCCATCGTCGGACGGCGAGTTGGTTCGGATACCGATTCCTCCCTTGACCGAGGAGCGACGCAAGGATCTCGTCAAGATGGCCAAGAAGGTGGGTGAGGACTTTCGTGTTCAGGTTCGCCGGATCCGTCGCGATGCCAACGAGATGCTCAAGCAGCTCCAAAAGGACAAGGACATCTCCGAGGACGATGAGCACAAGGGCATGGATCGGGTCCAAAAGCTTACCGATGAGTTCATCAGCAAGGTCGACGAGATCGTCAAGGCCAAGGAAAAGGACATCTTCGAAATCTGATCGATGCATGCCTGCCCCCGAACCGCCGCAGTCGTCACCCTTTTGTCCCTCGTCCCCTCTCGTTCCTACTCGTCTCCTCCCTTTCGCCCCTGTGGCCCTTCACCCAGTGGTCACCTTTTAGGCCGCACAGATTTGTCCCCGGATCGCATCTCGCGTTTGAGTTCGATGGCCACGACTCCGGATGCCCTCTGTGTCAGGATAGTTGTCGCTTCGGCTTGAGGGGGGGGCGGGAGCCCCCCGGATCGGTCCCGGCATCGCTGAAGCGATGTCGGGCACCTTACGCCCTGCGCGCCGCAGGCCCGTGGGGGCGCCCCCGCGTGGGCGAGGTTGTCCGACATGGGCATACGTCAATCA
>JAGGXR010000089.1 GCA_021162935.1 Deltaproteobacteria bacterium
GCCTTGGCCCACGGTCCCACGCTCCGCGTCAGCCCCGATGCTTCCGGCCACGGCGCAACGCATGGCGCCGACATGTAAGGTATTTTAGCCTCAAACCCCCGATCGAGGCAAGGAACAACGCGATCGATTCGTCGAGACTCAGGAAGACGAACGAGGATTCTTGCGAGAACGTGGCCGGCCTGCCTCCGCCTTGCCGCTGTCGTCGGACACTTGGGCGGCCACCTCGGCCCCTTCGTCCACGGCGGAGCGCAGTTCCAACACGGACCGCTGCAACTCCCTGACGGCCGTATGCAGACTCGATAACTCGCCGCCGGCCTTGGCCGCACGCTGGCGACCGACTCGCCCCTGCTCCACGGTCGGCCGGACGCTCGCTCGCGCCTCTCCCAGTTTCCGTTCCAGGTCGAACGCCTGCTTCTTACTCGCAGCGAGATCCTTTTCGAGCCGCATCACCTGCCGTCTCCAGGCATCCTCTTCCTGGACGCGTCCGGCCCTCTCTGCAGCACGAACTCGGGCCTGCTCCAGTTCTTCACGCAACTGGGTGAGTTCGGCCGTCTGATGCTGGAGGGTCTCATCCGCCTTCTTGGCGCGAGCTTCCGCCCGCTTCACCTCCCGCCTCAGATCCGCCATGTCCACCTCCAATTTTTTCTTGTCCGCCCGGTGGCCACTGCCGGAAAACTGAGCATCCAAAATCTGCTGGGACAAATTTCGTTCCTTCTGGGTCAGGTACACGACCTTTTCGAGCAACTCGGAATTCCGCTTCTTCAAATCATGAACTTCGTTCTTGAGCTTGGTCGTCTGACCGAGCAACGCGAGCTTGGTCTCCTCGAGTTGCCCTTTGAGAAGGTCCACCTGGGCCACCATCTCTTGCTCGCCTTCCGAAGACGCCGCCGATGCCGCCGCCTCGCTTCCCGACCGATCCCTGTCCGCCTCCCGCGAAGACCGCAGGTCCGATGCTCGATGGGGGCTCCCGGCCTGGACACCACCCGTCAGGATCCTGCGCACCATTCCGGGAAGTTCGCCCACAGAGGGAACGTCCAGCGAACCCACCCGATCCACGAGTTTGCCGAACAACGCACCCCGCCGTCTCTTCTTCGCCATTCTGTCCACCTATCATTCCTGATGCAGGGCCGCGTCCGGATCCTTCGCAATCGCACGCGCTCTCGTCTCGCCCGCCACAACCCTCGCCCGTTCGGCCCCAACGACCGACACGTTGACACATTAGACTCAATTTTGCGCAAACTTCGCGCTTTTTGCAACCTTGGTGAGTGACGGCCTGCCGAAACAGTGCTGGCAGCCATCTTGGTCCGAACGAGCATTGACCAGAAACAGCAATTTGATGGACAAATAAGCCACGACAGAGCTATACTCCCATTGGTTTCAGAGGCTGGCTGGCGCCTCCTCGGCGACGCAGTGACCACCTGGGGACGAGACCATGTCGAAAGACACGCGACAGAACGATGCGACGATCACAAGGCGGGACACGGCCCGACTCAAGGCCCAACTCCGCGGCCAAGTCAGCCAATTCGTGGAGGCAACGCTCGTAACGGCCCGGCAGGCTGCCAACGACCAGGATCTGCAGTCGATGCTGTCCGCCATCGAAAGACTCGGCCAGAACCTGGGCCAGGCCATCGACGCGTGGCAAAGTCACCGGTCCAGCAAAGAGAATCTTGATCGTATCCAGGCGATCGAGGAGCGGTTCCGCCGCATCTTCCACATGATTCCCGACGTGGTTTCCCTGAGTTCCATCGACACGGGAACCTACCTGGATGTCAACGAGGGCTTCACCCGAACATTGGGATACGAACCCGACGAAGTCCTGGGCAAATCCGCGCTTGACCTGAACGTCTGGCATGACCCGAACGACCGGAAACGACTGAGCGCCGCCCTGCAGCGGGACGGTCGGATCGAAAACGAGGAATTCGCATTTCAGGCCAAGGACGGAACGATCGTGATTGGGCTCATGTCGGCCACGATCATCGAAATCGACCATACGAAAATGCTCCTGGCCATCACCAGGAACATCACGGATCGAATCGAGACGGAACGGGAGCTGAAACATTCCAAAGGAAGACTCGAAATCTTCCACCGCCTCGACCGCGCCATCATCGAGGCCCGTTCTCTCACTGATATGATCATAGCCACGTTAGACGCCCTCAGTACGTTTTTGCCCTTGACCCGAGTCAGCCTCGCCCTGTTCGACGAAGAAGCGGGCACGGCCAAGGTCCATGCCCACGGTATCGCCCAGGACACGATCGGCCAAGGACACCTCGTTCGCATCTCCCAATCCTTTCCGGACGTCGAGGCCCTCCAACGGGGCGAGACCGTCCGTATCCCGGAGATGCCGGAGCAGCACGGGGCGACGATGGCCCAACTACGCCACATGGGAATCCAAAGCTCCATCAACGTGCCACTCGTGATCCACCAAGAATTGTTTGGCTCGCTCAACGTCGGCTACCCGGTCCCAAACGGATACTCAGACGAAGACATCGAAGTGGTCGAAGAAGTTGCCAACCTGCTCGTCATCGCATGGGAACAGACGAGGCTCCACCAGGAAATCGCCCGACATGCCCAAATCCTGGAAAAAGAGGTCGAGGCCAGGACAGCCGAACTGAAAGCAAGCAATCGTGAACTCGCCCAGGCCAACGAGGACCTCAAAACCTTTGCATCCTCGGTCTCCCATGACCTGAAGGCGCCCTTGCGAGCCATCAAGGGATTTTCCGAAATCATCGCCGAACGCTATAAAAATATGCTGCCCGACAAGGCCCAGCATTACTTCGACCGTATCATCGAGGCATCGACTCACATGTCCCGCCTCATTGACGACCTATTGACTTATGCGCGCCTTGGCCGGTCCGCCCTTCACTTCGAATCCGTCCCCCTGACATCGCTCGTTGAGGACGTCCAAAACATCTTGGCCAGCAAGTTGGACGAGACACAAGCCAAGTTGGAGGTAGCCGAAGACCTGGCCGTGGTCCGGGCGGACCGGAACCTGCTCCTTCGAATCCTCGTAAACCTCGTAGACAACGCCACGACCTACTCCTTTCACGATCGACCTCCCCATGTTTTCCTGTCGAGCCGAACAGAAGGCGACGACGTGGTCGTGGAGGTCCGAGACGAAGGCATCGGTATCGATCCAAAATTTCACGAAAAGGTATTCGAATTATTCCAACGACTGCAACACCAACAGGAGTATCCTGGAACCGGAGTCGGGCTCGCCATCGTGCAGCGCTGCACCGACCTGCTCGGCGGCACAGTCGAACTGCACTCCCAGATTGGGCAGGGCAGCACGTTTCAGATTCGACTCAAAGGAGCAAACCAGTGAAAGAAGCTGTCATTCTACTGGTGGAAGACAATGAAATGGACGTGGAACTCACCCTGGATGCGTTCGAGCACGCAGGACTGACGAACAAGGTCCAGGTGGTCCGCAACGGCGAGCAGGCCCTGGACTACCTCATGGGCCGCGGCGAATATGCGGACCGAGTCCAGTTCCCCATGCCGGACCTGGTGCTCTTAGACCTCCACCTTCCGGGGATGTCCGGCCAGGAGGTCCTCACGGATCTCAAGACCCGACCAGGTCTCAAAAGGCTCCCGATCGTGATACTCACATCTTCGAAGCAAGACGCCGACCGCCTGGAGAGCTACGACAACGGAGCAAATTCGTTCCTGGTCAAACCGGTGGGGTTCATGAACTTCGTCGAGGTAGCCAGAACCGTGGGTGACTACTGGCTCACCCTCAACGTGGCGCCACCTACGCTGGAAAGCTCGGGACATCAGCCCCCAGACATCCGTTCCCATGACGACACGCCATGAGGACCAGGAGACCTCTGAGAATCAGGAGCCTTTCCAACAGTTGGTCCCTTGCAGGGTTCCTATGGATGCTGATGCTCTGGCCGGGCTGTGGCCCAGACCACACAGGAGGCGGCAAAGCCGACGGCAACGTACCACCGCACAACGAATGCGACGAAAACGGAGCGACCCGCTGCTCCCCGGACAACCGCGCGGTCGAGACCTGCACCCAAGGCGAAAACGGCGGCCTCGAATGGACCGTTTCCACCGCATGCAAGGCCGGACTCGACTGTCAAGACGATACGAACGGCCCGCATTGTCTCTGTCCAGATTCCTGCGAACCAGACGCAATCCGTTGTGATGGAAACACCGTTCAAACCTGCAGCGACAGCGACGATGACGGCTGTTTCGAATGGGGCGACGATGCCCCCTGTGCAGACGACGAGGTCTGCCAATATGGTATCTGCCTAGTCCAGGGCACCATCGCTCTCTATGTCTCGCCTCAAGGAGACGACGCCTGGTCCGGATCCCTGCCCCAGCCCAACGAAGACCACAGTGACGGACCGCTGGCCAGCATGATCGGGGCCAGGGATACCGTCCGCGCCATCAAACAGACCGCTGACTGGCCGAGCCCGGTTCGTATCTTTTTCCGAAACGGCAGCTACCCAATCACAGAGCCTGTCGAGTTTTTACCCGAAGATTCAGGAACCGTCGACGCCACCATCTCGTATGAGGCCTTTCCGGGCGAAACGCCGGTCATCGACGGGGGCCGCCCCGTGACCGGCTGGACCGTGGCCGACGGCAGATGGACCACCACGATTCGGGACGTGGCTTCGCAAGACTGGTCGTTTGCCGCCCTGTGGGTGGACGACGTGAGGCGTCCCAGGGCCCGGACCCCAAACGAGGGGTACCGACACATCGCAGGGACCGCGACACCGGCCAACCAGGCCTTCGCCTTCCAACCAGGCGACATGGAACCATGGTCGAACCTCGACGACGTGGTCGTGGAGGTCTTCCATTCCTGGGCGACGTCGCTCCACCACATCGCATCCATCGACACGTCCCAGCACATCGTGTCCTTCACAGGTCCGGCACGATGGGATTTCGGCCGGTGGGATCCCGCCCAGCGCTACATCGTCCACAACGTGTACGAGGCGCTCGATGAACCAGGAGAATGGTATCTCGACCGCCACACCGGCGTTTTGACCTACCTTCCAAAATCGGAAGAGGACCCAGCCAGCGCGACCGTGGTGGCTCCCGTGGCCAAACAATTCATCGTCATCAGTGGCGATCCGGCATCGAACCAATTTGTCGAACACATCATCTTCTACGGAATCACGTTCCTGCATACGGACTGGCAGCCGGGTCCCGCCGGCTCATCGGCAGGCCAGGCAGCCGTGGACCTGCCGGCGGCCATCGAGATAACGGGCGGTCGCCACATCGCGGTGGACCATTGCCGCATCGGCCACACGGGCACGTACGGCCTGTGGTTCCGGTCCGGTACCCAAGACTCGCAGGTCGTCCAGACCGAATTCTTCGACCTGGGAGGAGGAGGAGTCCGAATCGGCGAGCAGCAGACCGCGGCCAGCCCGGCCAAAGAGGCGGGAAACAACCGGGTGGATAACTGCTTCATCCACGACGGTAGCGTGATCCTATCTGCTGCCGTGGGGGTTTGGATCGGCCGCAGTTCATCCAACTCCGTCACCCACAACGACATCGGCGACCTGGACTACACCGGAATCTCGGTGGGCTGGTCCTGGGGATACGCAGCTTCGACGGCTCACGACAACATCATCGCCGACAACCATATCCACCACATCGGCCGCAGTGTCCTGTCGGACATGGGAGGCATCTACACGTTGGGCGTCTCGCCCGGTACGACCCTGGAGCACAACGAGATCCACGACATCTTTTCGTACCGGTCCGGAGTCGGCGCCTGGGGCATCTACCTGGACGAGGGCAGCAGCAACATCGCCGTCCGAAACAACCTGGTCTACAACACGAAAACCGGTGGCTTCCACCAGCATTACGGCCAGGACAACGACGTTTCCAACAACATCTTCGCCTTTTCCCATGAATGCCAGATTCGACGTTCGCGCGAAGAAGACCACATCTCCTTTTCCTTCACCCGCAACATCGTGCTCTACAACGATGCATGGCTCCTGGACGGCACGTGGCAAAACGACAACTTCACCATGGATTCGAATCTCTACTGGGATTTGAGTGGGAACCCAATCCTGTTCGGCTGCAGCACCATGGCCCAATGGCAGGCAACTGGGCACGATACGCACTCGGTGGCGGCCGATCCGCTCATGTCCGACCCATACGGGCTAGACTTCACCCTTTCGCCCCAGTCCCCTGCTCTGGCCCTGGGCTTCGTCCCCTTCGCCCAAGATAACGATGACTTCGGGCTCTACGGGAATCCTGTCTGGGTTGCACTCCCCGATGCGATCCAACGAACCGAGGAGCCTCTTCCAGCCGACGCCACGCCCCAGGTGATGTTCGACGGATTCGAAGACACTCCCGTCGGACAGAAGGCGGGCCATGGAGCTGTCACGTCCGGCGAAACCGCCCAGGCAACGGTGCGGGTCACGGACGAACAGGCGGCTCACGGCGTCCACAGTCTCAAGTTCCAGGACGCCGCCGGACTCGATCACACTTGGGTCCCCTACTTCGCATACTTTCCCACGTACTTCTCCGGCACGATACAGGGCTCGTTTGCGGTACGCTTGGGCCCGGGCGCCATCTTCTACCACGAGTGGCGCGACCAACAGTCTCCCTACGACGCCGGGCCGCACATCACCATCGACGCCCAGGGGCTGGTGGCGGCCAGCGGCCAAGACCTGGTCACCGTGGCACGCAACGAGTGGGTGCAGGTCCGGATCACATTCGACGTGGGACCGGGCGGCAATGGTCTCTACGACATCACACTCACCTCGCCGAGCATCGGCACCCAAACCTTTACGGGGCTGGGCAATCCTGGTGCCGTGATCTGTGGTCTTCGGTGGGTCGTATTCGTGTCGAACGCCGATGCAGCCACGGTCATGTACATAGACGACGTCTCATTCCAGGCGCTGTGACAGCGCGGCCCAACGCACAGATTCACGTCGCCCCCCTTGCCTTCCGATTCAAGACTGGTTGATATGTGATTCTCTGTTTCTACGGACACTGCGGAATGCACATGCGCCGGATGCAGAGCCAGCCGCGGCAGCCGGCAGGCAGGGTCAGGTCGGAACAGTCGCCCGTGAGGGAACAGCCGTATTCGGAGCAGTCGGTAGCACAGCCTCCCGCGTCCTCGCCGCCGGACACATCGCAGGTCCCGTCGCCACAGGTGTTTCCGCTGCAGTCCGCCGAGCAGGAACCACTGGTACCATCGCACTGCCACTGGCCCTGGCACAACTCGTTCCAGGTCAATCCCACGCAGTCTTCAGGTTTGGCACAGGGCCCGTCATGGCAATCCTTATAGCAGGAATCGCCGGTTTCTCCGAATTGCGGAGAACACTGGCCATCGCCGCATTGAAGGCTGTCACAGGCCGGATTGCAGGTGCCCATGTTACAAGTCCAATGTCCCTGACAGATGAGCGTCCAGGCCTTGTCCACGCAATCGATGGGCATCTGGCACTGCTCCATGCAGTCCTCGGCACAAGAGGCCGCGCTCTCACCACCGGCCGCGTCACATTGCCCGTCGCCACACGTCTGATAGTCGCATTCGGAGACACAGGACCCTGAAGGACAGACCCATCGACCGTCACAGGGCAGGTCCCACTGGGCGTCAATGCAATCCTGCGCCACGACGCAGGTGGGAGTGCAGTCGCCTGGACACGAAGTTTTGGTCTCACCACCCGCTTCGTCGCAGGTCTCGTCTCCGCAGCCCGTGTCGTCGCAGACCTCGTTGCACTGCCCCTGCACGCAGTCCCAATGACCGACACAGCGGACGTTCCATACCTTCCAAGCGCAGCCGGAGTCCTCGTCGCACTCGGTATTGCAGGCCGCCACGCAGGCGCCATCTGGGCATTCCCAATGCCCATGGGACTCCTCGCAGTCCACCTCGGTTCCAGGCCAGGTCCGTCCGACGCAGTCCTCGTGGGTGCTGCAACCACTGTCACAGACCGCCACGCAGACCTGGTCGCGACAGTCCCAATGCCCCTCTGTCTCAGTGCATCCCACGTCGTCCGGCCAGGCGTGGTCGGCGCAGTCGGACGATTGCGTGCATTCGCCATCATTGCAGAGAGCCACGCAGGCCCCCTGACGACAGTCCCAGTAACCGTCTGCCTCGGCGCATCCCACGTCGCCGGGCCAGACATGATCCAGGCATTCGACCGCCTGGGCGCATTCGGAATCGTTACAAACCGCAACGCAGGCGCTGTCTCTGCATTCCCAATAGCCGTCCTGGCTCTTACAACCAGCGTCGTCGGGCCAGCTCTCGACCAGACAATCCAAACTGGAATCACAGACCACCTCGCCACAACGAGCAGAGCAGGTGTGATCCTCGCAGGACCAGTGCCCCTGATCCTCTGGGCACTCGCTCATGTACCACCAACGGCCCTCGCAATCAGTCGCAACGTCACACTCGTGGTCCGGACACGTGCATTGCGTCAAACTCGACGCCGTGATCACCAAGGCAATCCCCAAAAATGAACGAACATCGATGTGGTGCAGCATGGCTTTCTCCCTCTCAAGAAAAGACGTCGATTCCTCCGTAAACCCACGCGGGCTCACGACCCGATCCGTTCTTTACCGGCGACAACCGATAGTCAACAGCATTTATCGTATAAACCTACGAACATTGGGGTTCAGACCTTCCTGTCAAGGAACGGACTTGACGGAAGATCCCCCCGGCCATACGGTCTGTTTGCTGGCACGAAACCGGCTGGCACCCTGCGAACGAAAGGGTTCCACAGGCTTCGGGTTCGCAGGAGGCAATGGTCGTTTGCCACGGCCAGGCGGACGAACCCCAGCACACGACGGGCTCGAAATGGAACGTGACGAGGAGGATTGTCTTGGCGCTGATCATCCTGGCAGGTTTGGGGATGCTGGTGGTTCTGGTGACAAGATTCGTCCTCTGTGTCGGAATCGAAGAATTCGCCGACGTCCTGCACCTGTCGTCCAAAGCCAAGGGACAGATTCTGGGCTACTCCACGTCGGTACCGGAACTGGCCGGCACGGTTTCCACCGCTGCCATTGGCCTCCTCGGAGCCGGTCTGTGGAACATCGCCGCCTCGAACATCATCAACCTCGGTTTGTTCCTGGCCGCCAACCTCTTCTATCGCCAGTACCGAGAACTGCCTCGCGTGAAGTTCCTCGACGAAATCGGCTTTGCCCTCGGCGCCATCGCGATTCCCATGTTCCTCGTCTTTTCCGGAAAAGCCACGACCTCCGTCTGGACCGCAGTCGGCCTGATCAGCGTATTCGTCGCGTACGTGCTCGCCGACCGGAAAATGAATGTGAATCAGTTGGAAAAACCTGCAAACGACGAAAAATCCGATGCCCGGGCTTCTGGTCCGGACCAGCCGGACGCAAAGGACGAACCGCTCTCCACCATGCCCAGAGACCTGCGCATCGCCAGGGCGCTCGGGATGATCCTGGCTGGGGTTGCCGGAATCGTCGTACTCGGCCGTTTCCTGGGATCCTCAGCCGAGGACGTGGTGACCAAGATGGGCATCTCCCAGGCCGCGGTCGGTTGGATCCTCGGCGTGGCCACGTCCTTGCCCGAAATGACCTCGTTCTTCGCCATCTACGCATCGTCGAAACGAAAGGGCACTCTGGCCCTAGAACTGGACACGCAGGAGGCGCTCGACAACCTAACGGCGTCGAACATGAGCAACCTGGGCATCGTCTATCCGCTGGGCATCCTCGTATTCCTGCTGGCAGGCTACTGATGAAACCCTGCATTTGACGAACTGGACACACGTGTTACACACAGCATGCAGCAAACGTGATATGTGCAAAACTGATGAAATTCATGATATGAAAAGCACGATAGGAAGACAGAAAGGACGACCATCATGACGCACCACGACCAAGACATCCCAACAGTGGCACGCCGCTTCATGCGGTACGTCGCCATCGACACCCAAAGCCAGGAAGAGGCTACGACCTATCCATCCACCGAAAAACAAAAGGACCTGGGGCGCCTTCTCGTGTCTGAGCTCAAGGAAATCGGGCTCACCGACGCCGAGATGGACGAGTGGGGCTACGTGTTCGCCACACTGCCTGGCAACGTGGACAAGGCAGTTCCCACCATCGGGCTGATTTCGCACGTGGACACGGCTCCGGCCGTCACGGGCAAGGATGTCAAGCCGGTGCTGCATCGCAACTACCAGGGGGGGGCGCTCACGCTGCCGGCGGACCCGTCCGCGGTCATCGACCCGACCGAGTCCCCTGCCCTCAAGAACTGCATGGGCCACGACATCATCACCTCTGACGGCAGCACCCTCCTCGGTGCAGACGACAAGGCCGGCGTGGCGGAAATCATGACCGCCGTCGAATATCTCATCGCCCATCCAGAACTCAAACACGGTCGAGTGCGGATTGCCTTTACCTGTGACGAAGAAATCGGACGAGGCACGGAGCATTTCGATATCGAAAAGTTCGGCGCCAAATTCGCCTATACAATAGACGGTGAGACGGCGGGCGAGATCGAAAATGAAACGTTCTGCGCCGACGGCGCGACCGTCGTGTTCAAGGGCATCAACGTGCACCCTGGATACGCAAAGAACAAACTCGTCTCGGCCATCAAAGCGGCATCCTTTTTCGTGCGATCGCTGCCACCCGACTTCGCGCCCGAGACGACCGAAGGACGCCAGGGCTATCTCCACCCGGTCAGCATTTCAGGCACCGAAGAGTTGGGCACGGTCAAACTCATCGTCCGCGATTTCGAAGAGGACGGACTCCATCGCCTCGAAGACGTCCTGCGCGACCTGGCTGAACGTACGAAAAAGGAATTCCCAGGCTCCGATGCACAGGTCACTATCGAAGAGCAGTACCGCAACATGCGCATGAAGCTGGACGAGGCACCTCAGGTCGTCGAATACGCCATGGAGGCAGTCAAGCGGGCCGGTGCAAAACCAGGGCTCTCGTCGATTCGGGGCGGCACGGATGGATCGAAGCTGACGCAGATGGGGCTACCCACCCCGAACGTCTTCACCGGCGGCCACAACTTCCACGCCAGGACCGAATGGATCTCTATTCAGGACATGGAATTGGGCGTGAAGACCCTGGTGGAACTGGTGCAGGTCTGGTCGGAAAAGAGTTGAGTCATCGCCGGCTTGGAGCCGGTGATGCGGGAGCCCAAACGCGACCGCCGGTCCTGGAGACTCGCGGTCGCAGGCTCCACCAACCGTGGAGCACAATTCTCACGGGCAAATGAAACGGGCTGGCGGAACGTCCAAGAAACAGAACGGAACAAAGAGGGGCCAAACAGGGCGATGCACACAACCGATCCCGCAAACTTGCGACCAGTCTTTGTGATGCTCACGGCGGTCGTCTGCACGCCAACGACGACCTGGGCCTGGCCAACGCCATCTGGGCCGTCACAACCGACGTCTGTGCAGCCACCGACGTCTGTGCTGCACATCCGAAGCGCCAAACAAGCGGCGCCCCTCTATCAGTGGCCACGCCTCCGCTCAGATTACGAATCCCTGGCCCGACGGATCCGCCCACCGAACAAATTCCAGCGAATCCCCGAAGCTCGGGGCTCCTATGCCTACTGGCTCCGTCACCTCCCACTGCTTCCTGCAAACACGCCAGTGCGTGCCTATGATGGATCTATCGTGCAACCGGGGAACGCGCCTCTGGTGGCGGCAGTGGTGGATCTGGACGTGGGCAATAGAAACCTCCAGCAATGCTGGGACAGCCTGGTACGGATCAGAGCCGAGTACCTTTGGTCCAAAAAGGCCTATCAGGCCATTTCGTTTCCGTATGGCGGCCGCATCCGCTTTCTGTCCTGGTCCAAATGGCGCCAGGGATGGCGGCCCAGGGGGCGAGGTCGCCATCGCATGCTGCGACGGGTGGCCCACGCCGACGGCAGCCGGCGGTCGTTTCGCAGGTACCTGATTCATCTTTTCCGGTACACGGGCACCATCCATGCGTATCTGACCCAGAAGGTGCGTCCCGACCAGGCCAGGCCGGGCGACTTCTTCATCGAATCGGGCAGCCCCGGACATGCAGTGCTCATCCTGGATATGGCAAAGGACGCGGCCGGCCACCGTCGGGTCCTCATCGGCCAAGGATTCATGCCGGCCCAAAACTTCCACGTGCTGCGAAACGCCAAGGGGGCGCCCTGGTTCCATCTCGATCCAAAAACCGGCGGCATCACCCTGCCCATGTGGCCGGGATTCCAGTGGAAACGACTGCGGCGTTTTCGAAACCAAAAGGCTCCGTGAGCACGGCACCAAAGGACGCCCAAAAAAAGGCTTCGGAATATAGAGAGACATCGCGAAAAACAAAACATCACGGAAAGAAACATGCAGGCGACAGGTAGTCCAACGAGTCACGAACAAACAGAAAGACGTCCCATGCAGAATATCTTATCACCAAGAACCATCACCAAGAACGGTATCCTGTCGGCTCTCATGCTCTGCCCCCTGTCCTGCGCCATGGTCCAGGCCGACATCCCGCTGCAATCCACCCAGGTTTTGTCCCGTGAAACGAAGCTAGATGAAACCCCGGTTCGCTCCACCAAAGAGTTTCGGATCCGTCTCGATCCAAATCACCGTGGTTTGATCGCCATCACAGCGGTCAACAAGGATCGCTGCCGGAAATGGAAGCTCTCTCGCGTGCGACAGGTGACCACCACGAGCTATCGCCGCAAAAACGTCCCCAATAGGTATTGGGGCTGGATCACCGCCATTGCAGGCACCGGTTTGACCGCAACGGGCATCGCCCTCATGGCAGTCAATGCACGTGGTTTCAGGGGCGAAAAGGACAGCGAGCAGGCCCAACTCGAACGCACCCGATTCATGGGAGGCCTGTGGACCTTCCTGCCGGGCCTCGCCCTGGCCGCCGTGGGAACCACTTGGCTCGCACTGACCAGAGAAAAGACCGAGATCGTCAGGGGCCCCATTTATCCGGTCAAGCAGGAAAGCGAGTTGGTGCCCTGCGGCACACGCCCCCTTTCCCAACGGGTGCTGCTATTCACCCTGGGAGGCGACGACAAGGCGGTTTCCCTCGACCGCACCAATGCATCCGGAGAAACCACCGTGGACCTGGTTCCCATTCTGGCCAGGGCCCCTGTGTCCGTGGCCCCCAGCTATGCCGAACTCCGAATCAAACACAAAGTTTGGGAAGTGGACTTCGCCAATCGGGTGCATCGATTTCTCAAGGGGCTCTTTTCAAACCGCGAGGTCGCCCTTGCGCCAGGAGACCGACGGATCCGGTGGGCCATGGGTGGACCGTCCATGCCGCTGGTCTCACGCATCGGATTGACCTGCGCCACCCATCTCGACATCGCGGTCACGCTCCAACCCGAGTCGCCGCCTGCGCAGAGTCGCCGCCCGGCCTCCGTCCATCGCTCTCGCCACGTCGCTCGCCCGCCCGCAGAAAAAGCACCATCCTCCCGGCGCCCCGACAAGACACCCTCGCAGTCTGGCAGGGCTGCCCCACCACGGCCGGAAAAACCAGGAGCACGTGCGAACGACGCGCAACCAACGGCAGCACGGCCTGCCGGAAACCCGACAAGACCTGCCGGCAAAACGA
>JAGGXR010000019.1 GCA_021162935.1 Deltaproteobacteria bacterium
AAGCGCTCGCCGCTTCCTGCGCCGTCACCTCGGCGGCCACCTCGGTCCAGGTTCGATCCACCTGGGCTCCATCGTCATCGGTGGGCGCCACGAAGGAAATCGACAGGTTCTGGCCCTGCTCCACGCAAACCCCGTTGACACAGGAGCCACTGACACAATCCGACGCGCCGACACAAGCCTTCCCGTTGTCACAAGGATCGCAGTCAGAACCACCGCAATCCACATCCGTCTCCGTGCCATCCTTCACGCCATTCGAACAGGTGGAGTTGTTCGTGTTGTTCGTATTATTCGTGTTGTCGCCCCCCCCCGTACCGCTGTCACCGCACCCGGCCGCCATGACGAGCAAAACGACCGACCAGCCAACTCCCCAATGCTTCAACCACAAAATCATCGCCCCTTCGATACCGGTACGCATTTCAGCACCCTCCTTGCAACGGACGTCCGTGATGGGCACCCCGTTTTCCTCTCAACTCCCAAAGTTTCGCATTTTTCATTCCACATGTCCATGACAGCAACCGGTCTCGAAACTGTCAATGACGCCCAAGGAAAACCGGCTTCGATCCATAGCGACACCCGATGAGACGGGCTACGGTGATAACGTGGCCGGGCCAGAGGACCTACGGCTTGGGGGAGGGACCGTGGCGAATAGAGGGGTCGGTTTCTTCGGTGAATTCGATGTTGTCGGCAAAAAACGTGGGGGCAATCCACAAAGCCTCCGAGAACTTTCTTTCATGTCATGCGTCAGACCTCCCCATGGCGTCAGGAAAAAAGACACAGGACAGGAACGACTTGCAGTGACACGGAGATCCATGGTCTCATGTGGCCTTCTTCATGGGACGCAATCCGGAGGTTGACGAGATGATGCGACAATCATGGTCAAGGGCGGCAATGGGACAGCGGCGGGCTGAACGTTTCAGCACAGGCCTGCTGTTGGCACTCGTGGTCGGCGTGCTGACGGCGATGGGAGGCATCCTTTCGTCCTGTCGGCCCACGAAGCCGGCGCAGACGCAAACAGGACCTGGCGGCGCTTCGACGGCGATCGCACAACAGCGCACGAGTCCGTTCTCAGCGCTCGGGCTGATGACTGCAAAGCCAAGCGATGCGGCGTTCCGGTTCCAGGCAGGGCCCAAGCCACCGGCCCGGGTGACGGAGTCGATTCGGGCAGAGTTTCCGCCTCCAGCCAAGCCTGTGGCCCGGCCGAAGTACGGCGCGCTGAAGGTGCTCCGCAACCAGCCATCCGGCCATGTGCGGACCGTGGCGTCGATGACGGTGACGTTCAACCAGCCCATGGTTCCGCTCACGTCGTTGGACCTGCAGCGCAAGACACCGGTGCCGTTCGTGATCACACCGAAGCCGCCGGGAAAGGTCCGATGGCTCGGCACCATGACAGCTTCCTATGAGAGCAAATCGCGCTTTCCCTATTCGACCAGGTACGAGGTGAGCATCCCGGCGGGCGTCAAATCCGCGGTGGGCCGTACGTTGAAACGCGCGACCCACTTCTGGTTCGAGACGCCCCGGGTGAAGCTAACGGGGTTCTTGCCGTCGCACACGACCCACGCGCTTCCAGAAACGCCCATCGTGCTCTTCTTCAACCAGGCGGTTCGGCCCAACGAGGTTTTGGCAAAGACTCGTCTCATCCGGAAACAACACGGTGACGTTCCGCTGGAACTCGTGCCATTCGACGAATGGAAGCACGTGAAGATCTATGGAAAACAAGCCAAGACATGGGACAAAAAACGTACGGTGGTCTTGAGGCCGAAGCAAAACCTCAAACTTGCGTCGTCCTACCAAATCCGGATCGACCAGGGCCTTGGCAGCGCAGAGGGGCCGCTCAAGACACCGTCTACTCTGACGGCTCACTTTGTGACCTACGGCGCGATGAAGGCCTATTCGGTGCGCTGTTGGAACATGAGGAGCGGCCGCTGTCGACCATCCAGCCGACCATTTGTCGAATTCACGAACAACATCAAATCGAGTAACGAGGAACTCGCATCGCGCATTCTCGTGAGGCCCAAGGTGGTGGACCTGACGGTACGCGCAGGGGGCAACAAGGTTTATCTCTCTGGAAGCTTCGAGCCAGCGACGGCCTACCGGGTCACGGTGCTGCCAGGGGTGGGTGATATCTACGGTCAACACTCGGCCCGCAGGTGGGTTGGGCATGTCCGATTCACCGACGCCAGGGCGGCGCTCACCTTTCCAACGTATGGAGGTCGCGGCATACTGGAAGGCCACGGAAACCGGAGGCTCGCGGTCCGCACCATCAACATCATGCGTGCTACCGTGACCATGGTGGCCATCCCAGCGGCACGACAGGCCGAGGCGCTCTCCATTTTGAGCCACGCCAGTTGGCGGCAACGACGATCGGGTGTGGCCACCAAGTTGCCAGGCCGCAGGGTGCGATTCTCCTACCGGTTCAACAAAAGGAAAAACCGGCTCCACACGAGTTACCTGAATCTGGACCGTGCCCTGCGCCATCAAGGCGGTGCCGTATACGTGGAGGTCTACAGCCCGAACCTCAAGTTCAGGCGATGGTCGAACCCCAGGCGCAGATTTATGGTACAGGTGACGAACCTGGGCCTGGCGGCCCGCTACGACCCGGACCGGATCCTGGCCCTGGCGACGGCCGTCGACTCGTCGCGCCGTCTACCCGGAATCACGCTGCGTCTGTATTCGTTGCAGCGTCACAAATCCGGCATCAAGGCTCGCACGCCCCTTTGGACCGGCAAGACGGACCAGCGAGGCGTGGCCGTGGTTCCGGGCCCGAGACGACTCAGGGCAAAAGGCCCTCTGCTTCTGGTGGCCGAATCGGAAAAGGACCATTCGTTCGTCATTCTGGATGGACGCGGCCAAGACGGCTACGTATCGGGTTACGGCTCACACCAGGTTCCCGACTATCGCGTCGAGGTCTTTCTGACCACGGACCGCAACCCATACCGAGCAGGAGAGAAAGTCCACCTGACCGGCGTCTTGCGTCGCAGGCACCTGGCGCCGGACAACAGGCTGGACCGAATCGCCGGGGCGCTGTCGGTGTCGTACAGCATCAAGGATCCGCGTGGTGAAAAGATGGCAACGGGCACGGCCAAGGTGGACCGAGACGGCACCTTCCACATCACCTTCACCTCCAAACCCGACACGAGACTGGGCCCCTACCAGTTCGACGGTCGTGTCAAGGGCGCCACGAACGTGCACGATGGATTGAAACTGTACCACTCGTTCAAGATCCTGGCCTACCGGGCTCCCGAATACGAAGTGAAGGTCACGACCTCGCCAGAGCCCAAGTACTTCGGAACCAAGACCGACCTCCACGTCCACGGCAACTACCTGTTCGGCGCGCCCATGGGCGGTGCCAAGGCCCGCTGGACCCTGACCCGAACGCCATCTTCCTACCGGCCGCCCAAGCACGACACCTTCACCTTCGGCGTGGCACCCCACCGGCCCTGGGCCTGGATCCTGCGCGCTGGCACCCGTGGCGGCCGCTGGGGTTGGTACCTGGAATCAGGCTGGTCACACGGCACCTTAGTCGCCAAGGGCACGGGGCGCCTCGACGATCACGGAGCCCTCGATCTGTCGATCCTGCTGGACCGGGGAAAGGGCAAAAAGCGTCTCCCTTCGACGGGCAGCTTCACCCTGGAATCCCAGGTCTTCGACGTGAACCGCCAATCCATCGCTGGCCGCAAGACCATCGTGGTCCACCCTGCATCGCTCTACGTGGGCAGCCGTTGGCACAAATCCGTGGTCAAGGTGGGCAAGCCGGCCAGGCTCGACTTGGTCGCCGTGACCCTGAACGGCAAGCGTCTGTCCGGAGTGCCCATCACAGTCCGAGCCATGCGCACGATCTGGAAGCGCAAGATGGTCCGGTCGGGCCGTTACTGGAAGACCAACTATTCACCGGTCCAGATCGAAGGAGGCCGCTGCCAAGTGACGTCTTCTTCGACGGTCAAAACCTGCGTCCTGACCCTGACCAAAGCCGGCGAGTATGAAGTACTCGCCGAGGTGTCCGATGCATCGGGGCGCAAAACCGTCACGTCGTCTATTTTGTACGTGGCGGGCAAGGGCTACGTGCCCTGGCGCATCAACAACCGCAACCACATAGACCTCGTTGCGGACCGATCGAGCTACAAACCGGGCCAGAAGGCGACAATTCTGATCAAAAATCCGTATCGACACGCCACGGGCCTTCTGACCATCGAGCACCGAGGGATCGTGTCCTACCGGGTCCTGGACATCTCCGATTCGAGTCACGTGGAGACCATTCCCATCACCGCAGATGAACTGCCCGATCTGCACGTCTCGGTGGTCCTGGTCCGCGGCAGAGTGCGAGCGCCGAAGGGCCAATCCTCCGACCGCAGCGAAGACCTGGGACGGCCGATGTACGCCACAGGCCACGTCAGATTGGCCATCTCCAAGGCGAGTCGGACCATCCGCCTCGCGGTGCGACCGGACCGCACCGACATCCGACCAGGACAGACCTTCCACGTCGCGGTGCACGCTGCGGATCAACACCACCATCCCGTCCAGGCTCGGCTGGCCGTATTCGTGGTCGACGAAGGGGTGCTCAGCCTCCTTGGCTTCAAGACGCCTGACCCGAAATTGATCTTCTTGCGGGACGCTGGACGCGGCACCGCTCTCCATTCGCTACGCGCCCTGCTGCTCAAAAAAACGTTTCCAAAAATGCGGCTCACCTTCACAAGGGAACGTCAGAAGTCTAGAGGGGTCAGAAACAGCAGGGCCGCGATAAAAACGCCAATGGCGGCCCCGCTGCGGGAAACCACGTCGTCCTTTGATGCAGGCACCGTAGATGGGAGGTTCGCCTCCGGTTCCAACGCTGAGCGTACCTTGGACGAAATAGGCGGCGGCAAACTCGTCTTCAAGACCAGGACCAAGTTCGCCACCACGGCCTTCGTGGACACGAACGTGGTCACGGACGCAGCGGGAAACGCACGCGTGGCCATCCCGATGCCCGAAAACCTCACAGCCTTCCGGATCATGGTCGTGGCTCTGGACCGCAAACGTCCCGACCGGTTCGGGTCGGGCCAGGCAAGAATCCGGGTGAACAAGAAATTGCTGCTGCGCCCGGCGCTGCCCCGCTTCGCAAACTTCGGCGATCGATTCGAGGCCGCCGTGGTGGTGAACAACCAGACCGGCCATGCGGGCATGGCCACGGTCCACATCGACGCAACTGGCGTGCGATTCCTGGGCGCAAAGACCCAAAAGGTCCACGTGGCGGCCGGCAAGGCGGCCGAGGTGCGGTTCGCCGTGGCGACCACGAGGCCCGGCCTCGTCCGGTTCCGCTTCTCGGCATTCCTGGGCAGAGACACCGACTCGGTGCAGCCGCCTGCCCTGCGGGTGAACCTACCAGCCACGGCAGAGGCCACCGCAACCTACGGCGTGACCGTATCGTCCATCGCCCAGCCCGTTCTTGCGCCGGCAAACGTGCTGCCTCAGTTCGGCGCCATCGAGGTGAGCCTGTCCTCCACGGCTCTGACCGGGCTTCAGGATGCGGCCTCGTACCTGGTGGACTACCCATTTCAATGCGCCGAACAGACGGCGAGCCGACTCGTACCCATTTTCGTGCTGGGCAACATTCTGGCTAAGTTTCACATCGGCAAGGTGTCGGACCAGGCCAAGCAGCGCGCCCTAGCCAAAGCGGGTATCAAGAAACTCCTCGGCCTCCAGCGATGGAACGGCGGGTTCACCTTCTGGCCCGGCAGTTATCGCCCCTCGCCCTATGCAAGCGTGTACGTGGCGTGGAGCCTGACCCAAGGCATCAAGGCGGGCTTCCACGTCCCGAAGAATGCAATGCGCAAGGCGGCCCGGTACGTACAAAGCTGTATGAACGGACGCATCGGCTGGCCCTGGAACATCTGGTGGTCCTTTCGGGCCATGGCAGCCTGGGTCCTGACGGACATGCAGACCCTGCCCGACATCAAAAAATACACGAGGACCTGGCCGGTGGCTCGATCGCTCGTGGCCATCTATCGACACGACAAGTCCCTGGCCCTCTTCGCCAAGGCCATGCTCATGGCGGCGGCCAAACGGGTCAACAGCACCCGAAGCAGAGCCATGGTGGCGCCCCTCAAACACGAGTTGGACAACGCGGCCATCCAGACCGCCTCGTCGGCCCACTTCGCTGAGCACGTCACCGAGAGTCTGCGCGTCCTGCTCCATTCGAGCTCTCGCACCGACGCCATCGTGCTCGCCGCTTTCATGGAGGTGGCTCCCAAGGACCCGATCACGACCAAGGTGGTCCGAGGCCTCGTTGCCGCCAGGATCAAGGGCCGCTGGGAAACCACCCAGGCAAACGCCTTTGCCATGTACGCCCTGTCCGCCTACTTCAAAAAATATGAAAAGCAGGTGCCAAACTTCGTGGCCCAACTCTGGCTCGGCACCGGCTATGTGGGCTCGAAGCAGTTCCAGGGCCGCTCCATGGCGGTGTCCGAAACCAAGGTCCCCATGCGCGTGCTCCTGGACCAGAGCAAGGCTTCGAATGGAAAGACCTCCATCATCCTCGCAAAGAAGGGGCCCGGCCGACTCTACTACCGGCTCGGCATGCGCTACGCGCCCACCTCGTTGCGCCTCAAAGCCGAAGAACAGGGTTTTGCCGTGAGCCGCGTCTATGAACCGGTCGACGGGCCGAAAACCCTGCACCGGGATCGCAAGGGCTTGTGGCACGTCAAGGCAGGCACCTACGTCCGCGTGCGACTCACCGTGGTCGTGCCAGACCGGCGGTACTACACCGCCGTGGTGGACCCGCTGCCTGCTGGTTTCGAAATCGTGGACATGAACCTGAAGACCTCGGCGTCCTCCGCCCTGGCCGGCAAGGCAAAGAACAAGATCTACGACTTCTGGTCCTGGTACGCCCTGCGATCGCCGGACCACAAAGAAATGCGCGACGACGCCTACCAGCTCTTCTGGGATAGGCTGCCCGCCGGGGTCTACGAGTACACGTACCTGGCCAGGGCCACCACCATCGGAACCTTCGTGGTGCCCCCGCTCAAGGCCGAAGAAATGTATCATCCCGAAACCTTCGGCCGAAACGCCACCCAAATCGTGGTCGTCGAACCGTAGCTCGCCCTCTCGACTTGGCTGAACGCACCCACCCTGAATCCGAGTTCTCCGGGCATCTTGTTGCCAGTGGGCAAAAATCCGGTCTGTTGCTATGATGACCCGGTCATCAATGAATAAAGGGAGCATGGGACATGAGACCATCGAAAAGGCCAAGCAGTGATCACGTCACTTTCCTGTTGCGCGGAACCGTTTCTTTCACCCTGCTCCTCGTCGCATCATGGTTCGGCACGCCAGGCACACAACGCGCCTGGGCGGCCACGATCCACGTGACGCCATCGGATGACTACTCGCTCATCGAAGCGGCCCGACCTGGAGACGAGGTGGTCATCGCGCCGGGCACCTACCAGTACCGCCTCTATCTCGACCAGCAGGCGACTGAAACCCAGCCCATCGTGATCCGCGCCGAAGATCCGGACAACAAGCCAGTATGGGATCTCGGCGGCCAACCAGTGGGCGACTGGCCGGGTTCCTATTCGGCCGGAGACAAAGGCCGCGGAGCCTGGCAGATCACCGGCTCCCACTACGTCATCTCGGGTATCGTGTTCCAAAACTGCCAAGATGCCAGTTCCTCGGGCATCCGGATCCTTGGAGGAAGCGACATCACGATCCGAGACTGTCTCTTCCGCCACAATACGAATGGATTGATCGGCTCGGGCGAAAACATCCTGGTGGAGTTTTGCGAATTCGACTCAAATGGCAAGACCGCGTCTTCGGGCAACATGACCCACAACATCTACATCTACGGCGGAACCATCACGATCCGATACAGCTACCTCCACGACTCCACCGAGGGACAAAACTTCCACATCCGCGCCAGGGACGCCACCATCGAATATAACTGGATCACGCGACCTGGGAGCTATCCAGGCGACGTGATGTCGTGCGGCTCCCTCTGCGGCGGAACCGGCAGTGATCCCATCACGCAAAATCTGACCCTGAGGGGCAACGTCATCATCCAAGGCCATCCCGAGAACCAGAGTCAGATCATCGCCCTTCTCAACGACGATCAAGGAGGCTCGAACGACGGCACAGGCGCCGTGGGAACCATGCACCTGACCATGATCAACAACACGATCATCGGCACGCCGCGCAACCAGGGCCAGACCCACGTCCTGGTCAACATGCGCAACGACACGGTGCAAACCTATGCCACCCTGCACAACAACATCATCGTGGACATCGCCACCCTGGCGGCTGCACGGCAGCCGGACCTGAAGAACTGGGGTGTCGATGGCTCGACCAACTGGGTCACCACCGGAACCGATTGCTCCTCCGCCGACGTCTGCCTTCCGGGCAGCGACCCGGGCTTCAACGACCCGACGAATCTGGACTTCACCCTGCGCGCCGACAGCGCCTGCGTGGACCAGGCGGACGACAGCATCCAGGGCATCCCACAATGGGAGTACTATCAAAACGAAACAGTGACCCGAATGCGCAGGCCACGGAACGATGCCCATGACCTGGGTGCCTTCGAGCAGGGAAACGACAGCCAGGCCGAGGGACCTTACGGCGGCGGGCCGAATCCGAATCCAGACGGAGGCCTGTCGGACGGCTCAGCGAGCAACGATGGGAGCACGTCCGACGGTTCGGTTTCCGCGGACGCCGCCCAGGGCGATGGAGCCGCCTCGGCCGATGGGGGAACCTCGTCGGACCGATCGTCGTCCGGGTGCAACTGCCGATCCGAATCGTCCGGCTCAGGGCTGGCCTGGTTTCTGATCATCTTGGGATTGGTCGGTCTGATCCGGAGGCGTCGCCAGAAGTGACGTGACCCAAAAGAGAAGGCCAGCCATCTGAACGAAACAGCCCGAAGCACGCAGCACAAGGAGAGCCCCATGCCCTATCGCACCATCGGCATCCTGTCCGGCCTGGCCGGTCTGGCCCTCATTCTTTTCCTGATCCTGCTACGCCGAGATCTGGAACGACACGCGATCAGCGGCCCCAGATGGAAACGACGCCTGGTGACCGCGGGGCTCGTCGTGCTGGCCGCGCTCGGGTTCAAGCCATCGGCTCAGGCAGGACCGGCGCGGCATATGCACAAGGCCACGACCCGCCGGCTCGCCTCAAGCGCCGATTGGATGTGGCTGACGACCCTCTATCGACGAACCGAATCCACGATCAACGGGTCCCAGGGCGCCTATCCCTTCACTCGGAAGGGAAAGGCAAAACTTCTGGCCGACCTGCAACGTGGACACAAAATCCTAACCGGACTCGTGCAACGAAGGCTCATGACCAAGGCCGAGGCGGCCCTGGTTGGTCGCGAGTTGGACCAAATGACGAAGAAAGTGTCCCGGATGCGGCCGACCGGGATGAGGCACGCCACCTGCTACAAGCCGGCCATCATCAGGCATCAGGTCTCCCCGCAGCAGATCAAGAAACTCACGCGCATGCTCGAACGGGTGGAACGTCAGCATCACGTTTCGGACGAGGTCATCCAACTGGTCCGCAACCGACTGCGCAACGAGGTGGCCCGTCTGACCCAAACGAGGCCGATCGCCCCATCGCAAAACGCACAGCCACGACGGACGCCAAGACTCAGGCGACTTTGGAACAAGCTGCTGCGTCGCGTGCGCCGACGGCACAGACCGTAATCCCGGCCTATTTATGTGGAGAAGATGGACCCGCGCGGGCGGGTCGTGGGCGCGCCGCGGGTCGTGGGCGCGCCGCAGGTCGTGGGCGCGCCGCGGGTCGTGGGCGCGCTGCAGGTCGTGGACGCGCTGCAGGTCGTGGACGCGCCGCGGGTCGTGGGCGCGCCGCGGGTCGTGGGCGCGCTGCAGGTCGTGGACGCGCTGCAGGACGTGGACGCGCCGCAGGTCGTGGACGAACCCTAGGCTTGAGCCTTGCCAGACTCGGAGCGGCGCAGCCCTTGGTCGTCCGATCGTAGCCACGCCCCAGACGCCGACACCAGGCCTTGACCGCCCTCACGCTCCAGCGCACCCGCTTGGTCGATGCACAGCGAAACCCCGTGGAGGACGCGCGAGCCGATGGCGCTGAACCAGTGCGAAGGTACGTGGACAGGTAGGTATGCGGAAACCCTGAATCGTACGCGCCGCCGCGCATGACCCTACTCCTGGAGGTCTGACATCGATTGACCACATTCCGACACCTCCCATGGCAGGTCCGATAGAACTTCCGGTCGTAGCAGTCGGCGACCCACTCCCAGACATTGCCCACCATGTCGAAGAGACCGAATGGGCTGACTCCGTTGGGTTTACTGCCCACCGGCATGGTCCCACGCGGGCCGCAAAGCGGATAGTACCGACGCCTCGCAACCACGAGGTCACAGGTGGGATTTCCATTGCCCCACGGATACAATCTCCGGTCCTTGCCCCTGGCGCCGTACTCCCATTCGGCCTCGGTGGGCAGACGCCGCCCAGCCCACTGGCAAAACTGGTCGGCCTGATACCAGGACACGCAGTTGATTGGATGGTCCCTTCTGCCCTTTCGGCCCCAGTTGCAGTAGTTGCGACGGGAACTGGACGGGAAATAGATGCCCGCAGGCAGGCAACGACCTGCTTTGACGCACTTTGCATAGTCGGCCACCGTCACCTCGTACCGGTCCATGGAAAAGGCCGACAGGCACACCTGATGAGCAGGCCGCACGTTTCTCGCCGCTCCATTCATGCCCATCGTGAAACAGCCCGCCGGGACGAACACCATGGGACCATCGCGCCGAACCGACGAACGATGGTTCCTGGGCCGACACATGCAGGTCCAACGCCTCGCATCGAAATGGCAGCCCTTGCGACACCTCGGACGAGTCCGCGCTGAAGCGATGGACGGCATTGTGAGCAGGGTCAACAGGCCCACCAGCCCCATGCCAAAGGCCACCAACAGCACCGACCCCATGGACCGGGACGATGCCTTCGACCGAAGCCCCCCGTTGGACCGGAACCCCCACATGGGCAGCGCCGCCCCTATCGACCACTTCGATTTTGACCAGAACCGATCTTTGTTCAGTACGCCTTCTTCTCTCACCATGAGCCTCCAGATCATCTCATCGTGGTCCACGCCGCCGTTCGTTCAAGGCCAACACCGGAACCGCAGCGTTGTCCTTGAGACGACGCGCGGCACCCACCGATTCAATCCCAGCCAGTGCTGTTCACGGAAAGCCCGACCGACCGGCAAAACCCATCCAGACACGAAAAGTATCCGCTCAATACCGCCCAGCGCAAGAGAAAACACAGGAAGTCGTGGATACCTCAGGAGGCTGTTCAGAAGATCGATGTCATCAGCCAGGACGGAAACAAGAGAGTCGTCTTCAATCTGGTAGGAATTTTTGGACGTGACCTATTGCCGGAGATCAGCCGAGAACTGTTTGACAAATGTTGCTTGCATCTTGCTGTGAATCGGGCATACACAGGCGCCGTTTATGGGTTGACGTCTTGAAACCAAAAAAAGGGGTTTCGAAATCCACCGTCGCCAGGCGGCTTGAACCATCGATGACCCTAGAAACGTTCGAAGACGATGCGTGAACTTCTCCAACAACCATTGCTCCTACTGCTTCTCGTGGCGGCGGCAGGATCCGCCCTGGGATCGACCAGGATCGGCACGTTCCGACTCAAAAGCATCGGCCTGCTCCTGGTGGGGCTCGTGGCCGGCTGGAAGGGCCTGGTCCTGCCCCCGCTCGTCATGAATCTGGGACTCGCTCTGTTCGTCTACGCAGTCGGTCTCCAATCGGGTCCCGGATTCTTCGAGGCATTCAGAAAAGATGGTCTCAAATTCCTGACCATCATCCTGAGTGTGACCGCCACAGCCACCGTTGCCGTGGTTGTCATCGGGTGGCTCGTCGGGCTGCGACCTTCTGTGATCGTGGGCATCCTATGCGGCACCTTCAACTCTCCCGTCGCATTGGCTTCGGTCGCGGAACGCACCGCGGACCCGGGGCTCACCCTCGGATTCGGCATGGTCTTTCCCCTGGCCCTCCTCGCCATCATCCTGTTCGCCCAGTCCATCCCGAAAATCCTACGCTCCACGCCAAAAGCGGCCAGACAGGCGCACCAGGACAAGGTGCAGGCTCAAGAGCCCAAGGTCATCACCAAGATCTTTCGCGTCACGAATCCGGCCTGCGATGGAAAAAAGCTCTCGGATCTGCCCATCGAATCCATGACCGGTGCGATCCTCTCCACGGTGCACGACGGCGACCGGCCCAGGCCCGCCACGGATAGTGAGGTCCTGCATCTCGAGACCCTGGTGCGAGGGGTGGGGACCCCCGAGGCTCTGGAGCGTTGCCGCATCGCCCTGGGTGAAGAAACCGAAAAAACGATTCCCAAAAGCAGGAGCCTGACGGTCCGTCGATTCATGGTGACCCGAAAGCACGTGGTGGGCAAGACCCTGAACCAACTCGCCATCCAGGCCCGATTCGAGGCAATCGTGACCAAAGTCCGCCGCGGCGGTATTTCTCTGACCCCGAGGCCGAACATGACCCTGCGCTATGGCGACCGCCTCACCGTCGTCGTACGGCCGGGCGAGGTCAAGGGCTTGGCCAAATTCCTGGGAAACGATATCGAGGCCTACCGCACTGCCGATCTGGCGCCCGCATTCTTGGCCATGGCTGCAGGTGCACTGGTGGGGCTCATCCCCATTCCCCTGCCTGGAGGTCTCAGCATCAAGTTCGGCGCATCGGGAGGCATCCTGGCGGTCGCCCTGACCGTGGGCCGACTGGGCAAACTGGGCCCCGTTCTGTTCACCATGCCATCCGAATCGCTGAGCATTCTGCGCAAACTCGGAGGCCTCATGCTCATGGCCTCTCTTGGATCCATGGCGGGACACGGCCTGTCCGGTCAACTCCTCAGCCAGAGCGCGATCCTGCTCGTCCCCGGCCTGGCCGCCGGCCTGGCCGCCCTGACCGTCGGTCTCTTGCTGGCCCGCCGCCTGCTTCACGCAGACGTGGTGGAATCCGTCGGCCTGGTCACCGGCGCCATCGCCAACACGCCGGCCATGGAGGCGGGCAGTGCCGCCCTGGACACGGATGCTCCGGCCTCCACCTATGCCCTCCTCTATCCCATGGCCATCGTCGCCCAGGTCCTGGCAGCCCAGATCGTCACCGCCCTGCTGTGACCTTGAATGGCGAATCGTCGCGCATGGTCCCGAAGGACAAGATTTTTCCATGTTCCAATTTGTGCCTCAACGACAAACCGAACGGAGAGGCCCCAAAAGAAATCGTATCGAAACCGAGAGCAGCCGAGTTCCTACTGGGGAGGCACAAATTCGTAGGCGCCCAGGTCGAATCCATCGCCCTGCGGACGAAGGATGCCGTCCATGTCCACGTTGAGGCCTGCGTCCACTCCTGAGTCGATGGCTGGACTGCCTGCCTGAAGATGGTAGTCATGGGATGAGGCGTCCTGGAACAACGGGTCCCCCTCGACCGGAGCGCTGTCCTCGGTGGGCAGGGCATCACCGCCGAAGTAGCCATTGTGGTCGAAGGTATAATCCCCCGGCCCCAGGTCTGCATGGATGTACGTACCCCCGCTCTGGACGAAAAGGTTGTCCTGGACCAGCGCCGTCTTGCAGGCGCTGATTTCGACGGCATGCGTGCAGTCCACCACGGTGTTGTGGACGATGGTCACGTCCAACTCGGTTTCGTCCACGCCGGAATTGCCGATGCGGATGCCCGAAGACCACTGGCCCTGCGTCTTCCACACCACGTTGTTTTCGATGCGCGCATCGTAGACCCAGGGCACATGGCCGTCGGATCCGCCGACCAAAATAGCCGCTGCCTGGGTGTTGTAGACCACGTTATGATGGATCCACAGGCCGGTCAGATGGTCATTTTCCGTGTGGCCGTATGCCTTGATCCCAAAGGCCTCGTCACCAAGGTCGTGTACGCGGTTCCAGGCCACCTCCACGTCGGAACTGTCACCCCAACCGCCATGGTAGATGGCCGAATGGGGTGTATCGTGGACATGGTTACCGAGCACCCGGCATTCCTGCACGATGGACAGGGTGATTCCGTAGTAGCCGCCGGTGACGTCGTTTGCCACGAACCGCTGCCCGTGACTGGGAGGCTCGCTGCCTGCCTTTTCGATGCTGGCGGCGGCCGCATACGTCTCGGCGCTGCCCACGATGAACAGGCCGGCGATGGTCCAGTAGGGTGCGTAGATTCGGATGCCGTTTTGGGGGCAACCCGACTCCTGACACCCAACCGTAACATGGGCCCCCGGATAGGCGACGATGGCGATGGGCGCATCAGCAGTCCCCCACTGGGCCTCACAGCCATAGTGTTTCGAGATGCACAACGACGTATTCGGGCCGTCGCTGTCGGTCTGGACCACGCCATCCATGGGATAAACGATGTCGCCCGGCTGGAGTTGCCGCTTGGCGGCGGCCAGACTCTGCCATGGATGAGCAAAGCTCCCGTCGTCCCCGTCGTTACCACTGGTGGAGACGAAGAAGATTCCGCCGGCCCGCACCGTAAACGCAACGCCATTGCTGTCCGTCTTGCCCGAAACGTGCACCACGATGTCGCCGGTCTGGGCGTTTGGCCCGAGTTGGACCGTGACCTTCGTGTCCGACCAAATCGGGTAGCCTGCCACCTCGCCGCCTCCCACGGTCACCGTGGAGTCAGCCTGCGAGGATCCGAACCCTCTGCCGTATATCGAAACAAAGGCGCCCTTTCCGTCCTGGCCACCTGTTTGCGGCCCACTGGTCAAATCCGTGTAGAAAATGCGGGGACCGTACGGATCGGCAGGCGGCATCCAGGCATCCGGTCGGTTGCTCGCATCGCCAGGTTGGGCGTCGTCGATCACGGTCCCATCCTGTCCCACCGCCCCATCCAAGGAGGCATCCGGTCTCGACCGCGACCCAGAATCGCCGCAGGCCCAGGACGAAAAGGCAAACGCCAGAATCACGAACAGAGCCCCGACAAGGGACAAAGGCCGCACCAGTGCGGCGCCCAAGGCCCACGTCTCAACGATACCCGTCCATTGGAATCGCATCGTTCCTTGCCAACGACCATGGTCTGATTGGGTCTGCATCATGAAGAGGCCTCCACAAAAAAACGAAGGACCACCGCACCCCTCGTCAGAACGAAATGCATGACCATAATATCGTGAGGAGGCCACGAGCCCAAAGAAAAAAGGAAAGCCTTTGAATCACCGCGATGCGACCGGAAAGCGGTCAGGCGGGCTCGCCGTCCGAGTCTGGAACGGGGGCTGCTGCGCCCGACGCCTCGGCTGCTGCGCCCGACCGATCATCGGCGCGCCGATTGCCTCCATGTCTCCCACCCGAATCGTCGCCCTGACCTTTGGGCTGTTGACGCCGCAGGAGTTCTTCGGCGATCCGACGGCGCACCCGAGGCAGATAGAGCACGCCCACCGGTTTCTTCTCGTCGTCGTCGGCCACCACGGCCATCTGCTCGATCCGCAGCTTGGACATGTCCACCAAAACTTCGGCCAATTCCGCCTTGGCCGTGGTCTTGTCCTGGATCGGCTCCATCACGTCGGCCACCACGAGCCACTGCCAGGCGCTCTGATCCGCCATGACCGAACGCATGCCCTCCATGGACAGGGTGCCGGCGAACTTTCCCTGCTTGTCCACCACTGGAAAGACCACGTAATCCTGATCGGCGACCACCTGCATGGCTTCGGCCAAGGTCATGCCCTCACGCACCGGTACGATCTGGTCGTCCATCACGTCCGCCACGTGGAACGAGTCCACCACGTCCTGCTCGGTGACATTCTTGCCCACCTCGCCAGCGAGTTGGATGGCGAGCTTGGTGAGTGGGGGGCCGGCGAGCTGCACGATGAGCGTGGTCGCCGTGATGGCGAAGATGATCGCCTGCCCGAGGGTCAAACCTCCGTCGATATCGATATTGCCCATACGAGCGCTCGCCATGATCGAGAGGCCCACGGCCACGCCACCCTGCGCAAAGAGCGCGAGCCCGAGATAGCGACGGACCGGCCGTTCGCTGTGGGTTACCTTCGCCCCGAACCAGGCGCCTGCCATCTTCCCAACGCTGCGGCCCACCACGTACACCCCCACCACGGCCCAGAGCCAGGTCGGCATGTTGGCCACACCCAGCCGCGCGCCCACGAGCACGAAGAAGATGACGTAGATGGGCACCGAGAATCCGCGCATGACCCGAAACAGGGACTCGCTCCGCCTGGGAACGATGTTGATCAAAACGAATCCCAGAGTCATAGACGCCAAAATGACATCCATACCTGTGTTCATGGACACGCTGATGAGCAGTAAGATGAGCCCGATGGACAGGGCGACACCACGTTCCGGATCCCGAATCCAATGGATCATGAACCGAAGCGCATAGGCGAACACCAAACCGAGCAGGCCAGCGCCCAACAGTTCCACCCCGATCTTGCCCAGCTCATGCAGGATGGATCCCGAATGGGAGGTGAGCATCTCTGCAGCGCTCGTTCCCAATCCATACAGGGTCATGGCCAGGGCATCGTCCAGGGTCACGATGGCCGTCACCGACGTGGTGAGGATCCCCTTGGATCGATACTCCCAAAGCACGTCGATGGTGGATGCCGGATCCGTGGCCGAGGCAATGGCCCCGAACACGATCCCCGTGGCGAGCGCCGCCGGCCCATTGTGGATGACCGCATAGGTGATGAGCCCGGACGACACACCCACCAAAGCAAAGGCGCCAAGCCCTTCCCCCAGGAGTATGGCAGTAAACTGCTTGCCGTATTTGCGGAACATCTCGATCCGCAACTCGCCGCCCACCAGGAAGCCGATGATCCCAAGGGCGAAAATGGAAAAGGGTTCGAGCGCCTGGACATCCGCCGCCTGGATCAGGTTGAAGCCGCTCCTGCCCAACAGGATGCCGATCACGATGTAGCCCACGACCTGTGGAATCCGCGCTCGTTGGGATAACCAAGCTCCGATCAATCCCCCAAGCAATCCCAGCCCCAGGACGAAGATCAATCCGTAGTCCATGACGAACCTCTCCCGTCGGCCGTGCAGGCCCCGACGGCGCACAGTCTGTGGCAGGTATCAGCGAACGGCGAACGCACTTTGGCCCGACACCGCCCCGAAGATGTGGCAGACATCCTCCGGGCTGGTGGCGGCGCGGAGTCTGCTGCGCAGACTCTCGTCCTTGACAAGGGAACTGAGACGGGCGACGAGCTTGAGGTGATCGGCCTGCTGATCCAGGCCAGCCACGATCATGAACAGGAGCCAGACCGGCTCTCCATCGATACTCTCGTAGTCGGACAGAGGCTGTTTGCAGACCCCGACCACCATGGCGAGCCGACGCACGGACGAAAGGCGGATGTGCGGCACTCCGACACCCAAACCAATTCCCGTGCTCATCAGATCCTCGCGGTGGTAGATGCCAGAGGCGATCTCGTCCCGCGACGGCATCCCATCGGCCTCGGCCATCCGATCGATGAGGGCGTCGAGCGCCTCCTTCTTGCTGTGCACATCGAGCAGGAGCACGTGCTCGGGCACGAGCAGACTCCGGAACTGCCCCGTCACGTCTGCCCCACGGGTCAGCCGCAGCTTGAGCTGACGTTCCAGCCACTCGTCCACCATCTGGCGGTCGAATCGCCACTGGCCGCCCACCTTGACCGCGGGCAGCACCCCGTCCTGGGCCATCTGGTAGACCTTGGTCCGACCCAACTTGAGATGGGCGGCAATCTCGTCCACCGTCATCCATCGAGCATCAGCAGCATGGACAGAAGGTCCCATCACACATCTCCTTCACTGTACCGGCCGCCCAGAATGACGCCGGATTCGGCATTGAAAAAACATCATGTCTTCGCGACCTCCACGTCGCGAACAGCGGACTGAGAGTGACTCACGGCGCCACCACTACCACGCAAGCGGACAGATGCAACAAGTTTTTATCCAATCTCATACGAGAAACTTCAACAACACCCGATATTATGTAATAAACACAGAGGCATCCCTGGCAAGGACTGATGGTCAGAAACTCCACCTCAAAATGATATTTTCTGATAAGATTTAATACTATCTGATATTTTGAGGCAGCATCGAAAATGAGAACAGCATCAAGAAATGAAAAGCGATTGGAGAAGCGGGCGTCCCCCCCCAACAATGGAGGGCCCCCGTTCCTCAACCAGTCCCCGACGAAGGGGCCAACTGCACCCTAGGGCCGCTCCGTTCCGTCCGTGGGCGTCGTGCCGTCCGTCGTGGCCGTCGTGTCCTTCGTGGGCGTCGTTCCGTCCGTGGGCGTCGTTCCGTCCGTCGCAGCGCCGTCGTCGTCCTGCTCGAATCGGTAGCCCATGCCATGAACCGTCACCAAGTAACGGGGATGGGGCGGGTCCGGCTCGAGCTTGCGGCGCAGATTCCGCACGAAGTTGTCCACGGTCCGGGCCGTTCCCTCATAGTCGTAGCCCCAGACCTTCCGGAGCAGGTCCTCGCGGGTCAGCACCCGCCCCGGCCGTCTGACCAGTTCCGCAAGCAGGTCGAACTCACGCGGAGTCACGTGCAGGCTCCGCCCGGAGCGCGTCACGGACCGACGGTCCATGTCCATGACCACGTCCCCAAAGGATACGGACGGAATCAAACCTCCACGCGAGCCGTTCATCATTCGATTCCGACGCATGGCCGCGCCCACCCGAGCCAGGAGTTCTTCCAGGCTGAAGGGTTTGGGCACATAGTCGTCCGCGCCGAGTCTCAGCCCGCGGATGCGATCCTGCTCCCTGCCAAGGGCTGACAGGATGATCACCTGCGTGGCGAGTCCCTCGTCCCGGAGCGCCTCGAGGACGTCCAATCCGCTCAGCCCCGGCAGCATGAGATCCAGAATCATCACGTCGGGCCGCATGGCCAGGACGCGCTCGAGGGCCTTGTCCCCATCCTGGGCCAGTTCCACTTCGTAGCCCTCGTACAGAAGATTTCGAACGAGCCCCCGGGCGAGGCCCACGTCGTCTTCAACCACCAAGATGATTTCTCTCTTGCCGTCCTGGCGCACGCCTCCAACCTCCTCGCCGCGGCAGGCATCATCTATGGGCTCGCGCCGCCGCTGCCGCCCGGCACGCTTTATCTCTGGCCCCGCCGTCTCCTGCCGAAGCTGAACATGGCCAGCCCCGCCAGGATCAAGAGCCAACTTGGCAGGCCTCCCGACGGCCCGCCACCGCCTGCCTCGGTGCGACAACCACATCCACTGTCGGCTGCCGTCCGGCTGCCGTTGTCCATGCAGGTGTCCGAGCAGCCGTCGTCGTCGGTCTGGTTGCCGTCGTCGCACTCCTCGTGACCCGCCCACACGACCCCGTCTCCACAGGATGCCGCCACACAGTTCGAAAGGCAACCATCCGTATCGTCGCTGTTTCCGTCGTCACAATCCTCGTGGCCCGCCCAGACGAATCCGTCCCCGCAGGTGGCCACCCGGCAGGTCGCAAGACAATCGTCCGTGTCGTCGCCGTTACCATCGTCGCATTCTTCTCCCTGCTGCACGATCCCGTCGCCGCAGGTGCCCATGCTGCATGAGTTCGAGCATCCGTCGCCATCGGTTTGGTTGCCGTCATCGCAGTCCTCGTGGCCCGCCCAGACGAATCCGTCCCCGCAGGTGGCCCCCCGACAGGTCGTAAGACAGTCGTCCGTGTCGTCGCCGTTGCCATCGTCGCACTCCTCGTGCCCAGCCCACACGACGCCGTCGCCGCAGGTCGCCGCCCGGCAGGTGGCAAGACAGTCATCCGTATCGTCGCTATTTCCGTCATCGCAGTCCTCGTGCCCGACCCACCGGAACCCGTCCCCGCAGGAGGCATGCACGCAGGTGTTCAGACAATCGTCCGTGTTCGAAGCGTTCCCGTCATCACAGGCCTCACCCTGCTGCACCTCACCATCTCCGCAGGTGGACAGCCGACAGGCGTTCGTGCAGTCGTCCGTATCCACCTGGTTCCCGTCGTCGCAGCCTTCGGCCGTATCCACGACCCCGTCGCCGCAATGGGCACGACGGCAATTGGTTCGACAGGCATTCGGCAGGCTATCCGAATTCGCCGTCCCATCGTCGCATTCTTCACCCTGCTGCACCACACCATCACCGCATCGAGGAAGGGTGCAGGCATTCGAGCACCCGTCCGTATCCACCTGATTCCCGTCGTCACAGTCCTCGTGGCCCGCCCACACGAAACCATCCCCGCAGGTGGCCGCCACGCATGTGGACAAACAGGCGTCCGTATCGTCGCTGTTTGCGTCGTCACAGTCCTCGTGCCCCATATCCAGGTGACCATCACCGCACCGTGGCCCAGATCCGGAACAATCAACGGCGCAATGGCCGTAGGTGCCGTTGGCCACACCATCGTCGCAGGCCTCGCCCTGATCCAGGACGCCGTCGCCGCAAAAGGAGGAAGCACGATACTCGTATGCCCCCATGTCATACTCGGAGCCATTGATCCCGTCGCCGTCCAAGGGTCTGGTCGTTCCCTCCATGTCATGGTCGGGCGCTCCCTGCGCGGTTCCCGCGTCGATACAGACACTCGAGGACTGGAGGTGGTAGTCGGATGACGACACGAACTGCGGATTCGCCGAAATGCAGCCGGTCCCCGACGATGCGTAGCTATAGTCAGCCGTCGAGTTGCCCCACACGTTCGAGTAGGTCGTGGTGATCTGACCGTAGTAGGCACGGATGCCGTACGCATTGTTCACCACGATGCAGTTTGCCACCGACACCCGAGACGCGGAATTGTACGTGTAGACTCCACGACTGTTGCTCGACACCGTCGAGTTGACGATCCGACTACCCTGGGAGTTGGTCGAGGTAACGTAGAAGGCGGTCTTGCCGGGATTTTCGTGCAAAAGGGCGTTCGTGATGTCGGTCCTGGCCGTTCCTTCGACAGCAACTGCCGAATCACCGGTCCCATGCACGTCCAGGCCATCCACGACCAACACTCCCTGTTGGACGAGCAGGCCATTGCTCGACGTATCCGAGATGGCCAAGTGGCTGGCCGCGGTCTGACCGTCTGCGCCGTACACGAAACCGCGCACCGCGTGGCGCACCGCAATCCACGAAATCTGCGACGATTCCGACCCGGTAAGCATGTGGATACCGTACCAATACCCCGTGGCGTTGGCATCGGCCCGAAACACCACGGGCGAGCCCGGCGTGCCTGCCGTGATGAGGGTGCCCTTGACGATCAACTCGGGTCGGGCCGTATCCACGTTGGCCGCCATGATGTCCGAACTCGTGAAGCCGAGTTCCACCCCGGCGTCGATAGTCAGGTTCACACCCGGTGCCACGGTCAGGTCTCCCTCGATCCGATAGGGGCTGTGCGCCGCTGTCATGTGGGTGTCGACCCACAGGACACCGTACCAGCCCGGCGTTTCATCACCGTCGTAGGGCAGTGGGCCCAAATCGCCGTTCACATCCGATGCGAATCGAGACGGGGACCGCGACGTGAGGCGACGATTCGAAACCGACACGTACAGTGGATTCGAAGACAAACAACCGGCCCCCGACGACGCGTAGCTGTAGTTGGCCGTCGAGTTCCCCCACACGTTCGAATAGGTCGTGGTGATTTGACCATAATAGGCGCGAATTCCATACGCATTATTCGTCACGTTCGAATTTTTGACGGCCACCCTGGCGGACGAATTGTACGTGTAGACTCCGCGACCGTTCCGGTCGATGGTGCAGCCATCCACGAGGGTCCCGGTCGCATCCGTCGAGGTCACGTACAGGGCAGTCACACCGAGATTGTCCACGATGAGACAGCGGGTCAAGTCCGCCCGGCCAGTCCCTGAAATTTCAATGGCCGAGGACGAACAGTCCGTAGCCGTCACGCCGTCCAGGGTCGCGTGGCCCTTGGTCACGTAGATGCACGAAGACGAGGTCGTCTGGACCAACACGTCGGACATGGATAGGACCGTTCCATCTGCAAGACTTGCCACGCCGTGGACGGCATGCTCGATCACCGCGTGATCGATGGAGGCAGTGGTGGCGCTGTCCGTCACCACGATACCGTACCAGGTGCCCTTACTCTGACCACTGTGCGCCTCGAACTGCACGGGCGCGGTCTCGGTTCCCGCCACGTCCAGGGTGCCGTTGACCGTCAACTCCACGCGATTCGTGTCCAGGCCGGTCCCCATGGCATCGCTCGATTCGAGCTGGACCACCACGCCCGCCTCGATCCGCAAAAATGCGCCCGAAGGCACGATGATGTCGCCCTGCACGATGTATGGGCTGCCCGCCGTGGTCCAGGTCTGATTGATCACGTTCCCACCCGGTACGGTCGTGTCCGCCCTGGCCCGAGACCCGACTCCCAACGCCAGCAACGAACATCCCAATACGGCCAATCCATGCCCAGTCCATCCCATGTATCCCATCGTTGCACTCCTTTCGACTCAATCCATGCTGCCAACGAAGTCGATCGTCGACAACACCAATCATACTGCACGCGCGTCGAGGTCTTCCCAAAATCGCAGGGCCATTGCAACGGACCCCCTGCCCCCAAATGGACCGATTCACAGGACCGTTGCATGGCCCTGTCGCCTGGTCTATATTTCTTGGCATGACTTCCCTCGGCAACCGACAGGAGCACGAATCAACGCGCCGTCGACGACCAGGCCCGCGCGCCCGCCTGGGCCTACACCTCGCGCTTGCGGCCACCGGCGTCGTCACGCTCGGCCCCGGCCCCCTGTCGCCCACGGCAGCCGCCCTCCCCAGAATCAAAGACGACGACGTCCAGGCCACAAACGCGGCGGTCTCGCGGCACCACATGCGACGAACCCCCAGACTCAGTCGCAAAATCGAATCCATTTACCGGGTCCACCGATTGAAGAACGGCACCATCAAGTTCTCGCATCCTGGATTCGACGCCTACGTGCGCCAGGACGGCAGCGTTCGCTTTTCCGGCCACTCGGTCCACTGGCTCGACCTCGGCTTCACCTTCGACCTGACCGATGCCCTCATGCGAGCCAAAGGCCAAGCCCCCTACGTCGCAGACAAAATCACGTTCATGAAGGACACGAGACCCTGGCGGCTGGGCCTGCGCCATGCCTGGTTCTTGCGTCGCGCCAGAGCCTTCATCGAAGGGCTACCCCAGCGCCTCCGACGCGTCTGGTACGACCAAAAAACGACGGTTCGGCACAAAAAGCAGGCTCTCTTCGACCTGTGGGACGAATGCCTCGACCGAGACGGTACGAACCTGGCGGACATGGCGCAGATCGCCCGCCGCATCATCGTCTCGTTCATCCGTCGGCATCTGCCCAAAAACTCGGCGAACGCCTACCGGTCCATGGAACTCTCCCTGCTCAATCGCCACAGGAACAGTAAACCGGTCTTTTCGCCCTACGAGCATCGTTCGGTCCTGCGCAAATCGCGAAGCTACCGATCCCGGGCCGACGCAATCGGCCATGGGGATCCAAATCGTCCCGATCATGCAACCCGAACGCCAGGCACGCCTGCTGGAACAGCAGGGCTCTCCGCCTCGTCAGCGGCTCGTACGAATCCCGACCTGCCCGCCTCCAAGGGCATCGACATGAGAGTTCCCGTTCCACGGTCCACACCGAGACCGCGCCCGAGACCATCGAACCAGTAGACCGAAACCCAACGCACAAGGATAAACAACGACGGACATCAACGTCCGACAGACCAGGAGGACAGCGAACCCATGGCACCCAGCCCAACGAGGACACAAGACGAATCCACCCAGCAACACCTCCCGAGGCAGCGACGCCTCCCGATGCATCGGCCGGCCGTCACCCGAATCCCACTCTCCAGGCGCGTCATCGCCTCGTTCGCCGTTGTCGCTTGCGCCGCGGGCACTGTGACCGTCATCACGACCTCGGGCTGCGACCAGAACGGTGCTCCCGTCCCGGAATGGGTCCCCCGCCCCGTGGACCACATTCCCTATCCGCAGCACCCGTTCCTGTCCCCGAACGGAACGAACAACATGCACGACGATGCATACATGAGCGACACATACGAGGTGTCCGGTCCGCTCCCCGACGGCGCCGAGGTGACCCTCAAAAAGTTTGCGGACAACATCAACACCTGCGTGACCATCACCTTCGACCGACAGGGACGCATGCTGACCACCAACGTCTCCATCCTCGACGTCTCCCTGCTCCTCCTGGACCCGGAGACCCTCGACGTGCTGGCGACCTATCCCCTACCGCCCAGGGATCCGAGCGACCCGCTCTTTCCCTACAACGACACGTCCGGCGCCACCTACTTCGTCATGGACAACCTGGATCGGGTCATCCTGACCGACTCGAACAACGCCATCCAGGTCGTGGCCTACTCGGACGACAAGAACGCCTTCGAATTGGTCCAGCGTTACGACCTGTCCGACGTGGTCGTGCCCATGGATGCGCCGGCGCGCGACCACGTACAGATGGCCATCCCGGACTGGAAGGGCCAGTATTTGTGGTTCACCACCCGCTACGGCGTGGTGGGCACGCTGTGCATCGCGTCGGGCAACGTACAGAGCACCGTTTTGGCCGGCGAAGAAATCGAAAACTCTTTCGCCGTGGCCGAAGACGGTGCCTACATCCTCACCGACCATGCCATGTACCGATTCGAGGTGAACGGCGACGGCGCCCCGGTCCAAGTATGGGCCCATCCCTACGACCGAGGCAGCCACGTCAAGCCGTCAAACTTCAACCAGGGTTCGGGTACCACGCCCCAGATTTTTGGTGACCTCGTGGCCATATCCAACAACGCAGACCCGCGCATGGACATCCTGTTCCTGAAACGATCCACCGGCGAAACCGTCTCTTCCATCCCGGTGTTCGACGACGGCCGTAGCACCACGGAAAACGCCCTGCCAGGCCTGGTACGAGAGGGACCAAACGGCAAGGAATACTCAGTCATCGTGGATAACAACTACGGCATCGAACGGAACAAACTCCTGACCACCGAGGGCTGCTGGACGGACCACGCCGGCACCCTCGTCCGCATCGACCTCGTGCCGGACGCTCGGGGCGACTACCATGCCACGCAGGTCTGGCGCAGCCCGGAAAAGTCATCCCAGCTCCTGCCAAAAATCTCCCTGACCGACGGCATCCTGTACGTCTACACGTACAAGTGGCTGACAGACGAAGAAACATACGATTGGTATCTGACCGGCATCGACTTCTTCACGGGCAAAACTCTGTTCAGCATCCCAACGGGCAAAGGCCTCGACTACACGAACTTCGGCCAGCCTCTCATCCTGGGCCCAGACGGCCACACCGCCTACCTGGGCACCATGGCCGGATTGGTCCGCGTCCGCAATCCATAGCCGCAATCCACGGCATCGATTCGGTTCACGCCCCACAAATTCTCAGGTTCTCGATGATTCGCGTTCACGATTCTGGACGAGTCGGTCTCACTGCCCCGACATTTCGAGTTCACGATTTCGGGCAAATCCGTCTCACTGCCCCGATGATTCTTATCCAGTCTTCTGGGCGTCACGGCCGGACCTGCGCTGTGCTCTACGCCGCCTCGACCGGAAAAAGACCGCCAGAACGAACAGCACGAACATCGTCTGCGGCCCCCCTCCAGTCCCGGTGGACCGGCAGTCACAACCGCCCGAACTCCTGGCCCCAGACCCTGCATCTCCCGTCGTGGAGCCATCCTGTCCCGATCCACCCGAATCCTGGTCACCAGCCCCGTCCCGGTCCAGACCTGCATCGGCATTCAGATTTCCATCTGCGGTAACGCCCCCGTCCGGGCCCCCGGAGGAAACCGGACTGAGGCGGACGGCATCGAATCGGACCGGGATGCGCTGAGACACCGGCTCACCGGTGTTGTCGTTCAATGCCACGTACTGGTCCGAACCGGATGCAAAGGTGAACTGGCCCAGGGACACCCACCCGCTACCTGACGCCTGATCCACGATCACCTGGTCCGATCCGCCATTGTGGACGACCACGAAAGGCGCATGCACCGAACTATTCGACTCATCGGGTAGGTAGACCTCCACGTCGTAGTCCTGGGCGTCGATCACATCGAAGCGCCATTGCGCCCAGCAGTCGTGGTCGGCTGCATCGATGGCGTACGTGTAATAGTGATGCCCGTCATAGCCACTCGCTTCGTCCCACCAATAGGAACCATGGCGCAAGAAACACGGATCCTGATCGTCGATGATCGTGGGGCCGTCCGCGGTGAGCACCTGCTCGCAGGTCATTGCCGCGGTTCCGTTGTACAGACGGGTCTCCTCGATCGTGTACCCACCTGCGCTTATCGTGTGGTAATCCCAGTATGGATCATTGATCTGATACTCTCCATTTTCGTTGCCCACGATCACCACGAAGTGCATGGAGGTGGAACCATTGCTGACCCAGGTAATGACAGGATATCCTGCAGCCAGTTCTCCATCGATATCGTCCGCCGTACCAGTACGGTCAAACGAAACCCCTTGCGGCATACAGGCATTCTGCCAATAGATCAGGCATCCGTTTGCATAGCCTGCGTTGTTCGTCAAACAATCGTTGAGCTGGCCTGGATCCCGAGTGCCCCCGTAGTAGGTGTAGAGCATGGACGAGGACGTCACCGCACAACCCGCCCGACACATGGTCGTGTTGCAGGTCCCCAGGGTATCGTCTCCCCATGCTGGATCGCACTGCTTGTAGATCGGAACGTTGAGCAGCACGGCGTCTGCCGGCGACGCGGCCAGCATGCTCCCCAATGCAACGAGCAACGTCGCAACGACCTGGCCCAACTTCGTCATCGATACACCCTCCCTCATCTCATCGTTCGTCGTCCTCACACCCTTCGTCATCGATACACCCTCCCTCATCTCATCGTTCGTCGTCCTCACACCCTTCGTCATCGACACACCGTTCGTCGTCCTCACCAATCGATGCATCAGCCAGGATCCCTTCTCCCTGTCCAATCATCACTCCTATCCGAATACATGATAGCCCACGCATCGAGCATGAGAAAAGCAATCCCGCCATGGAACTCAAGAACCACCATGGAGCCGCTGCGCTGCATGCTCTCGGGCACCCTCGCCTGCAGGCACTCACGGACCAGATTCAGATTATGCCTTGGATCGTCCGCTCTGCCGACCAACTCGTGCAGTACGTCCTTCATCGCGTTTCTTACTCATCTGCCTCGATCCGCGCAAGAGCTGCGATCACCGCGGCGGCACGCTCCATCTTCGGGCTCTGCCAACGATCCGCATAGGCCTGGAGCAGCCCCAGATCCAGCGAGTCGAGCGCCTGGAGAGGCAACGATTCCAGAAACACCGGCCGATCCCCCCGAGGCGTCAGGTACACGAGATCCAGCAGCGCTTTTTCGGGCCGTGCGATGAGCGCCTGCTGGCCGGGTAGCACGTCGATTTCCACCATACCGAAAAACAGACGACGGCTGAGATGCCGAAACTGGAACGCGCCCCGTGGCGTTTCCAGAGACTCGGGCCGCCTCGTGGTCACTGCCGTGGTCACTGCAGCGGTCACGGAGAGGGATTCAGGAATGAGCCCATGAAACGCGAGGGCAGACCGGAAGCTCACGTACGAAGGTCGAGCCAGCACGTTCGACATCACGAAGGCATGTGGGGTCTGTTTGCGATAGACGGAAGCAAGGACATAGACGCCGCGCCTCAGCTGCACGACCTTGCCCGTTGCGACCCAGCGCGAAAGCTGCCGTCGCACGTCGGAAGGGTCCACGTCATCCGACAACAGCAAACCGGTTTCGAAAAGCGGTTCCTTACCAACGATTTGCAGAAAATCATCAAATTTCATGGCAATAACTTGCCATTCATGGCAACTTTTCGCAACAGTCACGATCCAAATCGGACTTTGGTGGCCTCTGGCCAAAAACTTTCGACAGGACTTCGTTCCGTCGTACAGTGGTCCAAAGCCCGCTGACTATAAGCAACCGGAGCCTACGACCATGTTCGAAGTGAGCATCGCCCTCCTGGCCATCGCCTCAGCCCTGATCGTCCTAGGCGTCGCAGGCATCCCTCCCTGGTGGGGAATCTCCGCCGGACTCGCCGCCGCGATCATGGGCTGGTTCCGAATGAAGCGTCATCACAGAACAGGGGACGAACAGGGAGCACAGGAAAAAGACGGAAATTGGAGGCGCACTGTGACCTGGTCCGCCATGGTCCTGGGCATGGTCGCCTCGGCCGCGGGCATCGCCCTCTACCTCGTTGCCTGGTTCTGGGCCGCGTCGTAGGCCACAGGCCGCCGCCGAGACGCCAGTCCCCGCCGATCCTAGATCTCCGACGCCTCGTGCACGACGGTGACATGACCCGCCTGCCACTGGGGGATCACGGGAAGCGTGTCCGTGGCATCCACCGAGTCGACCACCCAAGGACCACCTCGATAGCCGTGATTCGCAATCACCGCATGTGTCTCCACAGCCACCGCGTTCGCCACGAAATCCGTATCCCCCACGTCCTTGTCGGATTCGACCACCCAATACACCGTCACGTCAGAGTATGCGAATCGAGGACGGACGGGCCTAGGACGACGCCTTATCTTTGTCTTTGTCCTCGGCCAGGGCCCGCTGCTTCTCTTCGAGGGCCTTGGTCACGTCGGCGAGCAGGTCCTTGTCGTCGCCGGATTCGAGCGCCTTGGCCACACGCTCCAGGAGGTCGGCATCCTTGCCGGTGCGCTCCTTGATGGTGTCGTACATTTCGTGGAACAGGTTGAAGAAATCCACGAGTTGGTCGCCCTTGCGCAGGCCCCAAAGCGGGTCCAGCTTTCCTTCGATGACCTTTTCCATGTACCGGCTCATTTTAAACAGAGGGCCGGCCACCTTGTGGGTGAGCACGATGCCGTACAAGAAGACCACCACGAGAAAGACGACGGAAAACCCCACCATGGATGCAATGAGGATGTGTTGCGTGCGCTGCTGCTTGGCGGCCAATTCCCGATCTTCTTTCTCGCGCTGCCGTTGGAGCTGCTGATCCTCGCTCTCGCGACGCTTACGCATCTCCTCGTCCTGCCGCTTTCGCATGTTGACGGTCTGCAGGTCCCGCTTCTCGATCTCTTTCTTGGTCTGTTCGACCACTTCCTTGAGATCCGGGTCGTGCTTCATCACGTCGAGCATGTCCGTGGCCACTTTCACCTGCTTCCGAAACATCTCGGTGGCCTTCTTGCGTTGCTTGACGAACAACTGCGTGGACTCGCTCCGCAGACGCGAAAACGTTGCCGTCGCATCCCGACGCTGCCGAGAGAACGTCTTGGTCGCCTGATTCGTCTCGTACACGATCACCGCAACCAGAACGGCGGTCAACGCTGCCGCCACACTGACGATGAACAGGGTGAATCCGAGCTGCAGCTTCTTGTCCAGGAGGAAGTTTCTCAGCTTCCGTCCTTTGTGCCTACCAGATGCCTGACCGGTCATTTCAAAACCCCCGTCTCCTTCTCCTCACGGCCTGCAGATTTCCTGCTCCTGCAGGCCGGGATCCAACGGCTTGTGCGACCCATGCCCTCACAGTCTGTGCAGGGTCTGCACCACATCCGACTTGATAGCCTTCACCGCATAGTCGAGACACGTCCCGATCGTATCCGCATTCAGACTTCCCGACACCTTGACCCGTGCGCCCCCTCCCGTAGTCAGGAGCTTGGCTCTCGGATACGAAAAGAAAGTCGGTGTCAGTTTGCACGAAACCATTCCGTGCTTTTCGCGGATCTTGACCACGACGTCCAGATAATATCCCTTGATGTGCCGTCTCGCCAGTTCTCGCCGAGACGGCCTCTTGCATCGACGCCAACGCACCGTCACATCGCCCGACCGGGTCAGGGCCCCCGCCAGACGACAACGAGCCAGGGCCACGGCGATCTTGCCCGCGGCCGGCCCATGATATATCATGCGATCCAGGTTCACGTATCGCGTTATTCCCGACAGCTTCGAAGGACACAGCCGGCCCAGCGCCCGCTTCACCTGGCTCTTCACCAGAGAATTGTGGGTCCGCAGCGCCGCCTTGAGCGCGCCTGCCGCCTGGGGCAGGCCCATCCTGGCCAAGGAGTTCGCCGCTGCCCCGCGCACCAAAGGATTGGCATCTGACTTGAGGGCGAACACGAGCGCATCAAAGGCTCTCGGATCACACTTCTTGCCGAGCACCAGGGCCGCCGTGAGACGCACCTTGTAATTGGGATGGTTTTTCAGTTTGGACACGAGCCCCGACACACTCCCCGCCCGGGCGGACACCGAAAGCAGGACCACCCAGGTTGCCACCAACAGGGCAACCAAGACATGGCGCCTCCCCGAAATTCGCCAAGCATCGCCTCCAAACGCCGCGGTCCGCAATGCTCCAATCCTCCTGTTCGAATCACGTTCCGTCCTGTCCATGTGTCCACTTCCAGCGCGAGAGGTCAACATCCATCCACATGAACGTTGGACGCCAACGAAGCCGCATCATTCACTGACGCCGCCACCTGCCGCCGCCCGTCACATCTTGTACTTCCCGAACACCTCGTCGGGGAGGCTCGCCAAGACCTCCTGCAATTCTTCCTGAGCCGCCCCATCATCTAGGGAAGCCTCCACCACGATCCCGGCAGTCTCAATCACCTCCTCGGCCACCATGACCGGGGCCCCCGTCCTGAGGGCAAGCGCCACCGCGTCCGACGGCCGAGCGTCCAGCACCAGGGATCGACCGCCCTGATCCAGATGGATCGAGGCATAGAAAATGTCGTTTTCGATGCGAGTCACCTCCACGGATACCATCCGAGCACCCAAATCGGCAAGCATGGATGCCATCAGGTCATGCGTCATGGGCCGCGGCGGGACCACCTCTTCGAGAACCGCCGCCACGGCGCCTGCCTCCATGATCCCGACCCAAACAGGCAATAAATGGCGACCATCACCGCTCTTGAGCACGAGGACCGGATTCTTGGACCTGGGCTCCATGACCACGCCAGACACGAACATCTCGATCATCGCGTCCAATCCGCTCACAGGCCACCTCCCATCGATTCGGCTCGCTTCTGCAGGATGCGGCCTTCAAGGCTGTGGCCCCGATCCGCCACGATCTCCATCTCGACGGATCGACCCGTCAGCTCCCTGGGCTGGTCCAAACAGGCCTCGAAATTGACGATCTCGAAGGTCTCGGTCCGGCCCATCCACTGCCCGCCGCCGCGACGCGACGGCCCCTCCACGAGCACGGTTGCCGTCCTACCCACCCAAGCGTGGAGGTTGCGCCCCATGAAGTGGGCCTGCTTGTCCTGGAGGCGCGCCAGCCGATCCGATTTGACCGACTCGGAAACGTCGTCCTCCATGTCGAAGGCCCTCGTGTCGGGACGAGGCGAGTACTTGAACGAATAGCTGAAAGTGAACCCGACTTCGTCAATCAGACTCATGGTCTCGGCGAAATCCTGCTTGGTCTCGCCGGGAAACCCCACGATGAGGTCCGTGCTGATGGCTGCATCAGGAATGAGCCGACGGATCTTCTCCACCTTTTCCAGATACGTTTTCCGCGAGTACCCGCGCCCCATCTTTCTCAGGATCCGGTCGGATCCAGACTGGACCGGGAGATGGAAGTGTGGGCACAACACGGGCAGGTCGGCCACGGCCTGGACCGTGGCAACGTCCAGGTCCCGAGGATGACTCGTGGTGAACCGGACCCTGGACAGGCCGGGCCGGGCAGCCACCTCACGCAGCAAAGCGGCGAACCGATTCGTCGCCAGCCTGCCCCGCCCCACCTTGCCATACGCATTGACGTTCTGGCCGATGAGCACCACTTCCTTGGCTCCTGCCAAAACCATCCGGTCCACTTCAGCAAGAATCTCGGCGGCAGGCCGATCGATTTGTGGGCCCCGCGCCGCCGGCACCACACAGTAGGCGCAAAAATTGTCGCAGCCCTTCTGCACGGTCACGGGCACGCTCACCGGAACCCGGGCAGGACGGCCCTCCAAAAATCGATACGACTCCGCATCCGCTCTGGCCACGCGCGTCTCACGCGGCATCCCGGCACGGATCCAATCGTCCAGTTCCGCCACCCGGTCCGTACCCAAAAATAGATCCACGGCAGAAAATCGTCCCGCCAGCGCACGACTCCGCAACTGGGCCGTGCATCCCATGACCACGAGGCGTCGATCCCGATGGCGTTTCAGACCCGAATACCGACCCAAGGCCGAAGCCAACTTCTGCTCCGCCTTGTCGCGGATGGAGCAGGTGTTCACGACGATCACGTCCGCCTGTTTCGGGTCGTCCGTGGGCATGTAGCCCCGACGGCCGAAGATCTCAGCCGCCCTGGCCGAGTCGTACTCGTTCATCTGACAGCCGAACGTGTGGACGAAAACCTTCATGAATCGAACCTGTCATCCTTCTTTGGTCCTGCGAGAAAACCAATCTTCTCACCGAACCAGCATGCAACGAAACAGCCGCATCCCGGATCGAACCAGCGTTCAGATCGCCTCGAACGAAATCGACGAATCCGACTCGACCAAGGCATCTCGACCGAGAAGCTTTTACCGAATCGAGAAGCCTTTACCTAATAAGGAGAGCCACCTCGCGTCAAGCATGGAATCCTTGGTCACCCACGATCATCACACCATCAACGCCAATCCCAACCTGCATTGGTATCCCGGACTCATCCCAACACGACATGCTGTGCTGCCCTGGACTCTGTGATGGGCCTACCTGGTCACCGTTTCGCTTTCCCTTTGCCCGAAGCGCGGCGGTTGGCCTTTCGCTCCCGCTGCTTCGTCGGCCAGGTCTTCTGGTCCTTCGGGTTCACCACGGTCATCTGGGCAGGCACGTCCCGCATCACCGTGGTGCCCGCGCCAATGACCACGTCGTCGCCCACGGTCACGGGCGCCACGAACTGCGTGTCCGAGCCCACGAAAACCCTCTCTCCGAGAACAGTCCTGTGCTTGTGGGTCCCGTCGTAGTTGCAGGTGATGGTGCCGGCCCCGACGTTCGTGGCCTCGCCGATCTCGCAATCGCCCAGGTACGACAGATGGTTCGCCTTGACTCCGGGACCGAGCAGCGCCTTCTTGCCCTCGACGAAGTTGCCCATCTTGGCGCCCGGCCCAAGCTCCACGCCGGGCCTCAGATGCGAAAACGGACCCACCTGGGCACCCTTCTTCACGCGACTTCGGGTCAGGACCGAGTAGGGTTTGACCCACACATCCCGGTCCAGGATGCAGTCCCGGATCACCGAGCCCACCTCGATACGGCAGCCGGTCCCGATCCTGGTGCGGCCCAGGAGATGCACGCCGAACCCGATGACCGTGTCGCGGCCCACCTTCACATCGGGATGCACAACCACGGACTCGGGATGGGTGATGGTCACGCCGCCCGCCATGAGACGACGCACCGTCCGCTCATTGAGCACCCGCCCCACCTCGGCCAAATCGAAACGATCGTTGACCCCGTGGGCCTCGTCCGCATCACAGGGCACAGCCACCACGCCTGACCCCGACCGAGCCGCCAGGGCCACCGTGTCGGTCAGATAGAACTCGCCCTGGGCGTTGTCCCGACCGAGACGCCGCGATGCCTTACGCAAGAAATCCAGGTCGAAGCAGTAGATCCCGGCGTTCGCCTCCCGAATCGCAAGGATGTCGTCCGAAGCGTCGGCAGCCTCGACCACCGCCTCCACCACCGAACGCCGCCCACGAACCACCCGTCCGTAGGCACCCGCATCTTCGAGTTGCATGGTGAGCATGGCCAGGGCCGCCTTACGTCGCCGCCTGGCGGACAGAAGTCGGCGCACCGTGGCCCGTTCGAGCAACGGTACGTCCCCGTAAAGCACGAGCACGTCACCCCGGTGCCCACGGAGCTTCGCAAGAGCGCAAACCACCGCATGCCCCGTGCCGAGCTGCGGCTCCTGGAGCGCCACCGCTAGGCCCGAAAGGCCTGCGTACTTCGACCGCAGATGCGCCTCGACCTGCTCGATTCCATGCCCCGCAACCACCACGATTCGGCTCGCGCCGAGCGAAACGGCCAGATCGATGCCGTGGTCCACCATGGGCGTTCCTGCCAGCTCCAAAAGCACTTTGGGCCGGGCGCTCTTCATCCTGGTTCCCTGACCGGCGGCCAGAATCACACAAGCCAAACTGTTTTTCTTATCGCTCGTTGCCATGCGCTCCCTCACTGCTGGTTTGCACGCGCTCGGCGTGGACCACGATCAGCCATCGCCTGGTGCCGTCGATGCCCCGCCTCCGGGCAGGGACTCGCCCACGGTCATCTCGGCCAAAACGCCGAGCAGGTCTTCGTGCAGCCTGCCGTTCGACGCAGCGACCTGGCCGGAAAACAGCGCCGACGACGCAGGTCCGCCCTTCCAGTCGGTCACCGCGCCCCCCGCCTCTTCACAGATCACGATACCCGCGGCCAGATCCCACGGTTTCAGCTCAGACTCCCAGTACACGTCGATCCAGCCGCGCGCCACGAAACACAGGTCCAAAGCCGCCGCACCGAGGCGCCGCAGGCCCTGGGCCCGCGTCAGGAAGTGGGACACGAACCGCCCCAACCGGTCGGCCTGGCTCCTCCTGCTGTAAGGAAACCCCGTCACCGACAGGGCGGAATCCATCTCGTCCACGGCCGAAGCCCGCATGGGCCGACCGTTCCAGGTCGCCCCGCCGCCCCGTCTGGCCGCAAAGGTCCAGCCCAGAGCCGGCACCTGGACCACGCCTACCTGAGGGACATCGTCCAGCACGAGCCCCACCGAGACCCCGAACAGGGGCAGGCCGTGAACGAAGTTCGTGGTGCCGTCCAATGGGTCCACGTACCAGACCCGCGTCCCGGTCCGCTTCGTCGGACCGCCCTCTTCGGCCACCACACCGTCATCGGGAAACCGCTCTGCCAGGAACCCCACGATGGCCCGTTCCGACTCGCGATCGAATCGGGTCACCAGATCCACGACCCCCTTCTTGTGAAACTCGAAGCTGTGATCCCAGCCGGCCATGACCCGATCGGATCCGAGGCGTGCCGCCTCCAGTGCCCCAGCCAGCGCTTGTTCCAGTTCCTGTTCGTTCATGGAAAGATTTCGACAATCTGCTGTCAGCGGTCCTCGTACAGCTTGATGCACATGTGCTCGGCATTCCGGTGCACGGCCCGAGCAAATTGCGGCGAATCACGCAGGAACCCGGGGACCTCGTCCTTGTCACATACCTTGAACCCGAGCACCTGACCAATGCCCTTGGTGCTCCTGGTGCCGAACATGAAGACCCGCTCCAAACCGAGGCGGCTGGCACGCTGGAGCGCGCTCTGTCCAAGCATCCAGCCCCAACCCTCTCCCTGGCGGCTCGGGGCCACGGCCATGTCCTTAACCAGACCGTAAGGCCCGTGGATCTCCATCCCGATACAGCCAGCCAGGCCGTCCTGGACCCGAAGCACGAGATAGTCGTCGAAATTCGCGGCCAGGTCGTCGCCATCCAGGTGGAGCTTGTCCAAGAGCTGCGCCAGCTCTTCGATGTCCTCGGAACCGGCAGGAAAAATCGCGTCTCCGATGCGCAACAGCAGCTTGCGATGGATCCCGCCGAAGGAACCGCTGCTCATGGTGACCACTGTGTCGCCCGGCCTCGTGGTGGCTGCCAAGTGCTCCACGATGGCATCCACATCGCCCAATGCCCGAGCAGGAGCCCCGAGGGCACGAATCTCGTCGGCCAGGGCATCGACGTCCAACCGCTGATCCTCGGGCAGCTTCTCCACCCCGTAGGGCGGGGCGATCACGACCCGGTCGGCGCCGGACAGGGCCTCGGCGAACTTGCGCTGAAAAATGTTACGCCGGGCCGTGTTGCTCCTGGGCTCGAACACCGCAATGAGGGCCCCATCACCGAAACGCCCCTTGAGGGCGGCCAGCGTCTCGCGCACCGCCGTGGGATGATGGGCGAAATCGTCGAGCACCACCACGCCCTGGGCCACGCCCTTGAACTCCTGACGTCGCCGCACGCCCTGGAACGAGGCCAGGGCTCGAGACATTTCGGGCCGGTCGAGCCCAAGTTTGTATGCAATGAGCAGACAGCCGAGCGCGTTCGCCACGTTGTGACGCCCGGGAATGGGGACCCGAAACGTCCCGACGAACTCGCCCTCGGGCGTGTGGATCTGAAACACCGACTCGGTGGCCGAACTCCGTTCCGGCACCACCGTGGCCACCCAGGCTCCCGTGGCCAGGAAGGCATCGCTGTCCTCGCGCTGCCGGGTCGCGGAAACGGACGCCGCATCCCGATTCCAAACCAACCCGGACTCGGACCGGGCCGCCCCGCCCCCCCGAAGGCCCACCTTGCCATAGATTCCACTGCCGTGGCCCGACCGACCCTCATTGATACCGGACACGTCGTAGCGCCATACCGGACAGCGGGCCCGATCCACGACGCTGCCGGGCACCGAACTGTGCGCCACGAGCAGACCGTCCTCGGGAATCATCGCCACGAAGTCGCCGAACGTCTCCACGATGACTTCGTATGAATCATAGATATCGGCGTGGTCGAACTCCACGCTCGTGAGCAGCACGTAACGAGGCCGGTAATGAAAAAACTTGGCCTTCTTGTCGAAGAACGCCGTGTCGTATTCGTCGCCCTCCACCACGAACTCGGGACCGGTCCCGACGCGAAAGCTCCTGCCGAAGTTCCTGGCAACCCCTCCGATGAAGAAGCCGGGATCCCGTCCCGCCGAATCCAGGACATGGGCCAGAAGCGACGAACTCGTGGTCTTGCCGTGCGTCCCAGCCACCACCACCGATGCGCGGTCCACCAGAAACTCGTCTTCGAGGACCTGGGCCATGGAGACGAGCGTGAGCCCCAGTTCCTGGGCACGCAGCACCTCCACGTGATCCTTGTGGCACACGTTGCCCACCACCACGACATCCGGTTTCCAGTCCAAATTCTGTGGAGCAAACGGCTCCATCACTGGAATTTCGAGTGAACGGAGCAGGTCGCTCATGGGTGGATAGATGCCCGAGTCCGACCCACGAACCTCATGCCCAGCATCCCTGAGGAGCCCGGCCACCGCGCCCATTCCCGTGCCACAAATCCCGATCAGATGATACTTCAACGGCCCATCTCCAACCACGCGCCCGAAAGTCCCGCCTCCGGGCCACCGTCACCCTCCGGCCTCGGCCGGACTACAACACGTCCTTGCGGGCGGTCACCAAGAGAAAACCAGCGAAACGCCAGGTCACCGGATTGCGGCCAGCCCAGCGCTCCAACCGGGTCATGACGCCCGTCACGCCAGGCACCTTGAGCAACCCGGCCCAGGGCGTCAGCACCCGCACGCCCTCGAACCCGACAACCTTGAGATCCTCGGGCAGGTACCCACGCACGTCCTCGGGAGAATCGAACCTCGTAAAAACGTGACGGTCCGTGGTCCCAGGTGCGACCGGGCTTGCAGGCTTTACCATTTTTATGAGTCCACGCAAGCTCAATGGATTATAAAAATCAGCCACCAGGTAGCCCCCAGGTCGCAGGACCCGCGCCGCCTCGGCGAGGGTCTCTTCGATCCGTTCCACGTGCGCGAGCACCTTGAAAGAAAAGACCAAATCGAAGCTCTCGTCCGCAAAGGGCAGTGCCTCCACCCGCGCCTGGCCCACCTGGTGTCCCCGACGCATGGCTCCCGAAAGCATCCCACCGGACAGGTCCACGCCGGTCAGGCTCGCGCAGCGCCCCTTGAGACGGTCCATGATGAGCCCCGTGCCGCAACCCAGCTCCAGCACGTCCTTGCCCTCTGCCAGGGGCAGCAACATCTCCGACTGGAGCGTATCGATCATCCAGTGATAGCCCCGATCCCGAGGGCGATCGTAGCCCTGCGAAAACCGGTCGTAATAGCCCTTCGTGTCCAACCGCTCACTCATTGGTCGCCTCGTTGTCTCGTTCACTCGTCGTCTCGTTGCTCATCGCCCGCGGCCTGCGCGTTTCAACGCTCGCGGCCTGCGCGTTTCAGCGCTCGCGTCGGCTTCTGCCTCCATCGAGCAGCTCCCCATAGAGATCCTCGTACTCCTCTGCCATCCGCTCGACGGAGAACCGCTCCCGGACCAACTGGCGCGCCTGGTCGCCCATGACACGCAGCGCCCGCTCGTCGCGCAGCAGACCGAGCACGGTGCGGGCCAGTTCGTCTGCATCCTGAGCCCGCACGAGCCGGCCCACGTCGCCTACCACGAGTTCGGGAAGCGGCCCAGAATCCGCCACCACCACGGGTGTGGCGCGCGCCATGGCCTCCAGCAGAGTCAGAGGAAGGTCCACCTTGGCATAGACCGACTCGGCAGGCAGCACGGTCAGGTCCACGGTATCGAGCAGATCCAAAAAATCGGGCAGCCAGTTGTAGAATCGGATCCGATCCGTGAGCCCCGCTTGGGCCACCCGCGCCTTGAGCTGCTGCTCCACGTTCGCCGAGGTCTCGTTCTTGATCCGACCGGCGAAGAGGAACCGCACGCCCGTCTGCTGGCGACAGACTTGCAACGCCGCCTCCAGGCTCGTCCTGGCCGCCTGGGAAAAATCATAGTCCCCGGCGTAGAGGACCAGCCGGTCCTGCCCAAGACCGTAGCGCTTGCGCACCTCGGATCCTGCACGGTCCACCGTCTCTGGCACGGTCACCCCGGGATAGATGACCCGCAGCCGCCAGGCCGGCACCCCGGCCGACAGGAAGCCGTCCCTCGTATCCCGGCTCAGCACCACCACCTTGTCGGCAAAGGTCAGCCACTTCACCCTCGAATAGCTCTTGGGCGCTGAACTGACCGTCTGCACCACGGGCCTGGACCCGATCATGCCGGCGAGACGGCCCGCCATGGAACTGACAAGATTGGGAGCAAAGAAAAAATGCACCAGGTCCGATCGAGGCGCCCGCACGAGCCCCGCCATGAGCCAGGCTTTTTGCCCGAACCCCGGCGACTTGCCCGGGTCGGTGCGGTACACGGCCCAAGGCTCCACCCGACCCGCCTCTTGCTTCGCTGCGACGATACCGTCTCGAACCGGGTCCCAGGCAAGGCCTCTGTGCACCGGCACCACGAACTCGGTGCCAAGCGCCCCGGAAACGAGTTCGCGCACCAGGGTCTTCGACCCGTCGTCCCAAGGAGGAACCACGGGCTTGGAAACCACCAGCACTCTCGTTGTCGTTCCCATCGACGCTGACACTCCCAGCCATTTCCCGAACCAGGGCCTGCCCAAACCGAAAGGGGCCGACAGGGCCACAGGCACAGCCACAGAAGGCACTGCTTTCGCGAAGCCACCTATCCGGTTTGGGTTGGTACCAGAGCAGGGCGTTTCCGTCAACAGCCCCCACCGATCAGCTCACGGATCCCAAACGTGTTCCTCAGCCTGGATCATGGATCCGAAGCGTAAGCCCCCACCCATCATCGATCCAAAACGTGAACTCCCGAATCGAGTCTCACCGGAAGTTCAGGGCGATCCAGCCTCCGCCGAATCCACAGGCCACCTTGGTGAATCCTTTGGCGCTCAGATTCTCGTAATGACCACAAACGTGTCCGGTGATGTTCCCATAGAAGTCGCAGCCGTCACAACCGTGATCCCCTGAGCAGTTGTCACAGTTCGCACATGCGTCCTGGTTGCTCTCCCCCCACATGGCCGGGATGCAGGAACTCACCGAGCCGCCCAGGCACTCGTTCTGGTTCCTGGCCGAACTGCAGTCGAACACCCCGCCCTTCCATGCCGAATGCGGCGAGTTGTGCTCCGCATCGTACGCCGCCTGCTTATCCGCACAGGGCTCCTCCTCCCGCCAACGCTCGTAAGGCGGAAGGTCTTTCGTCGCCCTCAGCTCATTAATCTTGTCCACGCAGAGCTGTCGCTGCGATTCATACGGATCCGAACTCGCATCGCCAGGGGCGCCCCCGTCCTTTTGGGTCATCGCTCCATCCCCCTGGGCCACGGCCCCATCCCCGCCGCCCGGACCCGCAGCATCTGGGTGCTGCCGGCCGTTGTCGTCACAGCCAACCTGCATCCCGGCCAATGCGAACAGGCCCATCGCCGCCAACGCGGCCGACAGAGCCAACACACGCGACGCAGCCAATGCCCCCAACTCAACGGTCCGGCCCGGACGCCTCGTGCTGTACGCCATTCCGTCGCCCGCCCCTCGACATTCCACCGGCTGATGTCTCTTCATCTCCATCCGACTCCCTACTCCCTGCTCCATCGCAGGACTCTTGAATTCCTTGGAACCACGCCCGAACATGACTCCAAAACACTGCCTTCATGTTACCAAACCACCGCCCCACAATCCATCCTAAGATCACATCGTCCCGATCCACCGCCCCACTGTCCTTCGCCGAATCGTGGACTCCATCACCCGACATCTGGCTCTTCGTGTGGCTCTTCGTGATTCCCATCCGCATCGGGCACCAGCACGGACCGAACCGCTCCCGGTTTGAAGGGCGAGGCAGCCAATGAATGTGGGACGAACCAGAGCACGAAGCCCCACATGACCAGGCTCACCACGATGAGCACGGTCCAGCCCCAGGACCGCCCCACGAAAAGGCAAAACAGGTCGTACGTGCCGTGGAATCCCCACGGCACCAGGACAGCGGCCAGTGCAAAAAGCCACTTGGCCCAACGCGCCGACTCGAACTTCATCTTGCCGAGCAGAGCGCCCATCGAAGCACCGTAAAGAGCATGAGCAGGCACGGACAGGATGCCGCGAAGCAGGGCCACGTGCAGCGCATTGCCGCCCATCATGTGCGTGCGAAGCACATAGACCACATTTTCCACGCAGGCGAATCCAAGGGCCAGGGCCGAGCCGTACACGATCCCGTCGAAGGGCTCGTCGAACTCGGTCCAGGGAACCACCACGGCCATCATCAATAAGAACTTCACCCCTTCTTCAGGCAGACCAGCCGTCAGAAACGAAGACACCAAGTCCGCTCTCAGCCCCCCCAGAAGCAAAAACTCCCAACCAGCCACGCCACGGGCCCAACGCTCCACGAACAGCGCGGGCACCACCAGCAACGTACCGTACAAAAAGGCCCTGAGCACCCTGGCTCTCGGTTCCGGTTCGTAGCGATCCAGGAGGTAGAAAAGAACCACGAGCGCAATGGAAGGAATCACCGCCAGAACCAACAGCCACAGCACCATCAAATGAATCTCCCATTCGTCATTCAAACAGGCCCGAACGCCGGTCACGATCCCGACCGACTGCACACACCATATTGCTCTCTCTCACCTGCTCACCAACCATTTTTCAGCCCACACACTCTCTCACCTGCTCACCAACCATTTTTCAGCCGCCCACCCACTCGCACATCTCTCGCTCGTCCAAGGTCCGCAGTCTCTGGCTGCCTGTCTCCCGACTCCCACCCACTCGCGCACATCTGGCCCGACCGACCACCCGCCGGACGGGAACGAGGCACCGATCCCATCGCGCCAAATTCCGGGAAAACAGCACCTGAACACATGTCCAGGTCTTCTTCGCCTGTTTTTGACAACCCGCATCAAAGCAACTAAACTGAGCGAGATAACTCACAAAAGGGGTCCTGGTGCTTCATGTTGACCAAGCGAATCGCAGTCATTTCCCCGAGTCGATCCTTTCAACGACAGGCCCTTCCAGGTCTGATGGCCGCCGGTGCATCGGTGGACATGGCCAATTCGACGGCCGAATACCTCTCCGCGAAATGGCAGCCACATCTGGTGATCTACCACTTCCAACAGGATGCGTTCAAGGATCTCGTCGATTTCAAAAAAATCCTGGCGAGTCTCACCGGCTCGACTGCAGCCGTGGCCGTCATCCCAAAGCCGAACCTGGAACTAACCGTCGAACTCATGACCCAGGACCGCTGCCACAACGTCGTGGCTGAAGAGGCGCTCGACGCAGCCACTCTGGCCGGCATCGCGGCACGCCACCTGCACGGTGACATCTTCGGAATGGAAAAGTTCATTCCATGGGGTGTACGGGTCTACTCCATGCTCGTGGGAGACTACCAGGAAAAATCCGTGGCCATTGCGACGATCAGCGAATTCGCTTCGGCCATGGGCGTCCGCCGCAAGTACCTCGACAACATCGAACGTGTGGTGGACGAACTGCTGATGAACGCCCTGTACGATGCGCCGGTGGACGACGCCGGAGACTCCGTGTTCGCCGAGGTGTCCACCAGGGACCGCATCTCCATCAAACTCGAACAGAAGGCCATCCTCCAGTACGCCTGCGACGGCGAACGCTTCGCTGTCTCCGTCCGAGACCACTATGGCACCCTGGAAAAGGGCGTCATCCTCCAGTACCTGGACAAATGCCTCCACGCCGAGGAGCAAATCGACCGCAAAGAAGGCGGGGCAGGTCTTGGCCTGTACCTGGTCACGAACTCGGTGAGCCAGTACTTCGTCAACCTGCATGCAGGTGTGGCCACCGAAGCAGTGGCCACCTTCGACCTGAAGTCACCCAAGGTCGTGCTCCACAACTTTGGTGTGTTCACCGAAAAAATCGATGCAATGGGCCGACTGGGCAGATCGGGCCAGACCAAATCGATTCGAGGCCGATCGGCTGCCGCGAGCCGCGCCGCCCCACCCCTGCCCACCACCCTCAAGGTGGCCCTGGCTGGAGCCGTCATTCTCCTGTTGGTCGCCGCAGGCGCTCTGGTGTGGACCCAGTTCAAGAAGCCGACCACTGGCGTGTTGACCGTGACCTCGCAGCCTGCCGGCGCTGAAATCAGCATCGACGGCACCGTGCGCGGCACCACCACTGAGGCAGGTCTGCGCCTGTCGGACCTGCGAGTGGACCGACCGCACGTCATCCGCGCCGAACTCAAAGGCTACAAAGCCGAAGAAGTCATGATCCGGGTTTCCCACAGCAAATCCACGATCCAGCGATTCCTACTCGAACCCCTTAAGGCTCGCATCCTGGTGCGGTCGAAGCCGTCCGGCGCTCGCGTCTTGCTGGCCGGCAAGGACACTGGAAAGCTCACTCCAGCCGCCCTGGACCTGACCCCGAACAGCAAGGTCGTCGTCACCATCCACATGGACGACTATGAGGACGTGACCAGAACCGTCACCACTCCGGCGCCAGGTAAAAGCAACGAGGTCCCTCTCTTCAAGCTGAAGCCATCGACCGACTGGGCCAACGTCCGCATCCTGTCGCAACCGCCCGGCGCCCGAATCTTCGTCAACGGCGTCATGCAACGGGGCAAGACCCCGATCGAAGACCTGGCCATTCCGTCAGGCCGCACGATCACCATCGAACTCCGGATCGACGGCTACGTCCCCTGGAGCAAAACCATGAGCCTGCAGCCACAGACCCAGACCACCATTCGGGCTCCCCTGGTCCGGGCTGGCTACCTCACCCTGTCTACCACACCCAGGTGTCAGGTCCGTATCGACGGCAAAACCGTCGACAAGCTGCCCATCAAAAAGCTCCCCCTGTCCGTGGGCCGACACGTCATCGTGCTCCGTTCCCGTGGCCCCTACATCAACGATACGTTCACCGTCCAGATCAAGCAGGACAAACTCGTCAACCGACGCATCGCCTTCGCCATTGCCGAAGTTCCGCCGAGAGCCTCGTTCCGCATCCGCATCGACGGCCGCCTCGTACGGCGGGCCGGCCTGCGCGCCGGAACCAGGACGATCGTCCTCCTGGACAAGACGAGCAAGGAAACCAAAACAAAACACGTCACCCTCAAGGCCGGCCACACCACCACTCTCAACTGGTAGCCCCCCCCTCAAGGCCAGCCACACCACCACCCTCAACGGCTCGTCACTCTCAACTGGTAGCCCCCCCTCAACGGCTCACCTGTGGACAACGCAACGACAAACGGAAAAGCAGGGCCTCACCCCGTCTTCCGATACCTTGATGAACCTCAGCCCACCTTCCGGCGGAAGAACCACAGCCCCGCCAACAGCGAGGCCAGCAGCCACAACCGCGACCGACCGTCCTGATCCGACGACCCACCACCACCATCCGAGCGGCAGGAACAGCCACCCTGTACCCCGCCGCCACCCAGCCC